>CAJUJK010000002.1 GCA_910586705.1 uncultured Lachnospiraceae bacterium | reverse complement strand
CGGGATGATAAACGGATAGAAAAAAAGGAGATTCAGTATTTGGTTTTGAGGGTATGTTTCAAGTTTATCAACACTATTTACAAAAAATTGTAATTAGTGTTTTTTTTTTAGAATATTTGTGATATAATAAGATAAATCTGAGATTGCGGCTAAATTTGTTTACATTTAAGGGAAATGAATGAGCAATCGGAAAGATGCGAAGGTATTTTCTAAATATATAACGTGAGGTGGATTGCATGGATACAAAGATTCTGCTTGAAAATGGAACAAATGAGCTGGAGGTACTTGAATTTAAGCTGGACGGAAATGCTTACGGTATCAATGTGGCGAAGATCAAGGAAATCATTAATTATCAGGAAGTGACGCCCGTACCGAATGCGCATCCGAGTGTTGAGGGCATTTTTATGCCGCGTGATGTGATGATAACAGCGATTGACCTGAAGAACTGCTTGCAGCGAGGCGTATCTGAACCGGGCGGGCTTTTTATCGTCACGAACTTTAATAAGCTGGATATCGCATTTCATGTGGATTCTGTGGTTGGTATCCATCGTGTGTCATGGAGAGAGATCATTAAACCGGGCACGACGATATCCACATCAGAAGACGGCGTATCGACGGGTATCATCAAATTTGATGACAGGCTGATTATTATTCTTGACTTTGAGAAGATTGTGACGGATATCAATCCCGAGACAGGTCTTAAGGTTGCGGATATTGAAGAACTGGGTGAGAGACACAGGATTGATGTGCCGATTCTGATTGCGGAGGATTCCCCGCTTCTGAATAAACTGATTGTAGACTCCTTACATAAGGCGGGCTATGTGAATCTGATTCATACAGAGAACGGACAGCAGGCTTATGATGTGATTCAGGAGTGCAAGAAAGAGGGTACGCTCAGGGAGCATGTACAGTGTATTATCACTGATATTGAGATGCCGATTATGGACGGTCACAGACTGACGAAACTGGTGAAGTCGGATGATGAGACGAAAAATATTCCGATCGTTATTTTCTCCTCTCTGGTCAATGACGATATGAAGAGAAAGGGAGAGGCGCTCGGAGCAAACGCGCAGCTTTCCAAGCCGGAAATCGGCAATCTGGTACGTGTGGTTGATGAACTGGTCTTGGCAAATAGGTAAGCAGGACATATCAAAAGGTAAAGACCGGGAAATTCCCGGTCTTTCTTTTTTCTGTGCAAAGGAATGAAAAGATGGAGCCAATATTACAGGAAATAAGGGAAAAGATCAAGGATGCGGAACTTGTACTTGTGGGGCTGGGAGAAGGATTCCAGTATGGCTGGGGCGCGCTTGTGCAGGATGACAGATACCGGGAGATTGACCGGGAGATCGGGGACAGGGAGCGTTACGTCTGGATTGTGCCCTTTTTACAGAAGATGATTTTGAGCCGGGTTCGGGAAGAGAGATGGGATCGTGCCTATCAGTCATTGAGGGCGCTTCTGACAGACAAAAATTATTTTGTGGTTTCCCTCTGTATAGACGATTATCTGTACGGGGCAGGGCTGGATGAAGACAGACTGGTGACGCCATGCGGCGGTTTCCGCAGGATGCAGTGTGATCAAAATTGTGCGGGGGAATTGTCAGAGATACCGAAGGATACCTATGAGGCTGTTTTGCGGTATTACAGAGGAGAACTGTCTTTGTCCGATCTGGAAGAGCCGGTCTGTGCGAAGTGCGGCGGGAAACTGCGCTTTAATCAGATTGGTGTGGCACGGTATGCGCAGGAGGGATATCTGGATCAGTGGAATGTCTACACGAAATGGCTGCAGGGTACCGTGAATAGGAAGTTGTGTGTGCTGGAACTGGGGGCGGGCATGAGTTATCCCGGCATCATTCGTTTCCCCTTTGAGAAAATGGCGTATTACAGTCAGAAAGCCTTTTTATATCGCGTGCATCCCCGTCTTTATCAGGTGGGAGAGGAAATTGCGGACAGGAGCAGGGGGATTGCGGAGAATCCTGTCGATTTTCTGGGCTTATTAGGAAATTGCGACAGCGTGAAACATTGAGGGAGAATATGGAGCATTCTCTGAACCGGGCGCGTGGGCGCTCGATTTTGGAAAAGGGATTTGTTAAATAGAATAAGATGTGATAAAATGTGAGGTAGTGTGACATAAATTAATGTGTGTAACTATGCGTTTAATGAATAGTTACAAATGGGGAGAAACTATGAGTTCGAGTGAAGAGTATTTAGACAGTTTATTAGATTCCATACTGGGAGGCGGAAAATCGGACGGAGAGGAAGAGGCGGCATCCGGGATGGACGGGGGAGATAACCCGGCATCCGCTGCGGATGGCGGAAAAGCCATGTCTTCTCAGGAGATAGAGGAAATGCTGGTATCTATGGGTTCTCTCGGCGGTGCGGAGGAAGAATCGCAGGAGCAGGGCAATTCCGAGGCGGAGGATATGGAGGCTATGCTCGCATTTATGAACGAGCATAATGCTGTTGCGGAGGATACCGTTTCCGGGGAAGAAGGGCTGCCGTCGGACGGCACAGGTCTGGAAGAAAACGCGTTGCCAGATGGGTTTGCCATGGAAGAGACAGACGCAGGCGAAAGCATGTCAGAAGAAATGGATGATCTGTCGCTGGATGGTCTTGATCTGGGTGAGAGCGGCGGTGACGATATGGCGATGGATGACCTGTCACTGGACGGATTGGATCTGGGCGAGAGCGGCGGTGACGATATGGCGATGGATGACCTGTCACTGGACAGCCTTGATCTGGGCGAGAGTGGCGGCGACGATATGGCAATAGATGATTTGTCACTGGACGGATTGGATCTGGGTGAGAGCGGCGGTGACGATATGGCGATGGATGACCTGTCACTGGACGGATTGGATCTGGGTGAGAGCGGCGGTGACGACATGGCAATAGATGATTTGTCACTGGACAGCCTTGATCTGGGTGAGAGCGGCGGCGACGACATGGCGATGGATGATTTGTCACTGGACGGATTGGATCTGGGCGAGAGCGGCGGCGACGATATGGCGATGGATGATCTGTCGCTGGACGGTCTTGAACTGGGTGAGAGCGACGACGGTGGGATGTCACTGGATGATCTGTCTCTGGAAGAATCGGAAGTTGCGGATAGCGAAATGGATGGGATGATGTCTGAGGAGGATATCGACCGTCTTTTGAGCGGTGACTTATCTGCTGAGGAAGGCGCGGCGGATGACTTTGCGCTGGAAGAATCGGGAGAGAGCGATGAGGATCTTTCTTCGCTGCTGTCCGGGATGGATCACGATGAAGCCCTGTCTGAAATTAATGATCTGTTGGAAGGGGCTGATCAGGGTGTTTCGCCGGATGACGATATACTGGCGATGCTGGAAGGCGCGGACGACAACGGGGACGGCAGCTTTGATTTCTTTGAGAATGATGAGGCGGCAAAGGAAGCGGAGAGTATCCGTGAGCTGACGCCGGAAGAGATCGCGGAGAGAGAAGGCGGGGGAAAGCCGAAGAAGGAGAAAAAGAAGCGCAAGAAGCTGTTCGGGAAAAAGAAGAAGGGCGGCGATGAGGAAGCCGCAGTTGAAGAGACCGGGGATGAACTGGAGGCGCTTCTGGCAGAAACGGCAGAGCAGGAACCGGCAGCAGAAGAAGAGAAAGAGAAGAAACCCGGAATTTTTGCGAGGTTTATGAATTTCCTGCTGGAGGCGGATGAGGATGAAGATCCCGTGGCGGCGGAAGTTCTGGCGGATAATGACGGCGAGACAGGAACGGTTACCGACGAGAATAAAGCACTTTTAGAGGAATTGCAGGAAGAAGATAAGAAGGGTAAAAAGAAGAAAAAGAAAGATAAGAAAAAGGGCAAGAAAGGCAAAGAGGGAGAAGAAGGAGAGGAAGCAGCCGAGGGCGAAGAGGAAGAAAGCAAAAAGGCAAAGAAGAAAAAGAAGAAAGAGAAAAAGAAAAAAGAAGCGGAAGAGATAGATCTGCTTGCGCCGCCGGAGAAGAAACTTTCCAAGAAGAAAGTGATAACGGTGTTTGTATTCTGCGGTACAATTGCGGCGTGTATCATACTGTTGTCTTCTTTCCTGCCCGTTTATATGGAGAAGAGAGAGGCGCAGGTAGCATACGATCATCAGGACTATGCTGAGGTGTATGATCTTTTGTACGGCAAAGAGCTGAATGAGCAGGATGAGGTTCTCTATCAGAGAAGCAATCTGATTTTGCAGATGAACCGTAAACTTTCTTCTTATGAAAATTATGTAAACCTTGACATGCGGCTGGAAGCGCTGAATGCACTGATCACCGGCGTAGAGCGCTATCAGGTGATCTTGCCGGAGGCGGAGACCTACAATGTGGTGGGTGAGGTCAGCGATATTTATGCGCAGATTCTGGAGAGACTTTCAGCAGATTTCGGCGTATCGGAAGCAGATGCGCTGGAGATCCTTGCGTCGGAAGATGATGTGTCCTATTCGCAGAGACTGCAGGCGGTTATAAACGGCGCGTTGTACAGCGAGGAGGTTCCGGCGGGCAGACAGGATGTGCTGCCGGAGGAAGAGGAAATTATCGAGAGAATCGACGGACTGGAGACGGAGAATGCGGATGAAGGGGCAGAATGATGGTAGCGCTTATCGATTATGACGCCGGGAATATCAAAAGTGTGGAGAAGGCGGTAACGCTGCTCGGACATGAGGCTGTGCTGACAAGAGACAGGGAAGAAATCCTTTCTGCGGATCATGTGATCCTGCCCGGTGTGGGCGCTTTTGGCGACGCCATGGAAAAGCTGCACAGGTATGGGCTGGTCTCTGTGATCAGGGAAACGGTGGAAAAGAAAACTCCGTTTCTGGGGATATGTCTCGGACTGCAGCTGATGTTTGACAGCAGCGAGGAGGCGCCGGGTGTGGAAGGGCTGGGGATTTTGCCCGGAAAAATTCTGCGCATTCCCGACGGAGAGGGGCTGAAAATACCCCATATCGGCTGGAACTCCCTGACGTTTCCGAATCCGGGACGGCTGTTTCAGGGGATTGCGGAGGGCGCGTATGTGTACTTTGTGCATTCCTATTATCTGAAAGCGGATGAGCCGCAGATCGTGAAGGCAGCCACGGAATATGGAACGCTGATTCACGCCTCGGTGGAGCGGGACAATGTGTTTGCCTGTCAGTTCCACCCGGAGAAGAGTTCGGAGACAGGACTTAAGATATTACAGAATTTTTTGAGAACTAAAGAGTAAATTTTCTTTGAAAATTAACTCCAGAGAATCTTCGATTCTCTATAGGACGAAATGGAGCGGCGATGCACACAAAGCGGATTATTCCCTGTCTGGATGTGAAAAACGGCAGGGTTGTCAAGGGCGTTAATTTCATCAATTTTAAGGATGCGGGCGATCCGGCTGAGGTCGGCGCGGCTTATGACAGGTCGGGAGCGGACGAGCTGGTTTTTCTGGATATCACGGCTTCCTCCGACGCGAGAAATACGGCTGTGGAGATGGTGAGAAAGGTTGCCGAGAAGGTGTTTATCCCCTTTACGGTGGGCGGCGGCATCCGCACGGTAGATGATTTTAAGGCGATTCTGCGGGAGGGCGCGGATAAGGTTTCCGTCAATTCGGCGGCGATAATGAATCCTGATCTGATCAGCGAAGCGGCGGATAAATTCGGCAGCCAGTGCGTGGTGGTGGCAATCGACGCGAAAAGGCGTGCCGACGGGAATGGCTTTACCATCTACAAGAACGGCGGCCGTGTGGATATGGGGATCGACGCCGTGGAATGGGCAATGAAAGCGGAAAAGCTGGGCGCGGGAGAGATTCTTCTGACCAGTATGGACGGGGACGGCACCAAGGCGGGATATGATCTGGAACTGACGAGAGCCGTTGCGGAGAATGTGTCGATCCCGGTGATTGCTTCCGGCGGCGCGGGGACCATGGCGCATTTTTACGAGGCTTTCACAGAGGGAAAGGCGGAGGCGGCGCTGGCGGCATCCCTCTTTCATTTCAAGGAGATGGAAATAAAGGATTTAAAGAAATATCTGCGGGAGAAAGGCATTTCCGTGAGATTAGAATGAAATCTGAATAGTGTGGATTCAGGTATGCAAGGGGGCATAGGAACAGGAAAAAGGCGGTTCTATGCCCTTTTACGCTCGATGGCAGGAATTTATGGCGAAAGAGAAAGGAAGAAAGCACAATGGCGATGCTGGCAAACGACTGGGCGCAGGCTCTGGACAGTGAATTTCGGAAACCTTATTACAAAAACCTTTACATGTTTGTGAAAGAGGAGTACAGTAAACGGGTGGTGTATCCGCTGGCGGACGATATTTTCAACGCCTTTCATTTTACGCCACTGAACAAAGTGAAGGTGCTGCTTCTGGGGCAGGATCCCTACCACAATGAGCATCAGGCGCACGGCATGAGTTTTTCGGTGCTGCCGGACCAGAGGGAGATACCGCCGTCCCTGCAAAATATATATAAGGAACTGCAGGATGATCTGGGCTGTTACATACCCGACAACGGGTATTTGCAGAAGTGGGCGGATCAGGGGGTGCTGCTCTTAAACACAGTGTTGACTGTGCGGGCGCATCAGGCAAATTCCCATCAGGGAAAAGGCTGGGAGGAGTTCACGGATGCGGTGATCCGTGCGGTGAACGAGCAGGACCGGCCGATTGTGTACCTGCTCTGGGGACGACCTGCACAGAGTAAGATTCCGATGCTGACCAATCCGAAGCATCTGATTTTAAAGGCGCCGCATCCGAGTCCGTTGTCAGCATACAGAGGATTTTTCGGGTGCAGGCATTTCAGCCAGTGCAATGCCTTTTTAGAAAAGAACGGCGCAGAACCGATTGACTGGCAGATAGAGAACATTACGGGAGGAGAAAGCTGACATGAGTAAATTACCTTTTGTGACAAAGGAGCAGATAGAGGAGATCGTAAAGACCTATCCCACGCCTTTCCATATCTATGACGAGAAGGGCATCCGGGAGAACGCAAAAGCGGTGCAGGAGGCATTTGCGTGGAACAAAGGATTCAAGGAATACTTCGCGGTGAAGGCATGTCCGAATCCGTTTCTGATGGAGATTCTGCACGAGTACGGCGCGGGCTGTGACTGTTCGTCCATGACGGAGCTGATGCTGAGCAACGCGCTGGGAATCAGCGGCGACGATATCATGTTTTCGTCCAATGATACTCCGGCGCAGGAGTACGAATACTGCGCGAAGGTGGGCGGCATCATCAATCTGGACGACATCACGCACATCGATTTTGTGGAGGGCATTCTGGGAAAACTGCCCGAGACCATGAGCTGCCGCTACAACCCCGGCGGCGTGTTCCAGATGAGCAACGGTATCATGGACAATCCGGGCGACTCCAAGTATGGGTTTACGCCAAAGCAGCTCTTTGAAGGGTATCGCATTTTGAAGGAAAAGGGGGTGAAGCGTTTCGGGCTTCACGCGTTCCTTGCCAGCAATACAGTGACCAACGAGTATTATCCGCAGCTTGCGAAACAGCTCTTTGAGCTGGCGGTGCAGATCAAGGAGAAGGTGGGCGTGCAGCTTTCCTTCATCAACCTTTCCGGCGGTGTGGGCATCGCTTACCAGCCCGACCAGACGGCAAACGATATCCGTGAGATCGGTGCGGGCGTGCATAAGGTTTTTGATGAGGTGCTTGTGCCCGCAGGCATGGGAGATACCGCGATCTATACCGAGATGGGGCGCTTTATGACAGGGCCTTACGGCGCGCTCGTGACACAGGCGATTCACGAGAAACACACCCACAAGGAGTACATTGGTGTGGACGCCTGTGCGGTGAACCTTATGCGTCCCGCCATGTACGGCGCGTACCATCACATCACGGTGCTGGGCAAGGAGAAGGCGCCCTGTGACCACAAGTATGACGTGACCGGGTCTCTCTGCGAGAACAATGACAAGTTCGCCATTGACCGGATGCTCCCGGAGATCGAGAAAGGGGATTATCTGGTGATCCACGATACGGGCGCGCACGGTTATGCCATGGGTTATAACTATAACGGGAAATTGAAGTCGGCGGAGCTTTTGCTGAAAGAGGACGGCAGCGTGCAGCTCATCAGAAGAGCGGAGACGCCGAAGGATTATTTCGCGACGCTTGACGGGTTTGCGGTGTATGGGAAGCTGGGGGTGTAGAGCGTGTGAAAAGGTTTGGAAATCCTTTGTGAGGGGGGTCCAAACCTTTGTGGTTGCTGGGCTTTATTCTTTGATTCTATCAATATCTGTCAGGCTGATGCCGGATGCCTGTAGAATTGCCTTTAAAACTAAATAACGCTTTTCTCATAGAATCTTCGGATAATTCTTGCCAACAGCCCGGCATTATGGTAAGATATAGCTTGGTTGCAGATGGCGGTTCAGGCAGGCGGCCAATGCAGCCGGGTATAATGAGAGCTGGTGTGTCGGAATGGCAGACGAGGCAGACTCAAAATCTGTTGTGGGCAACCACGTGTGGGTTCAAGTCCCACCACCAGCATTGATTTTTAGAAATAAGACATTAGACATAATATGTTTACTGTCTTATTTTTTAAATTGTGTTGGAAAAATGGGACGGTGTGTATGAAAAATCAGAGCGAAGAGTTTGTGGAGTTCCTGTTGAACAGATTTCAAATAGAAAAGGAAAAGTTTGACAGATCCGGCGTCTATGCTTTTACCCAGCGGCTGCTTGCCTACAACTCAAATAAGATAGAGGGAAGTACGCTGACGGAGGAGCAGACAGCTTCTCTGTTTGATCACGGAATTTTGCCAAAATCTGACGATTATTACAGGGCAAAGGACGTCGAGGAGATGAACGGGCATTTTCTCATGTTCAATCGGATGCTGGATACATTGACGGAGCCGTTAACGCAGGCATTGATCAAGCAGTTTCACTATGAATTGAAATCCGGCGTATTTGAGGACCGTGCCAACGGGTATGCAATCGGTGATTATAAAAAACGTCCCAATATGATTGGCATGTATCGGACGGTAAGCCCGGAAGAAGTTGCACAGGAAATGGATGTATTGTTGGAGTGGTATCATAATCAGGAGATGAATCTCTCCGTTTTAGCCGAGTTCCATGCAAGATATGAGAGCATTCATCCATTTCAGGACGGAAACGGCAGGACCGGCAGAATGCTTCTTTTCAGGGAGTGTTTAAAGAATGGAATTTTGCCAGTGGTGATCGAAGATGCAAACAGGAATGAATATCTGGATGCATTGAAAGTGTACAGGGAAGAGAAGTCTTCGGATAAGCTGGTAGAATTATTTGAAAAGGAACAGCAATTTTATCTGGCGAAATGTAAGTATTTCATGTAAGACACGGAAAAGTTAAATGAATCGGTTTTCAGATTGCCAATCGGGAAAACAACTATCTGCTGTAGGGGCTTGAAAAATGACCGTATGCGGCGCATGATAAGTGAACCGCAGAAAACAGAGCAGAAGAACACCGATGATTGTATAGCGTCTTAATTGTTTCCTAAAAAAATCCCCCATAAATAGTATATGTAACTATTTATGGGGGATACGCTATTTACAGATCACTCTAATTGAAGAGAGAAGTTCCGTATTTTACTTTTCTGAAAATCTTAAAACCGAGTGTGCCGAAGAGAGAAAAGACAATGTAAAGCGTTGACAGCGCACCAGCGGAACCGCCCACGATAACCAATAATAAAACTCCTATATTCATATCTATATAATCTCCTTTTTCACAAATTTTCATATTTCAGATGCTGCATGGATTCAGGCAGATTGAAAACGCTTAAAAAGTGCACAGCAAAAAGCAGCACAATTTTAGGACGTTTCGTGCCAGAATGAATCGTTCTGTGTGTGTTATGTCATTGGAAAAATGCATGAAAAAGGTCGATTATTTTTGCCCGTCCTGTCTGTGGATATAATTTGCGATGATGATACCGCAAAGACGATGCGAAGGTATCTTTTGTGCCAGAAACAGCCCGGAAAGGGCGTGCTGACCTGCAGAAAGACTGCCGGGAAAGAGATGCGCCGTAATCTGTCTTACGTTGCGTGACAGAGTTCTTGCGCTGTTTTTTCTGGCAGCTGAGAGTGTTTCCACGGTGCCGGAATCCCGCGCGGAAAGAAATTTCTGGGCGGGTAAATGTCTGGACGCAGAAGTGATGGCAGATGAATGGTTTACATAATAATCCTGCCTGCCGCAGACAGCATCTGTGATCTCCGAGACGGAAGACGCGCCGGAGCAGACGCTCCAGAGGAGCAGGGTCAGTATGTAAAAAAGACATAGTGTTTTTTTGTAAGTTTTATGTGCCATCATGGGTGTTATTATAACAGAGATTGCGGGGTTAATCAAATATAATGAAAAAAGTATTGACTCCTACGTAACGTAATAGTTTATATTGATATTACCAGGCGAAAGGAGGATACGCCAATGAGGACAGTACACGAAGTGAGCAAGCTTGCCGGGGTGAGTATACGCACTCTGCAATACTATGACAAGATCGGTCTTTTGCATCCGACGGGATACACCGATGCGGGATACAGACTGTATGACGATGCGGATCTGGAACGCCTTCAGCACATCTTACTGTTTCGTGAGCTGGAGTTTCCTCTCAAGGATATCAGGGAAATGATGAATAGTCCCGACTTTGACAGGAGCAAAGCATTAGAGCAGCAGATCGAATTGCTGACGCTCAAGAAGGAACATCTGGATAACCTGATAAATTTTGCGCTTGGAATAAAAATGTTGGGAGTGAACTATATGGATTTTTCAGCTTTTGATAAAAGCAAAATCGATGCATACGCAAAACAGGCGAAAGAGCTGTATGGAAATACGCCGGAGTATAAAGAGTTTGCCGAGAAATCAAAAAACAGGACAGATGAGGAGGACAAGCTTCTTGCCGACCGCTTTATGCTATTTTTCAAGGAGGCAGGTGAAATGAGGAATACAGACCCTGCCTCGCCTGAGGCGCAGGATCTTGTGAAAAGGATACAGAATTTTATCACGGAGCATATGTATACCTGTTCCGATAAAATATTAAGCGGACTGGGAAAGATGTATTCCGGCGGCGGTGATTTTACCAGAAACATTGATGAAGCAGGCGGGGAAGGAACCGCTGCATTTGTCGATAAGGCAATTCAGATCTATTGCGGGTGAATGGCAATATGTGACAGGGAAGCTGCGGGAGTGGCTTCCGGGAGAAGGGGCTGTTTTCAGCCCCTCTTTTACCCTGTCTTTTCGCCAACTTCATTGTCTTTGATCCACAATTTCAACGATTCCACCGTGACGGAAATTTTCTCAAGCTGATCCTGAATTTTCTTAAAATCGGTGTATTCATCTGATGTGATCTGCCCATCCTCTGTAATTTCAATTAACCTTTCCTTGCATTTATCCAGCGCGTTTAAAGACGAAAGTATGCCGAGAGCGATTTCGGGCAGTCCTTTGATCTGCACTTCCGGGATGTAGTCCTGCCCGATACGGCATTCATGGGTGCAGTAATAATTGCAGAGACGGGGATTTTTATATGCCTCAGCCATAAGAACGACATCTTCCGGCTGGGGAGAGGTCGTGCCGTTTTCTATTTTCTCAATTTTACTTTCAGAAATACAGCCGATGAGTTCGCTCGCCTGTGCTCTTGTCAGCCCGGCATTTTCTCTGCTCTGAAAGTAGATATTCTTATTTTCTTTCGTAGATTTTTTGCCCATAAGAGGAATCAAAAAGGTTTATGTGATCAAGTCCATCTATTAAAATAGTTATAACAGTCGTGAACGGAAATGCAGGAGGGAGAACGAAGATGACAGTAGCCGAAAGAATTTCCCTATGCCGCTTCCTAGAAAAAATCGAAGAGCAGGAAACATACTGCGCCGCCATAGGCGTGCGGGATGTGTCAAAAATCCGTGGAAGGGAGATGACACAGGGGACCCGGAACGCAGAGGATGACAGGAAACGCGTTTGACGATACAATGGTATTGAAGGAGGAGAGAAAATGATCACATTCTTATTTTGCATGTTAATGTTGGCAGTATTCGGCAAGCTGGCGGTATTTGCTTTCCGCGCAGCATGGGGCATTACGAAGATTATCGTCTGCTTTGTATTTGCGCCGTTGTTTCTGATTATCCTGCTGATTTCGGGATTGGTTTATATCGCATTTCCGATTTTGATCATCGTGGGGATCGTCGGTCTGGTGTCATCCCGTGCCTAGGAAGATGACAAAATGTTATGTTAACTAATGAATATTGCAATTACGCGATGAATGCGCGGTAGTTGCGCGATGACATACACTAGTCAAGCCACGAAAAATGTGATATTATGTAACCTGTAAAAGGGGAACACGTATGGAACCCTGTTCATACGTGAAAGGAAGCTGCGGGAGTGATTTCGCAGTTTTCTTTATTTCCGCGGGGTATTTCACTTTATTTTAGGAAACGTCGTCGTTGTCGATTATTTGTGAGGGCTCGCGCAGTTGACATTTCTGGGGTGAGAGGCGATAATATTTTTAACGGTAAACAGAAGGTTAAAAGGCAGAGTATGCGATTATGACTTATGAGATTTTGCACGGGGAAACATTGGCGGCATCCATCACATTGCAGGGAGAATGCGAGATCTATGAGGCTCGCTTTATGCCCAGCAATTTATATTTGGAGGAGACGGACGAGTTAGACCGAAGAGTGGATAATGTGACCAATTTTTACTATTGGTGTGCCACGCGTGTGCTTACCCTTGACAGAAAATATGCCGAGGAGATTTTAAACAGCATGGGCATGGGGCAGGGAAGCGGACGGGTTCTATCTTTTGAAGGACGGTGATCAGGCGGCGGCGTTAGAGTCGGTGCGGCAGATCGGGTTAAACCAAGTGGAGGAAATCGAGGACTGGTGGTTTGGAGGAAACGCTGACCGTCGGGAAATGTTTCGGCGGCGGCTGGAGATCCTTCGCAGTTAGGAGAAAGATGCACGGTTCCATATTCCAGAAATTCCCACCAATATTTCGCAAATATCCCTATACAATCCAAACGAAACATGTTATAGTTGTTAAGGATTGTTACAAAATGTGACAAATTGTAATAAAACGCAACATAATTGTTACAAAATTGCGCGTGGAGGAGCAGTCCTTGAAAAAGAAACGAAAGAAAACGGGATTGTAAAAAACGAAAGGGAAATATCTGGAGCGGAGCAGCCGGATAAAAAGTACAAATGATAAAATCAAATAGAACAGTATTACATAGATGCCGCAGAGGAATCAGGCAGGCGGCGGCGCTTTGTCTGGCGGGTGTGCTGACACTTACGCCGGGGCTGAAGGCGGAGGCTGTGGGAGCGGGCAGTTCCATTGCCAGAGGGATTGACGTGTCCAAGCACAATCTGGGTATTGACTGGAGTCAGGTGCCTTCTTCGGGGGTATCCTTTGTCTTTGTCAAGGCGGGCAGCACGAACTCGGGCGTTGACCCTTACTTTGACGCGAATATGCGCGGTGCGAACGCGGCGGGGCTCAGAACGGGCGTGTATCTGTATTCCTACGCGGCGAACGCGGAGCAGGCGAGAGCCGAGGCGAACCAGCTCATACAGTGGATCGGCAATTATACGGTAAACTACCCGGTGGTTTTTGATGTGGAGGCGCCCTGTCACAAAAATATGTCGCAGGCACAACTGCAGGAACTGATCAACGCGTTCTGCTCGATCATTGAGGCGAACGGTTACTACCCGGTGGTGTATTCCAGCCGGAATATGTTCCGGGATAAGATCGGCAATATCGGCTATGACAAGTGGATTGCGCAGTATGCGGACGCCCTCGAGTATGACGGCGGCGCGGCGTTCTGGCAGAATACGTCCCACGGCAAGGTGGCGGGGATTCCTACCAGAGTGGATATGAATTATCAGTTTAAGGATTATGCGTCCCTGATCGTGGCGGACGGTTTTGCGCCCCGCGGCGACCAGACGGTGTTTTATGCGGGATATCGGATGCAGCGTAACTGCTGGGCGAACTGGGAAGATAAGAAGTATCATCTGGACGAGAACGGCTTTGTGCAGAAGGGCTGCTGGTTCGAGGACGAGACGGGCAGATATTTCCTCGCCACAAAGGACGGACATGCGCTTCGTGAGGATGTGACGATCGAGGGGCAGGATTATTACTTCGACGAGAATGCGGTGATGCAGAGGGGACTGGTGACCAGACCCGACGGCAACGTATATTATTACGACCCGGCGACGGGTGCGCTGCAGAGAAACGTGACGGTAAATGTGGACGGCACGGACTACACGGTAGACGGCAACGGTATTGCGGCTGTGGCTGCACCGCCGGCGGAACCTGTGCCAGAGGCGGAACCTACGCCGGAGGCGGCGCCTGCGGAAACGGCGGATGGGGCGGCTGAGGCAGCGCAGGAATCAGCTCCGGCACCGGCAGAACCGGCTTCATAAAATCAGAGGAAACGAACATATGGCAGAAGGATGCCGGTGAACCCGGTATCCTTCTGTTTGCGTCTGGCGCACATGCAGCGACTGGTTATGTTATGAAAAACCTCTTTTAAATATACCGACAATGGTATATAATAAAATCTGTATGGGCAGAGTGAAAAGAAGCAGATGCCAGAAAGGCGTGGGCGGGGAATGAACTGTAAAGAGGCAGAGAAAAAAATACCGTCCTTCCTAGATGATGAACTGGACGGAAGGGGTCTTGCGGAGTTTGTGGAACATATCGAGGACTGCCCGGAATGTATGGAAGAGCTGTCCATCCAGTTTCTGGTTGCCGAGGGTCTGGAACAGCTCGAGAAGGGCAACAATTTTAATCTGCAGAAGGCGCTTACATGGAAACTGGAAGACGCGGACGACAAGATTCGTGTCAATCGCGCCCTGCGCCGGATTCTTTTCGTGCTGGAGGCTGCCGTTGTGGTGGTGATTATTGCGGTGTTAGTTATTGTATCGGTCTGAAGGCGCTGCAGGCGGTGAAGCATTGTGGCATGTGGCGTGTACTGCCCCGGAAGCGCGGGGGGGGGGCCGGGAAATTGTGAATGCAAAGAGTGAGGCTTTGAAACAGATGGCTTTGAAACTGGTTTTGATAGATGGACACAGCATATTGAACAGGGCGTTTTACGGGGTGCCGGATCTGACCAACGGGCAGGGACTCCACACGAACGCGATTTTTGGCTTTTTAAATATTATGTTTAAGATTCTGGAGGAGGAGCAGGCGGATTATCTGGCTGTGGCTTTTGACGTCCACGCGCCCACGTTCCGGCACGAGATCTACAAGGAGTACAAGGGCACGAGAAAACCTATGCCCACGGAGCTCCGGGAGCAGGTGCCGGTGATGAAGGAACTGCTTCTTTCCATGGGAATCTGCGTGGTGGAGCAGGCGGGTCTGGAGGCGGATGACATTCTGGGCACGATTGCCAAGCGCGCGGAGCGGGAAGGGATGGAAGTCTCGCTCGTGTCGGGGGACAGGGATCTGCTGCAGGTGGCGACGGACCATATCCGCATCCGCATTCCCAAGACCAAGGGCGGCAGGACACAGGTGGAAGATTATTACGCGAAGGATGTGGAAGCGGCTTATCAGGTCAATCCGATCCAGTTTATCGACTTAAAGGCGCTGATGGGGGATACGGCTGACAACATTCCCGGGGTGCCGAAGGTGGGGGAAAAGACAGCCACAGAGCTGATGGTCACCTATGGGTCATTGGAAAATATTTATGCCCATGTGAAGGAGATTTCTAAAAAGTCGATCCGGGAATCTTTGATTGCGAACCGGGATCTGGCGGATTTGAGCAAGGTGCTGGCGACCATCAACGTGGATGCGGAGATTGCTTTTGATTTTGAAAAGGCGAAGATCGGTGATTTCTATACCGAGGAAGCCTATGTGCTGTGTAAGAAACTGGAGTTTAAGAATATCCTGTCCCGCTTTTCCAAGGATGTGTCGGTGTCAAACAGGCAGGAGACTTATTTTCAGACCGTGACAGAAAAGGCGGATGTGGAAGCGCTTTTTCATTCCTGCGGGGAAAAGCGGGAAGGCGAGGAGCGTGGTCGCAGGATCGGGCTTGCGGTTTTCCGGGACGGGAAAGAGGCGGGCGGCTGTATGGGTATTGCGCTTGCGCCGGAGGAAAACAAGGTGGCGTTTATTCCCTGTCAGGGAGAGGTGACGGAAAGCTACCTGAAGGAACGGCTGGCGGCATGGAACAGGGATGAGTTATGTAAACTAAGCGTATTTGATATAAAAGCCCTCTATGATATGATGGAAGAACCGGGGGAAGAGAGCATGTGGCAGGATGAGGCGGGCGTGCAGGATGTGCTGAAGCCTTACCGCCACAGGAAATACTTTGATATACTGATTGCGGCGTACCTGATCAATCCGTTAAAGAGCGACTATCAGACGGAGGATATCGCGGGCGAGTATCTGTCGCTCACGATTCCGGACAGGACACAGGTCTGCGGGAAAGGCAGTTTTGCGGCGGCTTATGAAAAGAACCCGGAGGAATTTGCGCAGTACGCCTGCTATCAGGCTTATGTCTGTCTGGCGGCGGCGCGTATTCTTGACGAAAAACTGACAGAGCAGGGGATGGACAGGCTCTTTTACGAGATTGAGATGCCGCTTTCCCGGGTGCTTTATGATATGGAACGGTACGGGGTACTGGTGCAGCCGGCGGAACTGAGCGCTTACGGGGAGGCGCTCTCCGGGAGAATCACCGAACTGGAGCAGGCGGTTTACAGGCAGGCGGACTGCACGTTCAATATCAATTCCCCGAAACAGCTTGCGGAGATCCTTTTTGATAAAATGGGCATCAAGGGCGGCAAAAAGACAAAGACGGGATATTCCACGGCGGCTGATGTATTGGAGAAGCTGGCGCCGGACTATCCGATCGTATCTGACATACTGGAATACCGGGGGCTGATGAAATTAAAGTCCACTTACGCGGAGGGGCTTTCCGGCTGTATTGCTTCTGACGGCAGGATTCATTCCACTTTTAACCAGACCATTACCGCCACGGGGCGGCTCAGTTCGACAGAGCCGAACTTACAGAACATCCCCATGCGCATGGAGCTGGGACGGCGGATCCGGAAAGTGTTTGTGCCAAAAGACGGGTATCTTTTCATGGATGCGGATTACTCCCAGATCGAGCTGCGGATTCTGGCGCATATGTCCGAGGATGCGCAGTTAATCGAGGCGTACCGTATGGAGGAGGACATTCACCGAATTACCGCTTCCAAGGTGTTCCACACCCCTTTTGAGGAGGTGACGGACTTACAGAGGCGGAATGCCAAGGCGGTCAATTTCGGCATTGTCTACGGCATCAGTTCTTTCGGATTAAGTCAGGACCTGAGTATCTCCAAGAAAGAGGCGGCAGAATATATTGAGCAGTATTTCGAGACGTATCCGGGGGTCAAGCGGTTTCTGGATCATATGGTGGCGGAGGCGAAGGAGAAGGGATATGTCACAACGATGTACGGGCGCAGACGCCCGATCCCGGAGCTGTCCTCCAACAATTTCATGCAGCGTTCCTTCGGCGAGCGGGTGGCAATGAATTCACCGATTCAGGGGACGGCGGCGGACATTATGAAGATCGCCATGATCCGGGTGTGGGAAAGCCTGCACAGGGAAAACCTGAAATCCCGGCTGATTTTGCAGGTACACGATGAACTGCTGATTGAGACGGAGGCGGGGGAGGAAGAACAGGTCCGCCGGATTCTCACGGAACAGATGCAGCAGGCGGCGGAACTTTCCGTGCGGCTGGAAATCGATCTGCACACGGGAACAGACTGGTATGAGGCGAAATAACAATGCGGGAAGAACTTCTAATTAACCATATGAAAGTAATCGGAGTTACGGGCGGCGTGGGCGCGGGGAAGTCGGCTGTTCTCGACTGGCTGGACAAACGTCCCGGCTGCCGTGTCATCATGGCAGATCAGACAGCGCATCGTCTGGAGGAGCCGGGAGAGGCGTGTTACGAGCCATTGACAGCCCTTCTGGGAACGGAAATTCTGGATGCGTCGGGCAGGATTGACAAGGGGAAGATGGCGGCGCGGATTTTCGGGGACAGCGGGCTGCTGCAGAAGGTGAACGGGATCGTGCATCCTGCGGTGAAGGCGTATCTGCTGCATCAGATTGAAAAAGAGCGGGCGGCGGGAAAGCTGTCGCTGCTGTTTATAGAGGCGGCGCTTCTGATCGAGGAAGGCTACGGGGAGATTGTGGACGAGCTGTGGTATATCTGCTCGGAGGAATCCATCCGGAGGCGGAGGCTGAGAGAGAGCCGCGGTTATACAGACGAGAAAATAGATTCCATTTTTAAGAGTCAGCTTTCGGAACAGGATTTTCGGACGCACTGTGATGTGGTGATAGAGAATAACGGGACACTTGAAGAAGTTTATACACAAATAGAGAAAGAATTGGGGGAATACCAGTGGCAGAAGCAATGAAATTTCCGGGACAGTTAGTGTTTGGTCTGGATATCGGGACAAGGAGCATCGTGGGTACGGTAGGATACCGCACGGGCGGCAAATTCCATGTGGTGACGCAGAGCATCAGAGAGCATGGGACGAGAGCCATGCTGGACGGGCAGATCCATGATATTTATAAGGTGGGCGGCACCATAAAGGAGGTCAAGGCGGAGCTGGAGGAACGGATCGGCAGAACGCTCAAGGACGTCTGTATCGCGGCGGCAGGCCGTGTGCTGCAGACGGTGACGCTGCGTGTCGATCAGGAGATGGAGAACGAGCGGGAAATCACGGGAGAAGATATTTACGCGCTGGATTCCATGGGCGTGGAGAGGGCGTATCAGGAATTTCTGGAAAAGAACGACATGGATATGAAGTTCTACTGCGTGGGATATTCTATTGTGCGCTATTATATGAACGGCTACACGATAGGAAATCTGGAGGGACACAAGGCAAAGACCATCGGTGCGGATCTGATCGCCACCTTCCTGCCGGAGGACGTGGTGGACGGTCTCTACAAGGCGGTGTCCGTTGCGGGGCTTGAGGTGGTGAACCTGACGCTGGAACCGATTGCAGCGATTCAGGTGGCGATCCCGGAGATGTACCGCATGTTAAATATTGCGCTGGTGGATGTGGGCGCGGGCACTTCCGATATTTCCGTCACGAGGGACGGCAGTATCATCGCTTACGGCATGATTCCCATTGCGGGCGATTCCCTCACGGAAGTGGTGGCGAAGCACTGTCTGGTGGACTTTGCCACGGCGGAGCAGATCAAGCGGGATACCGGCGTGAAGGATGTGATCGAGTATAAGGATATCATGGGGCTGAAGCAGACCATCACCAAAGAGGAAGTGGAGCGCGTGGTGTCTGATGTGATCGAGAACATGACAAGTCAGGTGGCAGCCAAAATTAAGGAGCTCAACGGCGATAAATCTGTCAGCGCCGTGTTCGTGGTGGGCGGCGGTGGCAGGCTGCCGGGTTACACGCAGGCTCTGGCGGCGAAGCTGGAGCTTCAGAACGAGCGTGTGGCGGTCAGAGGTGAGGAAGTGATGATGGGCATAGAGTTTCTGGAGGAGGACGCCAGAAAGGATTCCCTGATGGTGACGCCCATCGGTATCTGCTTAAGCTTTTACGAGCAGAGCAATAACTTTATCTTTGTCTATTTCAATGACCAGCGTGTCAAGATTTATGATAACAGCAAGGCGGCTGTGGTGGACGCGGCGATGCAGGCGGAGTTTGCCAGCGACGGACTGTTCCCGAAGCGCGGAAAGGAACTGAACTTTACGGTGAACGGGAAACCCCGTATTGCCAGAGGAGATTTCGGGGAGGCGGCGCGGATTACCGTCAACGGCAACGAGGCGGATATCTACACCCAGATTCACGCCAACGACCAGATACGCGTGGTGGAATCGACTGCCGGGGAGCCGGCGCAGATGACCCTCGGACAACTGCCGGAGTTTGGTTCCAAGATGTGGGTTGAGGTGAATGAGAAAAAGGTGGATCTGCCCAAGTTCGCCAGTGTCAACGGGGAGCTGCAGTCCGGGTACTATGAGATTCAGGAAAACGACGAGATCGAGATTCTCGGCTACTATACGGTGCGCCAGATTTCTGAGTTCATGGATGTGGTGATCGACTGGAACATGAATATCTATGTCAACAATAAGATCGCGGATATGGATACGAAGGTGTATGAGAACTTTTCGGTGATCTGGACAATGGAGGAGCTGCAGTTATCCGATGTGGAGTTCTACGAGCAGACCCGGACGGATGACCAGACGGAGGCGGAGCAGTCGGACAGACCGGCGGGAACGGCGGGATTCTCCATGGCGAAGAATGTCTCTGTGGTGGACAAGGCAGGAAACGGGGCAGCGGATGGAGCGGAAAATGCGGCTGCATCCGAAAACGACGCGGAGAGCCAGCCTGCAGGTGATGCGGCGGGAACGGCGGAGCATGGCAAGGCGATAGCAGAGCAGAAGCCGAAAGGCGCCAGAATTGTGATGGGTCCCGGTGTGAAGCGCGCCGAGGAGGAAGCGAAGGCAAAAGCGAGAGCGAAGGAGGAGGCGGCTGCCCGTGCGAAGGCGGAGGAAGAAAAGCGCAGGGAAGAGATTCTGAACAAGAATGTACCCGTTTCCATGATCGTGACCGTGAACGGCGAACAGATCAAGCTGACCGGCAAGAAAAATTATGTGTTTGTGGATGTGTTTGAGCATATTGACTTCGACCTGTCAAAGCCCGAGGGCAGCGGCATTGTAACCAACTTAAACGGCAGGGGCGCACAGTATATGGAGAGCATCAAGAGCGGCGATGTGATCGAGATTTACTGGAAAAAATAAGGAAAAAGAAGGGCGGCTATGAGAGAGGTCTGTAGCTGCGGAAGGTTTACATAATTATGAGACTATGCAGTATTGCCAGCGGCAGCAGCGGAAACTGCGTCTATGTGGGCAGCGATACCACCCATCTTCTGATGGATGTGGGAATCAGCGGCAAACGGACGGAAGCCGGGCTTGCCGAACTGGGGCTGACCATGAAGGATATCGACGCGATCTGCATCACCCATGAGCACGCCGATCATATAAGCGGGCTGGGGGTGCTTTCCAGAAAATACGGGGTGCCCGTCTACGCGACGCGCGGAACGCTGGAAGCCATCAGACAGATGTCCTCCCTCGGGCGGATCGACGACTCCCTTTTTCGGGTTGTCACGCCCGATGAGAGGTGCATCATCAAGGATATCTCGCTCTATCCCGTGCGCACGTCCCATGACGCGGCGGATCCCGTGGCGTACCGCATCGATCACGACGGGCGGCGGATCGGGATTCTCACGGATCTGGGTTGCTATACGGACTATACCGTGGAGTGTCTGAGGAATCTTGACCTTCTGTATCTGGAAGCAAACCACGACGTGCACATGCTGCAGGTAGGTCCTTACCCCTATTATCTGAAGCAGCGGATTCTGGGGGAGAGAGGGCATCTGTCTAATGAGACGGCGGGAAAGCTTTTAAGCCGCCTTCTGCATGACAATATGCAGGCGATTGTGCTAGGGCACCTGAGCAAGGAAAACAATCTGCCGGAGCTTGCCTACGAGTCGGTGCGTGTGGAGGTCACCATGTCGGACACGGATTATAACGGCAATGATTTTCCGCTCTATGTGGCGAAGCGGGATGTGGTGTCGGAAGTGATTGAGGTGCGGTAGGGAATGTGTGATATCGGTTATACAGGGTAGGAAGGGATCGCTTTTGCGGTCCTTTTTTTGATCCAAAAATGTTGGCTACTTTACTGACGGCGGCGATGACGGCTTCCATGCTTGCAGGCTGTGGCGATCGGGGGTGTTTCTTTGCGTTTGAAAGAGGAAGGAATGAATTGAGGAACTGGATGCTGTCTATGGAGCCTGTGACACGGGGACTATAAACCTTTAGTGGGCAGGGTTTCGGAGGCGGAACTGAGAAAGATGCTTGCGGAGACAAATCTGTGATTGACATGCGGCGAAGAAATCGCTACGATCTATTAGAGAGGGAAAAAAGATTCTGACACAGACGGAGGATAAAATGGAAAATGTATTTGTGATGGAACATCCGTTAATTCAGCATAAGATTTCGCAGATCAGGGACATCGGCACCGGCACGAACGAATTCAGGAAATGTATCGAGGAGATCGCCATGCTGATGGGCTATGAGGCGCTCAGGGATCTTCCGCTTCAGGATGTGGAGGTGGAGACGCCGATTGAGACCTGCATGTCGCCGAGAATTGCGGGAAAGAAACTGGCGGTGGTGCCGATTCTGCGCGCGGGGCTTGGTATGGTAAACGGTATTCTCGCGCTGGTGCCGAGCGCCAAGGTGGGGCATATCGGACTGTACAGGGATCCCGAGACGCACGAACCGCACGAGTATTACTGTAAGCTGCCAGAACCCATTGACCAGAGGACCATCATCGTGCTGGATCCCATGCTCGCCACGGGCGGTTCCGGGTCGCAGGCGGTGCGCTTCATCAAGGAGCACGGGGGCAGAAATATCAAGTTTATGTGCATTATCGCGGCGCCGGAGGGCGTGGAGCGGATGAGGAGGGATCACCCGGACGTGCAGATTTATATCGGGCATATCGACCGCTGTCTGAACGAGAATGCCTATATCTGTCCCGGTGTGGGCGATGCCGGAGACAGGATCTTTGGGACAAAATAACTGTTGCGAAAGAAAACAGGCGGCTTAGAAAGGGAAAGAAAAGAGGAGACTATGAAAAAGACAATTATCACGGTAGTTGGAAAAGACACAGTGGGTATTATTGCGAAGGTATGCACATATCTGGCGGACAACAGGATCAATATTCTGGATATCTCCCAGACCATCGTGCAGGGGTTCTTTAACATGATGATGATCGTGGACACGAACCAGACCGACAAGGATTTCGGGGTGATTGTGGACGAACTGAACGCGCTCGGCGAGGAGATCGGTGTTGTCATCAAGTGCCAGAAAGAAGAGATATTCGACCAGATGCACAGGATTTAGGGGGAGAGAAAAAACCATGATAAATTTATTTGAGGTGGCTGAAACCAATGAAATGATCGCCAAGGAAAATCTGGATGTGCGCACCATCACGTTGGGAATCAGCCTTTTGGACTGTATTGACGGTGACTTGAAAAGAGTAAACGAACAGGTTTACGAGAAGATCACCGAAACGGCGAAGGATCTGGTAAAGACCGGGGAGGCGATTGAGAAGGAATTCGGCATTCCCATAGTCAATAAGAGAATCTCCGTCACGCCGATAGCGCTTGTGGGCGGCGCGGCATGTAAGGGCAGCGAGGATTTTGTGACGCTGGCAAAAACCATGGACCGGGCGTCACAGGCGGTAGGGGTCAACCTGATCGGCGGTTATTCCGCGCTTGTGTCAAAGGGCATGACGAAGGCGGACGAGATGCTGATCCGTTCGATTCCGCAGGCGTTGCACGCCACGGAGCGGGTCTGCAGTTCCGTGAATCTGGGTTCCACCAAGACCGGCATCAATATGGACGCCGTGCGGCTGATGGGAGATATCATCAAGGAGACGGCTCTGATCAGCAAAGAACAGGACAGCGCCGACTGCATGAAACTGGTGGTGTTCTGCAATGCGCCGGACGATAATCCCTTTATGGCGGGGGCGTTCCACGGCGTGACCGAGGCGGACGCGGTGATCAATGTGGGCGTCAGCGGCCCGGGCGTGGTCAAGACAGCCCTGCAGCGGGTGCGGGGCGAGAATTTTGAGGTGCTCTGCGAGACAATCAAAAAGACCGCTTTCAAAGTGACGCGGGTGGGGCAGCTTGTGGCGCAGGAGGCGTCCCGGATGTTACACATTCCCTTCGGTATCGTGGATTTGTCCCTTGCGCCCACGCCGGCGATCGGCGACAGCGTGGCAGATATTCTGTGCGAGATCGGACTGGAATATGCGGGTGCGCCGGGAACGACGGCGGCGCTTGCGCTTTTAAACGATCAGGTGAAAAAGGGCGGCGTGATGGCGTCCTCCTATGTGGGAGGCCTGAGCGGCGCGTTTATCCCCGTCAGCGAGGATCAAGGCATGATCGATGCGGTGACGGCGGGTGCGCTCACCATAGAGAAACTGGAGGCCATGACCTGCGTCTGCTCCGTGGGGCTTGACATGCTGGCGATTCCCGGCGATACGCCCAACACGACGATTGCGGGCATCATTGCGGACGAGATGGCGATCGGCATGGTGAACCAGAAGACCACGGCAGTACGTATTATCCCTGCCATCGGCAAGGGCGTCGGGGAGAAGGTGGAGTTTGGCGGGCTGTTCGGCTATGCGCCGGTGATGCCGGTAAACGGGTTTTCCTGCGAGGCGTTTGTGAACCGCGGGGGACGGATCCCCGCGCCGATCCACAGCTTCAAAAACTAGTTCAGCCAGACCGCATCTGTTCGTCAAATCATGCTTGCATGAATTTGACGGGCGGTTGACATTCCGTCATATTACAGACTATAATAGAGAGGGTTTGAAAACCAATAAAATACATACGAGGGAGGACTTTTTATGAAAAAGTTATCTGTAAAGAGCGTCGTTGCGATCGGTATCGGCGCGGCACTGTTCTTCGTTCTCGGTAAGGTTGCGATTCCGTCGCCCGTGCCGAACACGAACATCAGCTTACAGTATGCGATCGAGGCGGTGTTTGCCACACTCTTCGGACCCATTGCGGGCGTTGTCATCGGCTTTATCGGTCATACGCTGATCGACGCGACGAGTTACGGTCCATGGTGGAGCTGGATTATCGCTTCCGCATTTGTAGGACTGGTGATCGGTCTTTTAACTATGAAGATGAACGTGGAAGAAGGGATTGACAGCAAGAAGCTGATCCGCTTCAATGTGGCGCAGGTGATCGCGCATGTTCTGGCGTGGGGACTGGTGGCGCCCGTGCTGGATATTCTGATCTATGCGGAGCCGGTCGAAAAGCTGTTTGCACAGGGACTGATGGCTGCGGTAGCAAATATCATTACCACCGGCGTAGTGGGAACCCTGCTGCTGCTCGGCTATGCCAAGACCGTGGTGAAGAAGGGGTCTCTGGAGAAAGAGGACTAAGAGGAAAATTAAGACAGATTCGGGGGAACTTCCCTCGAATCTGTTTGCGCGTATAAGCAGAGAAGGAAGTCCTGCGAAGCAGGCATCATGCTTGCATGATTGCGTGCGGCGTAGGACTTACGGCGAGCAACGCGAGTGAGAGATGCGAAGCATCTCGATCTGCTTATACGTATAAGCAGAGAAGGAAGTCCTGCGAAGCATCTCGATCTGCTTATACATGTAAGTGAGAAGGAAGGCATACGAAGCGAACAAAATACAATAAGGAGAAACGACATGGCGGAGCCTATCATTTCTTTTAAGGATTACGGATTTCAGTATCTGGCGCAGGCCAGTCCCACGCTTTATCACATCAATCTGGACATTTACCCGGGAGAAAAAGTGCTGATTGCGGGCGCGTCCGGCAGCGGCAAAAGCACCGTTGGGAGCTGTATCAACGGACTGATTCCCTATGCCTACCCGGGAGAGAGCACGGGATCGCTTCTGGTGGGCGGAAAAGACCCGGCGAAGGAGAGCATTTTTGAGCTGAGCCAGATTGTGGGAACGGTTTTGCAGGATACGGACGGGCAGTTTATCGGGCTGACGGTGGGAGAGGACATTGCCTTTGCGCTGGAAAACGACTGTGTGCCGCAGGACGACATGAAGGAGACGGTGCGGGAGGTGGCGAAGTTAGTA
Organism: uncultured Lachnospiraceae bacterium; assembly: GCA_910586705.1. Taxonomy (GTDB): domain Bacteria; phylum Bacillota; class Clostridia; order Lachnospirales; family Lachnospiraceae; genus UBA3282. Next base: position 212,925 of record CAJUJK010000002.1, on the reverse strand, counting down.
GATATCGACCACCATCTGGAGTACGCGCCCCACGAGCTTTCCGGCGGACAGAAGCAGCGGGTCAGTCTGGCGGGCGTCATGGTGGAGAACGTGCAGGCGCTCCTCTTTGATGAGCCGCTGGCAAACTTGGATCCGGCGGCGGGCAGGGCGACCATAGAGCTGATTGACCACATACAGGAGCGCACCGGGGCGGCTGTGATTATCATTGAGCACCGTCTGGAAGATGTGCTCTGGCGCAGAGTGGACCGTATCGTGCTGATGGATGAGGGCAGGGTTGTGGCGGATATGCCCACCAAAGATTTTCTGACCGGGAAGATGCTGTTGGAGCACGGCATCCGGGAACCGCTCTATCTGACGGCGCTGCGCTATGCGGGCGTCCCTGTCACGAAGGAGATCGAGCCCCAGCATGTGGGTAGTCTGCGGCTATCCACAGAGCAGAAAGAAAGGGTGTTAAGCTGGTATCTGGCAAACGACGGATACGAGAAAGAAGAAAAAGAGAATCCAGTGCTCCTCAGTGTGGAGAACCTCACATTCGGCTATACGCCGGAGAGAACCAATCTTAGGGATGTGAGTTTTTCCGTGAGAGAGGGCGAGATGGTCAGTATCGTCGGCAAAAACGGCGCGGGAAAGAGCACGCTGGCAAAGCTGATCTGCGGATTTGAGAAGCCAACGGCGGGCAGGATCTGCCTTTCCGGCAGGGATATTTCGGGCGATACCATCAAGGAGCGGGCGCAGAGAATCGGCTATGTGATGCAGAATCCAAATCAGATGATCTCCAAGCCCTTGATCTGGGACGAGGTGGAGATGGCGCTTTTAGCCGGAAACATGAGCGCGGAGGAGAGAAAGGAGCGGGTGGAGGAAACCTTGAAAATCTGTGGGCTTTACCATTTTCGCAAATGGCCGGTGTCGGCGCTTTCCTTCGGACAGAAAAAGCGCGTGACGATCGCGGGTATTCTGGTGCAGCGCCCGCAGATGATTATTCTGGATGAGCCGACGGCGGGGCAGGACTATCATCACTACACGGAGATTATGGAGTTTTTGAAGGAACTGAACGCGCAGGGCTTTACGATCGTGATGATTACCCACGACATGCATCTGATGTTAGAGTACACGCCAAGAGCCATCGTGTTTTGCGAGGGAGAGCTGCTTGCGGACACCACGGCGGCACATGTGCTGAACGACCCGGAACTGGTGGAGCGGGCGAATCTGAAGGAGACAAGTCTTTACACGCTGAGTGTGGCGTGCGGCATAGAAAATCCGCAGGAATTTACGGAACGGTTTATCGCCTACGAGGAAGCGCACAGAAAAACGGAGGAGGGGTGAGATGGCGAGAGTTGCGGTATTAAACTATATCAGACGGCCGAGCCCGGTTCACGAGCTGACGGGTACCACGAAACTGATCTTTTTCCTTGCGTGGAGCGTGGCGTCCATGGTGACTTTTGACACCCGGATACTCGTCTGTATGCTTGTGATCAGCGCAGTGATTTTTCGGATCAGCCAGATCCGGATCAGGGATATCAGCGTGGTTCTCGGGCTGGCGGCGGTCTTTCTTCTGCTCAACAATATTTTCATTTACCTGTTTACGCCGGAGTACGGGGTGGAACTCTATGAGAGCAGGACGGTGCTTCTCTCCGGGGTGGGCAGATATACGGTCACGGCGCAGCAGTTGTTCTATCACTTGAATGTGACGCTCAAAGTGATCTGCGTGGTGCCGGTGGCGCTTCTTTTTATCGCCTGTACGGATCCGAGCGAGTTTGCGGCTTCCCTTTCCCGGATCGGGGTGAGCTACCGGGCTGGTTATGCGGTGAGTCTGGCGCTCCGCTATATCCCCGACGTACAGCGGGAGTACACGAATATCAGTCAGGCGCAGCAGGCGAGAGGCATCGACCTGTCGGGCAAGGATAAACTCTTTACGAGATTGAAAAATTCGGTGGCGATTCTTCTGCCCCTTGTGATGTCCAGCCTAAACCGCATTGAGACGGTGAGCAACGCAATGGAGCTTAGAGGGTTTGGCAAGGAGAAAAAGCGGACATGGTATACATACCGCAGCCTGAAACGAAATGACTGGCTGACGATCGGCTTTGCGGTGGTGATTCTGGTCATTGATCTGACGGTGACTTTCTGGGACGGGAGCCGGTATTATAATCCGTTCCTTTAGAATTTGGAGGGAAAATGAAACTTCTTGTAATCGGCGGCAGTTATTTTTATGGCAGGGTTTTTGTGATGGAGGCGGCGAAGGCGCACGAGATCACCGTGTGGAACCGGGGCACTTACTCTATGGAGGCGTTCGGCGTCAGACAGATTCGGGCGGACAGACATGAGCGGCCCGCGGTCTGCGACGAGGATTATGATGCAGTCATTGATTTCTGTGCCTATGCGCCCGGGGACGTGCGGGACACCGTAGAAAATATCACGGGAAAGATCGGGCAGTATGTGCTCATCAGCACGGTGGATGTGTATGAGCGGAATCCTGCCGTCATCAAGCGGGAGGACACACCGTTTGAGGAGAGAGACATTGCCGGGGAGGCGGGGGCTTATATTGCGGGGAAGGCGGCTTTGGAGCGGGAGCTGGCGGAAATCTGCAGCGCCAGAGGGATTCCTTACACAGCGCTTCGTCCGGCGATTCTCTATGGGCCCTTCAACTATGCGCCGAGGGAGTCGGCTTATATCCAGATGCTGCTGCAAAACCATGCGCTGCCCCGGTTTACGGACGCGCAGGGGCGGTTTCAGTTTGTCTATGTGAAAGATGCGGCGCAGGCGGTTCTTGCGTGCCTTTTAAATGAGAGGGCTTATGGGCAGGCGTACAATCTGTGTCAGGATGAGATCATTACCTATGATATGTTTTTTGATACGTTAAAGCGTGTGGCACAGCCGGAAGATCTGGAAGGACTGACGGAAGTGCCGCTCACAGTGGAACAGGCTGTGGCGCAAGGCGTGCCGGTGCCCTTCCCCGCCATGGCGGAGGAGACGCATCTGTGCGATAATGCAAAAGGAAAGGTAGCGCTTGGTTTGGTTTACACGGATTTTGAGGAGGGTATGCGCAGGACATACAAGGCGTTTCGGAATGTGTATGTACAGTGAAAGAGAATAAGCGATAGGCGGTGGTTGAAGAGCAGGACTTTTCCACCGCCTTTTTCTGTGGATCAGGACAGACTGACACCTTGACAAACAGTTGTGGTTAGTGTAAGCTAACAATGAAAATTGGAAGAAAAAAGGAACAGCGGAATGGAGTGTGGCAGATGACATTGGATCAGAGCGCAGTGGGAAAAGAAGTAAAAATCATAAAGGTTGGCGGCGAGGGTCAGCTTCGCGTCAGACTTCTCGACATGGGACTGATTCCGCAGACGAAAGTCAAGGTGCAGAAGGTGGCTCCCATGGGCGATCCGATTGAGATTCATCTGCGGGGGTATGAGCTGACGCTGCGCAAGCAGGATGCGGCGAGAATCGAAGTGGCTGAGGTATAGAAAGGCAGCCGTATCGTTTCGACAGAATTGTGACGGGAAAATAGAACGGAAGAGGGATAAATGGCATGATATATGCATTGGCAGGCAATCAGAACAGCGGCAAGACCACCTTGTTTAACCAGCTCACGGGTTCCAATCAACACGTGGGCAATTTCCCGGGCGTGACGGTGGACTCCAAGATGGGAGAGATCCGGGGCGAGAAGGGAAACGCGGTGGTGGATCTGCCGGGTATTTATTCCATCAGACCTTATACCAACGAGGAGATTGTGACCCGCAGCTTTATTCTGCAGGAGAAGCCGGACGGGATCATCAATATTGTGGATGCCACCAATATCGAGAGAAATCTCTACCTGACGCTGCAGCTTCTGGAGTTACATATTCCCATGGTGATCGCGCTCAATATGATGGACGAGGTGCGGGGCAACGGTGGTACCATAGATATCGGAAAGATGGAGGAGTCGCTTGGTGTGCCGGTGGTGGCAATCAGCGCGGCGAAAAACGAAGGCATCGAGGATCTGATCGGGGCGATCCGGGAGGTGGCGTCGCGGCGCATTTACCCGAAAGTGACGGATTTCTGCGAGAAAGGCCCGGTGCACCGCTGTATCCATGCGGTCAGCCATCAGGTGGAGGACCATGCGGAGCGGGTCGGTATGTCGCCCCGTTTCGCGGCGACGAAGATCGTGGAAGGGGACGCGGAGATCATAGACAGACTGGCGCTGTCCGAAAACGAACTGGATCTGATGGAGCACAGCATTGTGGAGATGGAGCAGGACAGCGGGATGGACAGGAATGCCGCGCTTGCCGCCATGCGCTATGATTTTATCGAGCGGATCTGCGGGCAGGCGGTGATCAAGTGCAGGGAGAGCAGGGAGCATGTGAGGAGCATGAGAATCGACAGTGTGCTCACCCACAAGTATTTTGCGATTCCTGCGTTTGTGCTGATTATGATGGTGGTGTTTTATCTCACCTTCGGACTGATCGGCAGTTTTTTGAGTGACCTCTTAAGTCTCGGGATTGACGCCTTGTCAGGGGTGACGGAACGGGCGCTGACCGATTACGGCATCAATCCGGTGGTGAAGAGTCTGGTGATCGACGGCATTTTTACGGGCGTGGGAAGTGTGTTGAGTTTCCTGCCTATTATCGTAATTTTGTTTTTCTTTCTGTCCATTTTGGAGGACTCAGGCTACATGGCGCGGATTGCCTTTGTGATGGACAGACCGCTTAGAAAGATCGGTCTTTCGGGAAAGAGTTTCGTGTCCATGCTGATCGGCTTCGGCTGCAGCGTGCCGGCGGTCATGTCCACCCGGACGCTCTCCTCTGACAGGGATAAGAAAATGACAATCATGCTGATCCCCTTTATCAGCTGCTCGGCGAAGATTCCGATCTACGCGCTGTTTGCGGCGGCATTTTTTGAGAGAAAGGGCGTCCTTGTGATGCTGGCGCTCTACACGTTCGGGATTCTGACAGGGCTGTTGTGCGCCGTGGTTTTAAAGAAAACGGTGTTTCGGGGAAGTTCCATGCCTTTTATGATGGAGCTGCCCAATTACCGTTTCCCTTCCGCAAAGAGCGTGCTGCTCTTGATGTGGGACAAGGCGAAGGACTTTGTACAGCGGGCGTTTACGGTGATTTTTGTGGCGACGCTGGTGATCTGGTTTTTACAGACCTTTGATATGCGCTTCAATGTGGTGACGGACTCCGGGCAGAGCCTGCTCGCCATGATCGGCAAGCTGATTGCGCCGCTCTTTATCCCGCTTGGGTTTGGCGACTGGCGGGCGGCAACCGCGCTGATCGGCGGCTTCACGGCGAAGGAGGCGGTGGTGAGCACGCTGGGCGTTCTGACCGGTTCTTCCATGTCCGGTTTGAGCGGGACGCTTGGGCAGATTTTTTCGCCGGTATCGGCGGTCAGCTTTCTCGTGTTTACCCTGCTCTATACGCCCTGCGTGGCGGCGGTGGCGACCATTAAGCGGGAGCTTGGCTCCGCGTTAAAGACTTTCGGCGTGGTATGTATGCAATGTGGTGTGGCGTGGCTTGCCGCTTTTGTGGTGTATCAGATTTTGCGGCTGGCAGGGGGGTGACAGGATGAATGCAAATCCCGCAAAGATGGAAAAACAACTTTACAAACTGGCGAAAAAAGGAGATCTGGATGCGCTGTCAGCGTTGAACGATTATTATGAGAAATGCGTGACAGAGGCAAAGACACCGAAGGAATCGTCCAAAATACGGCAGAAGGCGCTGAAAGCGGCTCTGCTTGGCGCCGCGCAAAACAGCCCGTACTGGCTCATAGTGGCGGGGGAAATGTACCGTTATGGCGTGGGGACGGAGAAAAATGAGAAAAAGGCGTTCTCCTATTACGAGAAAGCGGCGGCTCTCGGTGACGTGGATGGCATTGTCAAGATCGGACGCGCATGGATGAATGGAATCGGCGTTCCTACCGATTATCAGAAATCTTTGTATTATTTTGAAAGGGCGGCGGCACAGGATAATCCGGAAGCGATGGTTCTGACCGCCTATCAGTATGAAAACGGAAAAGGCGTGGATGTCAATTTTGAGAAATCGCTGGAGTGGCTTGCGCGGGCTGAGCGCAGCTGCAGGCTGCGGCTGGAAGGAGAATTGCCGGAAACAGACAGAAACTATTATGAATCGCTGTTGGAGGATGTGGATCATAAAAGACTGCATTGCGAATCCGCTGCCTGTGTGGAACGGATCGGGAGAGAAGGCTGCCCCATGGAACAGCGGCAAAAGGCTCTTTCGCGGCTTTCAGAGCTTGCCCATGAAAAGAACGACTGGCGCGCGCAGGTGAGCATAGGAATCCTGTATGAAGAGGGGACATTCGTCGCACAGGATGAGCGGAAGGCGTTGGAATATTATCTTATGGCGGCGGAAAACGGCTCAACCGGGGCGATGAACAATATCGGCAATTTGTATCTGCATGGAAAAGGAGTTGCAAAGGACTACGACAAGGCATTTGCATGGTATCAGAAAGCGGCTGAGCTGTCTGGAAACGCAGCGGCGCAGTGCTCTCTTGGGATGTGTTATCAGTACGGGTATGGAACAAAAATGGATTATGAAAAGGCGCGCCGTTTCTATGAGCAGTCCGCAAAACAGGGACTCGGACTTGCCTATTACCGAATGGGGCTTCTGTATGAACAGGGACTTGGCGTGGCGAAGGATATTCGGATTGCAAAACAGTATTTTGGGGAGGCATTGGACCGGGGTTGCCGGGAAGCGGCGATGAAATTGTGAGTAAGCTCTGTCGTAAGACTTTACTCTCTTTTCATATTAGGTAATATTGTTTGATTTAAAAGGAAAATCTTTTTTGAAAAATAATAAAGTCCTTGCATTTTGGAAAAGAAGATAGTAGTATGAAATAAATGGAAAACGTTTTCTTCCTGTGCGGGGGGTGCGGGAAATCTGGAAAGGAAGGTATCTTATGGATTTTAATGCGGTGTATCACAGGGCGAACGACAATTACTGCTATCCGCTGGACGAGGAGCGGCTTGTCATCAATATCAGGACGGGATACGACGTTAAGTATGTGAACATTATCCACGGTGATCCCTTTAAGTCGGGGATTCTTGGCGGCGGGGAGAGCTGGGACGGGGAAGCGCTGAATATCCCTTTTAAAAAGCGGTTAAAAAACCAGCTCTGGTGGACGACCACCATCAGACCCGAATTTAAGCGGTTAAAATACTATTTTGAACTGCAGACGGAGGACGAGCGGTGGTTTTATTTTGAGGACGGATTTGTGTCTGAGGCGCAGATGACGCTTGCGGGCAGAAGCAGACAGTGCTTTATTATGCCGTGGATGAATCCGGCGGATATCCCGGTGACGCCCGCGTGGGTGAACGATACGATCTGGTATCAGATTTTCCCGGAGCGGTTCTGCAACGGTGACCCGGCTACAAACCCGGAGGGGACGCTGCCGTGGCGGGTAAAGGGTTCTGTGTCCAATCAGGAATTTTTCGGCGGCGATCTGCAGGGCATTATCAATAAACTGGACTATATCCGTGATCTGGGGGTATCGGGCGTGTATCTGACGCCGGTCAACGAATCGCCCTCCTCCCACAAGTATGACACCACGGATTACACGAAGATCGATCCGCACTTCGGCTCGGAAGAGACCATGAAAACGCTGGTCGGGGAGGCACATAACAGAGGAATCCGTGTGATGCTGGACGGTGTGTTCAACCATTCCGGTCAGAATTTTGCGCCTTGGCTGGACGTGAAGGAGAAGGGGCCGCAGTCTCAATACTGGGACTGGTTTATGGTGAATGAGTGGCCTTTCACGGAGGATGGCGGCAACGCGTGGGCGAAGCGGTATTACACCTTTGGCTTCTTTGACAATATGCCAAAACTGAATACGAACAATCCGGCGGTGCGGGATTATCTGATCGGCGTCTGTGAAAACTGGGTCAGAAACTATGATGTGGACGGCATCAGACTGGATGTGGCGAACGAGATTTCCCATACCTTTTGTAAGGAGCTGAGAAGCAGGCTGAAAGCGATCAAGCCGGACATCTATATTCTGGGCGAGATCTGGCACGACGCGATGCCGTGGCTCCGGGGGGATGAGTTCGACTCTGTTATGAACTATCCGCTGGGGGAGAGCATCAAGGATTTCTGGATCGACAAGAGCCTCACCAACGAGGATTTTGAATATACCATCAACCGCTGCTACACGCGCTATATGCAGCAGACCAACGACGTCCTTTTCAACCTGCTGGATTCCCATGACACGAAGCGTCTTAGAAGCGACGTGAAAAATCTGGACGAGTATTTCCAGCAGCTGGCGGTGCTCTTTACGATGCCGGGGTCGCCCTGCATTTATTACGGCACGGAGATTGCCATGGAGGGCGGGCATGACCCGGACTGCCGCCGCTGTATGCCGTGGGAGGAGATTGACGGGGGCGTCTACAATGAGCGCATGGACATTATCAGAAGTCTTCTGCATCTGAGGAAGGAAGAGCCGTTGCTTAGAAACCGCGACTTCCATTTCCCGAATAAGATCAACCGTCCCAGAGTCATCGAGTTCAATAAGATGGGCTGGGTGGACAATTATGTGGAGGTTATCATCAACTGCGAGGAGGAAGATATTGAGATTCCCAGAGAGGGGGAGATTCTTTTCTCCAGACACTATATTGACAACACGCTGCTGAGGAATGGTATACTGATACGCAGACAGAGAAAATAGGACAGGAAACGGAGAGAAGAAGGATGAACCAGTTTAATTTACCCGGCTGCCTGATTATTGAGGCGGGCGCCTGCGAGCGTTTAAATGAGATTTTGGCGGACTGCGTGCCGGAAATAGAAAAAAAGAAGATTGTCATTACCACGGAGGAATCGCTGATTCCCATTATGAAGTCTTATCTGGATGAGATGCAGCGGGATTTGCCAAAGAGCGAACTTTACCTTATTGACGAGAACAGTTTTGACGAGGCGATGGAGCTGGCAAAGTACATCTGCATGAAGGATGTGGAAGTCATTATCGGCGTGGGCGGCGGCAAGGTGTTGGATGTGACGAAGTATGCGGGCTTTGTGGGAAAAATTCCTTATATCTGTGTGCCCACGACCCTGAGCAACGACAGCCTCTCCTCTCCGGTGTCGGTGCTTGGAACCGAGGGAGAAGCGAGAAAGACCTTAAAATGTGCGATTCCGGCGGGGATCGTGGTGGACGTAAACGTGGTGATGGGCGCGCCCGCTTCGCACCTGCAGTCCGGCATCGGCGACACCATCAGCAAATACACGGCGCTCTACGACTGGAAGCTGGACGCCGCCCACAGAAAGGACCGGGTGGACGATTTTTCCTACCTGCTGTCGGACATGGCGTTTTCCTCTCTGTGCTACAATGAGGAGAAATCGTTAAAGAGTAAGGACTTTATCAAGATACTGACTCAGTCGCTGGTGCTTGGCGGGCTGGCGATGGAGATTGCGGGAAATTCCAGACCGTGCAGCGGTTCGGAGCATCTGTTCTGCCATTCTCTGGAAGAAAACCACAAGGAGATTCGGATTTCCCACGGCATGGCTGTGGCGCTTGGGAGTCTTGTGAGCTGCCGCCTGCAGGGGCAGGATCTGGGCAAGCTGGAGACCGTTTTGAAGGCGTACCACATGGACATGGACCCCATGAACTGGGGCATTACGAAGGAAATCTTTACGGATGCGTGGATGCGGGCGGCGGATACCAGAAAGGACAGGTATACGGTGCTCAATGAGGTGGAGCTGTCGGAGGAGCTTCTGGGGCGGATTTATGAGGAACTGCGGGGCGGAAAATAAAAATCTCTGTACAAATCTTTAAAAATAGCATAGAATCTATTAAGAAGGGAATTCATGCCGGCTGACTTTTGATCAGGCGCTTATACGGAAGAGGAGGTGTGAATATGAAGACGTACATGCTGGATTTAAACTCCATCGACAGAGTGAAGGGATTTGTAAGCGCGATCGAGAAATTCGACGGTTACTTTGACATAGCCACCGGAAGATACGTTGTGGACGCGAAGTCGATCATGGGTATTTTTTCCATGGATCTGTCCAGAAAGATCGAGTTTCGGATTCTGGAGACCGATGCGCAGATCTCGGAAGTGGAGGCGGCAATCGCACCCTATCTTGCATAATGGAAAGGCGACAGGGGGTAACTGTTGCGGAAAAGGAAACGGCTGTCGGTGTGACACATTGGCAGCCGTTGTTTTTTTGTATTCTTTTTTAGCGCACAGACATGCGGCGGGGGCGTAGCCTTAATTTCCCAGATGGACAGGTTTGCCTTTTGGAAATATTTATGCTAAGATGTTCTATTAAGGAACTTCCGGGGAAGGAGGTTCTGACAGTTACATGAAACTTGGAGGTTTATGATGCTGGAACTTAAAAATATATCTTTTCAGGCTGATGACGACGGAAAAGAGATCGAGATACTTAAGGATATCAATCTGAAGGTGGAGGACCGCTTTGTGGCGGTCACGGGACCGAACGGCAGTGGCAAATCGACACTTGCGAAAATTGTGGCAGGCATTCTGACACCCACGGAGGGACAGATTTTTCTGGACGGCGTCGACATCACGGAGAAGTCCATTACAGAGCGGGCGCAGATGGGGATCAGTTTTGCCTTTCAGCAGCCGGTCCGGTTTAAGGGGCTTACGGTGAAAGATATGCTTTCTCTTGCGGCGGGCAGGGAGACGGCGGTTTCGGAAGTCTGTTCCATGCTCTCGGAAGTGGGGCTCTGCGCCAGAGATTATGTAAACCGTGAAATCAATGCCAGCCTTTCCGGCGGGGAGCTGAAGCGGATTGAAATTGCCATGATTATGGCGAGAAAAGCAAAAGCTTCCATCTTTGACGAGCCGGAGGCGGGAATCGATCTGTGGAGTTTTCAGAACCTGATCCGGGTGTTTGAGAAGATGCACGCGGAGACGAAGGGTACGATATTGATTATTTCCCATCAGGAGAGGATATTGAATATTGCGGATCAGATTGTGCTGCTGTCGGATGGCAGGATTGAGAAGGTGGGGAGCCGGGAAGAAGTCATGCCGGATCTTCTGGGAGCCGGGCAGCCGTGCAAGACGTTAACTGATAAATTAAATTAAGAATGGAGAAATCATGGACGCGATACAACAGGAATTACTTGCGCAGGTGGCGGACCTGCACGAAGTGCCGGAAGGCGCGTACAATATCCGCGCCAACGGGGAGATGGCGGGGAGAAATACCACCGCTAATATAGATATTGTGACGAAAGAGGACTGCCCCGGCATTGATATCCGTATTAAACCGGGCACGAAGGGGGAGAGCGTGCACATTCCAGTGGTTTTAAGCCAGAGCGGTATTCAGGAAAGTGTGTATAACGACTTCTTTGTGGGAGAGGACTGTGACATTACGATCATAGCGGGCTGCGGCATCCATAACGGCGGTTCCGCATCGTCGGCGCACTCCGGCATCCACCGTTTCTTTGTGGAGAAGAATGCAAAGGTGAGATATGTGGAAAAACATTACGGATCGGGCGACGGCAGCGGGGAACGGATTATGAACCCTGCCACCGACATTCATCTGGCAGAGGGGGCGTCTCTGGAGATGGAGACGGTACAGATCAAGGGGATCGATTCCACGGCGCGGACCACGACTGCGGAGGTGGCGGAGGGGGCGAGTCTGGTGATCAAAGAAAAGATTATGACCCACGGGAAACAGTATGCCGAGACAGATTTCACGGTGAACATGGCGGGGGCGGATTCCAGCGTGAATCTGATTTCCAGATCGGTGGCGAAGGAACATTCCAGACAGATATTCCGCAGCCGGATTGTGGGAAATGCGAGCTGCCACGGGCACAGCGAATGCGACGCCATCATTATGGACGAAGCCAGTGTCAGCGCGATTCCGGAGCTGACGGCAAACCACATTGACGCAAATCTGATCCATGAGGCGGCGATCGGCAAGATCGCGGGCGAACAGCTGATCAAACTGATGACGCTGGGACTCACAGAGAAAGAGGCGGAAGAACAGATCGTGAAGGGATTTTTGAAATGAGGAAGTTTTTACAGTACGCGTTAAACCGGGTGGTGATTACGGCGCTTCTTGTGCTTTTGCAGATTGCCTTTTTCCTGATTGTGCTCTGGCAATGGGGGGATTACTATGTATGGTTTTCCCTTGTGCTGCGCTTTATCACCTTCTGGGCTGTGATTTACATTATATGGAAACCGAACAATCCCGCCGTAAAGCTGGCGTGGGTGGTGCCGATACTGACGTTTCCGCTTTTCGGCGGTGTGCTTTACCTGTGCTACGGTCATGTGATCGTGCCCAAAAAGCTGCGGGACAGCATGGAACGGACGGACAAGCTGGTAAGGAAAAGTCTGGTGCAGGACAAGCAGATTCTCAAAAATCTGAAGAAGGAAGATCCGGCGGAGGCAAACCTGAGCGGTTATATGTATGCTTACGGCGCCACGCCGGTGTGGGATCAGACCGATACGAAGTTTTTTGCGGACGGGCGCCCGTGGTGGGAGAACCTGCTTGACGATCTGGAAAAAGCCGAACATTTTATCTTTCTGGAATTTTTTATCATCAAAGAGGGTAAGATGTGGGATGCGATTCTGGATATTCTGGAACGCAAGGCAGAGGAGGGCGTGGAGGTCCGGCTGATGTATGACGATATCGGCTGCGCGTTTCTTCTGCCGAAATACTACGACAGGGTCATAGAGAAAAAGGGAATCAAGTGCGTGGCGTTCAACAGGCTGGTGCCTTTTTTATCGCTTGTGCTGAATAACAGGGACCACAGGAAGATTGTGGTGGTGGACGGCAAGGTGGCGTATACGGGCGGAATTAACTTGTCGGACGAGTATATCAACTACGAACATCCTTACGGTGACCACTGGAAGGACACGGGAATCCGCATTGAGGGAAAGGCTGTCTGGAACTTTACGGTCATGTTTTTACAGATGTGGAATATGTCCCGTTACACGGAGGAGGACTACAGCAGGTACTATTATCCCTTTGAGAAGGTGCCGGGGGCGGAGGGCTACGTGCAGCCGTACATGGACACGCCTTTTGACGACGAGACGCTGGGGGAGAATGTGTATCTGAACATGATTGGCACCGCCAGACGCTATGTCTGGATCTATACGCCCTATCTCGTTACGGACAATGAAATGATTACTGCCCTCAAGCTGGCGGCGAAGCGGGGTGTGGATGTGCGGATTGTGACGCCCGGCGTGCCGGATAAGAAGTTTGTCTACTGGCTGACCCAGTCCAACTACCAGAATCTGATCGGGGCTGGCGTCAGGATATTCCAGTATGCCCCGGGCTTTATCCATGCGAAATGCGTGCTTGTGGACGACGAGTCGGCTACGGTCGGCACGATCAATTTCGATTATCGGAGTTTTTACCATCATTTTGAGTGCGGCGTGTATCTTTACCGGGCGCAGGCGGTGGAGGAACTGAAAAAAGATATGGAAAAGACCTTCAGGGTCTGTGAGGAAATCACGTTGTCATGGTGCCGGGACAAATTTGTAAAGACCAACGTGATCGGTCCGCTGTTAAAGTTGCTTTCACCGCTGATGTAGAGGCAGAAGGCTGGAGTTTGCAAGCATGGAGCGTCTGCGCGCTGTCTGAAACAGACCCGCTATGTGCAAAAAGGAAGATGGAGAGAAATCTATGTTACGGTTTTTAAAGGTGATCGTGTGGAATCTGCCGAGAATCTACATGATACCCAAAATGGCATACAAGGCGAGACATAAGGAGCGGTACGGCGAGGAGGCATGTTACGCGTATGCAAGGCTGGCGATCCGGCGCATGATGCGGGCGGGGCGCATTTACACGAAGCGCTTCGGCGCGGAGAACCTCCCGCAGGAGGGTGGCTATCTCCTGTGCCCGAACCATCAGGGAAAATATGATGCGCTGGGGATTATGATATCCCATGACAAGCCATGCTCTGTGGTGATCGACGACGCCAAGTCCCACGGGCTTTTAGTTAAGCAGTTTATCGACCTTGTGCAGGGGAAGCGTCTGAAAAAGGATGATACGAGACAGTCCATAGGGATTATTAAAGAACTTGCGGAGGATACCAGAAAGGGACGGCGTTTCATTATTTTCCCGGAGGGCGGTTACTTTCATAATCACAATACGGTGGGAGAGTTTAAGCCGGGCTGCTTTAAGAGCGCGGTGAAGGCAGGCGTGCCCATCGTGCCGGTGGCGCTGATTGATTCCTACCGGGTTTTTGAGGAGTGGACGCTTAAAAAGGTGGAGACGCAGGTACACTTTTTAAAAGCGATTCCCTATGAAGAATATAAGGGCATGACAACGACGCAGATTGCCGAGATGGTGAAAGACAGAATCACGAGCAGAATCAGCGAGGTAGTCAGCCCTGCGTAGAGAGATCATATTTTAATGATCGGATTTTTGTATTCGTTGATCTCCGACAGCGGATTTTCGCCGGGGAATTTGTTGCGCACAATGCTCTGGTAAATATGGCTTGCATAGATGTCTTTTTCCAGCATGGAAGAGCCTGTCTTTGCAAGCTGTTTTTCTGCGTCCGCAAGTTTGGAAAGGAGCGGAATTTCCGCATTTTTCTTGATGGCGGTCAGAAGCGGTGTGGCGCTCTCGCGAAAGCCCAGCATACGGGCATAAAAAATCCAGCCCTCCTGTCCATACTGCTGCAGGGCTTCCTTGCGGGTACCCAGAAGGATATGTAGAAGGCTTCTGGAGATTCTTACATAAGTCCTGTTTTTGGATTTCAGCAGATCGCAAAATGAGCGGAAATCACGGTACTGCGGCAGGAACTTGACAATACGGTCCGACAGTTCCCTGTCGATGTCGGGATAGTCCGTAAAGCCGGCACTCACGTTTGTGAGCAGGCTGTACTGTGTAAGCAGGGACAGGTCATCCGCAAAGACCGGGTAGCTTTTCAGGTAGGCATCTTTTATCAAGGCAAGGGAAGATGCGGGAATCTGTCTTGCGAGTTCCTCCGAAGCGCCTGCCTGCCGGAGCGATTCCCGGATAGCCAGTGCAGAGCAGAAGCCGGTATCCAGACTGTTGTCGTGGTAGGAGGATCCTGCGCGCTTTACGGTATATGGTACAATAGCGCTTTTCCAGAAGAGAAGCGCTTTGCAGTATTCGATACCCAGAATGTTGTTCGGGCTGGTCAGTTCGTTGATATGGGACGTCAAGTGGGGCGCAGAGGTTTCCAGCGCCGTGTTTCTCGCTTGCGGGTAGGTGTGCCCGATGCGGATCTCGCGGTCCAGCGTTTTCTTAAAGACAGGGCTTTCGTCTGAAAGCGCCTGTGCAAATTCCGTCAGTACGCGGATATCGCCGCACTCGCTGCCAAAGCATAACGCATCGACAACCCCGAGTTTATCGAGGAGAGCCACCGAACTGCGGGCAAAATGCTCGGCGCTGCTTATGGAATAGCAGACGGGCAGTTCCAGCACAAGGTCGGCGCCGTTTAAAAGCGCGCTCTTGGCACGCAGATATTTGTCCATGATGGCAGGCGCGCCGCGCTGGACAAAATTACCGCTCATAACGACCACGCAGTAGTCTGCGTGTGTGAGTTCTTTTGCCTTTTTGATGTGATAGGCATGTCCGTTGTGGAACGGATTGTATTCTGCAATAATTCCGACCGTTTTCATATCTTTTCCGATTCTCCCGAAGTGTCATACATTCCCTGTTTTCAGTGTATCACAACGCGGCGGATTTGTATTGTTTTTTCTTGCAAACAGATCTGAAAATTACTTGTGTATGAAAGCGGAATCAGGTATCATGTAAGATAGAAAGAAGGAGGGTATAGCTATGTCTTATATTGATCTGATGAAAGAGAAAGCCAGAAGCGATAAAAAGACGATTGTTCTGCCGGAGACCAACGACAAGAGGACTCTGATCGCGGCGGCAAATATCCTGAAGGAAGGGATCGCTGACATCATTATGGTGGGAAATGAAGAGAAGATCATGGACGGTGCGGGCTGGCTGGAGGTGGAGCTGGACGGCGTGCAGATCATTGATCCCGAAAAAACAGATAAGCTGGATGAGTATGCGGAACTTTTATATGAGATCAGAAAGAACAAGGGAATGACGCCGGAGAAGGCGAGAGATACGCTTTTAAAGGATTATCTGACCTTCGGCGTGGTGATGGTAAAGGCAAACGACGCGGACGGTATGGTGGCGGGCGCCTGTCATGCCACGGCGGACACGCTGCGTCCCGCGCTGCAGATCTTAAAGACCGCGCCCGGTGTGAAACTGGTTTCGGGCTTCTTTATCCTCGACGTGCCGGATTGCGAATACGGGGAGAACGGCACATTCATCTTTGCCGACTGCGGTCTGAATCAGGACCCGACGGCGGAGGAGCTGGCGGCGATTGCGGACACTTCCGCCAAGAGCTTTAAGAGCCTTGTGGGCGCGAAGCCGATTATCGCCATGCTTTCCCACTCCACCAAAGGCAGCGCCAAGCATCCGCTGGTGGACAAGATGGTGGAGGCGACGCGGATCGCCCATGAACAGTATCCGCACCTTACCATCGACGGCGAACTCCAGTCCGACGCGGCGCTTGTGCCGCAGGTGGCGAAGTCCAAGGCACCCGGCAGCGAGGTGGCGGGCAAGGCAAACGTGCTGATCTTCCCCAATCTGGACTGCGGCAATATCGGCTATAAACTGGTGCAGCGGCTCGGCAAGGCGGAAGCCTACGGTCCCATGCTGCAGGGCATCGCCAAACCCGTGAACGATCTCTCCCGCGGCTGCTCATGGCAGGATATCGTGGGTGTGGTAGCACTGACGGCTGTACAGGCACAACTTGCGTGACAGCTATGAGCAGTGCGCAGACAGAAGAATAGACGCGGCGGGGAGCATGCTCACCGAAGCGGCTATTCGGATGGATGCATAGGGCGACAGCCCGCGAGCGAGGAAAACCGAAGGTTTTTCGAGCGGCACTGCGGGGTAAAAGCGGACGGACATGGCGTGTTGCAACACGACCGAGAGAACGTAGTTCTCGAGGTGGGGTGTCAGCTTATCAGCTCGTAAAGCGCAGACAGAAGAATAGACGCGGCGGGGAGCCTGCTGACCGAAGCGGCGCGGAGACCAGCCCGCGAACGAGGAAAACCGAAGGTTTTTCGAGTGGCACTGTGGATTTAATAGAAAGGAAGAATAAACTTATGAATATTTTGGTTATCAACTGCGGCAGCTCCTCCTTAAAATTCCAGCTCATTGACGCGGAGACGGAGAAGCAGATCGCCAAGGGACTTTGTGAGCGCATCGGTATCGACGGAAGCCAGATTGTCTATCAGCCGGCGGGCGGGGAAAAGGAAGAGACGGTGACGCCCATGCCGGATCACACCAAGGCGATCGAACTTGTCCTGAGCGCGTTGATGAACGAAAAGACCGGTGTGGTGAAATCTCTGGATGAAATCGGCGCGGTGGGACACCGCATCGTGCACGGCGGAGAAAAGTTTGCGTCGTCCACGATCATCACCGACGAGGTGATCGAGGCGATCACGGCATGTAACGATCTGGCGCCGTTACATAATCCGGCGAATCTGATCGGTATCGACGCCTGCAAAAAACTGATGCCGGATACGCCCATGGTGGGCGTGTTCGATACGGCGTTCCACCAGACCATGCCTCAGTATGCGTATCTGTATGGGCTGCCTTACGAATACTATGAGAAATACAAGGTGAGAAGATACGGTTTCCACGGCACAAGCCATGCCTATGTATCGAGGAGGGCGGCGGAGATTCTCGGCAAAAACTATGAGGATATGAAGATCATTGTCTGCCATCTGGGCAACGGCGCGAGCATTTCCGCTGTGGAGAACGGGCAATGCGTGGACACTTCCATGGGTCTTACGCCCCTTGAAGGACTGATTATGGGCACACGCTCCGGGGATATCGATCCGGCGATCATCGAGTTTATTGCCCATAAGGAGAACAAGTCCATCGACGAGGTGATGACGATACTGAACAAGAAATCGGGCGTGCTGGGACTTTCCGACAATCTGTCCTCGGATTTCAGGGATCTGGAGAAATCCTATATGGCGGGTGAAGAGAGAGGACTTCGCACGATTCTCGCTTTTTCCTACCGGGTGGCGAAGTACATCGGCGCTTACACCGCGGCTATGAACGGCGTGGACGCGATCTGCTTTACGGCTGGCGTGGGTGAGAACAACCCCTTGGTGCGGAAGCATGTCTGTGAGCATCTCGGGTATCTGGGCATTGCGCTGGATCAGGAGAAAAATCAGGTGCGCGGGGAGGATGCACAGATCAGTACCCCGGATTCCAAGGTGAAGGTGCTGGTGGTTCCCACCAACGAGGAACTTGCGATTGCGAGGGAGACCTTTGCGCTGGTGAAATAATTTTTGGGAGTGCCGATAGCCGTCACTAGTGATCAGTGGCGGCTGTCTTTTTGTGTGCAGGCTTGCGATATGTGCCGCGCAAGACATTCCTACGCAAACGCATCTTACCCGCAAAAACAGACCGCTTACCGCTTCTTTGCTTGTAAGAAAAGGCTCTGTGCGTTACCATCTGCCCATAAGAGTAAGGAGGAAGATGGAAATGAATATTCTGGTGATCAATGGAAGCCCGAAAGGGGACAAAAGCAATTCCTATCAGTTGACAAAGGCATTTTTAGAAGGGATAAAGCAGGAGGCTGCGGGAGCGGAAATCAGAGAACGTGCCGTATGCCGGATGGATATCAAGCCCTGTCTCGGCTGTTTTTCGTGCTGGAACCGCACGCCCGGCAAGTGTTGTATTGAGGATGACATGGAGCAGGTGATTCAGGATCTGCTCTGGGCGGATGTCACGGTGTGGAGTTTTCCGCTGTATTATTTTACGTTGCCGGGGGCGTTAAAAAATCTGATAGACCGGCAGCTTCCTATGAATCTTCCTTTCATGGAGGAACAGGAGGGGCAGATCGGAAACGGCGGGCATCCTTCCAGATATGATATGAGCGGCAAGAGGACGGTGGTGATTTCCACCTGCGGATTTTATACCGCGGAGGGAAATTATGACGGTGTGCGCAGTTTGTTCGATCATCACTGTGGACCGGGGAATTATACTGCGATTTTCTGCGGGCAGGGGGAACTGTTCCGGGTGCCGGAGGTGTCGGCGGTTACGGGTGCATATCTCTTCTGCGTGGAACAGGCGGGTCGGGAGTATGCGGGCGGCGGGATTTCGGCACAGAGCAGGGAGCGGCTTTCACAGCTTCTGCTGCCGCGGGAAACTTATGAGAGCTGTGCGGACGCAAGCTGGGGAATTGCCAGAGAGGACGCCGGGGCAGGAAATAAGGAAGCCGGGGCAGGAGACGGGAGCAGCGCGAAGACACCGTCGGACACGCTGACCTTTACAAGGCAGATGGCGGCGCTGTATCGGAAGGACAGCTGGAATGGAAAAGATATCGTACTGGAGATGGATTACACGGATGTGGGGGAATGTTATCAGATTCTTCTGGGAAAGGACGGCAGTCATGTTTACACGGACGGCTCCCTTACGGCGGACACCAGAATCGAGACGCCGGTCACCGTATGGCGCTCGATTGCGGCGGGGGAGATCCGGGGAGACGAGGCAATGATGCAGGGGCTTTACCACGTGAAGGGCGAATTTAACCTAATGCTGAAATGGGACGATTACTTCGGCGGTTCCCGTCCACAGTCTAAGCCGGTGAAAGAGACTTCGGAACAGAAGAATGAGGATATGAACATCACGCTGATTCCGTGGATTGTCCTTTGGGTGGCAGCTTCTGTCAGCAAACAGCCGGGATGTCTGCTCACT
Source organism: uncultured Lachnospiraceae bacterium (assembly GCA_910586705.1). Lineage (GTDB taxonomy): Bacteria > Bacillota > Clostridia > Lachnospirales > Lachnospiraceae > UBA3282. Next base: position 193,249 of record CAJUJK010000002.1, on the reverse strand, counting down.
CTTGCCGTCTGTGCGCTTGTGCCGCTTGTCTATTACCGGCATAAGAAAACCTTGTATGATGTGTTAAGCGGTGCGCTGGTGACGGGATTTTCCGTTGTTATGCTGGCAGGGGCAGATGAGAAAACAATGCTGCCCTTCTCTTATCTGGCGTTCGGTGTGATGTGGCTGGCGTCCTGCTTTCGAGGACGGATACCGCTCACGGCGCATTATTCCAAGAACGGCTACGGCGGGGATGACGCCTTGAATAATTCGCTTTTTGTCAAGACGAACCGCATTCTGACCATGCTCTGGGGCATCCTTTATCTGGTCACGGCAATGATCAGCTGGTTTCTGATGCGGTCGGCGGTAAGCAGCCTGTCCGGGCTGATCAACTCTGCGGCTCCTGTTTTTATGGGGATTTTTACGGCATGGTTTCAGAGGTGGTATCCGGCGAGAATGGCGAGAGGAAAGTGAGATCACGGCAGAACATGTGAAAAATGAGTCTTACGACGGAGTGGAAGGAAACATGAAAATAACAATACAGGATATTGCGCCCGGGGAAGAGGAAGAGATCATCGTCAGATGCAGGGAGCTGGACGAGGCGCTTCTGCGGATGATTCACGGGTTAAAGACGAGGCGCGGGAAATTTACGGTCGCGGATAACGATAAGATCAGGCAGATTGACGCGGTGGATATCTACTATTTCGAGGCGGTGGACAACAAAGTCTTTCTCTATCTGGAGAAGGATGTGTTTGAGACCAGATACAAATTGTATGCGATCGAGGATGAGTACGCCAATACGGACTTTTTCCGAGCGTCCAAATCGGTGATTATCAATCTGGCAAAGGTGAAACAGTTTGCCCCGGATTTCGGCGGGCGGTTTGAGGCGCAGATGAGGAACGGGGAGAGGCTTATCATTTCCAGACAGTATGTGCCGGCGTTGAAAAAGCGGCTCGGGATGTGAGAAAAAGGGAAACAGGCGCAGAAAACAGCGCGGAAACGGGGGATATATGAAAGAAAGTATCAAAAAGAGAGTGATAGAACTGCTGCTGACCTTCTGCATGGTCACGACAGGAAGCGTCTTTGTATGCGCAGTCTATAACAGGGTATTCTGGTCCGGCGATACGTTTTTGGATGCGGCTATTTTGTGGCAGCTTCTGGCGATGGCGTTTGTGTGCAGTCTGGGCAATTTTATACACCCTTACCGGGAGGTCAGCCGCAGGCGGGAGGTGTTCAATAAAGGACTGCATTATGTGTACATCAATGTGGTAGTGCTTGGCTGTGGTTATGGGTTTGGCTGGATGGATATAGAAAATATCTTTATGCTTGCCGCAATGATGTTGGGAATACTGGTTGTCTTTGTGACGGTTTCCTTTGTGATCTGGAGACTGCACGAGAGAGAGACGGAGAATCTGAACAGAAAGCTCAGGGAGTACCAGCAGGCGGCGGGGTGCGCATCAGAGCAATAAGTGGGCGGCATCATGGCAACATTTGTGAAGAAGAAAGCCTGTCTTTGCATTACAGTCATAAGTAGCAAAACGTGCCCGGGCACGGGGTAAATTATGGGGTAAAGGAGACAGGAAATGGGAAGAGGCGGGCGGATCAAGTATTTTTTGGCTGTTCTGACGTGCGTAAATCTGGTTTTTGCGGCAACCGGCTGCGGCGGTGTGCAAGATGAAAATGCCGGGGCGGTGCAGACAGCTGATGCGGAGACGGCAAAAACAGCAGAGGAAGGGAATGCGGCGGAGGAACCAGACGCGGCAGCGGAACAGGAAACGGAGCCGGAGCAGGCGGCATTGCAGGATCCGCAGGAATGGACGTGGGACGCCGCGGACGAACAGACGCTACGGTATGCGTTCGCGAAAGGGTTCGGCGGCAGGGCGGGCGTCTGCGTGCCCATGGCAGCCCTCTCGGACGCAGCGCGGATGGACATTGTAAAAGGGCAGTTTAACAGTGTCACCATGGAAAATGAAATGAAGCCGGATACCTTTCTGGGAGATAAGCCAAATATCGGGGAGGACGGGTTCCCGGTGCTTTCCTTTACGGTTCCCGATATGATGTTGAAGGAAATCAAGGCATACAACGACACCGCGGGCAAGGACGGGAGAAAGCTCATGGTCAGGGGGCATGTGCTCGTATGGCATTCCCAGACGCCGGAGTGGTTCTTCCATGAGGAGTACAATGTGGATAAACCATACGTGGATCAGCAGACCATGCTGGCGCGTATGGAGAATTATATCAGACAGGTGATGGAGCACTACGAGGGTGAGGACAGCCAGTATAAGGGCATGATCTACGCGTGGGACGTGGTGAACGAGGCGGTGAACGATACCGACGGCGGTATGCGCACCGATTCCTCATGGTTCCGGGTGTTCAACAATGCTGACTTCGTGGAGCAGGCGTTTGTGTATGCCAACCGGTATGCCCCGGCGCACATCAAGCTTTTTTATAACGACTACAACGATACCAACCCGAAAAAGGCGGACGGCATCTGCAGGCTGATCGAACAGATCAAGGCAAACCCGGAGGCGCGGATCGACGGCATGGGGATGCAGGGGCATTACGATATGGACTTTTCCGACGTCCTGTTTAAGCAGAGCGCGAAAAAGTACGCGGCGGTTGTGGACGAGATACAGATCACGGAGCTTGACCTGAAGGCGAGCAGGGGATTCGACGGAACCGATCTGGAGGAGGAGTACCAGAAACAGGCGGAGGTGTACCAGTCCCTCTATGACGCGGTGAAGAGTCTGAAACAGGAGGGCGTGCCCATCACGGCAATCGTGTTCTGGGGAACCGATGACCGCCACTCATGGCTGCAGAGCGCAAACGCCGCGGGCGGTTCGGCAGACGGCACGAGAGTACAGTGCCCGCTGCTCTTCGACAAGGATTATGAGAAAAAGCCCGCGTTCTGGGCGTTTGTGGGTGATCCCGGAGAGGGGGAGTCCACGGACTGACCGGGGAAAATAGAAGAATGGGGAAGCAGTTGTCTGGCTGCTTCCCCGTTTTTTTGTATCACAGCGGGATTTTTTCATAATTCAGAGTACGTCTATGATACGGGATATCTGTTTTTTCTTTTCCAGATTACAGTTTTGCAATTTCTTTATCAGTTCTGTGTCAACAGGAAGTTCTTCATTTCTATATTCGGAGACCAGAAATAAATCCACAGAGCAGTCCAAGGCATTTGCAATACCGACAAGAGCGGTCAGTGAGACTTTGCATCGACCATGTTCTATATTGCTGATATGGGATGTGTCCACATCCAGATGGTTGGCGAGATAATCCTGAGTATACCCTTGAGCAAGCCGACGTTCGCGGATTTTTGCGCCGATTTTTTGAAAATCTAATTCTCGCATTCGGAACTCCTTTCCATAAGTATAGTTGTATTGTAATCAAAGTGAATATGAACTATAATGTAAAATAGCTCATAGAATATGAGTTATAGCTAAAGTAAATTTAAAATCTGACGATACATATAGTGAAAATATTTTGTGGAGAAGTGGAGAGAAAAGAGGAACCGGATATGCTGTCAATACAAAACAATATACTTGCGATGAATGCAGACAGGCAGTTGGGGATTAACAGGAAAAAGAAGGAGAAGTCAGCGGAGAAGCTGGCGTCCGGCTATCGGATCAACCGCGCGGCGGACGATGCGGCGGGGCTGTCGATCTCGGAAAAAATGCGGCGTCAGATCAGGGGTCTGCAAAAAGGGAAGGAAAATATAACGGATGGGATTTCGTGGGTGCAGATCGGGGACGGCGCGATGGAAGAGATTGCGCAGATGCTTCACCGCATGGAGGAACTGGCAGTAAAGGGTGCAAACGGAACATTGCAGACGGCAGACCGGGCGGCGATTGACGAGGAAATCAGGCAACTGAAGCGGGAAATCAACGATATTGCTAAGAACACCACATTTAACGATAAGAAGATATTTGACAATGACCAGATTGACATAGATATAGAAGGAACGCTGGATGACCTGCAGATTTATGACGCGACCTATGACGAGCAGACGCAGGATGTGACCTACGGGGGCTTTCTCTTCCGCGGACAGCGTATTTCATGGAATACCATTGACCCCGATATGGTGATCTATGACCCGGATACAAAGCAGCAGATTTTTACGGGAGGAAGTTACGATTTCTGGGATAAAGAAGGGTTTCACTTTCACGTTGAATGTGAGGCGGGCGCCACCGTGCCGGAAATTACACGGACGGTAAAGGTGGAGGCCTATGATGGCGGCATCACCATTGACGGTGCGACGATTCCGTGGGGCGAGCTTTATGATGAGGACGGGAAAACGGCGGACCAGACATGCCATGACGGTACGTGGTATGCGGGTTATAGAGGACTGACCATTGCCTTCTTTTTTCCCGACGGTACGATTGGCAGCAGGGAAGATATGAGAACGGCAATCTCCTTTTTGAACACACACGACAGCAAGGTGAAGTACCATCTGGAACAAACTTACGCGGGACCGTCCGAAGAGCAGGCGGTGGACGTGGTAAAGGTGGATCAGCTCAGACTGTCGAATCATCTTGTGAAGGATCTGCTTCATCTGGGAACCCATGACCAGATACAGCCCGACGGCACGACGACAAATCCCCATGAGGTAGGATATCTGGATGAGGATGACAAATTTTCTGTGATTGTCAGGGCGGGAAAGGCAGATCCCGACGATCCTACGGCCAAGGATGGCATATGGCTTGAGTACGAATACAAGTGTAAGTACAGGAATGCCAACGGCGATATCGTAGAGGATACGACACGGGTAGAAGCGGAGAACTCCTATCGGACATGGGAGGAAATGGGCTTAAAGGACTGGTTTGACGGATATGATGTCAAAGGCGGAAAATTTACATACACTTACAACGGGGATGACGGGGATGACAGTACGGTGAACGACACCTACCTGTCCTTCCAGTTCTCGCTGTCGGATATTACAAGTAAGGATTCGGTGATCGACGGTCTCGACGGGATGCAGATCGGCGGCGGAAATATTTTTACAAAATATGGAACGGCGATCGACGTCACGCTGGACGACAATGTTCTGGCGGCATCTTCCGTTGGAAAACCCGTTGTCACGTTCGAGGAAGAAAAAGTGTTTGGGAGGGATTTTGACGATCCGGAGGCATCTCTTTCGGAGGACAGACTGGTATACGACGCGAATACGGGAAATATCTCGCTGAAATTTACAAGCGCCGATCTGAGCACGGAGATTGTATACAAAGGCGTCAATGACCAGACGGAAAAAATGAATAAGGATCTGCAGAAATATGCGGATTATGTGCTGAAAGACAAAATATCGCTGGCTCTCGCGGGCAAGGATCCGCAGGCGCCCAGAACGCCACACAAGAGCCTGTCGGATCTGGTGGGGGCTGATCATATCACAACATCCGGGTATTTTGATCAGGTGATTACCATTACGCCGGATATGAAGCTTGGGAACGGACCGCTGGCGGATATTGGGAAAGTGGGGAAAACCTACCCGGCAGCGACGATTGACTTCAAGGGGATGGGTGCGGGAACCATCAATCTGGACAGTCTGTCCGGCAGCGGTTTTAACTCTACCTGTAAAACATGCGACAAGCATTACAGCATCGTTTTTGCAAACGGCGGATCGGATAAAACCACGTCGCAGGGATATGGATATAAGTTTGAGGCGGACGGGGAAAATTATAAACTGACATTGGATCTGGATACGCTGAAGGCGGCGGGCGTTGATACGGCTGCGAAGCTTGCGGACGCGATTGTAGATGTCACTTCCGGGTGTTTTGATTTCCATTTTACGCAGTACGCGTCTAAGGACGGGGTACTCTACATATATGACAACCGGGAGGACACAGAGCCGGCGCCCAACGCAACGTTTGGAGACTGGCCTTTCAGCAGCATAGAGATGGACCGGTTTAGTTTTCAGTTAAAAGATGACGGCGGTGGGTATGTGTCCACATCTTATATCTATTCTTTTGCCGATTTTGAGGACAGCATTGTTGTGGAAATGCAGCAGAACAATGCGGGCGCGTATGTGGAGCTGACGGATGTGGGAGGCAATCCGTATTACGAGAAATATGATCCGGCGCTTCACGGGACAGTACCAGATACGAAACGATTCGATCTGTCCGTGACTTATCGGGATCAACAGGGCAATCAGGTTGCGGAATACGGGGAAGCGCGTGACAGTTACGCGGTGTATGCCTTTGATAAGATGCTCAACCAGTCAAAGGTCCAGCTCAATGCGCAGGATTATACCCGGATGAACGTAGGTGGAAGCGAAAACAGAAACGTGGCGGTCCGCCCCACTTTTGATACGGAGTTTGTGAGAGAAATCGTGGATAACGGCATTAATATCCGATGCAGCGCACAGGACGGCGACCGCACAACGATCCCGCGTTTCGGGGTCAATACGTTTTCCCTGAAACTGTACCGGGCGGGGGCGAAAACGCAGGAACAGGCAGACAGGACGATGGAGATAACGAAAAAGGCGCTGGTATCTTTAAATGAAAGAAGAACCACATACGGCGCCATGCAGAACCGTCTGGAGCATGCATATCATATGCGGGATAACACGCAGGAGAATACACAGGCGGCGGAATCCAGACTGCGGGACACCGATGTGGCGAAAGAAATGCTGGCTTTTTCCAATCAGAATATATTGCTGCAGGCAGGAGTCAGTATGCTGACGCAGGCAAATTCTGCTTCGCAGTATGTTTTGTCGCTGCTGCAGTAGCGGTCCGGCTTTTTGCCCAGAGCGGTTCTGCCTGTGTGACTTCTGCCATACGACCGGCGGAGGATCGCAAAATGATGTGCAGGTGGAATCTCATGCGTATCTGTGATAGAATGACAGTACCTTGAGGTGAAACAGGAGGACAGGCAGATGAAGCTGAAAACGAAATGGACGTACAACTATAAAAAGGGATTGAAAGGTCCTATGGTGTCAAACGATTATTTTATGGAAGGCGATACCATATATTTCACACTTTCCCTCGGGCTGAGCGCTTTTGACTCCGTGCTGCTTGCGTTAAATGTAAAGACACAGGAAGTCAGGGTGGTTTTTGAAGAGAAACATGTGGTGAGAACGGCGGGGATACATGAGGACGGAAAAATCTATCTCACAACTTTTAGAGGTATGGCGGTCTGCGTCAGTCTGGACGGGCGTATCTGCTGGGCGACAGAGCTTTTTCCGAAGAACGCTTCCTTTAAGATGGCTTTAGATGGCGACCGGTTTTATGTGTCAGATTTTGCGGTTTTTTGCCTTGATAAAAATACCGGGGAAATTCTATATTCTGGATTCACAGAAGGGTGAACTGCTCTATGAGAGAGAGGCGAAGGGAAAGTTATATAACGAAGCGGTATTTGAGAAGGACAGGATGTATATCGGCGACGCGGATGCGGTGATTGATGCCAGAGCGGGCAACATGACATGCTATGAGATAACTTCAGACAATGCGCTCACAGAGATATTTTCCGTAAATGTCGGAGGCGGCGTATCGACGAAGGCAGTCATAGACGGGGACAGGCTTTTCTTTGCGGCGGAAGATAATTACCTGTACTGTGTGGATAAAAATACAGGGGAGGAACGGATGCCGAAGAAAAAGACAAAGGGCATATGCAGAAATATTGTCGTGCACGGAAACGAGCTGTTCCTGCTCAGCGACAAAGGACAGGTGGAATGTCTGGAAATGCTGTGATAGACAGTATGGTCAAATAATGAGGTTGAAAAAGGGGCGCTAATTTGGCGCCCCTGTCGGAATTTTCTTGTCGGTATGTAAGATGTGGTTCACCAGCCACTCGGTCAGGAACTCCATGAGATCCTCAAGCGTCTCCTGCTGGTTTTCATCGACATGTTCCAGATCCATTTCTTCCAGTCTCGATACAAATGCTTCATGCGCCCGTTTCTGTGCCTCCAGCCCGTCATAGTGGATGCTTTCCATATACATTTCCTCGTCCTGAAAATGGAATTTCGTGTAATCCCTCAGTTCTTCGAGAAGATGGACGATCTCGTCGTATTTGTCGAAAGCAAGTTCATCCGTCATAACGCGGTACACATCCCCGATGATGCGGAACAGTTCCCGGTGCTCCTTGTCGATCAGCGGAATGTTTGTCAGATAGGTATCGTTAAACTCCGGCGCGGTTCGGTCTTCTGAGGGCTTCAATTTGCCGATCATCAGATCGGAGCTGATGATGTGGCGGTAGAGCCATGTCACAAGATACCGCAGCAGATCATCCAGCATTTCCTGCTGCGCGTTGTCGGAGGAAAAAGAGTTTGTAATGCCGTTTATTTTGTCACAGAAGAAAAGGTGCTGTTTCTTCTGCAGCGCCAGTTCCGGGTGGTGTATGCTTTCCATGTAAGCTTCCTCGTGCCGGAAATGTTCTTCCGCGTACCTGTCAAGACGGTCCACCGTCTCCAGAATGCGGTCGTATTTGTCATTTAAAATCTGGTTATCTAACAGTTCCTGCGTTTCGTTTATGATGCGGAACAGTTCCCTGTGCTCGTTGTCGATCTCCTCCACACCGATCAGGCAGTCGTCAGTAAAATGATACATAACTGGAATCCTCCCCAAATGAAATATTTGGCGTATCTGAAGCGCCGAAATCCGCAGGCAGGCCGTCCTGCGTTCTTTAAGTATAGCACAAATATGGGCGCGGGGAAAATAGTTTGGCGGGAATTATTTTGACGATGCCCGGCACACCCGCATTTATGCGGTTACGCTTGAAAAATTGTCGGGAAAGGAGTATAATAATATTGTTTTTATGAACAATCTTACGGGGAAGGATGTGGAGGAATTGGACAAGAAACAGGGTAGAACAAAAAGCTTAAAGACAACGCTCATCTTAGTCTGCGCATCACTGGGAATTGTGATCGGCTGTGCGGTCGGTCTGATCGGTATTCTGGCGATGAAAAACATTTCCAACGGCGCCTATGAAGAGTATGCGAAAGCGATGGACGACGGATACCGGACAGAGATCAAGTCGCAGGTGCAGAGCGTACTGGCGATCCTGCAGGCGGAATATGACAAGGTGGCTGCAGGGGAGATGACCGAGGAAGAGGCGAAAGCGGATGCGGCTGAGATCGTCCGCGCCATGCGTTACCGGGACGACGACAGCGGCTATTTCTGGATAGATGACAAAGATTACATACTGGTGATGCACCCGATTCTGCCGGAGCAGGAGGGGAACAACCGTTACGACCTGCAGGATCAGGACGGCATTATGATTATCCAGTCCATTATGAAAGTGTGCCAGTCGGCGGAGAAGGGCGGTTATAACCAGTTTTCCTTTACCAAGGCGGACGGTGTGACCGTTGCGCCCAAGGTGGCGTACTCCGGCTATTTCGAGCCGTGGGGCTGGGCGGTTTCCACGGGCAACTATGTGGATGATATGAATGCGCAGATGCTGGAGGTGGAGGCTTCGATCACGAAGCAGTTTCACAATTCCTGTGCGATGATGTCGGGATGTCTCGCCATTCTGCTGATCGTCACGGTGGTGGTATCCTTTATTGTCGGAGAATTTCTGGTTGTGCCTCTTCGCAGGGTAAAAGATTTCGCGGTCAGCATTTCTGAGGGAGATCTGACGGCGGATGTGGAAGTGAAGCAGAGAAACGAGATGGGCGTGGCGGCGGATAGCCTGAATACGGCAAGAGAGAAGATTCATGGTCTCATCATGGCGATTGCGGGCACGGCACATAAAGTGGAGGATATGACGATAGAGTTTGAGGAGAGCTTCCAGCAGATGGAGAAATCCATCGGGGAAGTGGACATCGCGGTGGAGGAAATTGCCAAAAATATCACCGCGCAGGCGGCTTCCACGTCGGATGCTACCGGCGAGGTGAATAAAATCGCGGAGGGCATTGACAAGACCACGAAGGAAGTGGCGGATCTGCGTGACAACTCCGATTCCATGAGAAAGCTGAGCAGAGAGTGCTCCGACAAGCTGCAGGAGCTGGTGCAGGCAAATATGCGCACGAAGGAAGACGTGGTAAGTATGCACGAGCATGCCGAAGCGACCAACGAGGCGGCGGATGCGATCAAGCAGGCGGCAGGTCTGATCGACGCGATCGCAGAACAGACTAACCTGCTGGCGTTAAACGCATCCATTGAGGCGGCACGCGCCGGGGAAAGCGGCAAGGGCTTTGCTGTGGTAGCTACGGAGATCGGGGCATTGGCAAACCAGTCTACCCAGTCGGTAAGCCAGATTTCCAATATTATCAATGATCTGGTGAGCAAGTCGGTACAGTCCCTGCAGATCATGGAGAAGGTGAACGGGACGGTAGAACGTCAGGTGAATGTCTTGAACGATACGCAGAGCATCTTTGCGGAGCTGTACACGAATCTGGATCAGTGTATGGCATCCATCGTGAACATAGAAGCCATGACGGAGGAGATTGAGACACAGAGACAGGGCATTACCACGGTGCTCGATACGTTGAACTCTCTGGCGCAGGACAATGCAGCTTCCTCCGAGGAGACTTCCGCCATGACAGAGGAGCTGGGACAGATTGTGGCAAGATCCAAGGAAATGGTAGAGGATCTGAAGGGCGACGTGGATCAGCTTGTGGGCGGTGTCGGGCAGTTCTCCGTCTGAGCAGCCGGTCTACGCTCCAAGCAAAGCTTGGAGCTATCGGGCATTCGCCCGATGAAGCACAGGCAGTATACAGCCTTATGTGAGCAAGCTCCCAACGGCTGATACTGCCTGTGCTTCGCCCGGCTTATTGCATACGTTAAATTATCGGTTGACAAACCGGGGTGCCCTATGTATAATTGTTTGAGTGTGGATAGGAGTCTGCTATGTTCGTGAACCTGACGGAAGTGTTGACAAATGAGGACAGAGTTGTTTCCATGCAGACAGAAACGGAGATGACAGAAGTTTCTGTGGGCGGGGAAAAATATCCGGTGCTTGCTTCATCACCGGTGGACTTTGTTTTTACAAACACGGGAAAAGGCAGGGCACGGATTGAGGGAAAAGCGGATTTTGTCTTCCGGGCGGGCTGTGACAGGTGTCTGAAGCCGGTGGAAGAGAAACGGGAAATCTGCTTTACCAGAGAAGTGTGGGCGCCGGATATGGATGCGGAACCTTCGGCATACGAGGAACAGCCATTCATGGAAGGCTTTCAGTTGAACGTAGAGGACTTGCTGATCAGTGAGATAGTGACAAGCTGGCCTATGAAGATTCTGTGTAAGCCGGATTGTAAGGGGATCTGCCCCACATGCGGCAGGGATCTGAATACGGGGACGTGCGATTGCGATACGTTTGTTCCCGATCCCAGAATGGCGGCGATCAAAGATATTTTTGAAGCGGATAAGGAGGTGTGACGATGTCTATTTGTCCTAAAAACAAATCTTCTAAAGCAAGAAGAGATAAGAGAAGAGCAAACTGGAAAATGAGTGCTCCTACTTTGGTAAAATGCAGCAAGTGCGGCGCGTTGATGGTACCCCACAGGGTATGCAAGAAATGCGGAACGTACAACAAAAAAGAGATCATCGCAGTAGACTGATCGACGTGACGGGCTTTTCGGGAACCTCTCGAAGAGCCTTGATTTTTATGGGCGGATTTAGTATGATAATTTGAGTAACAATTTGCCTGATGCAGAGGGAGAACACATGAGCGAATGGATTAAAGTGGCTGTGGACGCCATGGGTGGCGACAACGCCCCGGTGGAGACGGTAAAGGGCGCTGTGGAGGCGGTAAACGAGAGCGGCAAGATCAAGGTGTATCTGGTGGGAAAACAGGATATTCTGGAGAAGGAGCTTGCCGGTTATACATATCCGAAGGAGCAGATGGAGGTGGTACATGCCTCCGAGGTGATCGAGACGGCGGAGCCGCCGGTGATGGCGATCCGCAAGAAAAAAGATTCCTCGCTCGTGAAAGCGCTTAATCTGGTGAAGGATGGTACCTGTGACGCCTTTGTGTCCGCGGGAAGCACCGGGGCGACTCTGGTAGGCGGACAGGTGATTGTGGGCAGGATCAAAGGGGTGGAGAGGCCGCCGCTTGCGCCGCTCATCCCCACGGCGACAGGCTGTTCCCTTCTGATTGACTGTGGCGCGAATGTGGACGCAAGACCGTCCCATCTTGTGCAGTTTGCGAAGATGGGATCGATTTATATGGAATATGTGATGGGCGTAAAGAACCCGAAGGTCGGCATTGTGAATATCGGTGCCGAGGAGGAAAAGGGAAACGCGCTCGTGAAGGAAACTTTCCCTCTCTTGAAAAACTGTTCTGACATCAACTTTATCGGGAGTGTGGAAGCGAGGGATATTCCCGCGGGCGCGGCGGACGTGATCGTCTGCGAGGCATTTGTGGGAAACGTGATTCTGAAAACATATGAGGGCGTGGGGCTGACACTGATCAGCAAAGTGAAGGAGGGCATGATGACCTCCCTGCGCAGCAAGATCGGTGCGCTTCTGGTGAAGCCGGCGCTTAAAAAGACGTTGAAGGCGTTTGATCTGGAACAGTACGGCGGCGCGCCGCTTCTGGGGCTTAAGGGGCTGGTCGTGAAAACACACGGCAGTTCCAAGGCGAATGAGATCAAAAATTCTATTTTACAGTGCATTGCCTTTACGGAACAGCAGATCAGCGAGAAGATCCGGGAGAAGGTGACAGTGCAGGAGAGTGCAGGTTAGGGAGCGGCGATAAAATACCGGCAGCGAAAGACGCTTTGGAAAGCGGAGAGGTATGTTTGGCGATGGAGTTTGATAAATTACGGGAAGTGATAGCGGGGATTTTGAGTGTAGACCCGAAGGAGATCACGGAAGAAACCACCTTTCTGGAGGATCTGGGAGCGGACTCTCTTGATGTTTACCAGATTATCATGGGAATTGAGGACGCCTTTCAGATTGAAATACCTGCCGAGAAGGCGGAGAGCATCACTACGGTGGGCGAAGCGGTAGAACTGATCAAGAGCAGCAGGGAGTAAGCGGTCAGCCCTTTCTGATAAGGAAGGGGCTTTTCCATGCGGAGGTTTTTATGACGGGTGAAGCGTTTGGCGCGTTGGAAGAAAAAATAGCATATCAGTTTCGGGATAAAACGCTGCTGCGGCAGGCGCTTACGCACAGTTCCTACGCCAATGAGATGAAGATCAACAAATTTGAAGATTATGAGCGGCTGGAGTTTCTGGGAGATGCCGTACTGGAACTTGTGAGCAGCGATTTCCTTTTCAGGGAGCGGGAAAACACGCCGGAAGGGGAATTGACGAAGATGCGTGCCTCCATGGTGTGCGAGCCGGCGCTCGCTTTCTGTGCGAGGGATTTTTCTCTGGAACAGTATATACTGCTCGGAAAGGGAGAGGAGGCAACCGGGGGAAGGAACCGGGACTCCATCGTTTCCGACGTGATGGAGGCGGTGATCGGCGCGATCTATCTGGACGGGGGACTTGAGGAAGCCTCGGCGTTTATCCACCGGTTTATTCTTTCGGATTTAGAGCACAAACAGCTTTTCTATGATGCCAAGACGATTCTGCAGGAGTGCGTACAGCAGGGCAACGAGGGCGCGCTTCATTACGAACTCGTAAAAGAGGAGGGACCACAGCACGATAAAATTTTCGAGGTGGAGGTCTATGTGGGAGAGAAAAAAGAGGGATGGGGAGTCGGACATTCCAAGAAAGCGGCGCAGCAGCAGGCGGCATACCAAGCTCTTCTGGCAAGAAAAGAAAGGTAATATATGTATTTAAAAAGTATAGAAGTACACGGGTTTAAATCCTTTGCAAATAAAATTACATTTAAATTCCACAACGGCATTACGGGTATTGTGGGACCGAACGGTTCCGGGAAGAGCAACGTTGCGGACGCGGTCCGCTGGGTGCTGGGAGAGCAGCGCATCAAACAGCTTCGCGGCGCGTCCATGCAGGACGTGATCTTTTCCGGGACGGAGATGAGAAAGCCGCTGGGTTACGCCTATGTGGCGATTACACTGGACAATTCAGACCATCAGCTCGCCATTGATTTTGACGAGGTGACGGTGTCGAGACGGCTGTACCGCTCCGGGGAGAGCGAGTATATGTTAAACGGTACGCCCTGCCGTCTGAAAGATGTCAACGAACTGTTTTACGATACCGGAATCGGCAAAGAAGGCTACTCCATAATCGGGCAGGGACAGATTGACAAAATTTTGAGCGGTAAGCCGGAGGAGCGCAGGGAGCTTTTCGACGAGGCGGCAGGCATTGTGAAATTCAAACGCAGAAAGTATGCGGCGCAGAAAAAGCTGGAGGCGGAAAAGCAGAATTTACTGCGCGTGAACGATATTCTGGCGGAACTGGAAAAACAGACGGGTCCCCTTGAAAAACAGGCGGAGAAGGCAAGGGTTTACCTTCGCAGGAAGGAGGAACTGAAGACCCTCGACGTCAACGTTTTCCTGCTTGAAAACGTGAGGATCACGGAGCAGCTTAAGGATGTGGATGAAAAGCTGCGCATTGCTTCCGGGGATCTGCAGGAGACTACGGATAAGTATGAGTCCACAAAGGAGGAGTACGAGCGGATCCAGAGCCGCATCGAGCAGTTGGATGCGGAGATTGAGGCGGCGAGAGCCACGCTCACGGACACGGGCGTGATGCGCTCCAAACTGGAGGGCGAGATCAACGTCCTGAAGGAGCAGATCCACTCCGCGGAGGGAAATGAGGAACATCTGCAGGCACGCATCAGCAGCATCAGCGGGCAGCTCGCCGAGAGGGACAAAGAGAGGGAAGCCATTCTCGCGGAAAAACAGGAGATCGACGAAAAACTGACGGCGCTGGAGGAAGAGCGGACGCAGGCGAGGGAGCTTCTGGAGAAAACCCAGAGCGAGATAGAAACTTTAAATAATCATATCGAAAGCGGAAAGAATACCATCATAGAGGCGCTGAATAACCGCGCCACCATCAAGTCCAGACTGGGACGCTTTGACACCATGCTGGAGCAGGTGAACATCAGGAAGGCAGAACTCAATTCCCGGCTTCTGCGCGCAAAGTCCGACGAGGCAGAGCAGACGGAGACCATCAAAAAGCTGGAGGAGGAGTTTGCGGCGATCACAGACGCCATCAAGGAACTGACGGAGCAGCAGGAGCTGATGGAGGAGCGTCTTGCCGGCGTGCGGGACGAGCTTGCGGGAAAAGATCAGAAACTCCGGGATACGCAGGTGCTTTACCACCAGCAGAAGTCCAAGCTGGAGGCGCTCTCCAACCTGACGGAGCGCTACGAAGGTTACGGCGGCAGCGTCAAGGCGGTCATGGAGAAAAAGGAGACGGAGAAGGGTATCATCGGCGTCGTGGCGGATATCATTCAGGCGGAGGCGAAGTACGAGACCGCCATCGAGACGGCGCTTGGCGGCAATATCCAGAATATCGTGACGGAGGATGAGGAAACCGCCAAGAGAATGATCGGCTTCTTAAAGAAGGCAAGAGCCGGGCGCGCGACGTTCCTGCCGCTGACAAGCATTACCCGGCCGCAGGAATTTAAAAACCCGGATGCCTTGAAGGAGCCGGGCGTAATAGGGATGGCGGACGCGCTCGTAAAAATTGAGAAGAAATATAAAAATGTGGCGAAGGCTATGCTTGGCCGCATTATGGTCGTTGACAATGTGGACAACGCGGTGAAGATCGCCAGAAAGTTTGACTACGGCATCCGCATGGTCACACTGGAGGGTGAGCTTCTCGTGCCCGGCGGCGCCATCAGCGGCGGCGCGTTTAGGAACAACTCCAATCTGCTCGGCAGACGCAGGGAGATGGAGGAACTGGAGAAGAAAGTAAAACAGTACGTGAAGGAGATCGACCAGATCTTAAATGAGATTGAGGAGACCAAGCGGGGACGCAACAAAATGCGTCTTGAGATTGAGGATATCAAGGGTCAGATCCAGCGGAAGTTTATCGAGCAGAATACCGCCAGAATGAATGTGATGCAGGCGGAGGAAAAGAAAAGCGAGACCACGGAGGGCTTCGGCGAGTTAAAGACCGAGGAACAGGATATCGAAACCCAGATCGGCGAGATCCGCACCGGCAAGGAGGAAGCGGCAAAAGAACTTGCAGATTCCGAGGCGCTGGAAAAGAGCGTGGAGACCCAGATTGCCGAGTTTCAGACACAGCTTGAGGAAAAGCGCGCGCTTGAGTCCGAGCAGGCGGCGCAGGTGGCAGAGTGCGATGTGGAAGTGGAGAAGATGCGCCAGAATGCCGATTTCAAACGGCAGAATCTGGAGCGCGTGGACGGAGAGAGGCAGCGTTATCTTGCAGAACTGAACGAGGTGAAGGAAGGGCTGCATCTGGGCAAGGAGGAAGTGGAGCGCAAGAAGGAGAGTATTCTCGAGATTGAGAGAACCATTGCGGCTTCCCATACGGCGCAGACAGAGGCGGAAGTCAAGCTGAAAGAGGACGTGGAGACCAAGGAGGAACTTTCCGGGAAACAGAAAAACTTCTTTGGCACCAGAGAGGAACTTTCCCAGCGGATGACGGCGCTTGACAAGGAAGTATACCGTTTGAATGCGCAGAAGGAGCGGATGGAGGAGTCCATCGAGTCCCAGATCAATTATATGTGGGACGAGTACGAGATCACGCTCTCCGACGCGGAAGGCTTAAAGAACGAGGAGATGACCGATCTTCCGGCGATGAAGCGGGAGATTGGAAATCTGAAAGACGCGATCAGAAAGCTCGGCGACGTGAATGTAAACGCCATCGAGGACTACCGCAATCTGATGGAGCGCTATACCTTCTTAAAGACACAGCACGACGATCTGGTGGAGGCGGAGAAAACGCTGCTCGGCATTATCGAGGAACTGGACGTCTCTATGCGGAAACAGTTTAACGAAAAGTTTGCCCAGATCAACCGGGAGTTCGACAAGGTGTTTAAGGAACTGTTCGGCGGGGGCAAAGGATCCCTCGAACTGATTGAGGACGAGGATGTGCTGGAGGCGGGCATTCTCGTGATCGCGCAGCCGCCCGGAAAGAAACTGGTCAATATGATGCAGATGTCCGGCGGAGAGAAGGCGCTGACGGCGATCTGTCTGCTCTTTGCGATACAGAACTTAAAACCTTCACCGTTCTGCCTTCTGGACGAGATCGAGGCGGCGCTCGATGAGAACAATGTGACGCGGTTTGCGAAGTATCTGCATAAGCTGACGAAGAATACGCAGTTTATCGTGATTACCCACAGGCGCGGCACCATGGAGAAGGCGGACAGGCTCTACGGCATTACCATGCAGGAGAAGGGTATCTCCACGCTTGTGAGTGTCAATCTGATTGACAAAGAACTGGACGATTAAAAAGGGAGCAGGAATGGGAGAAGAAAAGAAAGGTTTCTTTGGCAGGCTGAAGGCGGGTCTGACCAAGACAAGGGATAATATTGTACACAGCATGGATTCCGTGTTCGGCGGATTTTCCAGTATCGACGACGACTTCTATGAGGAGCTGGAGGAGATCCTTATCATGGGGGACATCGGCGTGAACGCCACCGGGGAGATTCTGGAGCGGCTGAAAAAGCAGGTGAAAGAAAACCATATCAAGGAACCTGCCGCCTGCCGGGAACATCTGATCGAAAGCATTAGGGAGCAGATGGAAGTGGGCGAGACCGCCTATGATTTTGAAAAGGAACGTTCGGTGGTGATGCTGATCGGTGTCAACGGCGTCGGAAAAACGACCACGGTGGGTAAACTCGCGGCGCAGCTCAAAGGGCAGGGGAAAAAGGTGCTGATCGCGGCGGCAGATACGTTCCGCGCGGCGGCAGGTGAACAGCTTTCGGAGTGGGCTGCAAGAGCCGGCGCGGATATGATCGGCGGTACGGAGGGCGCGGACCCTGCAAGCGTGATTTTCGACGCGGTGAGCGCGGCGAAGGCGAGAAACGTGGATGTGCTCTTGTGCGATACGGCGGGGCGGCTTCACAATAAGAAGAATCTGATGGAGGAGCTGAAAAAGATCAACCGCATTATCGACAGGGAGTTCCCGGACGCCCACAGGGAGAATCTGATTGTTCTGGACGGCACCACGGGTCAGAATGCCTTACAGCAGGCGAAAGAGTTTAGCGGGGTGGCGGATGTGACCGGCATCATTCTGACAAAGCTGGACGGGACGGCGAAGGGCGGCATCGCGGTGGCAATCCAGTCGGAATTGCAGATTCCTGTCAAGTATATCGGTGTGGGAGAAACCATAGAGGATTTGCAGAAGTTCGACGCGAAGCAGTTTGTGGACGCGCTTTTTGATGTGAAAGTGGGAGAGGAAGAAGAGCAGCAAATGCCATTACTATGAGCAGACGGAAGCTGTGAATAGAAACAGAGCGAGGAGGCACAGAGGGGATGGAAGCAATGACGTTGGATAAGTTTGAGGAGGCATACGAGGTAGTAAAGGAGGTGGCTTCGGAGACGAAGCTTGTGTACAGCGACTATTTCAGCGCGCAGACCGGGAATAAGATTTATCTGAAGCCGGAGAACATGCAGCTTACAGGCGCGTATAAGCTCAGAGGCGCCTACTATAAGATCAGTACGCTCACGGAGGAAGAGCGGGCGAAAGGTCTGATTACGGCTTCCGCCGGGAACCATGCGCAGGGCGTGGCATACGCGGCGAAGTGTTACGGGGTGAAAGCGGTGATCGTGATGCCCACCACAACCCCCCTCATCAAAGTAAACCGTACAAAGAGCCATGGGGCGGAGGTGATTCTCCACGGGGACGTGTATGATGAGGCATGTGCGCACGCGCTGGAACTGGCTGCGAAAAACGGCTATACGTTTGTGCATCCCTTCGATGATCTGGATGTGGCGACGGGACAGGGAACCATCGCCATGGAAATCATAAAAGAACTTCCTCTGGTGGACTATATTCTGGTGCCCATCGGCGGCGGCGGTCTTGCCACCGGCGTGTCTGCGCTGGCAAAACTTTTAAACCCGAAGATCAAGGTGATCGGTGTGGAGCCTGCGGGCGCGGCATGTATGCAGGCGTCCATCAAGGCAGGAAAAGTGCAGACCATGGCGCAGGTCAATACCATCGCAGACGGCACGGCGGTGAAAACACCGGGCGAAAAGATTTTCCCCTATGTGAGCAAAAATCTGGATGACATTATCACCGTGGAGGATGAAGAGCTGGTGGTCGCTTTTCTGGATATGGTGGAAAATCACAAGATGGTGGTGGAAAATTCCGGGCTTCTCACCGTGGCGGCATTAAAGCATCTGGATGTGAAGCATAAAAAGATTGTCTCCATCCTGAGCGGCGGCAATATGGACGTGATCACCATGTCATCCGTGGTGCAGCAGGGTCTTGTGCTGCGCGACAGGATCTTTACCGTGTCGGTGCTTCTGCCGGACAAGCCGGGCGAGCTTTCCAGAGTGGCGGACGTGATCGCGAAGGAAAGCGGCAATGTGATCAAGCTGGAGCATAACCAGTTTGTCTCCATCAACCGCAATGCGGCGGTGGAACTCAGGATCACGCTGGAGGCATACGGCACGGAGCACAAAAACCAGATCATCAAGTCCCTTGAGGATCAAGGCTACCAGCCGAAACTTGTGCGGGCGAGTGTGTAAATATTCTACAAAATGGATATGACTAAAGGAAAAGGACAGGACTCATATTCATGCAAAAAGTAAAGAAATATGTTATTATAACGGTAGCGGCATTTCTCTACGCCGTAGGGGTCAGTCTTTTTACAGATCCCAATAATATGGCGCCGGGCGGCGTGACGGGTATCGCCATTATTCTGAGCAGAGTGATTTCTGTCAACACAGGTACGCTCATTATGCTGATCAATATACCGATCCTGATTTTTGCGGTCTGGAAATTTGGAATCGCTCTTACGGTGTCCACGATCTATGCCATAGCGCTGATCTCATCCTTCACGAATGTGCTGGCGCCATACGGGGCAGCTACGGATGATATCCTTCTGGCGGCGCTTGTGGGCGGCACGCTGACGGCGGTTTCCATCGGCGTGATTTTCCGGCAGGGAGCGACCACGGGAGGCATGGACATTATCGTGAAGGCGTTGCGGCTCCACTTCCCGCATCTGAAGACGGGTAAAATATTCTTTGCTGCGGATGCGCTTGTGGTGACCCTCTCGGGCATTGTATTCCGGGATCTGAACGCTGCGCTGTATGCGGCGATTTCCGCCATCTGTACTTCCGTGGTGATGGATATTGTGCTCTACGGCAGGGATGAGGCGAGGCTTCTGTATATCATCAGTGCGAGGGCGGAAACCATTGCGGGGCGTCTTTTGTCGGATCTGGATATCGGCGTGACATATATAAAAGGGCAGGGCGCATATAGTGGAGATAACAAGCGGGTGATTATGTGTGTGGTGAAAAAGCCCGTATCGCCCAGAGCGGAGGAGATTGTAAAACAGGAAGATCCGGATTCCTTTATGATTATCACGAGCGCCACAGAGGTGTTCGGAGAAGGGTACAAAAGCTACTTTAGCGAGCGCATGTAATACATGCGCATATAAAAGGAGAGTTTATGCAGGAGAATCATTCGCAGCAAAAGCGCAGCAGGAAGAGACGGAGGAGAAGTGAGAACAGCATCCTCGCGGGCTCCATTCTTCTCTGTATTATCACTTTGACGGCGGTAACCATCTGTCTGGTCATGGTATTCCAGTACCGGGCGGTCCAGCAGAAAAACACAGCGGTGATGAGCGAGCTGGAGGCAATCCGCCTGAAAGAGGAGGCGGCTTACAATCAGGCGGAAGTGGACGCTATGGTTGAGAGCGCTGTGAAGGAGGCGGAAGAAAGGACATCGGAGGAAGTGAGCGGGGCGTTTCTGAATAGGATGAAGGAGCTTATGACTTCCGGCGGGGGCACGACGGAGATGCTAAGGACTTTCTTCCCGGATGAGGTTGTGCTGGCGGATGCCGGGCAGTATTATTTTTTCCCGATTCTGGAGGATCTGGCAAAGAATACATACAATCCCGAGTCTTTTATGGCGGACGGGGACGGTGTGGTCCATTACTATGAGGAGGGTGAGCGGATTTCCCGCAAAGGCATAGACGTATCCCGGTATCAGGATAAGATTGACTGGGAGAAAGTGGCAGATGACGAAGTTGACTATGCCTTTGTCCGTCTGGGGATCCGGGGTTATACAGAAGGTGAAATTCTCGAGGACGAAACGTTCCAGACGAATATCGAGGGCGCTTTAAAGAATGATATCGACGTGGGCGTATACTTTTTTACACAGGCGATGAGTGAGGAGGAAGCGGAGGAGGAAGCGGAATTTGTGATCGAGTCCATCGCGCCCTACAAGGTGACATACCCTGTGGTGATCGACGTGGAGGCGGTGACGAGCGCGAACGCGCGCAGCAACGACCTGTCCAAAGAGGATCGGACAAAATACTGCATTGCTTTTTGCGAGAAAGTCAAAGAGGCGGGATACACGCCCATGATATATGGCAATCTGAAAACCTTTATGCTGCTTCTGGATATAGAGCAGCTGGAAGAGTACGATAAGTGGTTTGCCTATTATGACGAGGCCTATTATTTCCCCTATGATTTCAAAATCTGGCAGTATACGAACAAAGGAAAGGTGTCCGGCATCAAGGGGGACGTGGACTTAAACGTCAGCTTTGACGCGCGGGAATATGAGGAAGAGGACGACGATTAATGAGGGCGGCAAACAGCGGTGAGCGGTCAGCGCTGTGGAAATACAAAAAAAGAAAGGCAGGGTTACGACATGAAATACGAATTTGAAGGTACTGTGGAATTCCGGGAGAATGAAAATGCCATCTCCGTGCCATTCAATGTCTGGGAGGTTTGCGAGAAGGTGGGAGACGCGCCGGTGCGGGTCTGCTTTGACGACGTGTGCTTTATCTGCGATCTGCTGCCGAAGGGGCAGGGGTATTACGATATCCCGGTGAGTCAGGATACGCTCGCAAAGGTGGAACTTGGCAAGAAATATCTGATTTCCATTGAGATTGTGGGAAATGTCATGGGAAGAATCGGTGACAGCCCTTACAGCGTGGAGCATCCGATCCGCAAAGTGGACGGTGTGGAGCTTGTGACGCAGCCGTGGGACGGTCTGTGCGGACAGTCCTGCATTGCCATGATCGCGGGGACGACGCTGGACGAGGCGTGCGATATTATGAAGTGCCGGGAGTGGCAGGCGAACATGAGCAAGATGATCGTTACGCTGGAATATCTGGGCATCCGCCATGCAGATAAGATTGTGTATACCCTCGGCAGGAGCGTGGAGCTGCCGAAATGTACGATCATCATGGAGCGCATGGGCAGATACAGCCACTATCTCGTAGGGTATGACGGAAAGTATTACGATCCCAATCTGGGTGTGATCAAAGAGTTTGACATGGCGAAGATGGTGGGGTATCTGGAGATTGTCGTAGAGTGAAAAGAACAAAATGTTGATTTGTAAGAAAAAGCTGTCCTCTGTTTACCGGGGACAGCTTTTTAAATCTGTTCAGGATTGGAAATAATTATGTCTCGTTCATTTTATGTATAGATTCGGTGATGCTGTTGGCGTCCTGCGTGATCTTTTTGTAGATCTCCGTGGACTGCTTGGAGAAGGTGCCCATCTGTTTCGCGATGATACCGAATCCGGCGCCTGCCGCGCCGACCCTCGCCGTCTCGATGGAAGCGTTTAACGCCATGATCGTCTGTTTGGAGGCGATGCCTTCGAGTTCTTTGGTATTTTCTTTGATCCGTGCCACAGTTTCCGTGGCGTTTGCAATTTCCTCTTCCCACACGTGGATCTTTTTATATTCCGTGGCGCTCATATATTCCTGTACAATCAAAATGTTTACCATGTCATTCAAGAGGGAAACAGCGGCGCGGATGGAAGGTTCCGGGCGCACGGGCACTTTCTGCGCGGCGCGGACATAAGCATTCGGATCAAGTTCCAGCTCTTCGGCGAGCGCGGCAAGTTTTTCCTCATCCGGCTCGCGGGAGAAAATCTGTCCGCCGGTCAGATGCCCTAATTTTTCGCCGTTCAGCACGATATCAATGGAAAACTCCATAAGCCCGGCATGGCATTCGTAAACGCCCTGCCCGGCAGCCGTACATTTCTGGCAGCGTCTGGCGCCCTCCTGACAGCCCTGCGTCTGTTTCGTACAAAAGTCAGTAAAGCCGCTTCCTCTGGTTATATAGTTACCGTCCATATCAACGGCAATAACAGCAAGCCCGGTCGCCTGCGAAAAAGTATCCTGTATTTTCTGCAAGTGAGACATATCCATAAAATCCGAGAGTTTCATGTCAGTTTCCCCTCCTTTAGCAATATTGTATTTATTATAGCATGTTTTTTTTAGGATGCCTATCTTTTTGTATGTTATAATACAAAATACAGTGTAGACAAAAAGGCGGGACAGAGGGATGACAGAACTATATTATGCGGAGGATGATCCGGGTATTGCCGGGGCGGTGAAAGAATATCTGGAGCGGGAAAATATCAAAGTGTCGGTATACGGCACGCTTGCAGACTTAAAGCAGGCGCTTTCACAGCGTCTGCCAGCCATGGTGCTGTTGGACTGGAACATGCCGGACGGGCGCGGGGACGGGCTGTGCCGGTGGATCCGCGGGACATGGAAGGAACTGCCGGTTATTTTTCTGACGGTGCGGGGCGACAGTGCGGATATTGTCTCGGGATTTGAGAGCGGGGCGGACGACTATGTGGTGAAGCCCTTTGCGCTGGAGGTATTATATTCCCGAGTGCGGGCGCTCCTTCGGAGAAGCGGGAATGCGGGCGGGCAGTATCTGTCCTGCGGCGGGATCACGATGGATTTAAACCGTATGCTCGTTACCTGCGAAGCGGAAGAGATCAGTCTGAGCGCGGCGGAGTATCAGGTGCTAGTATGTCTGATGAGAAATAAGGGAAGGATTGTCACCAGAGAAAAGCTGTTGGAACAGGTGTGGGATGTGAAGGGGAACTATGTGAACGATAATACATTGACTGTGACAGTCAAGAGATTGCGCGAAAAGCTGCACCAGCCGGCATGTCTCAAGACAGTCAGAAGCGTGGGTTACCGCATGGAGGATGTGTTATGGGAGGCGTGAACGATAAAAAAGCGGATGACGCAGGTTTCCTGCCGGTGGTTCTGTCTGTTTCCGGCGCTGTGGCTATGCTGGTTTCGGGCAGTTATATATGCAGGCTGGCAGGCGCGTTTCTTCTGCTTGCCGGGTTTATGGTGCAAAGGAGAAGAGAGAGACAGCGTGTGCAGGTATTGACGGCATATCTGGAGCAGGCAGACAGGGGAAACGCGCCGGTGCTTTCCGCGCTGGGGGAGGATGCGCTTTCCAGACTGGAGGATCAGATTTATAAGACGGTGACCTACCTTTATCAGACGAGGGAGGAGGCGGTGCGGACGAAAAATGAGTTCGCCCGGAATCTGTCCAATATCGCCCATCAGATTAAAACACCGATCACGGCAATTTCTTTGCAGGTACAGACAATGGAGGACGGGGACAGCGCGGCGAAGAAGAGGGGGCGGGAGCAGATGATCAAGCAGCTTACGAGGCTGACGCATCTGGAGGAGGCGCTGCTTCTTCTGGCTAGGTTAGATGCCGGCACACTGGTCTTAAAGAAGGAAGAGACGGACGTCTATACCCTGCTTATGATGGCGGCGGATAATCTGCAGGAGATTTTCGCGCAGTCGGGAGTCTCCGTGGATATCCCGGAATTTGGGGAGATGCCGGTGATGGCTGATCCGGACTGGACCATGGAAGCCTTTATGAATCTGATGAAAAACTGTGCGGAGCACAATGCGGGCGGACGGGTCCGCTGCCTTTGCGAACAGAACCCTTTATATACGGAAATACGGATACAGGATGAGGGCGCAGGTTTTGACAGGGAGGATCTGCCCCATCTTTTTGAGCGGTTTTACCGGGGGAAACACGCGGCGGAGGGCGGTGTCGGCATCGGTCTTGCGTTGGCAAAGGAACTGATCCTTAGGCAGAACGGCACCATACGGGCGAGGAATCTGCCGGAGGGCGGCGCCTGTTTTGAAATCCGTTTTTACCGTCACTGAGTTGTCACTTTCGCCTGTTATAATGAATTAGGTAGGTGAGAAACGCATCGTAAACTTTGTAGTCATTGTGCACATTTATGGATGATACAACATGCACAACATAGCAATAGCAAAAAGCGTTTCGCTATAACTTGATTATAAAAGCGAAGGAGGAGACAGACGGGTGAATATTCTGACATGCGAGGGAGTGAGCAAGGTGTACGGATCCGGGGATAACCGGGTGGTGGCGCTTGCGGGGATTGATCTTAAAGTTGACAGGGGAGAATTTGTGGCGATTACGGGGGCGTCCGGCTCCGGGAAATCCACGCTGCTGCATATTCTGGGGAGCGTGGACAAGCCGACGGGCGGCAGGGTAACCGTGGAGGGAACCGACCTCTCCGAACTGAATCAGACACGGGCGGCCATTTTCCGGCGCAGGAAGGTAGGGCTGGTGTACCAGTTTTATAATCTGATTCCCACGCTGACGGTGCGGAAAAACATTCTGATGCCGCTCACATTGGATAAAAAGAAACCGAATGAAGCGTATTTTGAGGAAGTGGTAAAGACGCTTGGGCTTTCGGAGCGGCTGGAGGCTTTGCCAAATCAGCTTTCCGGCGGGCAGCAGCAGAGGGTGGCGATCGCCCGCTCCTTGATTTACCGCCCGGCGTTATTGCTGGCGGACGAGCCGACAGGCAATCTGGATCAGAAAAATTCCGGGGAAATTATGGATATGCTCAAACTCTCCAACCGGAACATGAAGCAGACCATAGTGCTGATTACCCACGATGAAAAGATCGCGCTGGAGGCAGACAGAATCATCACCATAGAGGACGGCCGTATTGTGGGCGACGAGAGAAGGAGGTAGTGCAGATGTGGAGAGAATATTCGTCGGGTTATCTGAAAAACAACCGCTCTGCCGCTGTTTCCGTTATGACAGCCGCGTTTATTTCGTCGCTGCTTTTATCGTTGTTAAGCTGTCAGTTTTACAATATGTGGAAGTATGAGGTGGAACGGCTGCGGGCGGAGGGAGACCAGTATGCGCTGATGGCGATGTATCTGGTGCGCGACGCAAACGATGAGGCGCCAAGGCTGGTATTTCCGCTGTTTCTATTGATAATGGGGCTTGCCTCCTTTTCGCTTATCGTTATCATACACAATGCCTTCGCGGTGTCCATGCAGGCGAGAATCCACCAGTTCGGTATTTTGTCCAGCATCGGGGCGACACCGAGACAGATTCGGACCTGTCTCTTGCAGGAGGCGGCATACCTGTGCGCGGCGCCGATTCTTCTGGGGACGCTGCTTGGCATAGCGGGGAGTATGGGGCTTCTGGCTCTGTTGGAGATGTTGGCACAGGAGATAGAAGGCAGACGGGCGTCAGTGTTCGGGTACCATCCGCTGATTCTTTTGTGTACGCTGTTGATAACGGCAATCACCATAGGCATATCCGCATGGATACCGGCAAGGAAACTGAGCGTGATGACGCCGCTTGAGGCGATCAAAAATACACGGGAGCTGGAACCGAGAAGAAAATGCAATTCTCCGTTACTTTCCCTTATATTCGGCGTGGAAGGAGAGTTGGCGGGAAACGCGTTGCGGGTACAGCGAAAGGCGCTTCGGACGGCGTCGGTGTCGCTTCTTTTGTCCATGACGGCTTTTGCACTGATGCAATGCTTTTTTACCCTGTCGGAAATCAGCACGAGGGAGACATACTTTGAAAAATATCAGGACGCATGGGACATTATGGTTACGGTGAAAGACACGGGGATAGGCAGTTTTGGGGAGGCGGAGAAACTGCGGCAGATACCGGGTGTGGATGACGTGATTGTGTACCAGAAGGCGCAGGCGAAGAGTCTGCTGTCGGAGGAAAATCTGAGTGGGGAAATGAGGGCGAACGGAGGATTTTTCCACGATAGCGGGAAGTATGTGGAGCGGGACGGGGAATTTTTTAGAGTGAGTGCGCCGATTGTCGTAATGGATGACGCGAGTTTTCTGGCATACTGTGAAGCAATAGGCGCGCTACAACGGACGGACGGGGCGGTAATACGCAATCTCATCTGTGACGTGACCAATCCGGATTTCAGACATCCGCAGTATATGCCCTATATAAAGGAAGCGGGCACGACAAGGCTTGTAGCGCGGACGGGCGGTGTGGCTGCGGAAATGTCGGTTTCGGACTGCGCGGAGACGGCGGAGATTCCGGTTATTGCCTATACGGAAGAAGTTCCCGTATTGCGGGAAGAATACGCCACGATTGACAAGTACGAGCTGGTGCACTTTGTCCCGGCGAGTCTGTGGAGGGAAATCGAGAGGCGGACAGGCGGCGCGGAGGAAGATACGTTCATTCGGATTCTCTGTCGGGAAGGAGTCAGTCTGGAAGAACTGGATACGATTCAGGGAGAAATCGAAAAAAACCTTGCGGGAGCTTATACGACAGAGAGTGAGAACCGCATCCGGGAATATGAGACGAACGATGAGAAGATACAGGGAATGCTGCTCGTGCTGGGGACTTTTTGTGTGCTGCTCGCGCTGATCGGCCTGGGCAACGTGTTTTCCAATGCCCTTGGCTTTGTGCGGCAGAGGAAGCGGGAGTTTGCCAGATATCTTTCCGTGGGCATGACGCCGGGAGAACTGCGGAAAATGTTCTGTATTGAGGCATTTGCGCTTGTGGCACGCCCGATGCTGTGGGCGGCGGTCGTCGCGGTCTTGGCGGTGGGAGCTATGTTAAAGGCAAGTTATATGAATCCGGCGGAGTTTCTGGCTGAGGCGCCTTTTGTGCCAATCGGCGCGTTTGTGCTTTCGGTCGGCGGCACGGTGGCGCTCGCATACTATCTGAGCTGGCGCAGAATGCGGGGGATGGATCTGGCGGAGGTTTTGCGGGATGATACGATGATGTAGGCGGTCCAATGTTAATCTGCGTTGCTTGCCGCAATGGGGGTTCTTCCGTATCATGGTGGTGAAAGGAGGGCATTGTTGATGCTGAATGAAAATATCAAAACAATCAGAAAATCCAAAGGACTTTCACAGGAGGAACTTGCAGTCAAACTGCATGTGGTGAGGCAGACGATTTCAAAATGGGAGCAGGGATTGTCGGTCCCGGATGCCGATATGCTGATTTCCCTGTCAGAGGCATTGGGAACATCTGTGAGCACATTGCTGGGAGAAAACGTTGTGGAAAAGAAGATCGATGACTTAAAAGTAATTTCCGGGAAACTGGAAGTCATAAACCTGCAGCTTGCGAGGGGGAAAGCGGCGAGACAAAATGTATTGCATTGTTTTTTTCTCTCATTGGGCGCGGTGATAGCGGCTGGTTTTGCCGCCTTGATTGTATGGAATAGTCCATACTTAGGGTGGGATTATAGCCAGCCGGAAACCGCGGTTGCCGGAGTTCTGATTCACGGGTTTGAGTGGCTGTTCGTCCGGATGGCGCCGTTTGTCCTGACTGGAGCAGTCATTGGCGCCTGTCTGACGCAGAGGAAAAGGTGAAACAGTTACAAAGGTAACAGTAAAACAGGGAACGAAACGCAAAGTTGACAGGATGAAACCACAGATTGGTTGTTTTTCAACGGTGTCTGGAAGAAAATGACTGCAGGAGGTGGATAAAAAATGACATTGGGACAGAAATTGAAAACACTGTTGAAAGACAACGGTATGACGCAGGAGGATTTAGCGGAAAGGCTGGAGGTATCCAGACAGGCGGTGGGGAAATGGGTGAACGACAAAGGAATACCAGAAGTGGGGGAATTGGTACAGATCAGTAATTTGTTTGGCGTGTCAACGGACTACCTGCTGAAAGAGGACTGCAGTGAAAAAGGGATGACGGAAGAGAAAGCCGCAGCAAACAGCGGATATTATGTCAGTCAGGAGATGCTGGATGGGTATTTGTCGTACAGCAGACAGGGCGTAAAGCAGATCACGGGAGGAATCAGCCTGTTTATCGTATCGAATGTCTTTGGATGCTTTGAAAAAAATAGCATGATCCTGTCGTCCCTCTATTGGCTTACCATGATAGCGGGGATCGCTATTGTGATATGGTATTTCTTTCAGACCAGACAGTATCAGGAAATCAAAAACGAACGGCTTGCGTTTGACGACAAGGTGTTCGAGGCGTTTAAAAGACAGAGGGAGAGCAGAAGAAAGAAATATATCGTTATGATGATTGCCGGCTTGGTTATTCTTCTGGCAAGCTCTGAAATGGAACACTTTCTGCTGGTGTATGCCGGGCAGACAGCCTGCAATGTTTTCGGGTGGGTGGCTGATGCGGTATGGCCCGCGCTTATGATATGGGCGGGAATGTCCATGCATATTGACAGCGTTGTTATAAATAATGCCAGACATACGCCGAAAAGCGGTCATATGAAACGGTATCGCTGGGTATATATGGCATTGCCGGTTACGGTGATGGCTGTTCTGATTGGCATAATCACAAACGCGTGGAGTCCATATGCGCCAATTCTCATTTTGTTTTGCTGTCTGTTGGTTACGACTTGTAAATTATTGATAGAAAGCAGGGGGAGAGATGAATAAGAAAAGAGGTATAAAAATCGGTATTCTGCTTGTGGCAGGACTATGTATCTGCGCCGGATGTTCCGCGGGACAGGGAGGAAAATATACGCCGGAGGAATTAGATAATCTGGCTGAAATCAGAATATATGCGGCAAAGAATAATGAGCTTATCAAAACGATAAGTGACGAAGAGCAGCTGTATCAGTTTAACCAGTGTTCGATTTTTGACGGCACGGATATAGAAGAACGGCAGGAAGAATTGAAAAGAGATCTGGAGGGAGCAGAGGAACAATACCATCTGACTGCGTACAAGTACCCCGCCGCACGTTTTGGCGGAAAAGAGCCGGTGGAAAATATGACCATTACCTTGTATGAAGACAGCGATATCATCAGAATGACGGTGGCGGAGGATAGTATCAAAGCATTTACTGTCCCGGAGGAATTTCTGACTTTTTACTATGAGGCGCCGGAGGCGGAGATGGAATTTTATCGGTCATTCGTTGAATAAAAAAGGTATTAAAAATTTTGCTGCCGCGATGTGTCAAGAAAAAATACTTGACACATCGCTTTTCCTATTGTAAAATGCAAAAGTCGGCGGTCGTCTGCCTTATATTTCATGGATGCGCCGCCTTGGCAAAGCCGTGACAGAAACGGCGCAGAAGTGGTGAAAACATGGAAAAGATCGTAGAACAGGGTTTATTGTATGATTTCTATGGGGAACTGCTGACGGAACACCAGCAGGAGATTTACGAGAGCGTTGTGTATGAGAACCTTTCTCTGGGAGAGATCGCGGAGGCACAGGGAATCAGCAGACAGGCAGTGCATGATATTGTGAAACGCTGCGACAGGACTCTTCTCGGATATGAGGAAAAGCTGAAGCTGGTGGCAAGGTTTACGAGCATCAAGGAAAAGATCGCGCAGATCAACCGTCTTTCCGGGCAGTACGAGAGCGGGGAAATGGCAGACCCGGCATCCTACGGTTCACAGATCAGGGAATTGTCGGCAAGGATTATGCAGGAATTATAGTTTTGGGGCGGCAGGTCCGTATCCGTCAAAGGACTTTTGGAAACAGGTGTGTCACTGTATTTTTGGCAGAAAGGCGTAAGATCGGATGGCGTTCGAGAGTCTGACAGATAAACTGCAGAATGTATTTAAAAATCTGAGAAGCAAGGGGCGCCTCACGGAGGAGGACGTCAAGACAGCGCTAAAAGAGGTTAAGATGGCGCTTCTGGAGGCGGACGTCAACTTCAAGGTGGTCAAACAGTTTGTGAAGTCTGTGGAGGCGCGGGCAATCGGCGCGGACGTGCTCAACGGCTTAAATCCGGGGCAGATGGTCATCAAGATCGTGAACGAGGAAATGGTGTCCCTGATGGGTTCAGAGACCACGGAGATCACCATGCAGCCGGGAAAGGCGATCACGGTCATTATGATGTGCGGCCTGCAGGGCGCGGGTAAAACCACAACCACGGCGAAGATTGCGGGAAAGCTGAAACTGAAAGGCAAGAAACCGCTTCTGGTGGCATGTGACGTGTACCGTCCAGCGGCGATCAAACAGCTGCAGGTAAACGGGGAAAAGCAGCAGGTGGACGTTTTCTCCATGGGGGAAAACCATAAGCCGGTCAATATCGCGAAGGCGGCGATCGAGCACGCCCAGAAGAACGGTCATAATGTGGTGATTCTAGACACGGCGGGCCGTCTGCATATAGACGAAGAAATGATGGCTGAGCTGATGGCGATCAAGGAAAATGTGGACGTGCACCAGACGCTTCTGGTGGTGGATGCCATGACCGGTCAGGACGCTGTCAATGTGGCGAAGGACTTTGACGAAAAGGTCGGTGTGGACGGCGTGATCCTGTCCAAGATGGACGGTGATTCCAGAGGCGGCGCGGCGCTTTCCATCAAGGCTGTCACGGGAAAGCCGATTCTCTTTATCGGTATGGGTGAGAAACTCTCCGATCTGGAGCAGTTTTACCCGGACCGCATGGCGAACCGGATTCTGGGCATGGGCGATGTGCTCACGCTGATCGAGAAGGCACAGCAGAATCTGGACATAGACGAGGATAAAGAAAAAGAAATGGCTGCCCGCATGAAAAAGGGCAAGTTTGATTTCGAGGACTATCTGGAGAGCATGAAACAGATGCGCAACATGGGCGGGCTTTCCGGGATATTAAGCATGATGCCCGGCATGGGAAGTAAGATGGCGGATATCGAGTCTGCGGTGGATGAAAAGCAGCTTGCCCGCATGGAGGCGATCGTCTTAAGCATGACGCCGCAGGAGAGGCAGAATCCCAAGCTCTTAAACCCGAGCAGGAAAGGGCGCATTGCCAAAGGGGCAGGGGTGGACATTGCGGTGGTCAACCGCTTTATCAAGCAGTTTGAGCAGTCGCAGAAAATGATGAAACAGATTCCCGGCATGATGGGCGGTAAGAAAGGCCGCGGCATGTTCGGTGGTTTAGGCGGTATGAAATTCCCATTTTAGGGTTTCAAAATAAAAAACAATATTATTATTTACAGGAGGCAAAAGAAATGGCAGTTAAGATCAGATTGAGAAGAATGGGACAGAAGAAGCATCCTTTTTACAGAATTGTGGTGGCGGATTCCAGATCCCCCAGAGACGGCAGATGTATCGCGGAGATCGGCACTTACGATCCCAACACAGATCCCAGCACCTACAAGGTAAACGAGGAAGAGGCGAAGAAGTGGCTCGCCAACGGCGCACAGCCCACAGAGATTGTGAGCAGAATCTTCAAGACGGTAGGCGTGACAAAATAAAAGGGTTTCAGGTCGCTTTTGGAGGTGGACTATGAAAGAATTGGTTGAAGTGATCGCAAAAGCTCTTGTGGAAAACCCGGACGAAGTGGTGGTGACACAGAAGGAGGAGGGTAAGAACATTACCGTGGAACTCCATGTGGCGCCCTCCGATATGGGAAAGGTTATTGGCAAACAGGGACGTATCGCAAAGGCGATCCGCTCTGTTGTCAAGGCGGCATCATCTAAGGACAATAAGAGAGTGGATGTAGAGATCATCTGACAAAAGGACCCCACGGATTTCCCTGTGGGGTCTTTGTGACAGAAAAAAAGACAGGGAGTAAAGGGATTTGGAAACGGAAAGAAACGACGAGCTGCAGGTGGGCGTGATTACGCAGACACACGGGATCCGGGGCGAGGTGAAGGTATTTCCCACCACGGACGACGCGAACCGCTTTAAGAAGCTGAAAGAGGTCATTCTGGACACGGGGAGGGAACGTCTCTCCATGGAGATCGAGGGCGTCAAGTTTTTTAAGCAGTTTGTGATACTGAAATTCAAGGGCTATGATTCCATCAACGACGTGGAAAAATATAAGCAGGGAAAGCTTCTTGTGACCCGTGACAAGGCGGTCAGATTAAAGAAGGATGAGTATTTCGTGGCGGATATGATCGGTATGCGCGTCGTGACAGATACGGGGGAAAACTTCGGCACTTTGAAGGAAGTGCTGGCGACCGGCGCAAATGACGTGTATGTGGTGAGCCTTGATGACGGGAGAGAAGTGCTGCTTCCCGCGATCAGGGATTGCGTCAAAAATATTGATATAGACGCGCAGGTGATGGAAATTCACGTTATGGACGGATTATTATAAAATTTCCAAAGGAATTGCGCACAACAGTCAGGAGGGAACGTAGCATGGTAGATTTCCATATACTGACCCTGTTTCCAGACATGGTCATGCAGGGACTGCACACCAGCATTCTCGGCAGGGCGGTGGACAGGGGCGATATCGCGATAGAGGCGGTCAACATCCGGGACTTTACGACGGACAAGCACGGAAAGGTGGATGATTACACCTACGGCGGCGGCGCAGGGATGCTGATGCAGGCGCAGCCTGTCTTTGACGCCTGTCAGTCTGTTATTGATCGGATTGGTCAGGACAGGCGGCGGCGCGTGATCTATGTCACCCCGCAGGGGAAACCTTTTCATCAGGCGATGGCTAAGGAACTGTCCATGGAGGAGGAGCTGATCTTTCTCTGCGGGCACTATGAGGGAATCGACGAGCGGGTGCTGGAGGAAATCGTCACGGATGAAGTTTCTCTGGGAGACTACGTGCTCACGGGTGGAGAGCTGGCGGCTATGGTGATGGTGGACGCCATTGCCAGACTGGTGCCGGGTGTCCTGCACAACGAGGAGTCCGCGGAGACAGAGTCCTTCGGGGACGGTCTTTTGGAATATCCACAGTATTCCAGACCAGAGATCTGGCACGGGAAGCGGGTGCCGGAAATTCTGCTTTCGGGCGATCACGCGAAGGTGGACGCGTGGAGGCTGGAGCAGGCGCTCCTTCGGACAAAGGAGAGAAGGCCGGATCTCTATGAGAAATATATGGAGGCGCATGACTTGTATAATCAGAGGGGATAACGTATAATAAGCTTTGTGTATCATGTATTAAGGGAAAGGGGATATATGAGGATGAAAAAGACGCTGTTACAAATTTTGAAATTCACCTACTTTGCAGGCTGTTTCTGGTATTTCTTTACCATACCGGCACGTGCCTATATCGACCCGTCGGCGGTCACCTATATTATTCAGGCGGTGGCGGGCGTACTGATTGCACTGGGCGCTGCCTTTACTATTTTCAGACACAAAATCTTCGCTTTCTTTAAAAAGAATAAAAAGAACGGCGGGACGGAGAGTGCGGCGATTGAGTTCAAGGATGTGGACGACTAAGGGGCAGCTATGGGTGTGATGACAGACGCGGTGGTAAACGGACTGCTGTGGCTCATTCATTTGTGCTACGGCTTTTGCGGCAGTTATTGGGTGGCAATTTTTATCTTTACGTTTCTGACAAAGGTAATTTTATTGCCATTGTCCGTGTGGGTGCAGAAAAATTCCATCAAGACGGTGCGCATGTCGCCGGAGATGAACCATATCAGGGCGGCTTATTTCGGGAATCAGGAAGCCATTTCCGAGGAGCAGTATAAACTTTTTAAGAGAGAAAAATACAGTCCCTTTGCGGATCTGGTGCCGCTTTTTGTCCAGCTTGCGCTGCTGATGGGCGTGGTGGAGGCTGTAAAGAGGGGGACGGACCTGACGGATATTCCTGTACAGACGGGCGGAATTACCCTGCTGATCCCGCTGTTTGCAGCGTTATCCGCTTTTTTCATGTGTTATGTGCAGAACAAGGCGAATGTGCTGCAGTCAGAGCAGGGACGCGTAAACCAGTACGGCACCATGGCATTTTCGGTGGGGCTGTCGCTGTATCTGGGATTTTTCGTCTCTATCGGCGTGGGCTTTTACTGGAGCTGCAGCAACATCCTTTCCGTGGTGCAGCTTGTTCTTCTGAATATCTGGATCAATCCCAAACATTATATTGACTACGAGGCGCTGGAGGCGAGCAAGGAGGAACTTCAGAAAGCGAAGGCGTTCATGTCCGCGAAGCAGAAGGAGGACAGGTCGAATCCTTACCGGGCGAAGGGGAAGGCGGATTACAGGCGCTTCCTGAAAACGCAGGACAAAAAGATCGTATTTTATTCCGAGAAGAACGGGTTTTACAAGTATTATAAGAATATCATAGAGGAGATCATAAGGCGCACCAATATCGTCATCCACTATATTACCAGCGATCCTGAGGACGAGGTGTTCGGGATGGAGAGCGGGCAGTTTAAGCCTTATTATATCAACGAAAACAGGATGATCGTGCTGATGATGAAGATGGAGACGGATATCATGGTCATGACCACGCCCGATCTGGAGAATTTCCAGCTGAAGCGGTCGTATGTGAAAAAGGATATCGAATACATTTATGTGCCGCATGATGTGAACAGTTCCAACCTGACCTTCCATAAGAATGCGCTGGACCACTTTGACACAGTCTTTACGTCGGGGCCGAAGAACAGGGCGGAGATTGCGGAGCGGGAAGAAAAGTATGGTGTGCCGAAGAAGAATCTGGTAGAATGGGGTTCTTCCGTGATTGATGACATGACCGTTTCCTACGGGCAGATGCTCTTGGAGGAAAGCGGGGAAGGGGAACAGGGAAACCAGAAAACGATTCTGGTTGCCCCCTCATGGCAGGCGGATAATATCATGGATTCCTGCATCGGGCAGATGCTTGACCGGCTGGCAGGGACAAACCACCATATTATCGTCCGCCCGCATCCGCAGTATGTGAGGCATTTTGAGGCGCGGATCGACGCGCTGGCGGAGAAGTACCGGGCGTATGATGTGGTTTTCCAGAAGGATTTTTCTTCCAATAAGACGGTTTATATGGCGGATCTTCTGATCACGGACTGGTCGAGTATTGCTTTTGAGTATGCGTTTTCCACGCTGAAGCCGGTGCTGTTTGTCAACACACCGATGAAGATTGTAAACCCCGACTATCAGGAGCTAGACACGGTTCCCATTGATATAGAGCTGCGCGACAGGGTAGGCATATCGGTTGCGCCGGGGAAGATAGAAGAGGAGATTGTACCGGCTGTTGAAAGACTTCTTGCGGACGAGCAGTTTTCCCGTGATTCCATGCGGAAACTGAAGGAAGAATATATATATAACAACGGAGAAAGCGGAAAAGCCGGCGCGAAATATATCATCGACCGGCTGGTAAAGCGTTCCGGCGCTTAGGAGGTTATTAGGATGGAGATTAAGAGAAACGTGCTTTTGAATCCGGGACCGGCGACCACCACCGATACCGTAAAAATAGCGCAGGTGGTTCCCGATATCTGCCCCAGAGAGAAGGAGTTTGTATCGGTCATGCGGGAGGTGGAGGAGGGACTTTTGCGCATTGTCCACGCAGATCCCGGTGAATACGCGGCAGTCCTGTTCTGCGGTTCGGGTACGATCAGCATGGACATCTGTCTGAATTCGCTGCTGCCGGAGAATAAGAAAATACTGATCATCAACAACGGCGCGTACAGCAGCCGGGGTGCGGAGATCTGTGAATATTACGGACTTCCCTATATCAATCTGAAGCTGCCCCTTGACAGGCCGGCGGATCTTGTGCGGATCGAGCAGACGCTCAGGGAGAATCCCGATATCGCGCTTGTCTATACGACGCATCACGAGACGGGGACGGGACTGCTCAACCCCATTAGGGAGATTGGCGCGCTGGTGCACCGTTACCATGGCGTATTCGTGGCAGATACGACATCGACCTATGCGATGAGACCCATTCATATGGCGGAGGATGAGGTGGATTTCTGCATGGCTTCCGCCCAGAAGGGTATCATGGCGGTGACGGGGTTATCCTTTGTCATCGGGAAAAAATCTGTGATCGAGGCGTCGGCGGATTATCCGAAACGATCCTATTACTGCAATCTTTACATGCAGTACGCCTATGCAAAAGCCCATGGGGAGATGCATTTTACCCCGCCTGTGCAGGTGATCTATTCGGTGAGGCAGGCACTTGCAGAGTATTTTGAAGAAGGGGAAGAAAACAAGTGGGCGAGGCACTGTCGTGTCTTTCAGACGATCAGGGCAGGACTGACAGGAATGGGATTCCGGATATATATTTCAGAGGAAAACGAGTCGGGGCTGGTGGCGGCGGCACTGTATCCAGATGATGAGAACTGGAATTTTGAAAAGATACACGATTACTGTTATGAGAGAGGATTCACGATCTATCCAGGCAAGGTGGAGAAGCTTGGGATGTTCCGGCTGTGCGCGCTGGGCGCGATCGACCGGCAGGATATCGAGGACTTCTTTGCCGTGTTTAAAGAAGCCCTGCAGGAATACGGGGTTTCTGTCCCGGTGAGATACCAGTAGCTGATGCCGGAACGAGGGACACGGCAGGCGGTTTTAGCAGATGAAGATGGATGGAAAGTATTATGGATAAAAGCGGGGATCAGATGATGGCGAAAAAGGTATATACGTGCTTCTGCACGGATGTGATACACGAAGGGCATATGAACATTTTAAAGAGGGCATCCGAATACGGCGACGTCTACGTGGGTGTGCTCTCCGATGAGGCGATGGTGGGTTTCAACCGTTTTCCGACGATATCACTGGAGCAGCGGATGGAGATCGTCAGGGAGACGGGGCTGGTGAAGAAAGTCCTGATCCAGCGAGACGTGATGTACGACCAGATTCTTTCCGAGGTGAAGCCGGACTATGTGGTGCACGGCGATAACTGGTCACAGGGACCGGAAAAAGCGATCCGTGACAATGTGATTGCGAATCTGGAGAGGCTCGGGGGAGAGCTGGTCGAGCTGCCCTACACCTACAATGAAAATGTAAAGAGAATTGACGACCAGATGAAGGAAAAGCTGGCGATGCCGGAGTTCCGCAGAAAAAGGCTCAGACAGCTCATCGCCATGCGTCCCATTGTGAAAACGCTGGAGGTGCATTCCGGGCTGACCGGGCTGATTGCGGAGAAGACCGTGGTGGAAACGGGCGGGAGGCTGGACCAGTTTG
Source organism: uncultured Lachnospiraceae bacterium (assembly GCA_910586705.1). Classification (GTDB taxonomy): domain Bacteria; phylum Bacillota; class Clostridia; order Lachnospirales; family Lachnospiraceae; genus UBA3282. Next base: position 155,527 of record CAJUJK010000002.1, on the reverse strand, counting down.
ACGCCATGTGGATTTCCTCCCTGTGTGATTCCACCGCGAAAGGAAAGCCGGATATCGAGCTGGTGGATATGTCCTCCCGCATACGGACGATCGACGATGTGATGGATGTGACGACGAAACCGATCATTCTGGACGGTGACACGGGCGGGCTGGTTGAGCATTTCGTCTACAATGTGAGGACATTGGAGCGGATGGGTGTGTCTGCCGTGATTATCGAGGACAAGACGGGGCTTAAGAAAAACTCGCTCTTTGGCACTGAGGTGGAGCAGACGCAGGACAGCATAGAAAACTTCTGCGCGAAGATCGTGGCGGGGAAAAAGGCGCTGCGGACAGAGGATTTTATGATCATAGCCAGAATCGAGAGCCTGATTCTGGAGCGGGGGATGGATGACGCCCTGCACAGGGCTTACGCCTACACGGAGGCGGGTGCGGACGGGATTATGATCCACTCGCGGAAGAAGGAGCCGGACGAGATACTGGAGTTCTGCAGGCTGTTCCGCGAAAAAGATGAAAAAACGCCGGTTGTGGTGGTGCCCACGTCCTTCAACAGCATTACGGAGGAGGAGCTTGCAGCGGCGGGGGTCAATATCGTCATCTACGCAAACCAGCTTACCAGAAGCGCGTTCCCGGCGATGCAGGGCACGGCGGTGGAGATACTGAAAAACCACAGGGCGCTGGAGGTGGATTCGAGGCTGATGCCCTTTAAGGATATCATAAGGCTGATCGATGAGATATAAGAGACAGAGGCATGGGAGAAGAGTGCCATGAGTGAAATAGCGATTCTGATGGCGGCAGGGCTGGGAAGCCGTATGCGCCCGCTGACGGATACGACGCCGAAGCCGCTCATAAAAGTTCACGGAAAGGCAATGATAGAGACTGTGATCGAGGGGCTTCTGGAACGTTCCATGGAGGAGATATATATTGTGACCGGGTATCTGGGGGAGCAGTTTGCGCCGCTTTGCGGGAAATATCCGCAGGTGCGGATTTTGCATAATCCGGAGTATCTGACGAAAAACAATATCGCTTCCCTGTACGCGGCAAGGGAAGTGCTGGGCACAGCGGACTGCTTTATCTGTGAGTCGGATCTGTATGTGGCTGACCCGGAAATTTTTAGAAAAGAGCTGACGCATTCCTGCTATTTTGGCAGAATGCAGGCGGGGTATTCCGACGACTGGGTGTTTGATCTGGACGGCGCATATATATCGCGGGTAGGGAAAGGCGGAAAAGACACCTATAACATGGTGGGTATATCCTACTTTAAGCGCGAGGATGCCCGGATACTGAGGAAAGAGATCGAAAAGGCGTATGCCTGCGAAAAGAACAGCCAGTTGTTTTGGGATGACGTGGTGAACCGCAATTTAGATAAGCTGAAACTGACGATAGAGCCGGTGACGGAAGGGCAGCTTGTGGAGATAGATACAGTGGAAGAATTGGAGAAAGTAAATGAAAGCTTTTAGATTGTTGGAGCAGTTGGAGAAAATGGGCATTCAGACAATTACGGGAGTGCCGGATTCGACTTTGAAACAGTTTTGTGACGGTATACAGACCTACAAGGGAAACCTGCGGCATTATGTGACGGCGAATGAAGGCGCGGCAGTAGGGCTGGCGATCGGCACTTATCTGGCAACTGCCAGACCGGCATGTGTGTATATGCAGAATTCGGGTATCGGTAATGCGGTGAACCCGCTCGCGTCGCTGGCGAACCGGGATGTGTATGGGGTTCCCATGCTGTTTATTGTGGGCTGGCGCGGGGAGCCGGGCGTGAAGGATGAGCCGCAGCATGTGTTTCAGGGAAAGATTACCTGTGAATTGTTCGATACCCTGTCGGTGCCCTACCGCGTCATCGATCAGAGTACGCCGGACGGGGAAATGGATGAGATACTGGCGGAAGTGGGCAGGGTGCTGGAATGCGGGGATCAGTTTGCCCTGATCGTGAAGAAGGGCACGTTTGAGAAAGCAGAGCCTTTTAAGTGGAAAAACGGCAATACGATGCTGCGGGAGGAAGTGCTGGGACATATTCTGGAAGGACTGCCGCGCGATACGGTGATCGTGTCCACCACCGGGAAAATATCCAGAGAATTGTATGAGCAGAGCGGGAAGATTTACGGCAGCCATGACAATATCTTTATGACAGTGGGAGGTATGGGACATGCCTCCATGATCGCACTGGGCATCGCGCAAAACAGGCAGGACAAAAAAGTCGTCTGTATTGACGGCGACGGGGCGGCGCTGATGCATATGGGCGCGCTGCCGTTTATCGCGGCGCAGGCGCCGGAGAATTTCTATCATATCGTCATCAATAATCAGGCGCATGAATCGGTGGGAGCCATGCCGACAGGCTGTCAGAAGACTGACTTTGCCCAGATAGCGCGCGCGGCGGGATACCGTGAGTCCGGGCGGCTATTTACCATGGAAGAGGTCGGACAGATAGGGTGCCGGATCGGTGAAACGACGGGACCGGTCCTCTGGGAGATACCCGTGGCGCTGGATTCCAGAGCCGATCTGGGAAGGCCGAAGGAGAGTGCGCGTGAGAACAAACAAGGGTTTATGGGCGCTCTGGGTACCGGCAGCGGTACCTGCGACGCGAAAAAATAGCTTGCAATTGCACCCGTTGTATGGTAAATTATAAATGTTGTGAAGAAGGATGGTCCTCTGTTACAGACGTATTAAGAACATCCGGAGCATATCAGGAGGAGAATTATGAACGACATCATCAGAGAAATTGAAGCGGAGCAGTTAAAAGAGAACTTGAGCGATTTCCGTGTAGGCGATACCGTTAAGGTATACGGCAAGATCAAGGAGGGTAACCGCGAGAGAATTCAGGTGTTCGAGGGAACCGTTCTGAAGATTCAGGGCGGCGGCAACAGAACGACCTTCACGGTGCGTAAGGTATCTAACGGCGTAGGCGTTGAGAAAACGTGGCCGATGCATTCCCCGAACGTGGAGAAGGTTGAGGTTGTCAGAAGAGGTAAGGTGAGACGTGCTAAACTGAATTACCTGAGAGATCGCGTCGGTAAGAAAGCTAAAGTGAAAGAACTGGTTAAATAAGCGAAAGTGATGATGGAACAGATACCTCAGAGTGATTCGGGGTATCTGTTTTTGCGCGATAAGCAGAGTCAGAAGTGACTGGTAACATGCTCATGCTTGCATGGAAGCATGTTACCGGTCGCTTCTGACGAGCAACGCGAACGAGAAATGCGAAGCATTTCGAGTCTGCTTATCGTACGATAAGCAGAGTCAGAAGATAAATCAGTGAATGGTGGAATATATATGGCGAGAAGAAAGGGCTTAACCTTTTATCAGAAAAAGAAAAGGCTTGATCCGAGACTCCTGAAAGATGTGGTGGAACTGCTTGTGGGCGGCGCGGCAGCTGTCTTTCTGGCTTTTGTTCTCGTCTTTTCCATTGGAATGCGCACCAGCGTGATCGGCGATTCCATGGAGCCGGCGCTGCACAACGGACAGGAAATTCTGATGAACCGTATTCTGTACCGTATCTCTACGCCGAAGCGCGGAGATGTGATTGTCTTTTTGCCAAACAACAATAAAAATTCCCATTATTACGTGAAGCGCGTTGTGGGACTGCCGGGAGAGACGGTGCAGATCCGAGAGGGCAATGTGTACATAGACGGGGCGCTTCTTGCGGAGAACGAGCAGTTTGATAAGATCATAGATCCGGGCATTGCGCGAAACGAGGTAGTTCTTTCAAGCGACGAGTTTTTTGTGCTGGGGGATAACCGCAACAGCAGCGAGGACAGCCGTTCAGGTAATATTGGCGCGATCAGAAAGGACACGATTATCGGCAAGGCGTGGTTCCATATGGCAGCCGGGGACGAGTCCATGGGGCTGATCGAATAGAAAGGATTATAGTATGAATTATCAGTGGTATCCGGGGCACATGACGAAGGCAAAGCGCATGATGCAGGAAAATATCAGTCTGATAGATCTGGTGATTGAACTGGTGGACGCGCGGATTCCGCTTTCCAGCAGAAATCCCGATATAGATGAGCTGGGGAAAAATAAATCCCGGCTGATTCTGTTAAACAAATCGGATCTGGCGGATCCGGCGGCGAATAAACGCTGGATGGCATATTTCAAAGAGCGCGGTTTCCATGTGCTGGAGGTCAATGCAAAGACAGGGCAGGGACTTAAGGCGATCCAGCCTAAAGTGCAGGAGGCGTGCCGGGAGAAGATTGAGCGCGACAGAAAGCGCGGGATTAAAAACCGCCCTGTCAGAGCGATCGTAGTGGGTATTCCCAATGTGGGGAAATCCACGTTTATCAACTCCTTTGCGGGGAAGGCATGTACAAAGACGGGAAATAAGCCGGGCGTGACGAAAGGCAAACAGTGGATCAGGCTCAATAAGGAACTGGAACTTTTAGATACGCCGGGCATACTCTGGCCGAAGTTTGAGAGCGAGGAAGTCGGAAAGCGGCTGGCAATGATCGGTTCCATGAATGATGAAATATTGCAGATGACGGAGCTTGCGCAGGAGCTGCTGGCATATCTTCTGGCGCATTACAGAAAACCGCTGTTTGACCGTTACCAGATTGAGGAGACGGGGGAAGCGCTTACACCGATACAGACGCTTGCGCATATCTGCAAGAATCGCAAGTGCTATAAAAAAGGGCAGGAGCCGGACTATGAGAAAGCGGCGGCTCTTTTGGTTGACGATTTCAGGAACGGCAGGATTGGAAGAATTACATTGGAAACATGTGGGGAATTGCAGGAGGAAGAGTAAAAGTGAAAAAAGTGCTGCGTGAGATTTTAAATACCAGTCTGTATCTGCTGGGCGTTTTGTGTCTGGTCTATCTGGTGATTCACTTTGTGGGGCAGAGGACACAGGTGCAGGGACATTCCATGGAGCCGACGCTCAGCACGGAAGATAATCTGATCGTGGATAAGCTGAGTTACCGCTTCCACGACCCGGAACGTTTTGACATTATCGTTTTTCCCTATCTGAAGGAGGAGGAAACTTTCTACATCAAGCGGATTATCGGGCTGCCCGGCGAGACGGTGCAGATCGACGAGGAGGGAAATATCTACGTGGACGGCGAGGTGCTGGAGGAATCCTACGGCAAGGAAGTGATCCTCAATCCCGGCAGGGCGTATGAGCCTGTTGAGCTGGGAAAGGACGAATACTTTGTTCTGGGCGACAACAGAAACAACAGTGTGGACGGCAGAGACCCTTCTGTAGGCAATATCAGGAGGGAAAATATCATTGGCAGGGCGTGGCTGCGGATCTGGCCGCTCAATAAATTCGGGTTTGTCAGACATCAATGATGCAGTGGCTTTACGGGAGCAGGGAAAAGATGGCGGAAAAAATAAGTATCATCAGAGAAAAATTGCAGGCGGCGGCTGTCACAGAGCTGCCTGTTTTGATTTCGGCATACGGGGCGGATGAAAGAGCAGGGGTACGGGCAGAAATTGCCAGAGCAGAGAAACGGATTCTTTCGTATGAAAAAGAAAAAACGAGGACGGAGGCACTGAAGCGCTACGAGAAAGAATATGCCGCGTATGCCCATATTTGCGGCATTGACGAGGTGGGCAGGGGTCCCCTTGCCGGACCCGTGGTGGCGGGAGCGGTTATTTTGCCGAAAGATTGTGATATTTTATATATCAATGATTCCAAGAAACTCTCCGAAAAAAAGAGAGAAGAGTTATATGATGTCATTATGGAAAAAGCGGTGGCGGTGGGATTAGGTTACAGTACGCCGGAGCGGATCGACGAGATCAACATCCTGCAGGCAACCTATGAGGCGATGCGTGAGGCGATCGGGAAACTGCCGGTGACACCCGGTATTTTATTGAACGACGCAGTAACCATACCGCAGGTCTCCATACGTCAGGTTCCTATCATCAAAGGGGACGCAAAGAGTATCTCCATCGGCGCTGCAAGCATTGTTGCGAAGGTGACGAGGGACCGGCTGATGGTTAAGTACGACGAGGTCTATCCGATGTACGGATTTGCCTCGAACAAGGGATATGGGGCGCAGGCACATATCGAGGCGCTTAAGACATATGGTCCATGTCCCATTCACAGGAAATCGTTTATCAGAAATTTTTGTGAGGTGCAGGATTGAATCTGGGAAGCATTTTTAAGAAAGAAAATCAGAGTGTGAAGGCTAGTGATACGGCAAGGGCATTGGATTCCATGGGAAAAGGGGAGCGGATCAGGCATCTGCAGAATGAGGTGCGCGCCCTGAAGCCGGGGCAGACGCTGCAGGGAATGGTGGTGAGCAGAGACGGCAATTCCGTGCAGATCGAACTGGCGCAGGATTTTTCCATCAACGCCAAAATCGACAAAAGTGTGAGCCTTGCACTGGGGCAGATGATGAGTTTTGAGGTCAAAGCCAACAGCAGTTCCTTTATGTCCCTTGCACCGCTCTATACCAACACGGCAAACACCGCTACCATTCTGCGCGCCCTTGCCGCGGCAGGGCTGCCGGAAACGGCGGAAAACATAGAGATGGTGGCAAAGATGATGGAGGAGGGGATGCCCATAGATAAGGAGTCGGTCCTGAATATGAGCAGACTGCTCATGGATTTCCCCGGAAAAGATCCCACATCCATCATACAGATGACGAGACTGGGACTGCCTGTGACGGAGGCAAACATCGAACAGTTTGAGCAGTACCGGAACGCGAACCACCAGATCCTTTCCAGCGCCCAGACCATTGCGGACCAGCTGTCGCAGGCGTTTACAGAGCTGGCGGGCAGCGGGCAGAGCGAGCGCGCCTTCGCCTTTTATCAGGCGGTTCTTGAGATCTTTACGGAGGATGGGGCGGACGGAACGGTTACCGTACAGACGCAGGAGGGGGCGGAGACGTCCCAGACAGGCGATGCGGTTCAGACGGCTCCCGGTAGCGGGGAGAATGCGGAGACAACGCAGACAGCGGAGAATGGGGGCGGCCAGACGCAGAACGCAGCGTCCGCGGAAACAGCGGGACAGCCTGCGCAGGCGGAGGAGGCGGCGCCGAAGGGACAGCCCGCCGGCGTGCCCGTGGAGGAACTGCCAAAAGGGGCGGAGGAGGAAGGCAGGACGCCTGTGATGGGCAGGGAACAGTGGCAGCGGTTAGGCGACGCGCTGAGGGAACTTGGCATGAACGAGGAGACGGCGGCGCAGGTGAAGAACGGTACGCTGCCGCCAAAAGACGTGCTGCAGTTTATCAGACAGCTTCTGCCGAAGGTGCTCCGGGGTGAGGTGCCGGAACAGGCATTGCAGAAACTTCTTGGCGGGAAAGAATTCCAAGAGTTATTGAAAGAGCAGATCGGTCGCCAGTGGACGATAGAGCCGCATGATGTGGCGGATAAAAAACAGGTGGAGCAGCTTTACGAGCGGATCAGGGAGCAGACCGCAAGACTGTCGCAGGCGCTTGAGGCAGCGGGAAAAGGAGATGCGCCCGTGGCGCGAAGTGTGCAGAATCTGCAGAATAATGTGGATTTTATGAACCAGATGAACCATCTCTACACGTATGTGCAGCTTCCCTTAAAGATGCTGGGTAACAATGCCCACGGCGATCTCTATGTGTATACCAACAAAAAGAGTCTGGCGGCGAAAGACGGGCAGGTGAGTGCCCTGCTGCATCTGGATATGGAGCATCTGGGACCGCTGGACGTCTATGTGACGATGAAGGATAAACAGGTGGCTACGAACTTTACGGTGGCGGATGAGAGCGTTCTGGAGCTGATTGAGAAAAACATTGAGGTGCTCAATAAAAGGCTGGAGGGCAGAGGATATTCGCTGAAAGCGCAGATGCATGTGAAAGAGGATGCCGGGGAAGAGGAGGATTCTTCCATTATGCAGACGCTGCTGAGCCAGCAGAAAAATATTTCGGTGCTCAGCAGGACATCTTTTGATATGAGGGCTTAGAATGGAAAAGAAAAAGGAAAAAGTCAAACAGGCGATCGCGCTGGAATATGATCCGAATGACGAGGCGCCGCGTGTCATAGCCTCCGGCAGGGGGGCTCTGGCGGAGCGCATTATCGAGAAGGCGAAGGAGGCGGATGTGCCGATCCACCGGGACGATAAGCTGGCGGATACGCTTTCCCGGCTGGAGATCGGGGATATGATTCCGCCGGAGCTGTATGAGGTGGTGGCGGAGATCCTTATCTTTGTGGATTCCATGGATAAAGTGAAGGCAAAACTGGCGAAAGGCACGTAAGGATGAATAAGAGGGAAAAAGGGGCACAGAAGGAAGAACAGGTCTGTGCCTGTTTGCTTTCAAAAGGCGTAAAAATTGTGGAGCGCAACTTCCGTAACCGGCAGGGGGAAATTGATGTGATCGGTTATGACGGGGACTATCTGGTATTTTTCGAGGTCAAATACCGCTCGGGGAATAGCAGGGGCACCGCGGCGGAGGCGGTGGGCTTTGCCAAGCAGAGGAAGATCTGCCGGGTGGCGGATTATTACCGCGTGATACATTGCTGCCCGGAGGATACGCCGATCCGCTTTGACGTGGTGGCGGTGGACGGGGAAGAGATGAACTGGATTAAGGATGCGTTCAGTTACATTGTATAAATAATATGGGTTATGCTATTTGCACAATAATTGTAGCATTGAGATGAGTTTCGCAATTGGCAAGAATAAGCTGTATGAAGAAAGGGATTTATATATGGACTGGTATAGACATAAAAACAACATGCAGATGCGTGAAAACCGGGCAGGGGAGCTTGTGTACCTTACCTTCCCTATTTTGGAGAAAATTGACTGGATAAGTCATTTGTTCTCCACGAGAATGGGCGGCGTCAGCGAGGGGATTTATAGTTCCATGAATCTGAGTTATACGAGAGGGGACGAGAGGGAAGCGGTGGATGAAAATTTCAGACGCATCGCGGCGGCGCTCGGCTGTGGTGTGGAGGATATGGTCTGCTCGGACCAGACGCACACCACGAATCTGCGGATTGTGGGAAAGGCGGACGGCGGGAAGGGGATTACCAGAGAGCGGGATTACAGCGATGTGGACGGGCTTCTGACGGACGAGCCGGGCGTGTATCTGGCGACTTTTTTCGCGGACTGCGTGCCCCTCTATTTTGTGGATACGAGGAGAAAAGCGGTCGCGCTGGCGCATTCCGGCTGGCGGGGTACCGTGGCGCGTATGGGACATTGTGTGGTGGAAAGGATGCGGGAGGCATACGGCACGGATCCGGCGGATCTGGTGGCGGCGGTCGGTCCTTCCATCTGTCAGGAATGTTACGAGGTCAGCGAGGATGTGGCGGACGCCTTTGCGTCGGCGTTTCATAAAGCCGGGCAGGAACGGGAGATACTGTTTGCGAAAGGCGGTGGCAAATATCAGCTTGATCTGTGGCGTGCCAACGAGATTGTGCTGGCGGAGGCGGGAATTTTGGAGGAGAATATACAGGTCACGGATCTGTGTACATGCCATAACGACCGCTATTTGTTTTCGCACCGCGCAAGCAGGGGACAGCGCGGAAATCTGGGCGCGTTTCTGGGACTTACGGCAAATTAAGAAAGTATTAAAGAAATTCCCAGCTATTCCTTTATGATTCCATGTTTTAATGATACCATAAACCGGTTTAACGAAAGAGGAGAAAACAATGGCTAATATTCTTGTATGCGACGACGACAGAGAGATTGTGGATGCGATTGAGATTTATCTCATGCAGGAGGGCTATGCGATTTTTAAGGCTTATGACGGACAGGAGGCAATCCGCATATTGAAGGAACAGCAGATCCATCTGCTGCTCATTGATATTATGATGCCGAAACTGGACGGTATCCACGCCACCTTAAAAATCAGGGAATATTCCAGCGTGCCCATTATTTTTCTGTCGGCGAAGTCGGAGGACACGGATAAGATTCTGGGGCTGAATATCGGGGCGGACGATTATATCACGAAACCTTTTAATCCGCTGGAACTGGTGGCGAGGGTGAAATCCAATCTCCGCCGGTATACGATGCTGGGGAACCTTAACACGGAGAACAACGCGCTTTTTCAGGTGGGTGGTCTGTGTATCAACGACGATACCAAGGAAGTGACGGTGGACGGGGACAGCGTGAAGCTGACGCCTATCGAATATAACATTCTTCTGCTTCTCGTGAAGAATTGCGGTCGTGTTTTTTCCATAGATCAGATCTATGAGAGCATCTGGAATGAGGAAGCCATCGGCGCGGACAATACGGTGGCGGTGCATATCAGACATATCAGGGAGAAGATCGAGATTAATCCCAAGGAGCCGAGATACCTCAAAGTGGTGTGGGGCGTCGGCTACAAGGTGGAAAAGGATGCGTAAGGCGGACGTCATGGAAGAAAGGACAGGCGGATGGAAAATACAGGGCTAGGGGAAACCCCGGAGATTTTAGAGACGGCAGGAGAGACAGCGGAGGAAGGACAGCAGGAGAAAAAGGAAGCCGGAAGAAAACAGAAGAGGAAAAGAGCCGGAAAAAACAGGAGTGGTCTGAAAACGTTTCTTCTGGTCTTACAACATGCTGCGCTGGCGATTATGGTGTTTGCCGTGTTCGTGGTGTCAGTGTGCTCGACGGTGCGGTATGAGGGGGTGCATTCGAGGGGCAGCTATACCAATTATAACGGCTTTGAAGACCCGGGCACGCCGTTTGAGGAATCGGAGGTCTTTAACCATATCTTTGGCTGTGCGGTGGCGGATGTGATCCGCTATGGGGTGGTGAGCGGCCAGATGGAGACGAAGGGTGCCTTTGACGGCGACAGACTTGTGGATGTGACGGCTTACAACTCTCGAAGCAGCGGACTGCCGGAGCAGTATGTGACGGTAAATTACAGACTGGAGGATCTGCTTAAATGGCAGAGCTACGGTTTTGTTTACAACAATGTGGAGATGAACCGGGCAGAAGCGAAGGCATTTCTTGCAGATACTACGCAGGTGACGACGATTGATCCGAAGAGCGGCTACCAGAATACCACCGACGCCAACTATCTAAAGTCTGACGTAAAGGATTATACGGTGGTAAATGACGTGATGGCGGCGGAAGGGACCGGTGAGGTGGTCGTGAAGTTTGCGGTGACGGATGAGAATTCCGGCTTTGTGGCGGACTATCAGCCGTCCAGTGCGCTGGGGAATCATGCCACAGAGGGGACAGCGTCAGTTCTGGTGGAGGAGAGCCCGGCGGCGGAGGTATCCGATGCGGATGCGGAGGTGTACGAGTATGCAGTCCTCGTCAACCGCTATAAGACGGCTGAGGGCAAAAATCTGGAGGCGTATGTGTCCGACTGGGAAGAATACTATGATCTGTGCCACAACGTACAGAAAGCGGCGGAGAGTCTCGCCTACAACTATAATGAATACATGGCGTACAAGGACTTTTACGACGTGAAAAATTCCAACATTCGGTTTCTGATCGAGAAGACGGTTGGCGGGGAGCGGATGTATTACAGCAATCTGCCGGAGAACAGTTCCTACAGAAAGTGCATTTTGCAGATGATGGATGACGGCGAAAACGTCACCACGGAGAAATTCATTTACTACAGTCTTGCGGATATGTCATATATGACAAACACAATGATTGATGCGGAGACGGTAAGGCAGATGCTGCTAAGTTATGATTATGCCTACCCGGAGTCTGTCAGAATCTGGATCGATGTGGACGGTTCCTATCCGGCGCAGGATGCGTTTACGCAGGGCGCCAGATATCTGCCGAATCTCTGGCTCTGGGTGACGGCTGCTTTTCTGGCGGGAATCTTGTATCTGATTCTCTTTGTCTGCCAGATGGTGATGACGGGAAGGGTATATGACGAGAACGGGGAGACGCGCATCAGACTGAACGCTTTTGATAAGATTCCGACGGAGGGCGCTGTACTTATCGCCTTTGGAGCTGCGTTTCTGGCGCTCTGGATGGCGGTTGTGCTGACGGCGCTTGCAGATATTGATCCCACCGACATTGACTTTTATCGGGAAGCGGTGCATCAGGACTGGTTTAAGATTGTTATTTTTATCGCTGTCTTTGCGGCGGATGTGCTGTTTACCTTTTTCTTCTACAGTCTGGTCAGAAGGATCAAGGCGCGGACGCTCTGGAAAAATTCGTGGCTGTGTCGTCTCGCCGGACGGCTTAAGAAATTTGTATGGAAGGTGTACGATAATGGCGGCATAGTCCTGCGGACATGGGTGCCCTACGGCGTGTTCCTGCTGTTCAATTTCTTTGTCCTCGAGTTTGGGCTGTGGGGGCACGGCGATATGCCTGTGGTTCTGTTCGGCGGCATCGTGGATGTGATCGTGGGTATTCTTCTCTACAAGGATGTCAAAGAGAGACAGGGTATCGTGGAGGGCATAGAAACCATTACCGGGGGACAGGTAGATTACCAGATTGACACGGAGGAGCTGCACGGGGACAACAGGAGTCTGGCAAACTCCGTCAACAGTATCGGAAAGGGCATCAGGGAAGCGGTGGAGATCAGCATGAAGGACGAGCGCATGAAGGCTGATCTGATCACCAATGTGTCCCACGACATCAAGACGCCGCTCACCTCCATCATAAATTACGTGGATCTGATCAAGAGGGAGCAGGTGGACAATGAGAAAGTACAGAATTATATCCGTGTGCTGGATGAAAAATCCCAGCGTCTGAAGCAGCTTACGGACGATCTGGTGGAGGCGAGCAAGATCACTTCCGGGAATATCAGCCTGCATTTTGAGCGGATCAATCTGATGGAACTGATGAACCAGACCATCGGGGAGTTTTCCGAGAAGTTTGAAACACGGAATCTCGCCACCGTGATGAATGTGAATACGCGGGATGCGGTGATCGAGGCGGACAGCCGCAGAATCTGGCGTGTGATGGAAAATCTGTTCAACAACGTTTACAAGTACGCCATGCCCGGCACGCGCGTGTATGTAACCTTGGATAAGGCAGAGCGCGGCGCGGAGGATGAGACGGACAGGATTCAGGTAACGATCAAAAATATCTCGGAGAATCCTCTATTATGTAAACCGGAGGAACTGACAGAGCGGTTTATCAGAGGGGATGAATCCAGAACCACGGAGGGCAGCGGACTGGGGCTTTCGATAGCACAGAATCTGACCATAGCGCAAAAGGGAAGTTTTGAGATCGAGCTGGACGGGGATCTGTTTAAAGTACATCTGACGTTCCCGGTGGCGGGGGAAGGGACAGACAGGACATAGAAAAACTGAATGTATATATATGAGAAACTGCCGTCCTGTTCCATACAGGCACGGCAGTTTTTTAGATATCCAGCCCGCTCACCTCGCGGTTATTATACTTCGACAGAATCCGGTGGATCTTGTCGGTGGGCGTGTAGATATTCGCCATGGAGGCGTCGTGGTTCATAAAGTCGATGATGGATGCGATGAACTTGCTCATATCTGCCTCTATGTAGTAGGGCTTTTCCTTAAGTTCCGGCGGCTGGTAGCAGAGGTTCGTCGTCACGATCCGGTCAAAGTGGCACTTTTCGTAGGCGGTGTCGAAGGCGGAGAGCCCGTCCGTGAACAGCCCGAAAGTACAGCAGATAAAGACCCGCTTGGCGTTCATTTTCTTCAACTGTCTGGCGGTGTCGATCATGCTGCCGCCGGAGGAGATCATGTCGTCGATGACGATCACGTCCTTCCCGTCCACATTATCTCCCAGAAATTCATGCGCCACAATGGGATTTTTTCCGTTTATGATCGTGGAATAATCCCGGCGTTTATAAAACATACCGGTGTCTACCCCGAGAACGTTTGCGAGATAAACCGCCCGGTCCAGCGCTCCCTCATCAGGGCTGATGACAATGGTGTGATCCTTGTCGATAATCAGGTTCTTCTCCATGCGCAGCAGCGCGCGAACAAACTGGTAGGGGGGCATGAAATTGTCGAAACCCTTGATGGGAACGGAATTCTGTACCCGGGGATCATGGGCGTCAAAGGTGATGAAATTGGATACGCCCATATCCATCAGCTCCTTGATTGCGTATGCGCAGTCGAGAGACTCCCTGCCGTTTCTTTTGTGCTGCCGTCCCTCGTAGAGAAAGGGCATAATCACGCTGATACGGTGCGCCTTGCCGTTTATGGCGGAAATAATCCGCTTTAAATCCTGATAGTGGTCGTCGGGGGACATATGGTTCGTGAAACCGTTCATACTGTAGGTAATACTGTGGTTACAGATGTCGGTCAGCAAAAAAACGTCCTTGCCTCTCACGGAATCGTGCAGGACGGCTTTGCCTTCCCCGGTTCCGAAACGGGGACAATCCACCTCCATCAGATAATTTTTTTCCATATAGCCGTGGAAGGCGGGATCGTTTTTGACGTCGTTCTGCAGATCGCGGCGGTACTCCACCAGATGACTGTTCACTTTTTCTGCCAGAGGAAGAGCCGCCTTCGGAGCGAGAAGCTTCATGGCAGCCACCGGCATGGAATGTTCTAATTGTTCTGTATTAGGCATTTTTACTCCACTTAAAACGTGCCACGGGGCACGGTTTGTTATTCTTAGTGCAGATGTTTACTCTAAATTTTTTATATCATTATGGCGGGGACATGTCAAGAAGATTTGCCCTCCGTTCTCTAAATTTAAGCGGGTTTGGCTTTACAAGTGCGCGAAGATGATGTAAAATCAAGCGGTATATGACTTGTTGGCAGGATGGGAGAGAAGGCTGTGCGGAATAACTGTTGTCGAACCGTTTCCCGCAGCAAAATGGAGAATATGATATGAGCAGGAAAAAGTCCAAGCCGATTGTGGCTGTGGTGGGAAGACCGAATGTGGGGAAATCCACCCTGTTTAACGCGTTGGCAGGTGAAAAGATATCAATTGTAAAAGACACACCGGGCATTACCAGAGACCGTATTTACGCGGATGTCTCGTGGCTTGACCGGAATTTCACACTGATTGATACGGGCGGCATCGAGCCGGACAGCAAGGATATTATCCTGTCCCAGATGCGGGAGCAGGCGCAGATCGCCATAGATACGGCGGATGTGATCGTCTTTCTGGTGGACGTAAAGCAGGGACTGCAGGATGCGGATTCCAAGGTCGCCGATATGCTCAGACGTTCCCATAAGCCCGTGGTTCTGGCTGTCAATAAGGTGGATGATTTCAAGAAATATATGGCGGATGTCTATGAGTTTTATAATCTGGGGATCGGAGAGCCTTGTCCGATATCTTCCACGAACCGTCTCGGTTTCGGAGAGCTTCTGGACGAAGTGATCGCCCATTTCGGGCAGGAGGCGGAGGAAGAGGAGGAAGATGACCGCATCAAGGTGGCAATCATCGGAAAGCCGAACGTGGGGAAATCCTCCATCATCAACCGTCTGATCGGTGAAAACCGTCTGATCGTTTCGGATATCGCCGGTACCACAAGGGACGCCGTGGACACGGAGATTACCCATAATGGGAAAGAGTATGTCTTTATTGATACGGCGGGGCTTCGGAGAAAGAATAAGATAAAAGAGGAACTGGAGCGCTATATGATTATCCGCACGGTGTCGGCGGTGGAGCGGGCGGATATCGCCGTGCTCATCATAGATGCCGTGGAGGGCGTGACGGAGCAGGATGCCAAGATCGCCGGAATTGCCCATGACAGGGGCAAAGCCGTGATTATAGCGGTCAATAAATGGGACGCCATAGAGAAGGACAACCAGACGGCAAAGGAATACACACAGAAAATACGACAGGTGTTATCTTTTATGTCCTACGCGGAGATCATGTTTATCTCAGCGGTGAGCGGACAGCGTCTGATGAAGCTTTATGATGTCATAGACGCGGTGAATGAGAACCATTCCATGCGCGTGGCGACAGGCGTGTTAAACGAGATTGTGACAGAGGCGGTGGCGCTGCAGCAGCCCCCGTCGGACAAGGGAAAACGGCTGCGCATCTATTATTCGACGCAGGTTGCGGTGAAACCGCCTACTTTTGTGATTTTTGTCAACGACAAGGAGCTGATGCATTTTTCCTATCTGCGCTATCTGGAAAATCAGATTCGGGATACTTTCGGCTTCGTGGGAACGCCCCTGAAGTTTTTTGTTAGGGAGAGAAAGGATAACAGATAAAAGTGGAACGGATCTTTTGTTTACTGATCGGTTATGTGTTCGGGCTTTTCCAGACGGCGTATATATACGGGAGACTGCACGGTATTGATATCAGAAATTACGGGAGCGGTAATGCGGGCACGACGAATACGCTCCGGGTGTTCGGGACGAAGGCGGGGCTTCTGGTGCTTTTGGGCGACATTATGAAATGTATTCTTGCCGTTGTTATCACAGGCGTCATTTTTGGCGACAGTCATCCAGATATGGTTTATCTGCTGAAAATGTATACCGCGGCGGGCGCGATTATCGGACATAACTTTCCTTTTTATCTCAAGTTCAAAGGAGGAAAGGGCATTGCGGCGACGGCGGGACTGATTCTGTCTTTTCATCCATATCTGATACCGATGGGAGTGATTTTGTTCTTCGGTGCGTTTTTTATCACCCACTACGTGTCTCTGGGATCGCTTCTGGTGTATGCCGGATTTATGATTGAGCTGGTGATTCTGGGGCAGATGGGGATATTTGGCATGTCACAGGCATTTTTAACTGAAATGTATCTTATAGCGGGTTTTCTGACAGTCATGGCTTACTGGAAGCACCGGGAGAATATCAAACGGCTTGTAAGCGGCACAGAGCGTAAAACCTATCTGACGCACAAAAGTACAGGGGCGGAGGAGACCACAGAGAGCAAATCCGCAAAGAGTTGAGTCGGCACAGTGTAAAAGGAAGGGCAAGGAGGATCATATGGCAGCGATTGGTATTATAGGCGCAGGAAGCTGGGGGACGGCGTTAGCGGTTCTTCTCCATAAAAACGGACATAGAGTCACGGTCTGGTCGATCATGGAATCGGAGATCGAGATGCTTACAAAGGAGCGGGAGCACAAGGACAAACTGCCGGGGGTTAAACTGCCGGAGGACATGGTGTTTACCACGGATCTGGCGGCGGTGAAGGATAAGGATGTGCTTGTGCTGGCGGTTCCTTCCCCTTATACAAGAAGCACGTCCCATTCCATGAAGCCCTATGTACGGGAGGGACAGATCATCGTCAATGTGGCGAAAGGAATAGAAGAAAAGACGCTCTTAACTTTGTCGCAGATAATAGAGGAAGAGATTCCGCAGGCGGAAGTGGCGGTACTCTCGGGGCCGTCCCACGCGGAGGAAGTGGGCAGGGGCATTCCCACGACGATCGTGGTGGGAGCACAGAAGAAGGCGACAGCCGAGTATCTTCAGAACATTTTTATGAACGAGGTGTTCCGTGTCTATATCAGCCCGGATGTGCTCGGTATCGAGCTTGGCGCGGCGCTGAAAAACGTGGTGGCGCTGGCGGCGGGAATTGCCGACGGGCTTGGCTATGGCGACAACACGAAGGCGGCGTTAATCACCAGAGGGATCACGGAGATTGCCAGACTGGGACTGGCAATGGGCGGCAGGATCGAGACGTTCAGCGGGCTTACCGGCATCGGTGATCTGATCGTGACCTGCGCTTCCATGCACTCCAGAAACCGCCGCGCCGGTATCCTGATCGGCAAAGGCTATACGATGGAACAGGCGATGGACGAGGTGAAGATGGTGGTGGAAGGCGTTTATTCCGCCAAGGCGGCTATGGGGCTTGCTGAAAAGTACGACGTGCAGCTTCCCATCATCGAGCAGGTGAACGCGGTTCTGTTTAACGGGATGCCTGTGGACGAGGCGGTGAAGAACCTGATGCTGCGGGACAAGAAGATAGAGAATCCGCTGATTCCGTGGGAGGAGAAATAGGAGACAGCTGACCAACGAATGATTATGGACTGTTATTGGGACTTACAGATGTGTAAGTCCTCTTTTTTTGCCTGTTCATAGTCATTTAGTGCAATTCATGGTCGTTTGGTGCAACGCTGTCTGATAATAAAAACCGCATAATCCGATATACTTTACAACGAATAAATTCAGAAATGAGGATAACGATGAAGATAGCAGTCTGTGATGACAGCAGATCGGACAGGGGTGCACTGAAGGCGCTGCTTAATACCTGCGGACAGGATTTTGAAATAAGGGAATACGGCTCCGGCGCGGAACTGTGTGAGGATATGGGATATGTGAGGGAATGCGGCATCGTGTTCCTCGACATCAATATGGATGGGGCTGACGGACTGGAGACGGCAAGGTGCATCAAGGCAGAGTGCCCGAAGGTACATATTGTACTGGTAACTGCTTATATAAACTATGCGCTGGAAGGGTACAAGGTGAAGGCAAGCCGTTTTCTTTTGAAGGATGATCTGGAACAGACGCTCTCTGAGTGCGTGGATGATATCCTGCGGGAAATCCGGCAGGAGGAGCAGGTGGTGGAGTTCGGGTTTGTAGAGGGGAATAAGCGTCTGAGGGCGGGCGATATCATCTACATTGAAACGAACAGACACAAGAACGTGTTTTATACCACAGGGCAGACATACAGCATCTATAAGAAAATGGATGAGTTGGAGAAAGAACTGGTGGGGATGGGTTTTGTGCGGATTCACCAGAGTTTCCTCATCAACATGCGGTATATCGAGAAGATCAGCAGTTATGTCATGGTTTTGACTACGGGAAAAGAGATATCCGTCCCGAAAGCAAGATACCCGGAAGTGAAGCGGCAGTATACACTGTTTAAGGGGGCGGAGTGATGATGGAATGGACGTGGGTGCTTTTTCTGACTGTTATCATGGAGGCGGTGGGAAGCACCTTCTTTTTTGACACGTTTCTTGAAAGAGGGAAAACGGAAAAAGGCGCTGTCTATCAATACAGATATCTGGCATATCTGGGTATGTCGTTTCTTTTGACAAATATCGGCTATCTGATCGGCATGTGGAAGCTGCCGCTGTTTGCGCTGGGCTATATTCTGCTTGGCAGGATCATCTATAAAGCCGGATGGGGACAGGATTTATTTTTCTCGATGATCAATTACAGCATGATGTTTCTGATAGATTTTGTAGCGTACTGTTTGATGCACTTATGGGAGATGCAGGAGACGGCAGGGGAAGTGAAAGAATGGGTTTGGATCGTATCAGCGAAAACACTCTGGTTCGCTGTGCTTTTTATTCTGCGCAGAATATGGAAAGGCGGCGCGGATTATAGGGAACTGTCAAATGGAGAATGGATGAAACTGAGCCTGATCCCTCTGTTTACGCTGTCTGCCATCATAATGATGTTTTATCAGCTGGGAAACGTGGCGGGCACGCAGTTAGTGAACATTTTTATATCTGCCGGGCTGGTTACGGTCAACTTTCTTGTGATCTGGCTTCTGCAGGAGATACTGGAAAAGGGAAAGAGACTGCGGGAGGGCATGGAAGCCGCCAGAAAGACAGAGAGCCAGCTTGCGCATTACCGGGATATGCAGGCGGTCTATGAAAGACAGGGGCGGAAGCTGCACGACTATAAAAACCAGATCAGAACCATGCAGATGCTGTTAAAGGAAGGCGATACACAGACCGCCGCCGCGCTGGCAGAGCGGCTGACGGAGAGTATTTCGGTGGAGATGGCGGCAGTCAATACGAATCACCCGGTGGTGGATGCGGTACTGAACCAGAAATTCCATGCCGCGAGGGAACAGGGAGTGTCCATGATCTTTAAGGTGGGCGACATGAGCGGTATACGGCTGGATGTGGAGGAAATCGTGATCCTGCTCTCCAACCTGTTGGACAATGCCATCCGGGAATGCGCGAAAATCGCGCGGCAGGGACGGAAGGCTGTTATCTATGTCAAACTGGTGCAGGAGAGCGGCAAACTGATCTTTTCCGTGAGGAACCCTGTGGCAGAAAAAGTACAGATCAGAGATTGCACCGCGCCGGACCCCGGTGGTGGGATGCACGGCGTCGGTCTTATGAATGTAAAGGCAGTCGCGGATAAATACGGCGGGGACTTTGCTGTTTCCTGCGATGCGGAAAAGTTTCAGGCGGTGGTGATGCTGTAAAACTGATAGTCATTTCGTGCAATAAATAGTCACACGGTGCAATCCGGGTTGGGAAAGAGTCTGTGTCTGCCGACTGATTTTATGAAGCGGTAATGGATATTGCGCGGGAAAGAGATTATTTTTGTCGAGAGAGGAGAACGTATGATGCAGGTAGGATTAAACAATTACCAGATTGGGAACAGCAATGTGGCAGAGCGGGCGAATAAAGAGGCGGAGAAAAAGACAGAGGACAAATACGCCAGCGTATCCGCGTATGAGGCATATCTGAAGGAGAAATATCCCTGTTTGACAGCACATGACTACAAAGTGACAATATCGCCGGTGTATCTGGAGAAATGTATCAAAGATCCCAAGGAAGCAGAACTGTTAGAAAAGAATTTGGCACATGTACCGATTAGTAAACAGATGGAGAAAGCATTTTGGAGTGCACAGGGAGCAAGAGTTGTGAACGATGAATTGATTTTTGACGAAAACGGAAACTGCTGTGGTAGCTTTAATACATATGTTACAAACAGTAAAGCATCATCAGACGACAGTGTGGAGGATGAGGCGCCGGTGAAAAAAGGTAAGAGGAAAAAGGTGTTGCTGCAGCAGCATTATGAAAAGAGAAAACTCATGAGGGAGCAGTTTGATGAGAGACTGGCGGAGAAGGCGTATCTGAAAGACCAGTTGGAAACAGAGGAGAGGCATGAAGAAATGCTGAAAAAGAGCGATTTATCGAAGCGGCAAAATGCCAGCAGATTCCTTGAACGCTATGAAGCAAATATTATGAAGGGCTAAGTTGCGGAATTTGAGATTCCCGTAAGATATTTCAAGAATAAAAGGCGGCAGTCAGATCGTGTGGATAAATCCATTCTGAATTTGCAAAGAGAGTGATGGCAACTGTCGAAATATTATAAGGGGGCATGGACGGTCCTGAATGACAGAGGGACTGTCGCAGCAGATTAGAGAAATGAAACTTTTTTGAAGGCTGGTTCGTATTATTAACAGATGACAAGTTTTCTCACTTTACGACAGGAAGGAAACCGTGATGTCAGGGCTGTCATATATAATAGCGAGGAGGGCTTGAAAAGTGGGTGTTCATGGAATCGGCGGGGGTTATCCCGCATGGTATGAAACGGGGAAAACGCAGACAAAGAATACCGGCATAAATTTTGCAGACAGGATCGTAAGTGCAGGTATGGCGGGAAGTGCTTCTGCCAGAAGAAACAACGTCGATATGCAGGGACAGACTTCGATATTGGAGGCGTACCGGGCGTCAGCGGCTTCGGCGGCACATAATATGAAGCCTGCCTATGATACATACGAATCCGAGAATTATAAAATTGTTCCAGATAATGAGAACGGATGTTTTGACATCTATAATGGGCAGGGGGAGAAATTAGGTGTTTTTAGATATTCCGATATCAAGGTCAGGCAGGACGGGGCAACGGGAAAGCAGTTTTTGATTTCGGAATATGGAACCGGGAGCTGTTATGATGCAATCGTGTTGGATCACGAACTGAAAGGTGCCCTGCAGGAGGTCATGGGTGTTGAAACGCTGGAAACAGTGGATCTGCATGGATACACCTTAAAGACCCATTCCGGCACAGGGATACAGTATCTGGTGCGGGATGGCGAAGAAGGACGGGGAGGGAAAGTCCTTTTACAAGATCAGTCTGATATACAGAAATACGAAGCGCTGGCGGAAACCTATTTCAGTAGATATCCCAATCTGATTGAAAGTAAGGAAGAAGCCTATATATGGGCTGATCTGGAAATCAAGGGACTGGCACAGCATACGGATCACGGGATCGTCTCAATGGGCTATGACGGGATGTCTTACAATGATAATGCAGATGAAAAGAATAATTGGAGCATCCTGTTTTCGGGAGATACCTATAAACTGCTCTTTGAATGGCTGCAGAACCATAGGGAGAGCATGGAGGAAATGGAGAAGTTTGTTGGAGGGCTTGAAGGTGGGCATTAACGGAATCGGAACAACCGGCTACGGGAATGCGTTAAACTGACAGGTCAGGAGGAACGGAAATGGGTATCAGCAGCATAGGGAACGCCAACTCTTTACTCTATAAAAATGCGAATAGAAGCAACCATCGAAAAACGGGAACAGTATTTACGGGACTCTGCTCTTAATAATGTTAATCTTTTATCACAATCAAAAGGCGGGATCCAGAGAGTAGAAAACGAAAGATACGTGATAGATATCTCGGATAAAATCGAAGGGAACTGGTGCATATATGATAAGGAAACCAACGATTCAGTTGCATTTTATCCGCAGAGCACCAGTATTCAGACGGATGAAAATACGGGGAAAGAATATATAGTTTCCTGTTATCCGTGGGGCGGACTGCGAAATGTAAAGTATGCCGATGAGACGCTGATTGATGGAATCAAAACATTCATGCAGACGGATCATATTGAAAAGTCGGATTTGAATGATAAGTATTCCATTTCAGTCCACGCATACACAGGGATAGAGTGTCTGAAAGTGAGAGGGCAGGAAGGAAACGGCTCATGGCTTATGATGAGTGGCGATCAGCAACAGCTTGACAAATTGCAGGAACTGGCGAATTTATACAAGGAGAAATACCCTAATCTGGTGAGAGACGATGGTCTGGCGATGGGTCTTGCTACGGCTGAAGCGGCAGGTCAGATTGTAAGAACTGAAAATGGCTACATGACGATTGCCTGCAACGGAATCTCATACGTTGATAATAATGATCCGTCAAAGAACTGGGGATTTATGTATTCAGAAAATGATACAGATTTTTATAACGCGATCATGCAGGCAATCATAGATGGCAGTATAAAAGGCGGCATGGAATCCGTCTCTGGCTGGGAAGAATGGTTTCAGGAAAAAGGATATATTTATGAAAGAATATATTCGGATGAAGAACTGGCTGTAATGGTAAACAGAAAAGACGTAAACATCCATAAAAACTTTTGGGGAAAGGAAGATGAAAAATGGAGATAACAAATAATACAGCGGCAGGCATTTATACAAATAACTACAAAAACAAAAATATGCCCGGACAGGACTATGAGAACACGATGAAAAGGAAAACATCCGAAACCGAAGTCAAAGAAAATAAGATTTTGGGGATCGGATTCTTACATGACAAAAACGGCCCGATATCTTACGGGATGTGCGCCATGTACGCGGAAGATTATTCCGAGGAGAATCCGGTTATCAAAGTGAATGTGACAAGGCAGGGCGGCACGGAAGAATATCGTATCGATATCAATAAGATAAATCCGAGATTCGCAACAGAGATTGAGATGTTTGCGCTGTGCAATTATGCGGATGCGAAGGGAATGGGAACAGGCGGCACGTTTGGAAGCTGGCAGACATTAAACTACTATCGTGACAACGCTTCCCACAACGGATATTTTGAACTGACAAACGAAACAGATTCTTTTCAAAGTGTGAAGCAGGACTGGATGAAAATGGTTCAGCTTATGATGAAGGATTATATGGAAGCGGGATTATATAAGCAGTCCTTGGATGGCAAGGGACTGCTGGGGATCTTTGAAAGATATGCGCGCTGACACTGAAATCGGATCTTCCATATGGCGCAGAAAAGCCAGTGATTCCGATGGGGAGTCACTGGCTTTTGAAGAGACAGTTTACGCTTTTTCAGGCACAAGTTCGATCAGAAGCTGTTCCTGATAGTCAGGATCGTAGGTAGTACGTTCTAAATCATCATATCGTTTGGATTTGATGAGGATTGCATTAAGCTGGTTAATGCGCAATATAGTTTCTTCATTTATTTTTTTCCATAATTTCACACATAACCTGTTGTCCCTCCTCTGTTTCTTCACAGAAATCTTTATCTTCTGCCATCGTGCGGAACATCAGATCATCGATGGGATTCAGTTTTCTGGCTTCTTCGCGTATTTTTGCTTTATTGCCCATGCCTGCTCCTTTGTCGGTGCTCATAGTAAAAACCCTTGCTCTTATTTATAGTATACCAGTTTTTAAAAGATACTCAATAAAAAATTTACCGCATAGGCGGGCGGCGGTGCTGTTGTAAAATTGATAGTCATTTCGTGCAATAAATAGTCACACGGTGCAATCCGGGTTGGGAAAGGGTCTGTGTCTGCCGACTAATTTTATGAAACAGTAAAAAACGGGATAAGATCGAGAAATTTGGGAAAAGGAATGCGGAAGCTGTAATAGGGAAGGAATGGAGGGCTTGGAAATGGGCATTAGTGGAATCGGAGCAGCAGAGTATCAGATGGCAGGCTACCGGGCAGGAAGGAACGGTGAAACCGGGACAAAGAATTTCATGGAAACCGTGGCGGAAAAATCGGCGCAGGACAAAGTAACCGAGTACGGTGAAAAGGCTTTCGATCTGGTCGGGGCGAAGGCGCCGCAGTCCGTCAAAAACGCATGGATGGAGACTGTGGAAGAGGTGGGAGTCAATGGTCTTGGGATGACAAGTAACGGGAGTACGCACATCACGCAGCTGCATATACAGCAAGTGATAGCCAACTATTGGGGGCTGGATTGTAAGAATATTCTGGGGAGTTCGGTACAGTCGGCAATGCAGGCAGCCCAGAAGGCTTTATACGATTTTGACCATCCATTGGAGCCGGAAAAAGTAAGGAGTATGGAAGAACAGCGGGCGCGCACCAAGGAAAGAGAGTTTTATACGGTGTTTTTAGATAAGCTGAAAAATCTGGCGGGGCAGAATCAGAGGAATGAGGCGGTAAATATAAGCGGAGGCATCAGTTTTACGGAGCATGTGGCGACAAAGGCGGCAATCCAGTCGTATGTATTGGAGAGAAGTTTTAAGGATATGTGGCAGACGAGATTCCCCGGTGCATATTATCACACGATGGATGCCTGTCAGATTTCGCAGGGTATATGGGAAAGACTGGATTTTCCACATGATGAGTTCTTCCGCAATAAAGTTAACAAATCTATATTAGACTGGAAACCAACCGGGGCAGAACCTAAAATGGCAGATGTATCAGTACAGTCAAGGGTGGGAGCCTCCCTCGGGAAAAAGTCCATTGTGGTACCGCCTGCGCTGGAAGAAAAAATGAAGAACGATCCGGCGCTTGCAAAACAGGTGATGGGAAAAATAGAAACATTTATCGCAACGAAAGAGGCGGCAAAGAGACCCGGAAGAATATGCTCCTACATACTTGTGCTTGATGAAGAGGGGGAGATCGCCCATACCTGCATATCAAGCGGCGGCGGAATATCCGGCCCGACTGAAGCAGCACAGCGTCAGTTTGAAGCAGAGCAGGAGGCAAAGCGGAAACGGAGGGCGGAGTATATGGAGATCGTTGAGGAAAGCGCCTTGAAACGTAAGCGGATGGAACAGGAGGCGGTCATATGGTAAAGTCATACCTTCGGGTGCCTTGGAGGGTATCACAAGGGAGTTTGTGGAAGATTAAACGATTATTTTTCTGAGAGAGGAGAACGTATGATACAGGTGGGATTAAACAATTACCAGATCGGGAACAGCAATGTGGCAGAGAGGGCAGACAATAAAAAAGCGGAGAATAAAACAGAGGACAAATACGCCAGCGTATCAGCGTATGAGGCTTACTTGAAGGATAAATACCCTTGTTTGACGGCTTCTAATTATAAGGTGACGATATCACCGGCATATTTGGAGAAATGTATCAAAGATCCCAAGGAAGCGGAACAGTTGGAACTGAATTTAAAAATTTTACCTAACTGTCACCAAAATTTGATAGCAGGATGGAAGGCTTTAGGGGCAGAAGTAAAAAATGAAGAATGGGTTTTTCATGAAGATGGTACTAGTGGGATGAGTCCCAACATGTATGTTACCAGCAGGAGTACGTCATCGGTAAGCAGTATGCAGAATAAAATATCGGAGAAAAAAGGCAGGAGAAAAGCGCTTTCACCGCAGGATCATTATGAAAAGAGAAAGCTTCTAAGAGAGCAGTTTGAGGAGCGGTTGGCGGAGAAGGAGTATCTGAAAGATCAGCTGGAAGAAAAAGAGAGGAAGGACGAATTACTGGAAAAAGGCATGATATCAAAGGAACAAAATGCCAGCAGATTCATTGAGCGGTATGAAGCCAGTATTTTGACATCTGCAACCAACTAATTTCAACTGGAATTGGGAGGCCTATGTTATGAACGGTATGGTAAATTGGAAAAACGTGAATTGGAATCCGATGACAGCTCTAAGCAGAAAGCAGCGCATGATCTATATCCTGCTCGGAAAGCAAAATGCTGTCAATAAGAGACAGAGGGATTCCTTCATAAGAAGGGACAACTGTGTCGATCAAATAGGATTATACACAGCCCCTGCAACAAAAACCGCAGGAAAAGTTTCCGATGAAATCCTTGATAAGATAAATTTTGCATATCTGGATGGGACAGAGCTGCCGGATGGTTTTATCTTTGAGGGTGTGAAATATTCCAAAGAAGATTTTCCGAGTATCAGTCTGGATAAATGTGAAAAAGCTGTTACCGAAAACAATGCCCTTGTTTTTCAGCCCGGAAAGTATTATCAGTTTACGGATGAAACGGGTAAGACGCATATTCTTACCTGTACCTATGGGAGTCTGTATCAGCCCTTATCAGACACAAAGAGAGGTGTGAGAGACGACACCAGCTTTGAGATTGGACAATTCTGGAACAAGTTATCAAAAAACGGCACTTTTATCGGATTAAATTATTCTAATGAAACTGTGAGAAGGCTTTTGAATGATGCGGGAATCACAGAGGGGTTCTTTTCCGTGCAGGTAGGGGATAACAGGCAGGAATACTTTTATTCCAACGGGAATGCGGGAACGGCAGTACCGAAAGAGAGATATGATAACACTTACCATTTCTTCATGGAAGATACGGAGACTGCGTTCCGGGGTTATGAACCGGGCGATGTCTTTCTGGTTGGCGGCAAGGAGTATGTGTTGAGTGAGGATAAAAAACTGGATCTCCCATATGGCGCAGACATCTACGACATGAAATGGCCGCTGCGAAAACGCGCATAAAAAGAAAAGCCGGTGAAACTTTTTTGAAGGCTGATTCGTATTATTGACAAATGGCATAATACGAAAATCGAATTAGAATGTAAAAACATCATTTCATCAAGGAGGAGAAGGTTTATGAATTACATGGATGTTGATTTAACAAATTACATAGGGGTCAGAGAAAAGAGAGCTGATAGCTATAACAATCGGGCGGCGGAAGCGAAGCGGGCAGCAACGCCGCAAACTGCTGAAGAACGTAAGAAGGCTTACGAGGACATGGGGATTCATGTCGGACGGTTTACCGTTGACATCTCACCGGACTCGCAGGAGTTTATGGCGCAGGTTGCGGAGCGCAAAGCGGCGCAGGCGGCGGAGAAGGCAAAGCTGGAGGCGGAAAATCCGTGGAGCCCTTTTGACTATAGGGGGGATTTGAGCAAAAATGAGCCGACGCAATATCTGGTGTTTAGCAAATTCCTTTATGATAAAGGGGTCTTTAAGAACATGGACGATGAACAGGCGGGGAAAATGGAAGATATGCTTCGCAATATTACCGCGGGGATGGACAGCATCAGGGGAGGTTCGGATGTGGGACGCTGGGACAACACGATGTCCCATGAAGCGGCAAAGCTGGATTTGATTTCTTCCGTCAATGCGCTGAACTATTTTGCGGATATATATTTATCAGAGGGGTCAGGGATTCTTTTAAGGACCTGATCAAAGAGTATGAAAACTATAACAGCAGAATCGTTGCCGGTCACAAAAACGGTATGGACTGGTACAGTGAAAGCATGAAAGACATTCCCGCGCCTAACGCGACGGGCGTGAGCGCAGATGTGCGGCAGGCACAGGAGCGGACGAAGGCGTACCAGCAGATTGGCAGGGTAACGCATACGGCTGAGGAAGACAAGTGGTTACAAGAAGATTATCAGGCGCTCTTTGATAAGCTGATGAAGAAAGAGGACAGCGTCAAAAATACGTTTGACAGCCTGCAGAACCTTCTTGTAAATTATGCCTCGGGCGGCAGTAAAAATAATGTGGTGCTTGATCTGTTAAATGCCAATAATGCTGGAAGTATTAACAGAATGTTCCAGTATTGGTCGGCTATGTTCTGACAAGGAGTGCTTATTTTAGACAATAGAAGTTATGAGGCGGAAATGGGAAAAGCAGGCAATATTTTGACTGCTTTGGGCAGCGAAGGGAGAAATGGAATGGCTGTAATAAATCATGTGGTATTGCATTATCAACCTGTAGGACAAAAATTTAAGCATGATGCGGAGTTTTTTAAGAACAAGAAGGTAATTGGGGAAAATCAAAAGGTTTCAAATGATTATTTCTGGAAAAGTAATAAGTATATAGGGAAGGATTGGACTGGAAGAGATTTAGATTTAACCTACCTCATTGACAAGCCGGCAAGATATTTAAAGGGGCAGTTATCTGATGCAGAAGATGTGGACTATTATGAGTTCAACATAAATGAGTATAGAATTCAAAATGTATTGTTATTGGGCAAGTATAATCTTAATCTGCAAATAACACTCGATCATATTCCGGAAGGATGCGATTACAATCTGGTTCTTTATGATAGTGAAGGAAATCAAGTAGGGATTGGAGTGGATAATGGAAATGGTGGAAAAAGTATAACTTTGCCAAACTGGAACCTGGAAAACAAGGGTTATATGGTAAAGGTGCAGGCAAAGGATGGTTCTGATGTCAATCCTGATGAATATTATCAGCTTTCCTTTCAGACAAATCAGGCAGATAAAAACAATATTCTTGCTAAGCAAATGGAGGAAATGTCGGAGTATAGTTATGCATTACGGAAAAAATTACATGATGGGCAGGATGCAACAGAGGAGATACAGGCATTAGAAAAAATCAGAAAAAAATATAAGGATTATTATGCAGAGCAGCTGGATCAACTGCATATGGAGCAGGCAAAAGAATATTTGCAAGGAGAAAAGGCTCCGGATCAAAGTGACATAAAAGAACTGTTAGAAAAAATGGCAATGGGAGAGAAACTCACAGAACAGGAAAATGCTTTCGTTAATATTTTTGCTACTGCACAGGAATTTGATACTGCGAAAGCAACTGCAGAATTAAGTACAACATTAAAGGAGATAACCCAGAGGCTGGAGAGCGCAGGAATAGATCTTTCGGAATATTCCTTCAATATACAGATAGGTGCAGATGGAAAGGCAACTGTAGATGGAATAGATGATGGATTGATAAAGTCAAAGGTTGAAACCACTCTTAAAGAATTTTCAGAAAAACTTATGGATATCTATTTTACCTTGGATGCTGATATACAAAATATGTCTGAAAAGGAAAGGTATCTCTTAAAAGCGGCGGTCGATCTGGAAAAATTCTTACATAAGGCAACAAACGGAAAAGTATCGCTTGATGATGTAAAAGTGGATCATGGAATCATTGGAGGAATATCCCGTAATTTGGATAGGTTGCTTAATGAGCCCGGAAAGAATTTGACTTATTCAAATTATCAATCAGATATATTGGCAATCAGGAATTATGAACAGACACAGCACAAGAGAGTTTTATCTGAATTAAATGTCGGATTCCGTGTTAGAAATGGCAAAATTCAGATAAAAAATGCTGTATGAGCAAAAGGGAAAATGGCGTTATTAAAAGGAACGTTACTTCTTCTTACTTCGGTGCGGATTGGGGTAGGTATATCTACCCAATCCACCCCTTCAGAATCAGAAAAATCAGCAGTACGGGCAGGACATACGTCACATAGACGCGGATGCCCTTCGGTACTTTCATGCCGTCGCCGGTATTGGTTTCTTTCAGATAGTTGTCGAACCCCCAGCCGTATCTTGTCACGCAGAACAGCAGATAGATCAGTGCGCCTACCGGAAGGAGCACGTTGCTGACGATAAAGTCTTCCAGATCAAGAACCGTGCTTCCGTCTCCCAGAGGCTGGAACGCCGACCAGATATTGAAACCGAACACGCAGGGCGTGGAGAGGACGGTGAGTGCGATCAGGTTGATCAGGCAGGATTTTTTTCTGCTCCAGTGGAACAAATCCATGCCGCAGGAGATAATGTTCTCAAATACGGCAATTATGGTGGAGAATGCGGCGAACGTCATAAACACAAAGAACAGCGTCCCCCATACTCTTCCCCCTGCCATATGGTTGAAAATATTCGGCAATGTGATAAAAATGAGACTGGGTCCCATATCCGGGCTGATGCCGAAAGCGGAGCAGGCGGGAAAAATGATCAGTCCCGACACAAACGCCACAAACGTATCCAGAACCGCAATATTCATGGATTCGCCAAGCAGGGTGTGGTCCTTGCCAATATAGCTGCCAAAGATTGCCATGGAGCCGATGCCGAGGCTAAGCGTGAAAAAGGACTGATTCATAGCGGCTGTTATTGTTTCCGGAATGCCCACTTCCCGCATTCTCTGTGCGTCCGGCAGGAGATAGAATTTCAGACCTTCCGTGCCGCCGGGAAGCGTTATGCTGCGCACCGCCAGTATCACAATGATCAGAAGAAGCAGCGTCATCATCACTTTTGTGATGCGCTCCACCCCTTGTTGCAGTCCGAGAGAGCAGATCAGGATGCCCGCCGCGACGACGATCACCATAACGATGAGAAGGACAGCAGGACTTTCCAACATGCCTTGAAACATGCCGGCAACCTGATCCTTGTCTTTTCCGACAAATTTCCCGGTGAGCATCTGATAGAAATAGTACAGCATCCAGCCGGCAACCGTGGTGTAGAACATCATCAGCAGATAGTTGCCCGCCATGCCAAGATATCCGTGAAAGTGCCATTTCTGCCCGGGTTTCTCCAATGTGGAAAAGCTCTTGATAATGCTTTTCCGGCTGGCGCGCCCCACGGCAAACTCCATCGTCATGACAGGTACGCCCATGATGATCAGAAAAAACAGATAAAACAGCACAAACATGCCGCCGCCGTACATCCCCGCAATATACGGGAAACGCCACACATTGCCGATGCCGATGGCGCATCCCGCCGATAAGAGAATAAAGCCCATTCTTGAGCCGAGTTTTTCACGTTCCAATGTTTGATCCTCCTTCAGATATCCCTGCTGTGCCCTGCACCTTTGGCAGACAGTATATCATGCCGCCGCGCTTAAATCTGCGCACAGATTTCCGTTGTGGTCTTCAATTTGTTCATGGAATAAATATGGATGCCGTCCACCCCGTGTTCTCTCAGATCCCGGATCTGACGCACCGCATAGTCGATTCCCGCTTTGCGCATATCCTCCTTGTTTTCCCCGTAGGTGGCGATCAGATCAGCCAGTTCTTTGGGAACGGAAGAGCCGGAGAGAGAGACGGTGGTGCCGAGCTGTTTCGCCGTGGTGATGGGCATGATGCCGGCATGGATGGGAACCGAGATGCCCTTCGCCCGCACCAGTTCTATGAAACGATAAAAACAGGCGTTATCAAAAAACATCTGGGTCACCAGAGAGGTGACGCCCGCGTCCACTTTTTCTTTTAAATGGATTAAATCTTCTTCCAGACTCGGCGCTTCAAAATGCTTTTCGGGGTAGCAGGCGCCGGAGATCTGCAGGGAAGTGTGCGCTTTTAAATGGCGCACCAGATCCGTCGCATAGAAAAATTCCCGGCTGTTAAACTGCTCGTCCGTCATATGCTGGGGTCTGTCCCCGCGAAGCGCCAGCACATGGTTTACGCCGGCGGCTTTCAGCGCGTCACAGTTTTTCTCAAGGTCCGCATGGGTAAAGCCGACGCAGGTAATGTGAGCGATCGCGTCGATTCCGAGCTCCTTCTGGATGAAGGAGGCGATTTCAATCGTTTTTCCCGCCCGGGAACCGCCCGCGCCGTAGGTGCAGCTGATGAAATCGGGATGCAGTTTTGCCGCTTCCCTCAGAAAATCAAATATGTTTTCAAATTCTTCTTCCTTTTTCGGGGGAAAAACCTCGAAGGAGAGACTTGTATTGTGTGACATGATAGGGATTCCTTTCCGTTTTCTTTATTCTTTCATTGATCTGATCCGGATGCGTTTATGAAGAAACAATTTCTTGCTTTTGCATCTGAAATATCGTAACATAAATCTATAATGTGTGCAATAACCGAAATCCGCAGGAGGACTGGTGAAGGGTACAGTTCAGCTCAGGACTTTGCAACGGCTGCGAAGTCTGTGAGAACATCAGTTGAGAGACGGGAGAAAGGAAAGTAAAATGGCAAATACGAAATTTGAGAGCACAGCCCAGTATGTGGCTTCCGAGCAGCTTTTAGCGAGCGTAAACGTGGCGATCGCCCTGCAGAAACCCCTTCTGATCAAGGGGGAACCGGGCACGGGAAAGACGATGTTAGCGCAGGCGGTGGCGGAGTCACTGGGCAAGAAGCTGATTATCTGGAACATAAAGTCCACCACGAAGGCGCAGGACGGGCTTTATATGTACGATACGATCCAGCGCCTTTACGACGGGCAGTTCGGCGAGGAGGGCGTGGACGATATCGCCCATTATATCAAGCTGGGAAAGCTGGGAGAGGCGTTTGAGTCCGACGAGCAGGTGATCCTTCTGATCGACGAGATCGACAAGGCGGATCTGGAGTTCCCCAATGACCTGCTCTGGGAGCTTGACCAGATGGAGTTTTATATCCATGAGACGAAGCGGACCGTGCAGGCGAAGCACAGACCCATAGTCATTATCACTTCAAACGCGGAGAAGGAGCTGCCGGACGCGTTTCTGCGCAGGTGTATCTTCCACTATATCGACTTCCCGGATCAGGAGTTGATGGAAGAGATCGTGAGGACCCATTATCCAGACGTGGAGGATAAGCTGTTAAAGGATGCCATGGAGGTATTCTACTGGATCCGCTCCATGAAAGATATCCGCAAAAAGCCCAGCACCTCGGAGCTGATCGACTGGATCAACGCGTTGCAGATCGGCGGGATTCCGACAGATACGCTCAGAAAGGAACTTCCTTTTATCGGGGTGGTTGTGAAGAAGGACGAGGATCTGGAGACGGTAAAGAATAAAGTGGACTTTTGATAGCAGACGTTATTAAATGGAGTTTCAATGAGGGAACCTTATGTTCAGTAAATTTTTCTATACCTTAAAAGATAAGGGGCTGGAAGTGTCCTTAAGCGAGTGGCTGACTTTGCAGGACGCCTTACAGAAGGGGCTTTGCCACAGCAGTCTGACGGAGTTTTATTATCTGGCACGGATGATTCTCGTGAAGTCGGAGACGGAGTTCGACAAGTTCGACATGGCGTTTGACGAGGTGTTCAAGGGCATCATGTCGGAGAACGAGGTGGGAAAAAACCTGCTGCGCTGGCTGGATAAGCCGGAGATGCAGGACGTCTTCGAGGAGATGCGCCACGAGATGAATCAGGAAGTCATCACGATGGACAAGGACGACATCGAGAATAAGTTCAAGGACAGGCTGCGGGACCAGAACGAGGAGCACAACGGCGGTAGCTATTGGATCGGCACCATGGGCAAGACGTCCTTCGGTAATATGGGCGGCAACATGGGCGGCATCCGGGTGGGCGGCACCACAGGCTACCAGTCCGCTTTTCAGGTGGTGGGCGCCAGAAAGTATCGGGATTTCCGAAACGACAAGGTGCTGGACAACAGGCAGTTCCAGATGGCGCTCAGGAAACTGCGGCAGTTTTCCACGAAGTTAGATATCCCGGAGACAGAGCTTGATATCAACGGTACGGTGGATGCCACGTGCAACAACGGCGGCTGTCTGCAGATCGTTATGGAGAAGCCCCGGAAGAACTCGGTGAAGCTGCTGCTTTTAATGGACTCGGGCGGTACCATGATCCCGTATACCACGCTCCTCAGTGAGCTGTTCCAGTCCGTGCACAAGTCCAATCATTATAAAGATGTAAAGACGTACTTTTTCCATAACTGCATCTATTCCAATCTCTACAAGACGCCGGAGTGCGAGAACGGCGAGTGGATCGAGACGGAGTGGATGTTCCGCAATCTGGACAGCGATTACAAGGTGATCATCGTGGGGGACGCGGCTATGGCGCCGGAGGAGCTTTACTCCACGACGGGCAATTACAGAGGACCGAACGGCGGGCTTTCCGGGATGGACTGGCTGCTATTGATGAAACAGCATTACAAAAAGATCGTGTGGCTCAATCCCAAGATGGCGCCGGGCCATGCGCCGTGGCGGGAGGCGGAGACGGCGATCAAGACGGTCTTTCCGATGTATAAGCTGACGGTGGACGGTTTGAATCAGGCGATGATGAAGCTGATGGTGAATCGGTGAGAAGCGAGTAGAAAGAAACAGCCGGGGAAAATGCAGGGCTGTTTCTTTTTTTTGCGCATATCCGCGTATCGGGCAGAGGAAGAAATCTTCTCTGCCCGATATGGTTGACTTTAGCGAGTAAAAGTGCTAAAGTGGTGAATGTAGTTCTGTATTCATGTATAAAATAAAAGATATAAATAAGGAACTTGCGGCTGTGCACAGCCGCAGAAAGGGGATCGGTTATGTCAAAACTGGAAGAGATTCGGGAAGAGTTCAAAAAAGATCGTTTTGCCACGGATGTGGTGGGAATTCTGATTGACTGCGCCGAGCCGGGAAAGGCGGTCTGTTCTCTGGCACTTAAGCCGCATCATATGAACGCAAACAATGTGCCCATGGGAGGCGCCATTTTTACGCTGGCGGATTTTACCTGCGCGGTGGCGGCAAACGGGTATGCGGAAAAGATGACGGTCAGCCAGAATGCGTCCATCACTTTTCTCGCGCCTGCAAGAGGAGAAAGGCTGATCGCGGAGGCGTCCTGCTTAAGAAGCGGCAGAACCACCGCGCTTCTGACGGTGGACATCCGGGATGAACTGGACACGTATGTGGCGCACGCCACGGTGAATGCCTATGTACTTGGTTAGGAGAGAAAGTTTTGCAACAGAATAGACAGAATTGGGATAAATAACAACTGTTACGAACGAGAGATACAAAGAAGGAGGAAGAGGAATGGTAATCACGGAGTTTTTGGAGCGCAACGCCCGGCTGTACGGCTCGGACACGGCGCTTGTGGAGCTGAATCCCTCTCAGGAGCGGGACAGCGCGGTGACATGGCGGGAGGCGAGTCTGATCGAGAGCGCGAGTGACGGCGCGCCCTATCGGAGAGAGCTGAGCTGGACGGACTTTGACAGGCGTGCCAACCGCTTTGCCAACCTGCTTTTGTCCCGCGGCATGGAGCGGGAGACGAAGGTGGGCATTCTGATGATGAATTGTCTGGAGTGGCTGCCCATCTATTTTGGCATTCTGAAGGCAGGCGGTGTGGCGGTGCCTTTGAACTTCCGCTATTCTGCGG
The DNA here is from genome assembly GCA_910586705.1 of uncultured Lachnospiraceae bacterium. Lineage (GTDB taxonomy): Bacteria > Bacillota > Clostridia > Lachnospirales > Lachnospiraceae > UBA3282. The sequence goes on along the minus strand of CAJUJK010000002.1, from coordinate 120,403 downwards.
AGGAAATCAAATATTGTCTGGAACTTGCAGATGTGGAAGTTCTGATTTTCGGTCCGGAGTTTATCGAGCGTATGGACAGCATTGCGGATGATCTGCCGGGTGTGGGGATGATGTTTTTCCCGGGAACAGGCGGGCCGGATTACACGGAGGACTGCCTGAAACTGATGGGCTTTTGTTCTTCCAGCGCACCGCCGGTGGCGCTGTGTGAGGAGGACAATGCGGCAATTTATTTCTCATCGGGAACAACGGGCTTTCCGAAAGCGATCCTGCACAACCACCGGGCACTTCGTTCTTCCTGTGAGACGGAGCAGAACCATCACGGACAGACGAAGGAGGATGTGTTCTTATGCATCCCGCCTCTTTACCACACAGGAGCGAAAATGCACTGGTTCGGATCCCTGCTCACGGCAGGCAAGGCGGTGCTTCTGCGCGGTGTGAAGCCTGAGTGGATTCTCCGGGCAGTGACGGAGGAACAGTGCACCATCGTGTGGCTGCTTGTGCCGTGGGCGCAGGATCTGCTGGATGCAATAGATTCCGGGCAGGTGGATATGGCGCATTATCTGCTGGAACAGTGGCGGCTGATGCATATCGGGGCGCAGCCCGTTCCGCCCAGCCTGATCCAGCGTTGGAAAAAGCATTTTCCCCATCACCAGTACGATACCAATTACGGCTTGAGCGAGTCCATAGGTCCCGGCTGCGTACATCTGGGTGTGGAGAACATACATAAGGTGGGAGCCATCGGGAAACCGGGTTATCACTGGGAGGCAAAGATAGTGGATGAGCAGGGAAAAGAAGTTGCCGGGGGCGAAGTGGGCGAGCTGATTGTCCACGGTCCCGGCGTTATGCTCTGTTATTATAAGAATCCTGAGGCGACTGAGGAAATCCTGAAGGATGGCTGGCTGTATACGGGAGACATGGCCCGCATGGACGAGGACGGCTTTATCTATCTGGTGGACAGAAAGAAGGATGTCATTATCTCCGGCGGGGAGAATCTCTATCCCGTGCAGATTGAGGATTTCCTGCGCAGGAATGATAAACTCAAGGATGTGGCGGTGATCGGTCTGCCGGATGCAAGGCTTGGCGAGATCGCGGCGGCTGTCATTGAGGTCAAAGAGGGCGAAGTCTGTACGGAGGAAGAGATCAATCTATTCTGCAAGGAACTGCCCCGCTATAAGCGTCCGAGGAAAGTGATTTTTGACAAAGTGCCCAGAAATCCTACGGGTAAGATCGAGAAACCTGTGCTCAGGGAGCGGTACTGCCACGGCAGTCTCGTGGAGGCACAGATCAGAAACTAAGTGAGAAGGAGAAAACGATCATGGATCTTTTTATCAAATTATTGATGCTCATTATCTTTTTCGGTGTGATGATCGGTATCGGGTTTTACTGCCGCAAACATGCCACGGATGTGAACGGGTTTGTGCTGGGCGGCAGAAATGTGGGACCGTGGCTGACGGCTTTTGCCTACGGGACCAGTTATTTTTCGGCGGTGGTTTTTGTCGGGTATGCAGGACAGTTCGGCTGGAAGTACGGTATTGCCGCTACGTGGGCGGGACTTGGCAACGCCTTTTTGGGGTCGCTGCTTGCATGGGCGGTGTTAGGACGCCGTACCCGTATTATGACGCAGCATCTGGACAGCGCGACCATGCCTCAGTTTTTTGGTGAACGGTTTGAGAGCAGGCCGTTAAAGCTTGCGGCATCGGCGATTATCTTTATTTTTCTGATTCCCTATACGGCGAGCCTTTACAACGGGCTTAGCCGGCTGTTCGGTATGGCGTTTGACATTGACTACAGCGTGTGCGTGATCGTTATGGCGGTGCTTACGGGCATTTATGTCATCGCGGGCGGTTACATGGCGACGGCAATCAACGATTTTATTCAGGGTATTATTATGATCTTCGGCATTGCGGCGGTGGTGCTCGCTGTTTTAAACAGTCAGGGCGGTTTCCTTGCCGCGCTTGATAAGCTGGCTGCGGTGAGCGACGAGACGGTTTCCGTTTCTCCCGGCGTGTTTAATTCCTTTTTTGGTCCCGATCCCGTGGGGCTTCTGGGCGTGGTGATCCTCACCAGCCTCGGCACATGGGGACTGCCGCAGATGGTGCAGAAGTTTTATGCTATCAAGAGTGAGAGCGCGATCAACAAGGGCATGATTATTTCCACGGTTTTTGCAACGATTGTTGCGGGCGGCTGCTATTTCCTTGGCGGATTCGGACGTCTGTTCAGTGATAAAATCGACATTGCGGCGAACGGTTACGATTCGGTGGTGCCCACCATGCTTTCCGGGCTTCCTACGATTCTGATTGCGGTGGTGGTAATTCTGGTGCTTTCTGCATCCATGTCCACCCTGTCATCCCTTGTTTTGGCATCAAGCTCCACCTTGACGCTGGACTTCATTAAAGGTAATATAATTAAGGAGATGGACGAGAAGAAACAGGTGAAATGGATGCGGGGGCTTCTGGTGGTGTTCATTGCGATTTCCGTGGTGCTTGCCCTGATCCAATACCGATCTAACGTTACCTTTATCGCGCAGCTTATGGGTGTGAGCTGGGGCGCGCTTGCGGGTGCCTTCCTTGCTCCGTTCCTCTACGGTCTGTACTGGAAACGGACGACGAAAGCGGCGTGCTGGGTGAGCTTTTTATTCTCCACCATTGTGATGCTTGCAAACATCTTTTTCAGGTCGAATTTTCCCGCGCTTTTACAGTCCCCGATCAATGCCGGTGCATTCTGTATGCTGGCAGGGCTGGTGATTGTGCCTGTGGTGAGTATGGTGACGAAAGCGCCGGGGGAGAAAAAGCTTGCAGAGGTTTTCTCCTGCTATGACCAGAAGGTGACGGTTTCGGTGAAAGACTCCATCGGAGATTAGCTCGAAAAGAACTTCTAAAGACGTCCCGCCATTGGACGGGACGCCAAGAAGCTCTATCGTTTCGAGCGGGAGAATGCAAAATGCGGCATTCTCCGCAATAATAGAAGAAGGGTGGTTAATTTGATGAAGACATTGATGCTTGGCAACGAGGCGGTTGCCAGAGGGCTGTACGAGGCGGGGTGCAGTTTTGTGTCCAGCTATCCGGGGACGCCGAGTACGGAGATCACCGAGTCTGTGGCGAAGTATGAGGAGGTTTACGCGGAGTGGGCGCCCAATGAGAAAGTGGCGCTGGAGGCGGCGTTTGGCGCTTCGCTTCGCGGCGTGCGGAGCTTTTGCGCCATGAAGCATGTGGGCTTAAACGTGGCGGCAGATCCGCTGTTTACGATATCCTACACAGGTGTGAACGCGGGACTGGTTATCGGGGTGGCGGACGACGCCGGGATGCACAGTTCCCAGAATGAGCAGGATTCCCGCCATTATGCGCGGGCGGCGAAGATTCCCATGCTGGAGCCTTCCGATTCGGCGGAGGCGCTTGCCTTTGCCAAGCTGTCATACGAGCTGTCCGAGCAGTTTGACACAGCGGTGCTTATGAAGATGTGCACCCGTGTCAGCCATTCCCAGAGTGTTGTGGAGACGGGGGAGCGGGTCGTGCCGGAGCCGAAGAAGTATGAGAAGAACCCCGCAAAATATATTATGATGCCGGCTTATGCAAAGAAAAAACATCCCATGGTGGAGGAGCGCACGAGGGCGCTGACCGCATGGGCGGAGACGGCAAAAATCAATCGAATCGAGGATGGAAGCGATAAATCCGTAGGCATTATTACTTCTTCCACCTGTTATCAGTATGTGAAGGAGGCTTACGGCGATACATATCCCGTTTTGAAGCTGGGCATGATCTGGCCTTTGCCCGAGCAGAAGATCAGGGATTTTGCAAAGACAGTTGAGAAGCTTGTGGTGGTGGAGGAGCTGGACGGTTTTGTAGAGAACCATTGCAGAAATCTGGGACTCTCCGTATCCGGCAAAGACCTGTTTACCGGAATTGGCGAACTGAGCCAGAACGTGGTGAAGGAGAAGCTCGGTCAGTCAGTGCAGGCGGGGAAAGCCCTCTCGGAGGAGATTCCGGCAAGACCGCCCGTGATGTGCGCGGGCTGCCCGCACAGAAGCCTTTTCTATGTATTGAAGAAATTAAACCTGACCGTACTCGGGGATATCGGGTGTTATACATTGGGCGCGGTTGCGCCGCTTAACGCCATCGACACAACCGTCTGCATGGGCGCCTCCGTCTCGGGGCTTCACGGCTTTGTGAAAGCGGGAGACGAGGAGAGCGCGGGGAAAACGGTGGCGGTGATCGGCGACTCCACCTTTATCCACTCCGGCGTTACGGGGCTTATCAACATTGCCTACAATGAGTCTGATTCCACGGTGATTATACTGGACAATTCCATCACGGGTATGACGGGGCACCAGCAGAACCCGACCACCGGCTATAACCTGAAGGGCGATCCCTGCACGAAGATTGATCTGGAGAGCCTGTGTCACGCGGTCGGCATCAAGCGGGTGAAGGTGGTAGATCCTTACGATATGGAAACCTGTCAGGCGGTGATCAAAGAGGAGCTTGCGGCGAAGGAGCCTTCAGTCATCATTTCCCGTCGCCCCTGCGCGCTGCTCAAATATGTGAAGCATCCGGGTCCGATCTGTTCCGATCCCGAGAAGTGCAAGGGCTGTAAGGCGTGCATGAATATCGGCTGTCCGGCGATCAGCATGGTGGACGGCAAAGCGGTCATTGACGAGACGCTCTGCGTGGGCTGCGGAGTCTGCGAGCAGCTCTGTAAGTTCGGTGCGCTCGGAACGGAAGGGGGACGATAACATGGAGACGAAAAATATGATGATCGTGGGCGTGGGCGGACAGGGTACCCTGCTTGCGAGTAAACTTCTGGGTCGTCTGCTACTCACAAAGGGGTTTGACGTAAAGGTCAGCGAGGTGCACGGCATGAGCCAGCGCGGCGGCAGCGTGGTCACCTATGTGCGCTGGGGCGACCGGGTATGTTCGCCCATTATAGACAAGGGACAGGCGGACTGCATCCTTTCTTTTGAACTTCTGGAGGCGGCGCGCTATACGGAATTTTTGAAGCCGGGCGGCAGAATCATTGTGAACAGCCAGCAGATCAATCCCATGCCGGTGATTGCGGGCGCGGCAGCGTACCCGGAGAATCTGGTGGAGAAGATGTCGGCGCTGGACGCTGAGGTGGACGCCTTTGACGCGCTCTCCCTTGCGGAGGAGGCGGGAAGCAGCAAGGCGGTGAATCTGGTGCTGATGGGGCGGCTTTCCAGACACTTTGACTTTACGCAGGAAGAGTGGATGGACGCGATTGAACACAGCGTGCCGCCGAAGTTTCTGGAGATGAATAAAAAGGCGTTTGAGGCGGGAAGAAACGCTTGATGTCGAAACAGTATAAAAGGAGGAAGGTATGGAACGGTATTACCAGAAAGAAATTGAGACCGCGGACAGGGAGCAGATTCTCGCATGGCAGAATGAACGGCTTGTAAAGCAGGTGCGCCATGTGTGGGACAATGTGCCCTACTACCGCAAAAAGATGGAGGAGAAGGGCGTGGCGCCCGAGGATATTCAGAGTGTGGAGGACTTACATAAGCTGCCTTTCCTGACGAAGGACGATCTGCGGGAGGCTTATCCTTACGGCCTTCTGGCGACGCCTCTTAAGAACTGTGTGCGCATCCAGTCCACATCCGGCACGACGGGACGCCGGGTGGTGGCGTTTTACACCCAGCATGACATTGATCTGTGGGAGGACTGCTGTGCCCGCGCCATCACGGCGGCAGGCGGCACAGACGGGGATGTGTGCCATGTCTGCTACGGGTACGGTCTTTTCACGGGCGGTCCCGGTTTAAACGGCGGCAGCCATAAGGTGGGATGTCTGACGCTTCCCATGTCCTCCGGCAATACGGACAGACAGTTACAGTTTATGGTGGATCTGGAGGCGACGATTCTCTGCTGTACGCCTTCCTATGCCGCGTTTCTGGCGGAGAGCATCCATGAGCGCGGGCTGCGCGACAAGATTAAGCTGAAAGCAGGCATTTTCGGCGCGGAGGCATGGAGCGAGGAGATGCGTCAGGATATTCAGGAGAAACTGGGTATCAAGGCATACGATATTTATGGGCTGACGGAGACCAGCGGTCCCGGCGTGGCATTTGAGTGCAGCGAGCAGACAGGTATGCACATCAACGAGGATCACTTTATCGCGGAGATTATCGACCCGGATACGGGGGAGGTGCTTCCCGAGGGCAGCAAGGGCGAACTGGTATTTACGGCGATTACCAAGGAGGCATTCCCGCTTTTGCGCTACCGCACGAGGGACATCTGCGTGCTGACCAGAGAGAAATGTTCCTGCGGACGTACCCATGTGAAGATGAGCAAGCCTATGGGCAGAAGCGACGACATGCTGATCGTGAAGGGTGTCAATGTGTTCCCGTCCCAGATCGAGACGGTGCTTCTGGAGCAGGGCTATCCCGCAAACTATCAGATTATCGTGGATCGTGTCAACAATTCCGATACGATCGAAGTTATGGTGGAGATGACGCCCGAGAACTTCTCCGACAATCTCGGTAAGATCACGGAGATGGAGAAAGGGCTGGTATCGGCTCTCAAGGCAATGCTTGGCATCTACGCGAAGGTGCGTCTGGTGGCGCCCAAGTCCATCACGAGAAGCGAGGGCAAGGCGGTGCGTGTGATCGACAAGCGGAAAATTTAAGAAGGGGGACAAACATATGACAATACCTCAGATTTCTGTATTTCTGGAAAATAAAGCGGGACAGCTTGCGGACATTACTCATATTCTCTCGGAGAATGAGGTAAACATGCGGGCGCTCAATATCGCGGAGACAGCGGATTACGGTGTTCTGCGTCTGATCGTGGACGACGCGTCAAAGGCATCCGCCATTCTTTTAGAGCACGGCTTCATCCTGACCATGACGCCGGTTGTGGGCGTGGCGGTTCCCGATACGCCCGGTGGCTTGAGCAAAGTGCTCGGCGTGATCTCCGAAGCCAGGATGGACGTGGAGTATATGTATTCTGTGTTCGGGCAGAAGGACGGGCAGGCGTGCATGATCTTCCGGGTGGCGGATACGGACGGACTGGCTGCGGTTCTCGACAAGGCTGGGATCGGCACCATCGGCGGAGAAGATTTGGGGCTGCACTGAGCGCCGGACGCATAACAGTCCAGCCTGATGCACACAAAATGTTCCAAAGTCCAAATATCTGAAAAAGTGTTGACAAACGAAGTATTTTCATTTACATTATAAGGCAGAAAAACAATATATCACACAATATGACAGGCGTTGAAGAGAACAAGTAGTGGATCGGGAAACGGACAGAAAGCAGCCGGCAGATGAGAGGCGCGCGGGAACTTTTCCATGAATACATCTCGGAGCTTCACGGCAGAACGGCAGGCGTACAGCCTAGTAGGTCGCGACGGAGGAATGCACGTTATAGCAGGAGAGTATCGTCAAAGAAAGATAGCACGAGTTATTTTATGACTGTACTCGGTGAGGCAGCCGGTGTGAGCCGTCTGTGAAATTAGGTGGTAACACGAGTTTAACCCTCGTCCTGATAATCGGGACGGGGGTTCTTTTGCGCGCATAAGCAGAGTCAGAAGGCTTACGAAGCAGGCATCATGCTTGCATGAATGCCTGCTTTGGAAGGCTTATGACGAGCAACGCGAGTGAGAGATGCGAAGCATCTCGATCTGCTTATGCATGAGGAAGCAGAGTCAGAAGAAAGGAGACAATCAAATGGGAATCTACGAAGAATTACAGGCGAGAGGGCTTCTCGCACAGCTCACAGACGCGGAGGAGATCCGCGATCTGATCAACAACGGAAAGGCGACTTTTTATATCGGGTTTGATCCCACGGCGGACAGTCTGCATGTGGGGCACTTCATGGCGTTATGTCTGATGAAGCGTCTGCAGGAGGCGGGCAATAAGCCGATCGCCCTGATCGGCGGCGGGACGGCTATGATCGGCGATCCTTCCGGACGGACGGATATGCGCTCTATGATGACGAAGGAGACCATCGAGCACAACTGTGAGTGCTTTAAGAAACAGATGAGCCGTTTTATCGACTTTTCCGAGGGAAAGGCATTGATGGTGAACAATGCGGACTGGCTGCTCGACTTGAATTATGTGGAGTTTATCAGGGACGTGGGGGCGTGCTTTTCCGTGAACAATATGCTCCGCGCGGAGTGCTATAAGCAGAGAATGGAGAAGGGCTTAAGCTTCCTTGAATTTAACTATATGATCATGCAGAGCTACGATTTTCTGGAGCTTTACAAGAGATACGGCTGCAACATGCAGTTCGGCGGGGACGACCAGTGGAGCAACATGCTGGGCGGCACGGACCTGATCCGCAGAAAGCTCGGGAAGGACGCTTACGCCATGACGATCACCCTGCTTATGAATTCCGAGGGGAAGAAGATGGGAAAGACACAGAAGGGCGCGGTATGGCTTGATCCAGAGAAGACCACTCCTTTTGAGTTTTACCAGTACTGGCGTAATGTGGACGACGCGGACGTGCTCAAATGTCTGCGGATGCTCACCTTCCTGCCGCTTTCGCAGATCGAGGAGATGGACGGCTGGGAGGGCAGCCAGCTGAATGAGGCGAAGGAGATTCTTGCCTACGAGCTGACCAATCTGGTACACGGTGAGGAGGAGGCAGGAAAGGCGAAGGAGGCGTCAAAAGCGCTCTTTGCCGGGGGCGGAAGCTCCGAGAACATGCCCACGGTGACCTTGACGGAGGCGGACTACCGGGAAGGAAAGATAGACATTCAGGGCATTCTGGTAGCGGCAGGGCTTTCGGCGTCCCGCTCCGAAGCGCGCAGAGCCGTGGAACAGGGCGGCGTGACCGTGAAGGGTGAGAAGGTGACGGATTTAAAGACCTGCTACACAAAGGACGAGATCGCGGCGGAAGAGTTTATCGTGAAGAAGGGAAAAAAGAGCTTTAAGAAGATTCTGGCGTAGGTGTTCCGAATCGGCTCGGGTGGGGCTTAGAAATATTCGTTGAGCGTCAGAGAGTCTGAGACAGAAAAGAACCTGCAGAGAAGAAAGATGAAATAGCAAAGGGAACGGAAAGGGGTGTGTCAATATGGAAAAGAGAGCAAAGGGAAGAACACTCATGTCCTACGCGCCGGATATCAAGGTGGTGGACTGCACGCTGCGGGACGGCGGGCTGGTGAATGATTTCTATTTTACGGACGAGTTTGTCAAAGGACTGTACCGCGCGAATATTAAGGCGGGCGTGGATTATATGGAGTTCGGCTACAAGGCTTCCAAAGAGATGTTCGACGTGAACAAATTCGGTAAGTGGAAATTCTGCGACGACAAGGACATCCGCGCCATCGTGGGCGACAACAAGACGGATATGAAGATCGGCGTGATGGCGGACGTGGGGCGGTGCGATTTCCGAAAAGATATTCTGAACAAGAAGGACAGCCCGATTGATCTGGTGCGGGTTGCGACATATATCAATACCATACCGGCTGCCATTGAATTGATCGAGGACTGCACGAAGAAGGGGTACGAGACGACCGTCAATATCATGGCGATTTCCAAAGCCAATGAGACCGATCTTGACGCGGCGCTTGACTTGCTCGGTCAAAGCAGCGTGGGGACGATTTATCTGGTGGACAGTTACGGTTCCCTTTACCCGGAGCAGGCGAGGCGGCTTGCGGACAAGTATCTGGAAGTGGCGGCAAAGTACGGGAAAAAGGTCGGCATTCACGCGCATAACAACCAGCAGCTGGCATTTGCCAACACGACGGAAGTGGTCATCATGGGCGTGAGTTATCTGGACGCCACGGTGAACGGCATGGGGCGGGGCTGCGGAAACTGCCCCAGCGAACTGCTTCTGGGCTTTCTGAAGAACCCCAAGTACAATGTCAATCCGATTCTGCGCTTTATAGAGAGGGAAATCAATCCCTTAAAAGAGTCCGGCGTGACATGGGGGTATGATGTGCCGTATCTTCTGACCGGGCTGTTAAACCAGCACCCGAAGTCCGCGATCCAGTTTATGAAGGAGAACAGGAAGGATTATTATGAGTTCTATCTCGAACTGCTGGAGAGTTTCTAATAAAATAACTTGTGATATTTGTTCTGACCTATGGTAGAATATAGGAATACTTATGGCGGCGTGCTGACTGGAAGATAGGAAAGCGGATAGGAAAATACAGAGGTGATATAGGGTGAAATCACGTGAAGATGACGATCTGGAGTACATGGATCTGGATGATGAGGAATACGATCTGCCTGATGACGCAGAGGATGAAGATGACGAGGCGTTTGAGGAAGAACTTGACGAGAGGACGCTGCGTTTTGTGCACAGGGTGCTGTTTCCCTCTGTCATAGGGCTTGTGGCGGTGGTTGTTGTGGCGGCGGCTGTATTTCTGTTCAAAGGGAGTAAAGACACGGAGGAGACTGTCCCGGCGATCGCGGATCTCGCGGAGGTGCAGGTGGAGGACGAGCCGGCGCCCGGACCGGAGGAAGGGCAGGAAACCGTGGAGGATCCGGGACAGTCAGACGAGCTGGCAGATTCTCCGGAACAAGAACACGTGGATGAAGCGGAGGGGGAGTCCCCGCAGGTGGAGGATGACCCGGAGACAGAGACGATGAGCACGGAACAGGGAACGGAGGTGGACGTGAGCGCCCTTCTTTCCTCGGAAGCGGCGGCGGAGACGGACGAGATCACCTTCGGAATCGATGTGGCAAAATATCAAGGAACGATAGACTGGGCGCAGGTGGCTGCATCCGGCGTTGATTTTGCCATGGTGCGCGTGGGCTACCGCATGGACGAAAGCCGGGAGATCGTGGCAGACAGTAACGCCCGTTATAATATGCAGGAAGCCCAGAAGAACGGCATCAAGCTGGGCGCGTATTTCTTTTCCACGGCAGTCAGTGAGGAGGAAGCGAAAGCGGAGGCGGACTGGACGGCGGATTATATTGCGCAGTATCAGATTACCTATCCCGTAGCCTTTGACTGTGAGGGGTTTGACCGGGAAAGCAGCGCGCAGTACGGTTTGTCTGCCACGCAGAGGACAGACATAGCCATTGCTTTTCTGAATAGAATTTATGAGAGAGGATATACCCCCATGTTCTATTCTTCCATGCACGAGATGACGGGGGATGCGAAATGGGAGACGTCCCGGATCGAGAAAAACTACCGCATCTGGGTTTCACAGTATCCGTCGGCGCCTTATCCACAGACGGAAAAGTCGTCCTATCAAGGTGTGCACGCCATGTGGCAGTATACCAACCGGGGGACGGTCGCTGGCATCAGCCAGCCGGTGGACGTGAATATTGCCTACTTTGGCTATGAGGGCACGGCGGGCGCGAAGAACACGGAGACGCCCGAGGAGGCAAGCGCGGATGTGGAGGCGCTCATGTCGTTTACGGCGGTAGAGGAAGAGGTGACGGCAAAGGACTCCACCAACCTGCGCAATATCCCCAGTCAGGGGGACGACAGCACGGTGGTGTACACATTGAAAAACGGGGAGACGGCGAAGCGGACGGGCGTGAGTGAAAGCGGCTGGTCAAGGCTTGTCTACAACGACCAGACAGTCTACGCTGTGAGCAGTTTCCTGACTACGGACCTCGGTTACCAGACGCCGAAACAGGAGGCGCAGGAGGGCGCGGGCAGCGGTGACGGATTGAAGACAAAATTTGCGGACCGCAGCGAGCAGGTGACGGCAAAGATCGAGGTCAACCTGCGTGCGCTGCCGAGCGTGACGAATCCCGATGCCGTAGTGGTGGCGGTACTGCACAACGGCGAGTACGCCACAAGAACGGGGATCAATGAAGCTTACGGCTGGTCGCGGGTAGAGTATAACGGGCAGACACTTTATGCTATCAGTAGTTATCTATGTGAATAAATGAATAGGAGGAAACCACATGAGAACAACAGTTGCAGACAGGCAGTTCGATGAAGAACGTGCGTTATATAATCTGCAGGAAGCGGACATCAACCATTGCCTTTTTGCCGGTCCGGCGGACGGAGAGTCGGTTTTAAAGGAAGCCCGGGATGTGAATCTGACAGACTGTACCTTCTCTCTGCGATATCCTCTGTGGCATGTGAAAAAGTTTACCATGGAACATTCTACCATGGATGAGCTGACGCGGGCGGCGATCTGGTATGCTTCGGACGGCGTGATAAAGAATTCCACACTGGGGGGAATCAAGGCGGTCAGAGAGTGTGAGCGGATTTGTCTGGAAAATTGTCATATCGTGTCGCAGGAGTTCGGTTGGAAATCGGAGGAGATTGCGCTGACAGATTCAGAGATTGAGTCGGAGTATCTGTTCTTTGACAGCAGGGATGTAAAGCTTAATCGCGTAAAAATGAAGGGAAAATATTCCTTTCAATATATGAAGAATCTGGAAATTACAGACTGTGTGCTGGATACGAAGGACGCTTTCTGGCACAGCGAAAATGTGACGGTCAGAAATTCTGTGGTGAAGGGAGAGTATCTGGCATGGTTTTCCGACGGTCTGACGCTGATTGACTGTAAGATTATCGGGACACAGCCTTTGTGCTACTGCAAAAATCTGAAACTGGTCAACTGTACGATGGAGGGTACGGATCTGTCTTTTGAGTATTCGGATGTGGAAGCGGATGTGAAAGGGCATGTCATTTCCATCAAAAATCCGAAATCGGGAACCATCACGGTGGACAGTGTAGGGGAAATTATAAAGGAAGCTCCTGTTATGGAATGTTCTGGCAACATTGTGATTCGGTAAAATAACGGGCGATACCACGGAAATAGCAAATGTTACCATGTGATATTGCGACAGAAAAACGAAAACAGAGTGGTTAACTTAAGTTGGGACATTTTATCTGCTGCAGAGAATAGAAGACAAGAAATGAGCCGTATGTTAAATGTGAATTAAACATACGGCTCATTTTTCGCGTAGATTTAACTTTTATATATGGCTTTCAGGTGGTCCATTTTTGCCCCTGCATTTACCAGAAGCGCGTCCAGAATCGTGATGGCTGCCATGGCCTCTACCACAACGACTGCACGGGGGACGATCACAGGGTCATGCCTGCCCTTGATGGAGATCTGTATCTCCTCATCCTGCCTGTTTACGGTATTCTGGGGGGAGAAGATGGAAGGGGTAGGCTTTACATGGGCGCGCAGCACGATCTGCGAGCCGTCGCTGATTCCCCCGAGAATGCCGCCTGCGTGGTTGGATGTCTTTACGACCTTCCCGTTTTCCAGACGGAAAGGATCATTGTTGGAAGAGCCGTTTCGGGTGGAAACTTCGATACCGTCGCCGATTTCTACTGCCTTGACTGCGCCTATGGACATGACTGCCTTCGCCAGATTGGCGTCCAGTTTCTCAAAAACGGGATCGCCAAGCCCTGCCGGGACGCCGTCTATCACGCACTCGATCACCCCGCCTGCGGAATCGTAACTGCTCATGCAGTCCGACAGATATTTTTCAGCCAGAGCCGAGGCGTCTGCGTCGGGCATACAGGTGGGTGTATTCAGGGCTGCCGCCCGGTCAAAGCGTTCCGGGCTGACCGTGATGGGACCGATGGATTTCGTGTAGGAGAACAGTTCAATACCGAACTCGCGCAGCACCTTTGCGGCGATCGCGCCCGCAGCCACCCGGCCGATGGTCTCCCGCCCGGAGGAACGTCCGCCGCCCCGGTAGTCGCGAAAGCCGTATTTCCGGTCGAAGGTATAGTCCGCGTGCCCGGGGCGGTAACAGTCGGCGATTTCCGAATAGTCTCTGGATTTCTGTGAGGTGTTGCGTATGAGCAGGGAGATAGGCGTTCCTGTGGTTTTCCCTTCAAAGATTCCAGAGAGAATCTCCACGGCGTCCGCTTCTTTGCGGGGGGTGGAGATCCTGCTCTGTCCGGGCTTTCGCCTGTCGAGATATAACTGAATATCGTTTTCTGTAAGTGCTAATCCGGCGGGACAGCCGTCCACCACAACGCCCAGTCCGGCGCCGTGGGACTCGCCCCATGTAGTGATTCGATAGATAATTCCAAGTGTTGAGCCTGCCATTGTCTGATCCTTTCTTGAATTGGGTGAAGTTTTCTGAAAACAACACGCAGGATATCCTGCATAATTAAATTGCACATGAAATATCAAATGTACAATTAAATACAATGGGTGCCAAGCCGCCATTCCTCTTTTGTGCGAAAAAACGCATAACACATATTAGGTATGGGAAAAAGCGCGTTTTTACCCGTATTCAGCATACCATATTCTGTTCAAAAAGCAAGAGCGGGCAGGGGAAAAGGGGAGGCAAAAAACAGGGCATGGAGAGGGGAACCAGAGAGGAGGCGGGAGGGAAAAATCAAATCAAAAGGGAAAAGAATGAAAAAAAAGGGAGAAATATGACAGATTTACATAAAAAAGGGGTGTACAAATAAATTTTATATGTTATGATATATGACAGAATTGCAGGCGCACAGGATTTGAGGACTGGATGGAAAAAACATTTCGACAAAAAATAATAACATACTATACCGGTGTGGCGAAAAAAAACAGACTGTTAAAGTATCCTTCTTTTGCAGGTATGTTCGTGACGCTTGTTTTCTATTATATAGGATTACATTTTCTGACGAACGGAAAGCGCTATGCCAGCATGTTTTTTGTGGCGGTCTTTTTTATGAGCAGCTGCAGTTTTTCTTTCGCGGTGTTTGCGGAGCGTACCGGCTTTACCGGCGCGCAGGAAACCTACAGCGCGATTGTGGAGACCTCGGACGTATCGCTGGCTGTGGTGGAGCCTGTGAATCCGGTGGTGGAGGAAATTCTGGAAGAGGGAAATGTGGTCACGTCAGAGCATGATGGGGACGCCGAGACGTTCACATTGGATGATCTGTTAGAGCAGCACGGACATGACCACAAAATGGGAATATATGACGGGACTGCGGGAGAGCAGCCGGAGACAGATACAGAGACAGATGCGGAGTTTGCCTTTGACAGCTCTGACTGGCGGCTTGTCCTTATCAATAAGCAGCATCCCATTCCCGCCGATTACGATTTCAAGCTGGGAACGTTTACATCCGGTATGCGCTGTGACGAGCGTGTGATCGAGGATCTGCTGCTTATGATGCAGGCGGCTAAGAAGGACGGATTAAATCTGGTGGTCAGATCGCCGTATCGGACGTCAGATCATCAAGAGGACAATTTCAACGACAGAATCAAATCTTATATGAGACAGGGGCTGTCTTATATGGAAGCATATAAGGCGACGTCCACAGTGATTACGGTTCCCGGATGCAGCGAGCATGAGGTGGGTCTGGCGTTTGATATCACTTCCGACAGCTTTATCGAGCTGAAGCAGGGGTTTGCGGACACGGAGGAGGGCGAGTGGCTTGAGGCGCACAGTTACGAGTACGGGTTTATCCTGCGCTATCCTTCCGGCAAGGAGTATATCACCGGCATCGAGTATGAGCCGTGGCATTTCCGCTATGTGGGCAGGGAGGCAGCTACGATTATGAAGGATGAGGAACTGTGTCTGGAAGAGTTCTGGGATAAATGTCTATAATCCGCGGTGATTTGAGATTCCGCGGTGCGGAATCATGGGGGTTAGTATGTATCGGATTTTAAAACAGGAAGGCAGGGCGAAACGCGCCGAATTTACGACAGTACACGGCACGATCCAGACCCCTGTCTTTATGAATGTAGGGACAGTGGCGGCGATCAAGGGTGCGGTATCCACGGAGGATCTGGAGCAGATCGGCACGCAGGTGGAACTGTCCAACACGTATCATTTACATGTGAGACCGGGAGACCGGGTCATCAGGGAACTTGGCGGTCTGCATAAGTTTATGTCATGGAATAAGCCGATTCTCACAGATTCCGGCGGATTTCAGGTATTTTCCCTGGCGGGGCTCCGGCGGATTAAGGAGGAGGGTGTGTACTTCCACTCCCACATAGACGGCAGGAAGATATTTATGGGCCCGGAGGAGAGTATGCAGATCCAGAGTAACCTTGCCTCTACGATTGCGATGGCATTCGACGAGTGCCCGCCCAGCATGGCTGAGAGGAAGTATGTGGAGGATTCCGTGGCGCGCACCACCAGATGGCTCGTCCGCTGTAAGCGGGAGATGGAACGGCTGAACGGACTGGAAGACACGATCAATAAAGAACAGCTGTTATTCGGAATCAATCAGGGCGCGGTTTTTGACGACATCCGCATAGAACATGCAAAACAGATTGCGGAACTGGACTGCGACGGCTACGCGCTGGGCGGTCTTGCGGTGGGTGAGAGCCATGAGCAGATGTACCATGTGATCGAGGAAACGGTTCCATGGCTGCCTGTGGATAAACCTACCTATCTGATGGGGGTCGGGACGCCGGCAAATATTCTGGAAGCGGTGGAGCGGGGCGTGGATTTCTTTGACTGCGTGTATCCTACGAGAAACGGGCGGCATGGTCATCTGTATACAAACCGTGGAAAGATCAACCTCTTTAACGCAAAGTATGAACTGGATGACAGACCCATTGAGGAGGGATGTCCCTGCCCGGCGTGCAGACGTTACTCCAGAGCCTATATCAGGCATCTTTTAAAGGCGAAGGAGATGCTGGGAATGCGGCTTTGCGTGCTCCATAATCTCTATTTCTATAATACGATGATGACGGAAATCCGGGATGCGCTGGATGAAGGGCGTTTTGCACAATATAAGAGGAACAAGCTGTCCGGGATGCAGACCGCGGACGCGGAAAGCAAAAAGACTTAAAGCTTTGTGAAATTTTTGGGAAGGGGCTTGTTTTTCCCCGCTAAGTTGTGTATGATATGCTGTAGTGTTTTAGAAAGGAATAACGGAGGAAATAGTATGAGATTATTATTATCGGCTGATGCAGCGGGAGCTGCTACCGGAGGCGGCATGGTTATGATTATTTATATCGTCATTATTGTGGCGTTTATGTATTTTGTTATGATTCGTCCGCAGAAGAAGGAACAAAAGCGGATGGCGGCGATGCTGACGGACATGTCAGTCGGCGACTGCGTACTGACGAACAGCGGATTCTATGGCATTGTGATTGACATTACCGACGATACGGTGATCGTGGAGTTCGGAAGCAACAAAAACTGCCGTATTCCCATGCAGAAATCGGCGATTGCGCAGATTGAGAAGGCGGAGACAGAGTAGAGGGACAGATTGACCAGAACCATGGTGCAAAGTCATGGTTCTTTTTTATGAAACATGCGGAAAACGATTTCTTTTCATAAATGGTATTGACAAAGACATATAAATACTGTAGACTATCATTTTGTGTGAAAGCACAGGACAGAATTCTTAATTGATGGAGGGAGATTATTATGAAGAGAAGAACAGTAAAGGCATTGGTTTGTGCGACACTTATGGCAATGAGCCTTTCCATGACTGCATGTGGCGGCGATGACGCGGCTAAGGGTGCGGACGCGGCGACAGAAGAAGCGGCTCCGGCAGAGGAGGAAGCTCCTGTGGAAGAGGAAACGCCGGAGGAGGAGGCTCCCGCGGAAGAAGAAACGCCGGAGGAGGCTCCCGCGGAAGAAGAAACGCCGGCGGCAGAGGAGGAAGTTCCCGCACTTGAGCCCGGTTCTGGTAAGACACTGGAAGATTACTTGAATGAGGTACCCGAACAGAAGCAGCAGCTTGAGGAGTCGATTGCTGCGCAGGCAGAGGAAGGTGTATCCATTGCGGTAGATGTAAAAGGAAATGAGTTTACTTATATTTATACCATTGAGGATGCGTCTGCCATCACCGATGAAATGAAGGAAAACATTAAGAACGGTTTGGAGACGACAGCGTCTGTGTTTGAAATGATGGCGGAATCGTTGGATAAGGCTGTGGGAGAGCCCGGTGCCGTAACGTTGGTTGTCAGATATCAGGATGCTGACGGGAACGTTGTCGAGGAGAGAAGCTTCAACGCAGGGGAATAAGAAACAGATATTATGATTTCAAGGTTACTGAAGCCGGGTCAGAAATGATCCGGCTTTTTGATGTGCAGACCCGCATAAGGAAGTTTTATATTGAATTTTTTACGTGAATAGTCTATGATGTAGAAGTATAATTTTGCATAAAAATAGATTGTCGGCATAAAAGATGAGTGTATCTTGACAGCCGGTGCAGAACGGAGGAACCTATGGAGTTAAAGATTACCTGTATTCCGGGAGACGGGATTGGACCGGAAATCGTGGCGGAGGCTAAGAAGACGCTTGACGCGGTGGCGGAAAAATACGGACATGACATGCAGTATACGGATATTCTGATGGGCGGCGCGTCCATCGACGTACACGGGGTGCCTTTGACGGACGAGGCGGTGGAGACGGCGCGGAGCGCGGACGCAGTGCTGATGGGTTCAATCGGCGGCGACACGACCACATCCCCGTGGTATAAGCTTGCGCCGAACCTGCGTCCGGAGGCGGGGCTTTTGGCGATCCGCAAGGCGTTAAACCTGTTTGCAAATCTGCGCCCTGCCGTTTTGTATGAGGAGCTGGCGGGCGCCTGTCCCCTGAAGACTGAGATCTCGGAAAAAGGCTTCGACATGCTGATTATGCGGGAACTGACGGGCGGGCTGTACTTTGGCGAGAGAAGAACCACGGAGGAGAACGGGGTAAGAAAAGCCGTGGATACGCTGACTTATGATGAGAATGAGATCCGAAGGATTGCCATAAAAGGCTTTGATATCGCCAGAAAGCGCAAAAAGAAGGTGACCAGCGTGGACAAGGCTAACGTGCTGGATTCTTCCAGACTGTGGAGAGCGGTGGTGGAAGAGGTGGCAAAGGACTATCCCGACGTGACGCTGGAGCATATGCTGGTGGACAACTGCGCAATGCAGCTTGTGAAAGACCCGGCACAGTTTGACGTGATCCTGACTGAGAATATGTTTGGCGATATTTTGTCTGACGAGGCGAGCATGGTGACGGGATCCATCGGTATGCTGGCGTCCGCTTCGTTAAATGATACGAAATTCGGTCTGTACGAGCCGAGCCACGGTTCCGCCCCCGACATTGCGGGCAAAGATCTGGCAAATCCCATTGCGACCATCCTCTCGGCGTCCATGATGCTGCGCTACAGTTTTGATCTGGACAAGGAGGCGGACGTCATCGACAACGCCGTAAAGCAGGTGCTGAAGGATGGCTACCGCACCGGAGATATCATGTCTGATGGCTGTACGCAGGTGGGCTGTAAAAAAATGGGCGATCTGATTGTGGAAAGAATTAAATAATAACATGTGTTATTTTTTGGAGAGTTTTAGCGGAAAAGGTACTGCATATTTTGTGGCTGGTAAAAAGCGTGAGGGAAACAGGGGAGACGTGGTTTTCTGTCTGCTTTTTCTCGCGACGGCAGTTTATTATGGGTATCGGCTGTTTGCGCTCGTGCCATGGTATGACGAACTTTATACTTATTACTATTTTATCAGCAGGGGACCGGTATACGCGGCGATTCACTGGCCGCTCCCCAACAATCATGTGGGCTATTCCACACTGTCCGCCTGTCTGGGGATATTTGGATGTGCGCCGGTGGCGCTGCGTGGTGTATCCTATCTATGCAGCATGGGCAGTCTGGCGCTTCTGTACCGTATATCAAAGAAAGTCCTTGAGGAGGGGATCGCGCTTATTCCCGTGTATCTCTTTGCGGGGATGTACATGGTCAACCAGCTTGCGGTGCAGGGCAGAGGGTACGCCCTCGTGACGTTCTGTTATCTGTCTGCGCTGCTGTCGCTCTATGCGATCGTGGCGGAAAAGAAAAATAACAAGCGAAATTATATAATATTCGGGGCGTCGCTTGTGATTGCCCTGTGGGCGATTCCGAGCAGTCTGTATATGGTGATGCCGGTCTGCATGATCGGCGGCTTTGTACTCCTTCTGGACAGGGATTACGGGCGTCTTCTGCGGCTGGTGGCGGCGTCTTTCGTCAGCGCGGTGTGTGTGGCGGGGCTTTACGGCATTTTGTGGCTGGCGATCGGTTCCAATCTGCTCTCCAAGACGCCGGACGGTCCCTTCTATACAGCGGGACATATTGATATCATTCTCCACGCGCCGTTTCGGGCGTTGCGGGAAGGCATAGATTACATGCTGGCAACGCCTTATATCCAGAGCATGTCGAGACAGGCATTCCGGGGACAGGCGGGGCACTGGCTGCAAACACTGTTTGGGTCACAGCTTTCCCCGTGGTCCGGGTTTTTCGGAAACGGCATGTGCATCCTGCTGTTGGCGGGGCTCCTCGCGGCGGCAGTCAGTCTGATCGGGAAACCGAAAAAAGTGTTCTGGGAATGGTACTTTATTATGACGGCGGTGTTGCTTGCGCTTGCGCTTGTGATCCAGTGCAAGCTTCCCTACCAGAGAGTGTTTTCTTTCCTCGGCGTGTGGGCGGCGCTTCTGACCGGGTGGCTGGCACAGCGGCTGCTGTCGCTTCTGGAGAGACTGCCCGACATCCGATACAAGGGCGGGATCAGGAAGGGATGCAGATGGCTTGTTTATATAGCCGCGGGCGTTTCGTGGGCTTTTGTGCTGGCGGATAGGACGCCGTACAGTATGCGGGACGAACTGCTTGCCGATGCCTATGAGCAGATTGCGATAGAAGATACGGATACGGTGGCGGTGACGGACTGCGATCAGGAGTATCTGCTTTTGTATCTCTATGGACTGGGGGAGGACCGGGTCACAAGGGATCTGGAGGAGGCGGATATCGTCCTTCTGGACAAGGCGCTTCTGGGATTGCCATATGGTTACAGGGAGAACCCCGAAGAGTGGAAGTTCTATCTGACGCAGGAGGAAGTGGAGTCCAAACGCGGATATATAGAAGAAAATATGACGCAGGTTTATGAAAACTGGCAGACTATCCTGTTTGCAGGAAATCAAGCGCGAACGGAGTGAGCATTTGATTTCACCAAACAGGATAACGAAAAAATCGGAGAGCACGAAGTGTGGCAGACGCGAAGCGGCTGGATTTTTGAGTGATAAAAGGAGGAGAAAACAATGAGAAGCGACAATGTGAAAGCGGGTACCCAGCAGGCGCCCCACAGAAGTTTGTTTAATGCCCTCGGGTTTACACAGGAGGAGATGAAGAAGCCCATGGTGGGAATCGTCAGCTCCTACAACGAGATTGTGCCCGGGCATATGAATCTGGATAAAATCGTGGACGCGGTGAGACTCGGCGTGGCGGAGGCTGGCGGTGTGCCTGTGGTGTTTCCGGCGATCGCGGTCTGCGACGGCATTGCCATGGGGCATATCGGCATGAAGTATTCACTTGTGACCCGGGATCTGATTGCGGACTCCACGGAGTGTATGGCGCTGGCGCATCAGTTTGACGCGCTTGTGATGGTACCCAATTGTGACAAGAACGTGCCGGGGCTTCTGATGGCGGCGGCGCGCATCAATGTGCCCACGGTCTTTGTGTCTGGCGGTCCCATGCTGGCGGGGCATGTGAAAGGACAAAAGAGGAGCCTTTCTTCCATGTTTGAGGCGGTCGGCTCCCACGCGGCGGGGACGATCACGGACGAGGAGCTTCTGGAGTTCGAGGAGAAGACCTGTCCGACCTGCGGTTCCTGTTCGGGTATGTACACGGCAAACTCCATGAACTGCCTTACCGAAGCGCTTGGTATGGGACTTCGCGGCAACGGCACGATCCCTGCGGTTTACTCCGAGCGCATCAAGCTGGCGAAGCACGCGGGCATGGCGGTGATGAATCTGTTGGAAAAGAATATCAGACCGAGGGACATTATGACGAAGGACGCGATCTTAAACGCCCTCACAGTGGATATGGCACTGGGATGCTCCACCAACTCCATGCTGCATCTGCCGGCGATCGCCCATGAGATAGGTTTCGACTTTGACATCGCTTTCGCCAACGAGATCAGCGAGAAGACGCCCAATGTATGCCATCTGGCTCCGGCAGGTCCCACTTATATGGAAGATCTGAACGAGGCGGGCGGCGTCTACGCGGTGATGAAGGAGCTGGCGGATATCGGGCTGCTCCACACGGACTGCATGACGGTGACAGGAAATACGATCGGTGAGAACATCAAGGATGCGGTCAATAAAAATACAGATGTTATCAGAACGGTGGAAAATCCTTACAGCAAGACGGGCGGCCTCGCTGTCCTAAAAGGGAATCTGGCGCCCGACGGCAGCGTGGTGAAGCGCTCCGCTGTGGTGGAGGAGATGATGGTGCACGAAGGTCCCGCACGCGTCTTTGAATGTGAGGAGGACGCGATCGCGGCGATCAAGGGCGGCAGGATCGTGGCGGGCGACGTGGTTGTGATCCGCTATGAGGGACCCAAAGGGGGCCCGGGTATGCGGGAGATGTTAAATCCCACCTCGGCGATTGCGGGTATGGGACTCGGTTCCAGCGTGGCGCTGATCACGGACGGCCGTTTTTCCGGCGCATCCAGAGGCGCGTCCATCGGTCACGTATCGCCCGAGGCGGCGGTGGGCGGCCCCATCGCGCTGGTGGAAGAGGGCGACATCATCAGCATCGACATTCCAAATATGAAGCTGGATGTGAAAGTTTCCGATGAGGAGATGGCGGCGAGAAAGGCGAAATGGCAGCCCAGAGAGCCCAAGGTGACAAGCGGTTATCTCGCGAGATACCGGGAGATGGTGACGAGCGGCAACAGAGGTGCGATTCTGGAGACGTGTGAAGGAAAACACTAAGCTCGAAAGAACCTCGCTAAGTGTTTTCAAGCTTCACACGGGAGAATGCCCAAAGGCAGCATTCTCCGCATCAATTTGAAAAATAATAAATGTAATTTTATAACAGGCAGGAGGAAAAAACATGGTATTGACAGGTGCGCAGATTGTAGTGGAATGTCTGAAGGAGCAGGGAGTGGACACCGTGTTCGGTTATCCCGGCGGCACGATCTTAAATGTGTATGACGCGTTATATCAGCACAGCGAGGAAATCAAACATATTTTGACGTCCCACGAACAGGGGGCGGCACACGCGGCGGACGGCTATGCCAGAGCCACCGGCAGGGTGGGTGTCTGTCTGGCAACCAGCGGTCCGGGCGCGACCAATCTGGTGACGGGAATCGCGACGGCTTATATGGACTCGGTGCCTGTGGTGGCGATTACCTGTAACGTAAATCTTCCCCTTCTCGGAAAGGATTCCTTTCAGGAGGTGGATATCGCGGGAATCACAATGCCCATCACCAAACATAATTATATAGTAAAAGATGTCAATATTCTTGCGGACACGCTCAGAAAGGCATTTACCATTGCCAGAAGCGGCAGACCTGGTCCGGTGCTTGTGGATATCACCAAGGATGTGACGGCAAACACCTGCGAGTATGAGAAAAAGGCGCCGGAGAAAGCAGAGAAACCGGGACGCTATACTGAGGAAGAACTGGCGGAGGCGGTAAGCCTTCTGGAGAACGCGAAAAAGCCTTTTATCTATGTGGGCGGCGGCGCGGTGATCTCCGAGGCATACGAGGAAGTGCGGACGTTTGCGAATCTTGTGGACGCGCCGGTCTGTGATACGCTGATGGGCAAGGGTGTGATGGACGGCAATGACGACAGATACACGGGCATGATCGGTATGCACGGGACGAAAACTTCCAATTTCGGCGTCAGCGAGTGTGATCTGCTGATCGCCCTCGGCGCGCGTTTTTCAGACCGGGTGGTGGGAAATCCGAAGAAATTCGCGGAGCACGCGAAGGTGCTGCATATCGACGTGGATGCGGCGGAGATCAACAAAAACATCAAGACAGACGTTTCTCTTGTGGGGGATCTGAAGGAAGTGCTCACGAAGCTGAACGAAAAGCTTTCCGGGCAGTCCCATGAAGAGTGGATGGCACATATCGCAAAACTGAAGGGGAAATATCCGCTGAACTATGACGAGGGGGCGCTCTCCTGTCCTTACATTATGGAAGAGATCGACCGGGTAACCGGCGGCAACGCCATCATCACGACGGACGTGGGACAGCATCAGATGTGGGCGGCGCAGTATTATAAGTATTCTAAGCCCCGCACGCTTCTCACTTCCGGAGGGCTTGGCACCATGGGTTACGGGCTTGGCGCATGTATCGGTGCCAAGATGGGGCAGCCTGACAAAATCTGCATCAACATTGCGGGAGACGGCTGTTTCCGTATGAACATGAACGAGCTGGCGACGGCAAGCCGCTACAATATACCGATTATTCAGGTGGTCATCAACAACCATGTGCTGGGTATGGTCAGACAGTGGCAGACACTGTTTTATGGGAAACGCTATTCCCAGACGGTTCTTGATGACGGTGTGGACTTCTGTAAAGTGGCGGAAGGGCTTGGCTGTGAGGCGATCCTCGTGACGAAGAAGGAAGAGGTGGCGCCTGCTGTCGAGAAAGCGATCGCATTAAAGAAACCAGTGTTATTAAATTGTGTGATACCGGAGGATGATAAAGTGTTTCCTATGGTGCCCGCGGGCGCACCTATCAGTGAAGCATTTGATGCGGGAGATCTATGAAAAGATTACTAAAGCATTTGGCGGTCATATTGGGCATTGCCGCAGTCAGTCTGATGGCAGCCTATGTAGGACTTGCCGTGTACTACCACAACGCGTTTATTTACGGAACATGGATTAACGGTATTTACTGTACCGGCAGGAGCATTCAGGAGGTAAATGACGAGCTGGCAAAGGGGTTCACATACGAGGGCGTTGCCATAAAGGATAAGGAAGGCAACAGTTATGTGATATCCGCGGAGGAAATTTCCTATCAGTATGATTTTAAGAAAGCGCTGGAGATCTATCAGAGACAGCAGAATCCATGGATGTGGATTGACAGCCTGATGGGTGGGCACAGGGTGGAACTTGCGCCGGTGGTGTCCTACGATCAGGAGGCATTTGAGGCATGTTTTGCGGCGCTTCCTTTCTGTCAGGATAAGCGGACGGATGGGGAGCGCAGGCTGGAGATTGTGCGCACGCCGCAGGGCTATGAGCTGTTAAATGAGCGGACGGAGGTGCTCTTTACCGAGCAGGCAAGGGGCGTGGTGCTCGCCGCCATCGAGGAATCAAAGAGCGAGGTTTCCCTGCGGGACGAAGGGTGCTACCATGATCTGGAGCTGACGGCGCAGATGCGGGAAACGCTGGAACTCTGGAAAAAACTGGAACGTTTTCAGGACTGCGGCATTGTGTACAAGATGGGGGAAGAGGAAATCCCCGTGGACGCGTCCGTCGTTTGCGACTGGATTGCACTTGACGATAACGGTCGTTTTCTATTTGACGGGTCGGGCGGCTTTCAGCTGAAGGAGGATGCCATAGAGAACTTTGTGGAAACGCTGGCGGCAAAGTATGACACCGTGGGCGCAAGCAGAAGTTTTCAGTCCACCCGTGGGGATGTGGTGACGGTGGAGGGCGGTCTCTACGGCAACAAAATCGATCAGGAGGCGGAGAAAGCCTATCTGACAGAAGCTTTTTATGAGAGGAAAAGAGAGGTGCACGAGCCTGTCTACACGCAGGAGGCGTGGAAGAAAGGCAGCGAGGACATCGGCTCCACCTATATCGAGGTAGATATGGGAGAGCAGAAGATGTACTACTACGTGGACGGTATTTTGACGATAGATACGCCGATCGTGACGGGAAACACATCCCGCAGGATGGGGACGCCCTCCGGAGTCAATTTTGTGTACGCAAAGCAGGAAAACCGCATTCTGCGGGGCGCGAACTACGCTTCCCACGTGGACTTCTGGATGCCGGTGAAGGGAAACATCGGGATCCACGACGCGGCGTGGCGGGGAAAGTTCGGCGGCACGATCTACCAGACGAACGGCTCCCACGGCTGTATCAATACCCCCCGCGCGGCGATGGAACAGCTTTTCGACATGGCGGAAGTGGGGACGCCGGTAGTGATGTTCTATTAACAGTTCGGCCGGAGCGAATCGGCGAGGCTGAGCGTCCGTGCCCGTATTATTTAACAAAGTAATTGACTAAAGCGTCCGAAGGGCGTAAAATGAAATTTGGTTTTTGTAAACGGCAACGAATGAGGACGGGAGGAGAGAAAAGTGTCCAGAGTGTATAATTTTTCAGCGGGACCCGCGGTTTTACCGGAAGAGGTGTTAAAAGAGGCTGCAGAGGAGATGCTCGATTACAAGGGATCAGGGATGTCGGTCATGGAGATGAGCCATCGGTCGAAGGTGTATGACACCATCATCAAGGAGGCGGAGGCGGATCTGCGCACGCTCCTTCACATTCCCGATAACTATAAGGTACTGTTTTTGCAGGGCGGCGCAAGCCTTTTATTTGCGTCGGTTCCCATGAATCTGATGAAAAACAGGAAGGCAGGCTATATCCTGACCGGACAGTGGGCGAAGAAAGCGTTTGCGGAGGCAAAGATTTTCGGGGAGGCTGTGGAGCTTGCCTCTTCTGCGGATGAGACGTTTTCCTATATTCCGGACTGTTCCGATCTTCCCATAACGGATGATATGGATTATGTCTATATCTGTGAGAACAATACGATCTACGGCACCAAATATCACACGCTGCCGGATACGAAGGGAAAGATTCTCGTCTCCGACGTGTCATCCTGCTTCCTGTCGGAGCCTATGGATGTGACGAAGTACGGTCTGGTATACGCGGGCGTGCAGAAAAATGTGGGACCCGCGGGCACACAGGTCGTTATCATCAGGGAGGATCTGCTGACGGACGATGTGCTCCCCGGCACGCCTACTATGATGAAGTTTAAAGTACATGCGGACAATGATTCCCTGTACAATACGCCTCCCTGCTACGGTATCTATATCTGCGGCAAGGTGTTCAAGTGGCTTCTGAAAAACGGCGGTCTCGAGGCGATGAAGGCATTAAACGAGAAGAAGGCGAAGATACTCTATGACTTCCTCGACGAGAGCAGGCTTTTCAAGGGCACGGTCAGAAAAGAGGACAGATCCCTCATGAATGTGCCTTTCGTGACGGGCAACGAGGAGACGGACGCCAAATTCATCAAGGAGGCGACGGCTGCCGGGTTCGTGAATCTGAAGGGACACAGAACCGTGGGCGGTATGCGCGCCAGCATCTACAACGCTATGCCTGTGGAGGGCGTGGAGAAGCTTGTGGCATTTATGAAACAATTTGAAAGCGAAAACGCATAAGAGGCGCATCTATAAATAACGTGTGTAATATAATTTGTGAGTAAAGGAAGGCAGTACAAATGTTTAAATATCATTGCTTAAATCCCATCGCGCAGGTGGGTCTGGAAAAATTCAGCGGGCAGTACGAAAAGACAGAAAAAATCGAGGAGGCGGACGGCATTCTGGTGAGAAGTGCGGCAATGCACGATATGGAGCTGCCGGAAAACCTGCTTGCCATCGCGCGGGCGGGCGCAGGCGTCAACAACATTCCTCTCGACAAATGCGCGGAGAAGGGTATCGTAGTGTTCAATACCCCCGGCGCCAACGCGAACGGCGTGAAGGAGCTTGTGATTGCGGGTATGCTCCTCGCCTCCCGCGATGTCGTGGGCGGTATTGAGTGGGTAAAAGACAACCAGACGGACGAGAATGTCGGTAAGAACGCTGAGAAAGCGAAGAAGAATTTCGCGGGTACGGAGATCGAGGGCAAAAAGCTCGGTATTATCGGTCTGGGAGCCATCGGCGTCAGGGTGGCAAACGTGGCGAAACATCTGGGCATGGAAGTTTACGGCTACGACCCTTACGTGTCCGTGGATGCGGCGTGGAACTTGAGCCGTGACGTGAAGCATGTGCTGCATGTGGAGGAGATCTATGCGGAGTGTGATATTGTGACGATTCACGTGCCGCTGATGGATGCCACCAAAGGCATGATTAACAAAGACGCGCTGGATCAGATGAAGGACGGCGTGATTCTCTTAAACTTTGCGAGAGACCTTCTGGTGGATGAGAAGGCTGTTTTGGAGGCAATCAAGGCGGGTAAGGTGAGAAAATATGTGTCCGATTTCCCGAATGCCACCACGGCGGGGCAGGAGGGCTGTATCGTGATTCCGCACCTTGGCGCTTCCACGGAGGAGTCGGAGGACAACTGTGCTGTGATGGCTGTGAAGCAGATGAAAGATTATCTGGAGAACGGCAATATCGCCAACAGCGTGAACTATCCAAGGTGCGATATGGGCATCTGCGAACAGGCAGGGCGTGTGGCGGTTTTCCACAAGAATATCGCCAATATGATCACCAAGTTTACCGCCTGCTTCGGCGATAACAATATCAATATATCTGACATGACGAACAAGTCAAAGGGAGAGGTGGCTTACACGATGCTGGATATCGAGACGCCCGCGTCAAAGGAGATTATCGAGAAGCTGCAGTCCATCGACGGGGTATTCCGGGTGAGAGTGGTGAAGTAAGCTGGCTATTACGGATGGTTCCGGCAGATATGTCGCCGGGCGGGTGTGAAATATGTGAAATATGAGCGGAATAACAAAAGGGCTTGCCAAGGAAACTATGGCAAGCCCTCATTTTGTTCTGTGGCGTGAATCGCGCGGCGGTTTTTCAGTTAAGCCGGTTTGCGATGGAAGAAAAGTCGGCGTTCTCCTCGTCCTCCAGCGTCGCCTGCAGTTTTTTGTCGGCTTCCACGGCGGACTCGCTAGCGAGATCCATATAGAGGATGAAGACGTCCTCCACGGACTTTCCCGTTTCGTCGGCAATCTCCTGCATCACAGGTTTTAACGCTTCTAACTGAAATGAAATTCTGGTTTTCTGGGGATCAATGTCCGCGAGGGCTTCTTCCGCGTAAGCGTTGATCCGGTCCAGAATTTTCTGTTCTTCGCTGGTCATCTGCATCTTCCTTTCCTTGAGATATTATATGAATGATTTAATTCTAGCACTATTCCCTTGTGGTGACCAGCATTATTTGTTAGAATGAATACATACGTCCTGCTAATTGCAGGAAACAAGGAGAGATTTATGGCAGATATCATTCCATTTCGGGCGGTCAGACCCCGGGCAGATCTGGCTGACAGAATAGCCGCGCTGCCCTATGACGTTTACAACAGAAAAGAGGCACGGGAAGCGGTGAAGGGGGACGATTACACGTTTCTCAGGATAGACAGACCAGAGACGCAGTTCCCGGAGGGGTATGACATGTACGCGCCGGAAGTTTATGAGAAGGCGCGGGAAATGTTCGATCAGATGATGGCGGACGGGCTTTTCATACAGGAGGAAAAAGAGGCGTACTACGTCTACGAGCTGGTGATGGACGGCAGGTCGCAGGTGGGAATCGGCGCCTGCGCTTCCGTGGATGACTATGATGCGCAGGTGATAAAGAAACATGAGAACACCCGGGCGGAAAAGGAGGCTGACCGCATCCGCCATGTGGACGTGTGCAGCGCCCAGACCGGTCCGATTTTTCTGGCTTACCGCAGAAGAGAGGAGATTGAACGGGAGCTTGCGAAAGCCATGGCGGGAGAGCCTGTCTACGACTTTACGGCGTCGGACAGCATCAACCACAGGCTCTGGGTGATCGATGAGGCGGAGGCTGTGGGGCGGATCAGAGACGCGTTCCGGCAGGTGGAGTCCATCTATATTGCGGACGGCCATCACAGATGCGCGTCGGCGGTGCGGGTTTCCAAGAAAAGGCGGGCGGCTTTTCCCGGATTTACGGGGAGAGAGGCGTTTAACTATTTCCTGTCGGTCCTGTTTCCCGACGACCAGCTTATGATTATGGATTATAACCGGGTGGTGAATCCGGGAGCGGATTTCGACGAGAGCGGTTTTATGGAAAAGGTGAAAGCAGCCTTTACACTGGAAAAAATGGGGAAGGAACCGTATAAACCGCAGAAAAAAGGCGAGATCGGCATGTACTACCGGGATGACTGGTATCGCCTCAGTATAAATAACGATTGTTATACGGGGGACCCGGTGGAAGATCTGGATGTGGCAGTTTTGCAGAGAGAACTGCTGGAGCCGGTGTTTGGCATTGTGGACCCGAAGGTGGATGAGAGGATCGACTTTGTGGGCGGGATCAGAGGGCTCTCGGAACTGGAGCGCAGGGTACATACGGATGCGACGGTTGCTTTTGCCATGTTCCCCACGGATATCCACGAGCTGTTTGCGGTGTCGGACGCGGGTAAGCTGATGCCTCCCAAATCTACGTGGTTTGAGCCGAAGCTCAGGAGCGGGCTTCTGATTCACAGGATTGAGGAGCCGGGCAAGGGTACGATGGACGGGCAGGCAGGCGTTATGAGGGAATAAAGCAGATAATTAAAAATATGAGGTTTCAAAAAGGCAGGGGGAGTAAAAATGAATAAGAGAACATATAAACTGATGAACTGGGCGAAAATAGAGGAGATCGTATACTCGGAGTCGGATAATCCGCACGAGATTCTCGGTGCGCATGTGACGGGCGCCTCCGTGCTGGTGCAGACTTTCCAGCCGGGTGCGAAGAGTGTGCGCCTGCAGCTTCTGGACGGGGATAAGAGTTATCGGATGGAGGAGGCAGACGAGGAGGGGTATTTCGCCCTGCTTTTGCCGGGAAAGACGGTTCCCGCTTACGAGTATGTGGTGGAGGCGCCAAACGGCAGTCTGAAAAAGATGCGCGACGCCTACAATTTTGCGCCGCAGATCAGCAGACAGGATACGGAGAAGTTTGACGCGGGCATCCACTATGGCATTTATGAGAAACTGGGCGCGCATCCGGCGGTGATAGACGAAGTCAAGGGCACATATTTTGCGGTCTGGGCGCCGAATGCCATGCGGGTCAGCGTGGTGGGTGACTTTAACGGCTGGGACGGCAGATTCCACCAGATGAGGAGGCTGTGGGATTCCGGCATTTTCGAGATATTTATTCCCGATGTAAAAGAGGGGGACTGCTATAAATTTGAGATCAAGGCGAAGAGTGGTCTGGTGTTTATGAAGGCGGACCCTTACGGCTTCGGGGCGCAGATGCGGCCGGAGAGTGCCTCCGTGGTGAGGGATATCACGGGCTTTTCGTGGAAAGACGGAAAGTGGATGAAGGAGCGCGCCGAGCTGCAGGCGGAAAATAAGCCCATGAGCGTGTACGAGCTTTATCTCGGTTCCTTTGAGAAACCTTCTGATGGCAGGGAGTTTTTCACCTATAGGGAGCTTGCGCCGAAGATCATCGACTATGTGAAGAAGATGGGGTATACCCATATCGAGCTGATGCCGGTAATGGAGCATCCCTTAGACGAATCATGGGGCTATCAGGTGATCGGCTATTATGCGCCCACCTCCCGTTATGGTACGCCGGAGGACTTTATGTACTTTATGGATGAGATGCACAGGGCGGGGATCGGTGTGATTCTGGACTGGGTGCCCGCGCATTTCCCGAGGGATACTTACGGGCTGTCGGGTTTCGACGGCACCTGTCTGTACGAGCATCAAGATCCGAGACAGGGATTCCACCCGCATTGGGGGACACTGATCTACAATTACGGGCGTCCGCAGGTGAGCAATTATCTGATTGCAAACGCGCTGTACTGGGTGGAAAAATACCACGCGGACGGGATCCGTATCGACGCGGTTGCCTCCATGCTCTATCTGGACTACGGAAAGAATGACGGAGAGTGGGTGGCAAACATCTACGGCGGGCATGAGAATCTGGAGGCTGTGGAGCTGTTAAAACATTTGAATTCCATTATGAAGAAACGCAACCCCGGCGTGCTGATGATTGCGGAGGAGTCCACGGCGTGGCCGAAAATCACGGGTGCGCTGGACGAGGACGGTCTGGGCTTTGACCTGAAATGGAATATGGGCTTTATGAACGATTATCTGGGCTATATCACGACGGATCCCTTCTTCCGCGCGGGGCGCCACAACGATCTGACTTTCAGCATGATCTACGCCTACAGCGAGAAGTTTATGCTGGTGCTGTCCCACGACGAGGTGGTGCACGGCAAGGGTACGCTCCTTGGCAGGATGCCGGGAGAGCGGGAGAAGCAGTTTGCCAATCTGCGCCTGACTTATGCCTACCATATGACCCATCCGGGCAAAAAGCTTCTGTTTATGGGGCAGGATATCGGGGAATATAACGAGTTTAACGAGAAGCGCGCTGTAGAGTGGGGGCTTTTAGAGAACGCGGATCACAAGAAATTAAACAGGCTGGTGGCGGATTTAAACAAGTTCTACGTTTCCTCCCCGGCGCTCTATGAGAAGGATACTTCTTGGGAAGGCTTTGAGTGGATCAACTGCATCACGCCGAATGCCTGTATGCTGTCCTATATCAGAAAGACGGACGACGTCAGGGATATGCTGGTGGTGGTGGCAAACTTTGCCGACGCGAGACAGGAATTCCGGGTGGGTGTGCCCTTTGAAGGGAAATACCGGGAGGTCCTTAATACGGATGATCCGGAGTACGGCGGAAGCGGCATATTGAATAAGGCGGTCTGTGAGACATTGGAAATGGAGTGGGACGGTAAACCCTATGCCATTGATATGGTAAGTGCGCCCCTTGGCATCAGCATTTTCTCCTATACGCCTTACACGAAAGAAGAGAAGGCAAAGATTGAGTGCAGGCGTGCCGAGGAGAGACGTCTGGCGAAAGAGGCGGAAGAGAGACGCCTCGCCGAAGAGGAAGCGGCGCGCACGGCACAGGCGGCGGCAGAGGCAAGAGAGCAGGCGAAACGTGCGGCGGCAGAGGCGAAAGAACTGGCGAAGCGTGCCGCGGCGGAGGCGAGAGAGAGCGCGAAGGCGGCGGAAGTGCTGGAGAAAGCGGCGGAGGCGGCGGCACAGAAACTGCAGGAGCTGACAAAGAAGCCTGCGGCGCAGCCGAAGGAGGCGTCCGCGAAAAAGACCAGAACAAAAAACGGCGGGAAGAAGGCGGCAGACACGAAGACAGGGGCGGGAGCTTCTGAAAAAAAGACGCCGGAAACCCGGACAAAAGGCTGAAAGTAAAGCGGACGTATATACGGAGGCGGCATGGAAGATCAGGTTGTAGAAGAACAGATCAAGGAGATTGAATATATTGCGTCGGATGAGCTGAATGTAGGGCTGATTGAGCGGTATCTCGAGGAACTGCCCGAGAAAATGCTCCGTCTGGGCGTCAGGGTGCTTCTGGCGCTGGTCGTATTTTTTATCGGCGTACAGCTCATTAAGCTGATACGCAGAATCCTTCGGAAATCTTTTGAGCGCCGGAATGTGGATGTGGGTGTGAGCCGGTTTCTGGATTCCCTTGTCAAGGCGGTGCTCTATATCCTGCTGCTCTTTATGATCGCTTCCTACTTCGGACTGGACGCCACCAGCGTGGTGGCTCTGGTAGGCTCCGCGGGCGTGGCGATCGGTCTGGCGGTGCAGGGCAGTCTGTCGAACTTTGCGGGCGGTGTACTGATCCTGCTTATGAAGCCTTTCAAGGTCGGGGATTATATCAGGGACGCCGTCGGCAATGAGGGAACGGTGGAGGATGTGCAGCTCTTTTATACGAGACTGATCACGCCGGATCGTCATATGGTGGTGGTGCCAAACGGGGAACTGGCAAACGGCAATATTCTGAATATGAGCACACTGAATGACCGCAGGATGGATATCAAGGTGGGGATTTCCTATGAATCAGACATCCGCAGGGCGAAGGAGGTGCTTCTCAGGGTTTTGGAGAAAGATCCCGGCGTTTTGCAGGACGAGGAGAAGCGGGTGTTCGTGGAGGAGCTGGCGGACAGCAGCGTGGTTCTCAATCTGCGCTGTTACAGCGCCAATGAAAATTTCTGGGAGACAAAATGGCGTCTTATGGAGGCGGTGAAGTATGCGTTGGACGAGGCGGGGATCGGGATTCCCTTCCCACAGGTCGATGTGCACATGAAAGAGAGCTGAAAGAAACCGGCTGATATAATTTCTGAAAAAATCTCTTGCAAAATGATCCGTTCCATCATATAATAGTCATTGTTGTAAGGTTATGCTGGAATAGCGCAGTCGGTAGCGCAACTGATTCGTAATCAGTAGGTCGAGGGTTCGAGTCCCTTTTCCAGCTTGCCTAAAAAGGCTTCGCAGGTGTGCGGAGCCTTTTTTGTATATGCGCAGCCCCGTGCAGAGGAAGTATGCCGCGAAAGCGGCGCAGGGGGCGCGCGGCGGAGCAGGGAGGACGTCACGGTTTCCTGTATACCAAGGAGGAGATACTGGAAATTCTGGAAAATGGGAAAAATAAGGACATAGGAGATGACATATACTGACTTGGTCAGTCAAAATACGCAGAGACATTTTCAGAAAATAACCACCACAACAACTTGACATAATATTTTGTCGTGATACAATATATAGTACGTGCAACGGGGAGTGACAGAAAAGACATACATGATATAGGGTATCAGATAGAATATGGGGGCGTTACCAGATGAAGATTATCAAGAGAAGCGGCGTGGAGGTCAATTTTGATCTGAAAAAGATCATAGCGGCAATCAGAAAGGCGAACAACAGCGTGACGGAGGAGGACCGGCTGACGGAGGAGGAGATCGACGAGATTGCCTCTGTGGTGGCTGACCACTGTGAGGAGATGAGAAGGGCTCCCAGCGTGGAGGAAATTCAGGATATGGTGGAGAACCAGCTGATGAAGTACCGTGCCTACACCATTTCCAGAAACTATATCACCTACCGCTATAAGCGGGCACTTGTGCGCAAATCTAATTCCACGGACGAGCAGATCTTAAGTCTTTTAGAGTGCAATAACGAGGAAGTAAAACAGGAAAATTCCAATAAAAATCCTACGGTCAACAGCGTGCAGAGGGATTATATGGCGGGGGAAGTGAGCAAGGATATCACGAAGCGGTTTTTGCTTGCGCCGGATATCGTGGAAGCGCACGAGCAGGGCGTGATTCATTTCCATGACGCGGACTATTTTGCCCAGCATATGCACAACTGCTGTCTGGTCAATCTGGAGGATATGCTGCAGAACGGTACGGTCATCAGCGAGACCATGATTGACAAGCCGAAAAGTTTTTCCACGGCGTGTAATGTGGCGACCCAGAGTATCGCGCAGATCGCCAGCTGCCAGTACGGCGGGCAGAGCATTTCACTTTCCCATCTGGCGCCCTTTGTGAATGTGAGCCGTGAAAAGTTCCGCCAGAAGGTGCGCGCGGAGATGGAGGAGATGGGTGTTGCCGCCACGGAGGAGCAGATTAACGCGATTGCGGAGCGGCGCGTGAAGGATGAGATCAAGCAGGGCGTGCAGATCATCCAGTATCAGGTCATCACCTTGATGACCACCAACGGGCAGGCGCCTTTTATCACCGTTTTCATGTATATCGACGAAGTGCCGGAGGGGCGTACCCGGGATGATCTGGCGATGATCATAGAGGAGATGTTAAACCAGCGCATTCAGGGTGTCAAGAATGAGAAGGGCGTTTATATTACCCCTGCGTTCCCGAAGCTGATCTATGTGCTGGAGGAAGATAATGTGCGGGAGGGCACCAAATACTGGTATCTGACGAAGCTGGCGGCGAAGTGTACGGCGAAGCGCATGGTGCCAGACTATATTTCCGAGAAGATTATGAAGCAGTTAAAGGACGGCAACTGCTATACCTGCATGGGGTGCCGCTCTTTCCTCACCGTGTATCACGATGAGAACGACCAACCAAAATTTTACGGCAGATTCAATCAGGGCGTGGTCACCTTAAATCTGGTGGATGTGGCGTGCACGTCAAAACGCAGCAAAGAACGTTTCTGGGAAATTATGGATGAACGTCTGGAACTGTGCAGACGGGCGCTGATGGCGCGGCATAACAGGCTTAAGGGGACGCTTTCCGACGTGGCGCCGATCCTGTGGCAGAACGGGGCGCTTGCCAGACTGAAAAAGGGGGAGA
Organism: uncultured Lachnospiraceae bacterium; assembly: GCA_910586705.1. GTDB lineage: Bacteria > Bacillota > Clostridia > Lachnospirales > Lachnospiraceae > UBA3282. The sequence continues at coordinate 84,853 of CAJUJK010000002.1, read as the reverse complement.
AGATCGACAAGCTTCTCTACGACGGCTATTCCACCATTTCGCTTGGGTATGCAGGGCTTTGTGAGTGCACCCGCTATATGACAGGGAAGAGCCATACCGATCCCGAGGCGACGGCTTTTGCCCTGAAGGTCATGCAGTATCTCAATAATGCGTGCAAGGAGTGGCGGGAGGAGACGAACATCGACTTCAGCCTTTACGGCACGCCCTTAGAGTCCACCACCTACAAGTTTGCGAAGTGCCTGCAGAAGCGGTTCGGGATCATCGAGGGTGTGACGGACCGCAACTATATCACGAACAGCTACCATGTGCATGTGACGGAGGAGATCAACGCCTTTGACAAACTGAAGTTTGAAGCGCAGTTTCAGGAGCTTTCCCCGGGCGGCGCGATCAGCTATGTGGAAGTGCCGAACATGGAGAACAATCTGGATGCGGTGCTGTCCCTGATGCAGTACATTTATGACAATATCATGTACGCGGAATTAAATACAAAGAGCGATTACTGTCAGGTGTGTGACTACCACGGGGAGATTGATATCGTGGAGGACACGGACGGGAAACTTGTCTGGAAGTGCCCAAACTGCGGCAATACCGACCAGAATAAGATGAATGTGGCAAGGCGTACCTGCGGCTATATCGGGACGCAGTTCTGGAATCAGGGGCGCACGCAGGAGATCAAGGAAAGAGTGCTTCACCTATGACAAATCGGACAAATTTGATTGTGGGGAAGAGGTATGTACTACTCAGTGATAAAGAAATGTGATATCGCCAACGGTCCGGGGGTGCGGGTGACGCTTTTTGTGAGCGGCTGCACGCACCACTGTGAGGGGTGTTTTAACCCGGAGACGTGGGACTTCCAGTATGGGCAGCCCTTTGCGGAGGCGACGGAAAACGAGATTTTGGAAGCGCTTTCGCCGGAGTATATCGCGGGGCTTACGCTGCTTGGCGGGGAACCTCTGGAATATGCAAACTGGACGGCGCTCCTTCCTCTTTTGAAAGAGGTGAGGACGCGGTTTCCGCATAAGGATGTGTGGTGCTATACCGGGTATCTCTTTGACCGGGATCTGCTGGACGATTTCTGTGAAAAGTGGGAGGATATGAAGGCGTTTCTTTCTTGTCTGGACGTGATCGTGGACGGGGAGTTTGTGCAGGAGAAAAAGAATATCAGCCTGCGATTCAGAGGGTCGGAGAACCAGCGGATCATTGACGTGCAGGAGTCTTTGCGGCAGGGGAAGGTTGTGCTGTGGGAGGACGGAGAATAGAACAGGATGATGGGACAGACGAGGCAGGGAATATCCCTGCCGTTTTTTCGTGGTATTCTGGAGTAAAAGGAGGGAATGGCGGTGCAGGAGAGCAGGCTCTTTAAACTTGTATATCATCTGCTGGATAAGGGGCAGGCGACCGCCCCGGAGCTGGCAGAGCGTTTCGAGGTGTCGGTCCGGACGATTTACCGGGATATCGACGCCTTAAGCATGGCGGGCATTCCCATCTATGCGGAGGCGGGCAGAAATGGCGGCATCCGTCTGATGCATGACTTTGTTTTGGACCACGCCGTGCTGTCGGGGGAGGAAAAGCAGGAGATTCTTGCGGCGTTACAGAGTATCAACGTTACCCGGAACATGGGGGAAAGCCATACCCTGCAGAAACTTTCCGCCTTGTTTGCCCTTCCCTCGGAAAACTGGCTTGAGGTGGATTTTTCCAGATGGGGCAATCAGGGCTTTGACAAGGAAAAATTTGAGATGTTGAAGTCTGCGGTGATCCATTGCAGACATGTCAGGATCCGATACGCCGGCTCTGACGGGAGCGTGGGGGAAAGAACCGTGCAGCCATACAAACTTGTCTATAAGTCGAAAGCATGGTATCTGAAAGCATTCTGCACGGAAAAGCAGGATATGCGGACTTTTAAGTTGAACCGCATTCTGGAACTGACACTTCTGGAGGAGAGTTTCGTGCGGTGCAGTTTTCCAGAAGAGCCTGCGGATGACGAGGAAACCTATCCGCTTGTCAGGCTCCGCTTTCCAGAAGAGATGGCTTACCGGGTTTACGATGAGTTTGACGGGGACCAGATAGAGAGACTGGAGAACGGTGATCTGGCTGTGTCCGCCAGAATGCCGGAGGGGGCATGGCTCGTCAGTTTTCTCCTGTCATTCGGAACGCAGGTGGAGATTCTTTCCCCGGCACATCTGCGGAAGGAGATCGCGCGGCAGGCGAAAAAAATTGTGGATAAATATAAAACATGACACGGGGTGTCAACATTATGTCAGTATAATGAAAAGTATAAGAGCTGCCGTAGCTTTCCGCGAACAATGGTGGGGCGGCAGGAAAGAGGCATTTCAAGGAGGGAGACGACATGGCAAGACCGACGACAAAGGCGGATTTACTGACCGCAGCAGCGGAAAACTATGAGAAACTGAATGTAATGATTGACGGGATGACGGAAAAGGAGCTGGATACGCCCTTTGATTTTTCAGCCAGTGCGAAGAAGGAAGCGCACTGGAAGCGGGACAAAAATCTCCGGGACATTCTGGTACATCTCTACGAGTGGCACCAACTTCTGCTGACATGGGTCCATGCGAACCTAAGAGGCGACAACTGGCCGTTTATACCGAAGCCATATAACTGGAAAACCTACGGCGACATGAATGTGGCGTTCTGGAAAAAACATCAGGAAACGACGATTGAAGAGGCGAAGAGCCTGCTGGCGGGGTCTCATGCCGAAGTGATGGCGTTAGCGGAGACTTTTTCCAACGAAGAGCTGTTTTCCAAAGGCGTTTTTCCGTGGGTGGGCGGAAGTACGCTTGGCTCCTATTTTGTCAGCAACACATCGAGCCATTATGACTGGGCGATGAAGAAACTGAAGGCGCATAAGAAAAACTGTGCCGGAAAGTGAGGACGGACGGATGCACTTTGTGAGGGCGAAAGGGATCTTATCCTCTCATAACGGGATGAATCTGTACCGGGGCTGCTCCCACGGGTGCATCTACTGTGATTCCAGAAGCAGGTGCTACCATATGGAGCACGACTTTGAGGACATCGAGGTCAAGGAGAACGCCATAGAACTGCTGGAACATGCCCTAAAGCACAAACGGCTAAAGTGCATGATCGGCACAGGCGCGATGACCGACTCCTATATCCCGTTGGAGATGGAGCTTCAGCATGTCAGAAAGGCACTGACGCTGATTGATCAGTATGGATTCGGCGTCACGGTGCACACGAAATCGGACCGCATTTTGCGGGATCTGGATCTTCTGCGGAAAATAAACCAAAAGACGAAATGCGTGGTGCAGATGACGCTGACCACCTACGATGAGGAGCTGTGCAGGAAAATCGAGCCGCATGTAAGCACGACAGGAGAACGGTTTGCGGCGCTTAAGAAGCTGCGGGACGCAGGCATTCCCACCGTTGTGTGGCTGTCTCCGATTCTGCCGTTTATCAACGATACGCGGGAGAATATCGCGGGTATTCTGGAACTTTGCGCGGAGGCGGGCGTTTACGGCGTGATCTGCTTTGGCATGGGGCTGACGCTCCGGGAGGGGAACCGGGAATATTTTTATAAGCAGCTTGACTGCCTCTTTCCCGGATTGAAGGAAAAGTACATACGGACTTACGGAAACCAGTATGAGATCGAAAGCCCGGACAACAGAAAGCTGATGAAGCTGTTTCATCAGAAATGTGAGGAGAGTGGGATTGTTCACGATAATGATGAGGTTTTCCGGTATCTGCAGGAGTTTGAGGAGAAGGATGCGGGACGGCAGATGAGTTTGTGGGAGTTGTAAAACATTGCTTAGCAGGTATATTCTGAGCAAAAGAGGAACCGGCAGGGAACGCAATACTGCCGGTTATTTTGGTTTATGCTGCAGACCTTTCACCACAGCTATAATTGTATCAAGCTGAATATCATCTAAATTTTTAATTTCTTCTGAAATCTGGTTAATCTTTCCCGGAGCAGGGTTCTTTACATCGAAGAATTCCTGCGGTGTGATCTGAAAATATTCACAGATATAGAAAAAAACCTGCATGGAGGGAAAGGCAAGCCTGTTTTCAATGCGGTTGATATAACTTTCATTCTGTCCCAGAGCCAGACTCATTTCTCTGGCTGACACATTTTTCTGATTTCTTAGGGAGCTCAGTCTTTCCACGAAAAATTCTTCGTACACGGTATCACCACCTTACCTGTAGATTATATATTATATACATATCCATAATGACGCATTTAAAATCCTATAAATATTGACATACGATATACAATATCTTAATATGGGAGATATAAAAGAAAGGATTGTCTGACAATATTTATATACGGGTGACTGCGAAAGATGGGATTTTCGTGTGCCTGACAGATAAAGGGCGATGAGGGAAACGTTATTTTTATATATAAAAGAATTGGGTCTTGTTTTTCTTTGTGCGATAACAGGTGTCGCAGCGCTTGCGGCAACTTATTTTATTCCGCAGGATTGGATGCGGGAAAATGTGTGGAAATCATCCATTGCATTATACAGAGAGGGGCTTGGGGCATATCTCTGGCAGGATGTTGGGGAGACTCAACTGGACATTTATACGGACGGCTTGATGATTAATGTGTCATACACGGTGACAAAGGATGGGATCAGGGACATTCTTCTGGGCACGCATGTCGAGGTGGACGGCAGAAATCCGGTGGATTCTCTGTATGAGGTGGCTGCCTTGGCAAACGATAATTATATCGTAAAGAATTACGGAAGGTACTGGCATGGGTATCAGATTCTGCTGCAGCCGCTTTTATGTTTTTTTGCTTACCCGGATATCCGGCAGATCAATATGATTTTACAATTTTCGCTTGTTTTTGGCTTTGTGTCCCTTCTCGTGAGGAAAAAGGAGGGTGCGTTTGTGATTCCCTTTCTCGGCGTGTATTTGTTCCTTTCCCCGATCAGTCTGTGCAGTTCCCTACAGTATTCTCCGTGCTTTTACATTATGATGCTGGCGCTGTATGCTTTACTGATAGGGAGAGAAAAGTTGACCGACACGAAGAGAAATTATCTGTTTCTCCTAACTGGCGTAATGACTGCCTATTTCGATTTCCTGACATATCCGCTGATTACTCTGGGAGTGCCGCTGATTTTTTATCTGGTTCTGGATGGGAACTGTCTGCCGGAAAAGCAAAGAAGCAGTTGGAAAAATCTTTTCTTACATACATTGTCATGGGGCATCGGCTATGTGGGCATGTGGTCGTCAAAGTGGGTGATTGCTTCTGTTCTGACGGGGGAAAATATTATTTATGACGCATTTTCCCAGATTGCTTATCGCAGCGGATATTTTACCGAAAAGCATTCTTATTACGATACGCTGAAGCTGAATCTCGGTGTATGTAACACGAGAGTTATCCTGCCGGCACTTATCTGCGTGGCGGCGTGTATTGCCATATTCCGAATCAAAAAGCGTATTGTGGCAGATCGAAAACGGTTCCCCATTGTGGGGGCAATTTTGTTTGTGTCACTATACCCGTTTCTATGGTATTTATTTACCAAAGACCATTCCTGTAGTCACTCCTACTTTACATGGAGGGAACTGGGGATCAGCGTGTTCGGCATTTTGACGGCTGGCGTGGCAGGCATAGGAGGATTGGAGGAAAAGACAGTTGAATGAATGAAACCGGGCAGGCGATAAGGCCTGCCCCTTCCGTTTTTTTGTTATTAATATTTCTTCTTATAATAATGTTCCGCACTCTGGATCAGTTTGTAGAACACCATGGCGATGGCGCACAGAATAATAATCGAAGTGATCACCATATTGAGCTGGAACACCTGCGATCCATAGATAATCAGATACCCGAGTCCGCGTCTGGCAGCCAGAAATTCCCCGATGATGACGCCCACAAGGGAGAGACCGATATTGACTTTCATACTGCTTAAGATGAGCGGCACGGAACTTGGCAGGATCACTTTGGTGAGGGCGTCTTTGCGGCTGCCGCCCAGCGTGTAGATCAGCTTGCACATTTCCGGGTCAACCTGACAGAAACCGGTATAGAGACTGATAATGGAACCGAAAACAGCTACGGAGATACCTGCCACAATAATGGTGTTGGTGCCGGTGCCAAGCCATACGATCAAAAGCGGCGCAAGGGCGGATTTTGGCAGGGCATTCAGGACGACGAGGTAGGGTTCCAGAATTTCGGAGAGGCTGTTCTGATACCATAGCAAGGTGGCGGCAAGGAGACTTAAGACCGTGACCAGAAAGAAACTCGCGATTGTTTCAAACAGGGTAACGCCGGTGTGGGCGAAGAAGGAGTGATCCACAAGCATCTGTCCGAGATATTTCAAAATGCCGGAAGGGCTGCTGAAAAAGAAACTGTCTATCCAGCCGAGTCTTGCGGCTGTTTCCCACAATCCCAGAAAGAAGAGAAGAAGGAAAAATCTGCCGAGGGTGATTCGGTGGTGGTGCCTGTGGTGGGCGCGCAGGAAAATTTCCTGCTGTATGGAGACAGGCGGCGAAGTCTTATGCGGTTGTCTTGTCATCGGTTAATACCTCCCATAATTGATTAAAGTATGTCTGATAGGCTGTGGTACCGCGGACGGCGAGCGGATCTTCTCTGCTGATTTCATATTGGATTTCCATTTCCCGCTTGACGCCGGCGGGGCGTTTGGAGAGGACAATAACCCGATCCGCCAGCGTGATCGCCTCAGAGAGATCATGGGTGATGAGCAGGGCGGTTTTTCCTGTCTGGCGGATGATATTCGCGATGTCGGCGGAGACGGAGAGTCTGGTCTGGAAATCCAGCGCGCTGAACGGTTCATCCAGAAGAAGGAGATCCGGGTGGACAGCCATGGTGCGGATCAGCGCCGCCCGCTGGCGCATACCGCCGGAAAGCTCGGACGGCTTTTTGTCCTTAAAGCCGGAAAGCCCGTAATCCTCCAACAGTTTCAGGACATAGTCCGTATTTTCCTTTGTCAAACCGTGAGTGAGCTCCAGACCCAGAATGACGTTCTGGTAGACCGTGCGCCACTCAAAGAGATGGTCTCTCTGCAGCATATAGCCAATTTTTAAGGCGGTGTCCGCGCAGTAGTCTTTGGAGGAAAGCCCTCTGTAGAGGACTTCGCCATCCTCCGGGGAAAGCAGTCCCGCAATGATGGACAAAAGAGTGGATTTGCCGCAGCCGCTTGGCCCTACGACAGCGACGAAGCTTCCCTCTGAAATCTGCAGATTGATGTGCGAGAGAGCGGGGGTTTCTCCCTTCAGATTGTGATAGGAGTAGGAAACATCCCGCAGAGAAAGTAGTGGCTGCATAGAAAATGCCTCCTTATGTAGTTAACGACATCATATGTTTCGCGTACCGAAATCTTATGGGTCGTTTACTACGAGTATAGAATATTTTATGACGGGCAAGAAAATATGTGTTTTGATTGAAAACAAAACCAATTTATGGTATCATCAAATTTAGATTTAATTATAATGGAGGTTTTAAGTATGGCGCAGTTGTGGGGCGGCCGTTTCACGAAAGAGACGGACCAGCTTGTATATAATTTTAACGCGTCGATCTCCTTTGACCAGAAATTCTTTAAGCAGGACATTGAGGGCAGTATTGTACATACGATCATGCTCGCCAAGCAGGGGATTCTGACGAAAGAGGAGAAGGACGAAATTTTAAAGGGGCTCACCGGCATCAGACAGGATGTGGAGGACGGTAAGCTTGCGATCACGGAGGAGTACGAGGATATCCACAGTTTTGTGGAGGCGAATCTGATTGACCGGATCGGCGATGTGGGGAAAAAGCTGCACACGGGCAGGAGCCGGAACGATCAGGTGGCGCTCGACATGCGGCTGTACACAAGGCTGGAAGTTCTCAATACAGACAGCCTGCTGAAGGAGCTTTTGCAGACGCTTCTGACTATTATGGAGGAGCACACACAGACATATATGCCGGGCTTTACGCACTTACAGAAGGCGCAGCCGGTGACGCTTGCGCACCATATCGGCGCGTATTTCGAGATGTTTAAGCGGGACAGGTCAAGGCTTAAGGATATCTTCTACCGTATGAACTACTGCCCGCTTGGGGCGGGGGCGCTTGCGGGGACGACATATCCGCTTGACCGTGCCTACACGGCGTCTCTGCTCGGTTTTGAGGGACCGACGTTAAACAGCATGGATTCGGTGTCCGACCGGGATTATGTGATCGAATTTTTGTCGGCGCTCTCCACGATTATGATGCACTTAAGCCGTTTTTGCGAGGAAATCATCATCTGGAATTCCAACGAATACCGTTTTGTGGAGATCGACGACGCCTACTCCACGGGGAGCAGCATCATGCCCCAGAAGAAAAACCCGGACATTGCGGAGCTGGTGCGGGGAAAGACAGGGCGTGTTTACGGGGCGCTCGTTTCCATTCTGACGACCATGAAGGGGATCCCTCTGGCGTACAATAAAGACATGCAGGAGGACAAGGAGCTGACCTTTGACGCCATCGATACGGTGAAAGGGTGTCTGGCATTGTTTGAGGGCATGATCCGCACCATGAAGTTCAACGAGGACGTGATGGAGAAGAGCGCGGCTTTTGGGTTTACCAACGCCACGGACGCGGCGGATTATCTGGTGGGAAAAGGCGTCCCCTTCCGGGATGCCCACGGTATCGTCGGCAGGCTGGTGCTTTGCTGCATTGAGAAAAACTGCAGCATTGACGACCTTTCCATAGAGGAGCTTAAGGAGATCAGTCCTGTCTTTGAGGAGGACGTCTATCAGGCGATCAGCTTAAAAACCTGTGTGGAGAAGCGGCTGACCATCGGTGCGCCGGGGCCGGAGGCGATGCGCGAGGTCATACGGATGCACAGGGAGTATCTGAAAAAGGACTGGCAGGATGAGGATGACATGTTCGGCGGGATGCTTGGCGAAACAATGGATAAGGAATAAGAAGAGATAGAAAATCACACGGATTAAGGAGGAGTAACTATTATGAGCGAGAAGTTGAAGGTAGGAATTTTAGGAGGCACGGGCATGGTAGGGCAGCGTTTTATCGCCCTTCTGGAGAACCATCCATGGTTTGAGGTGACCACCATTGCAGCGAGTCCCCGGTCTGCGGGCAAGTCTTACGAGGAGGCAGTAGGAGACAGGTGGAAGATGGATACGCCCATGCCCGATGCGGTAAAGAAGATTGTGGTCAAGAATGTGAATGAAGTGGCGGAAGTGGCGGCGGAGGTGGATTTCGTGTTCTCCGCTGTGGATATGACGAAGGACGAGATCAAGAAGATCGAGGAAGAGTACGCGAAGACGGAGACCCCTGTGGTTTCCAACAACAGCGCCCACCGCTGGACGCCGGACGTGCCCATGGTGGTGCCGGAGATCAATCCGGAGCACTTCGATGTGATCGAGTCGCAGAAAAAGAGACTTGGCACGAAACGGGGATTTATCGCTGTGAAGCCGAACTGCTCGATTCAGAGTTATGCGCCGGTGCTCACTGCGTGGAAGGAGTTTGAGCCTTACGAGGTGGTGGCGACTACCTATCAGGCGATTTCCGGCGCGGGCAAGACCTTTAAGGACTGGCCGGAGATGGTGGAGAATGTGATTCCCTACATCGGCGGCGAGGAGGAGAAGAGTGAGAAGGAGCCGCTTCGGATCTGGGGTGAGATCGTGGACGGAGAGATTGTTCCGGCGGCAAGCCCGGTGATCACCTGCCAGTGTATCCGCGTGCCCGTGTTAAACGGCCATACGGCGGCGGTGTTTGTAAAGTTTAAAAAGAAACCTACCAAGGAGCAGCTGGTTGAAAAGCTCGTGCAGTTTAAGGGGCTGCCGCAGGAACTTGACCTTCCCAGCGCGCCGAAGCAGTTTATTCAGGTGATGGAGGAGGATAACCGTCCGCAGGTGAAGCTGGATGTGGATTATGAGAACGGTATGGGAATCAGCGTGGGGCGCATCCGTGAGGACAGCGTTTACGACTGGAAGTTCGTGGGTCTTTCCCACAATACCGTGCGCGGGGCAGCGGGGGGAGCCGTGCTCTGTGCGGAGACATTGAAAGCGAAGGGTTATATTACGAAAAAATAAAAGGTGGTAAAGGAACTGTAAACGCAGAACATTGATATGGGGGGAGGGCGCTGTCTGGGGAGAACGGCGCACATGCAGAGTGACAAATACAGAAATAAATACGAAGGGAAACGGAACACAACTGCTGGCGGAGGAAAATGAGAAACTCCGGCGGGAAGAAAAAATGCTTCGCCTTTTGTGCGATACGTCGAGCAGCGCATTTATTTATTATAATTTCCGGGAGAACCGGGTTGACACGCTGGGAAACTGGGATCACTTTTTTGACTTTTCCATTTCCTCTATGGAGGATCTGTCCAGACTTTATGACAGAGTGGAAGAACAGTACGAAATTCCACTCAGGGAAGGAATGTTTATTGAAAGTCAGAAGCGGGAAAGGGAAAGCTTTGAGATTAAGCTCAAGGAGAGCCGGATCTGTATTGAGGTGGAGGTCAACGTTGTCTATGATCCGGAAGGAGAACCGACGGACAAAATCATACGGTTTAAGGATGTGACCAAGCTCACCGCCCAGAAGGATGAGCTGACCTACATGGCTTATTATGACATGCTGACGGGACTTTATAACCGAAATTATTTTGTCAGGCTGTTGGGCGAGTTTTTGCGCTGTGCGGAGAAGGAATCAAAAAAAGTGGCGGTGATGTTCATGGATTTTGACGATTTCCGCAGAGTCAACGACGGCATGGGCATCATTGCGGGGGATGAACTGGTGCAGCTTTTCGGTCAGTATCTGACCGGGCTGATGAACAGTCATGTGGTGATCTCCCATTTCAGCACGGATATTTACTGTATTGCAATCTATGATCCATGCGGTGCGAGGAGTGTCGACACGATCTACCGGGTGATCAGGGAAAGGCTGAAAAAGCCGTTTAAAATGACGGACGGGCAGGAGGTCACCATGACGGTGAGCGTGGGTGTGTCCGAATATCCCGAGGCGGCGCCCGGGACGCTTGAGCTGATCAACTGCGCGGAGATTGTCATGTTTAAGGCGAAGAGCCGTGGAAAGGACAAAATCCAGTATTTTGACGGGACGATTCTGGAAGAGTTTTTACAGACGGTGAACATCCAGAATAAGCTCAAAGAAGTTGTGTTTGAACAGAATTTTACCATGTATTTCCAGCCGCAGTATTACGCGGGAGACGGGAAACTGCGTGGTGTGGAGGCGCTGATCCGCTGGCGTGACAATAAAGGGGACATGATCAGCCCTTCCGTTTTTATCCCGATAGCGGAAAAGAACGGAACCATCGTGCCGATCGGGAACTGGGTGATAGAAAAGAGCGTGCAGATCTATGCGGGCTGGCGTGACAAATACCATTATCCCCTTGTCTTATCCTTGAACGTCTCGGCGGTACAGTGCAAGAAAAAGGGATTCATAGACAGCCTTTTACGGATTCTGGAAAAGTATCATGTCTCGCCGGGTGAGATAGAAATCGAAGTGACGGAAACCATTCTGATCGAGGATTTTGATTACATAAGCGAACAGCTGACTGAGTTAAAAAACGCCGGGGTCAGAATTTCACTGGACGACTTCGGCACAGGGTTTTCCTCCCTGTCCTATCTGAAGGGGCTGCCCATCGATACGCTGAAAATTGATAAGACCTTTGTGGATACGCTTCTGACGGATAAGAACACAAAGATTATCACGGAGTCCATTATTTATATGGTGAAACGTCTGGGTTACGAGACGATTGCGGAAGGCGTGGAGACAGAGGAGCAGTTTTGTTATCTGAGGGAACTGAAATGTGATATGATACAGGGATATTATATGGGCAGACCGATGCCGGAGCAGGGCATTTCTGATTTGCTTGAGAAATTGACGGTAAAGGTAGGATGAGGCGGGTAAAACTATGTTACTGGGCAGAACGACAGAACTCGGTTATCTGAATAATTATTATGACAGGGACGGCAGTCAGATTTTAATTGTTTACGGGCAGAAGCATATCGGAAAAACCGCGCTTGTGAAAGAGTTTATGAAAGACCGTCCGGGGTACTATTATCTGGCAAGCGCCTGTTCGGAGAGAGAGCAGACTTATCAGTGGGGCAGACAGCTTACCCATGACGGCTATGTGGTAGAAAAGTTCCCGACTTTTCAGGAGATTTTTGAAAAGCTGGCACATCGTGTCACCGGGAAGAAAGTGCTGGTGATCGATGAGTTCCAGAATATTGTGCGTGCCAGCGACACCTTTATGAAAGAACTGGTGGCTTTTGTGCACAGCCAGTGGAACCGGGATGACGTGATGGTCATTCTGGTGAGTTCCTCCATCGGCTGGATTGAAAACAGCATGATCACCAGAATCGGGGAGGCGGCTTATGAACTTTCGGGGCTTCTGAAGATCAAGGAGATGCCCTTTGCGGATCTGGTGGAGCGGTTTCCGAATTTCCGCATCGAGGAATGTGTGGAGGCTTACGCGATTCTGGGCGGGATCCCCGGTCTCTGGAACCAGTTTGACGACAGGCTGACGATCCAGCAGAACATCTGCCGCAACATTCTTGACTGCAACAGCTTTCTCTTTGAGGAGGGAGAGCGCATCCTCACGGAACAGCTCAGGGAACCGGGTGTCTACAATACCATTATGGCGTCCATTGCGGCGGGAAACTATAAATTGAACGACCTGCATCAGCACACGGAGTTTTCCCGTGCCAAGATCAGCGTCTATCTGAAAAATTTGATTGAACTGGAACTGGTGGAGAAGGTGTTTTCCTACGATACGGCGGGCAAGGAGAATGTGCAGAAGGGAATTTACCGGATCAGCCATCCCTTTGTGGATTTTTACTATACCTATATGTACCCCCATCTGAGCGACCTACAGATGCTCTCGGTGGGAGAGTTTTACAATCACTATATCATGCGGGATTTCAGACGTTATGTGTCCGGCTATTTCAAGCAGGTGTGCAGACAGCATCTGGCAAGGCTTGGCGACAGGCACCGGCTTCCGATCAACTGCGGGTCGATCGGCGAGTGGATCGGCAAGGTGGGTTCACTGGATATCATCGCGCAGGATGAGGAAGGGCGGACGCTCATCGGGCTGTGCAACTGGGAGAAGCCCATGACCTATGAGGATTACGAGAATCTCCTGCTCTACGCGAAAAAGGCGAAGATCAGCGCGGATTATATCTATATGTATACGGCGTTCCGGTTTGACGAAAAACTGAATCTGGAGGCAAAGGTCAAATCGAACCTGAAGCTGGTGCAGATTTCCGATTTGTAATAGTGGGCGGAGAAGTATGGGAAAGAGTTTATATATTGCGGAGAAGCCCAGTGTGGCGAAGGAGTTTGCAAAGGCTTTAAAATATAATATGAGAAACCGCGACGGCTATATGGAGTCCGAGGAGGCGGTTGTGACATGGTGTGTGGGGCATCTGGTAACCATGAGTTACCCGGAAGTCTATGACGAGAAATATAAGAGATGGTCGCTTGAGACAATCCCTTTTATCCCGGATCAGTTCAAGTATGAAGTCATTGACAGTGTGAAAAAGCAGTTTGGCATTGTGAGCGGTCTTTTGAACAGGGCGGATGTGGAGACAATCTATGTCTGTACCGACTCCGGGCGGGAAGGGGAATACATTTACCGTCTGGTGGAACAGCAGGCGGGTGTTACGGGAAAAGACAGAAAGCGGGTGTGGATCGACTCCCAGACGGAGGAGGAGATTCTGCGGGGCATTAGGGAGGCAAAGGACCTCTCTGCATATGACAATCTCTCCCACGCGGCGTATCTGCGTGCGAAGGAAGACTATCTTATGGGAATCAATTTTTCCCGCGCCCTCACCCTGAAATACAGCTATTCGATCAAGAATTATCTGAACGCTGACAAGGCGGTGGTTTCCGTGGGCAGAGTGATGACTTGTGTGCTCGGCATGGTGGTAAACCGTGAGCGGGAGATACGGGAGTTTGTAAAAATTCCCTTTTACCGCATTTTGATGAAAACGGATATTGCGGGACAGGAATGTACGCTGGAGTGGAAAGCCGTGGAGGGATCCCGGTTTTACCAGTCCCCGAAAATCTACAAGGACAATGGTTTTTTGGAGGAAAAGGACGCGGACGCATTTTTGTCCTTCCTGCAGGCGGAGCCGGAGGAGAAGCCTCTGGTGGAAAAGATCGAGCGGAAGAAGGAGACAAAGAATCCGCCCCTTCTGTACAATCTGGCGGAACTGCAGAACGACTGCTCCAAGCTGTTTAAGATCAGCCCCGATGAGACGCTCAGGATCGCGCAGGAACTTTATGAGAAAAAACTGACCACCTATCCGAGAACCGACGCCAGAGTCCTCTCAACGGCGGTGGCAAAGGAGATCGGGAAAAATATCAGGGGGCTGTCACAATACCAGCCGGTGGCGGCATTCGCGGAGCGCATTTTAAAGGAAGAGCGCTTCGGCGGCATCGCAAAGACCAGATATGTGAACGATAAGCAGATCACAGACCACTACGCGATCATTCCCACGGGACAGGGGCTTGCGGCGCTTGGCAGCCTGCATCCCACCTCGGCGAAGGTATACGAGATCATAGCCAGACGGTTCTTAAGTATTTTTTATCCGGCGGCGGTCTATCAGAAGATCACGCTGACGGCAAAATGTAAAGGAGAAACCTTTATTTCCAGTTTTAAGGTGCAGACTGCGCAGGGATATCTGGAAGTTGCGCAAAATTCTTTTGCAAGAAAGAAGCCGGAGGAGTATACTGAAAGAGAGACTGCCGATGAGGAGCAGGAGAGTTCCTTTGACGCGTCGTTCATGGATGCGCTGGGCGCTTTGAAAAAAGGCGTGCCGCTGGAGCGGAAAGCGCTGGAAAAGAAAGAGGGGGAGACTTCCCCGCCCAAGCGTTATAATTCGGGAACCATGATCCTGACAATGGAAAATGCCGGGCAGTTTATCGAGGACGAGGAGCTGCGCGCCCAGATCAAGGGAAGCGGGATCGGCACTTCCGCCACCAGAGCGGAAATTTTGAAGAAGCTCGTTCATATCAAATATCTGGATCTGAATAAAAAGACGCAGATTATCACCCCCACACTTCTGGGAGAGATGATTTATGAGGTGGTTGCCGGTTCGGTGAAGCCGCTCTTAGACCCGAGACTGACTGCAAGCTGGGAGAAAGGTCTGACGCTCGTTGCCACCGGGGAGATTACAGAGGAAGAGTACATGGGGAAGCTTAGTGATTTCGTGACCAGAAGGACGAACATCGTGAAGCAGATGACGAATCAGAACGCGCTCTACCACAGGTTTCAATATGCGTCCCAGTTTTATAAAGGTGTAAAAAAGGAGAAGAGGGAAAAAGGATGATCGGATTGCAGAATGCTGCCATTGACGCGCTCTATACTTTGGAGGAGACAATCGCAAAGGAACTGTTCGCAGGGCTTACCTATCCATGGGAGGCGCTGCCGAAGATTAAGGATTTTATTATCGCTCTGGGGGAGACGCTCCCGGAGGAGAAGTACGAGAGAAGAGAGGGCAATATCTGGATCGCGAGGAACGCGAAGGTGTTTCCCAGCGCCTACATCGGCGGTCCGGCAATTATTGACGAGGAGGCGGAAATCCGTCACTGTGCCTTTATCAGGGGAAGCGCGATCGTGGGAAAGGGCGCGGTTGTCGGAAATTCCACCGAGTTAAAGAATGTGGTGCTCTTTAATAAAGTGCAGGTGCCCCATTACAATTACGTGGGCGACAGCATTCTCGGGTTTAAGGCACATATGGGAGCCGGCTCCATCACCTCCAACGTGAAGAGCGATAAGACGCTGGTGGTGGTGAAAGCGGGAGAGGAGACGTTTGAGACGGGGCTTAAAAAGTTTGGTGCTATGCTTGGCGACAATGTGGAAGTGGGATGTAATTCTGTCTTGAATCCCGGCACGGTGATCGGGAAAAATACGAATATTTATCCGACTTCCATGGTGAGAGGGGTAATTCCGCAGGGAAGTATCTATAAGCGGCAGGGTGAGATAGCGGAAAAACGGCAGTAGCCGGAGCCGCCAAAACAGTAAGAGAAAGTGTGTGTTGGGGATGAGCGTATGGCGATTGATTTAAGTATTGAAAACTTTGGCTCTATGATCGACAATATCATAGCAGGAATCTGCTTTTTCGAGTATGAGGATGGGGAGATGACGCCCATTTTCGTCAATGAAGGCTTTTTCCGTATGCTTGGCTATTCCCGGGTACAGGGTATGAAGTATCTGGAGAAGGTGGAGCGGAGCATTATTCCGGATGATCTGCCGACCTACAGACAGGCAATCAGGGATGTTCTGAAGGACGACGGCGTGGTGGATACAGAGTTCCGTACTGTCACGGGCAGCGGTAATCTGCGGTGGCTCCATGTGCGGGGAAATCTATACGCCAGAGAGGGAAGAAAATACACGATTGTTTCCGTGATTGAGGACGTGACCGAGAGAAAGAATGTGGAGGAAGAGCTGCAGAGACAGGCGGAGCGTCTGCACATTTTGTCGGAGGCGGAAGGCGAGAAGATCATTGACTACAATGCCAAGACGGACGTTATGATTATCAGGACGAACGACGATTACGGCATGGCGCAGGATGAGATCCACAGCAGATATATGCAGAGATTCAACACCGCGATGATCTATAAGGAGGATGTCGCCTACTACAAGGCGGTTCTGGAGAGTCTGCTTAAGTCTCCCAAGCATGACACCATTGAATTTCGGATTAAGCGTTTTGACGACGATTATACATGGTATCAGGCGAACCTGACTTCCCTTCTGGGCGCGGAAGGGTATGTGACCCGTATCGTGGGCCGCATGATCAATATCCATGACAAAAAGCTCAAGGAGATGGAGCTTCTTGTGCGTGCCGAGAAGGATGCGCTGACAGGCATTTACAATCAAGGCGCCACCGAGCAGCTGATCCACAACGCGATCGAGGGCTCGAAGGAGAATGACTTAAGCGCGCTGATGATTATCGATCTGGATAACTTCAAAGAGGCAAATGATCTTCTGGGCCATGCCAACGGCGATGAGCTCCTTGGGAAGACTGCGGAAATTCTGAAAGAAATGTTTAAGGGCGGCGACGTGATCGGCCGTATCGGCGGCGATGAGTTCCTTGTGTACATGAGAAATCTGAATACCATTTCCGACGCGGACGAGATGGCGGGAAATATCGTAAAATCGGTGAGATATGACCTCGAGTTTGAGGGACAGCCGATACGCGTGACCTGCAGCGTGGGCGTTGCCGTATACCCGTATCACGGCAAAACCTACGAAGAGCTTTTTGAGAAGGCTGACAGGGCTGTGTACACGGTTAAGGCGAACGGCAAGGACGGATACCGCGTATACCATGCGGCGAGCACGACAGTGTACCATGCCAACAGAAAAGTTGGCTATGATATGACCAAGACGATAGATTACGACAGAAACATTGAGGATCAGGTGATGCAGATCCTGTTTGAAGATAAGGTTCTTGAATCCGCGCTGCGGTCCTCCATAGAGCTGATGACGGCGAAATACCAGTTCCACAGAGGGTACATCTGCGGAAACGATTCGCTGCCAATTTCCCGTACCATCCAGTTTACCGTGAAGAAGTATGCCACAGGTAAAGAGGCGGAGGAACACTATGATCTGAAGCGGATGGTGAATGAGATTCTTTACTCCTTTTTCCCGAGTGTGGCAATGATTCACGATTATGACCTGACGGCGGATGAGATGCGTGAGTATTTCCGGGCGGAGGGCATCAAGAGTATGCTTTACTATCCGCTGACTTCGCAGGGAGAGTTTCAGGGCGCCATCGTTTTTGAAAATCACGAGGATGTACAGATGGAACTGTCAAAGAGCGAGATGGAAGAGGTGCGTTCCCTGTTCCGTCTGATGGAGGCGCATATTCTTCAGATCGGTCTGATGGACAGACTGCAGAATTTTGTGGCGCAGGTTGCCGTCTTTGACAATCTGGACAGTTTTGTCTATGTGGTGAACCCGGATAACCATGAGATCAGCTTTATCAACAAAAAGGTGCTGGTGGATTCGCCGGATGTGAAGATCGGGGATATCTGCTACAAGGCATTGCAGAACAGGGATACGCCCTGTGAGAACTGTATCCTGCGGAATCTGGACAAGAACGATCCGCACTGTCGCTGCACGGAGGAACTGTTTAACTACTCTTTGAGAAGCTGGACGAGAAGCAGCGTGAGCTGGCTGGAGTGCAGGAATGAGAACGGTCTTGCCCTCATAAACAGCTTTGATATATCGGAGTATTTTATGGGTTAACAGCTCAGACAGATGAAGTTTTGAGGGAGCGCCTGATTATGAGCAAAAATAGCCGTAGAGCGGCGGTGAGCGCTGAAAGCGCGGTTTTGCGAATGGGCGCAGGCTGAGTTGTGAAATGTAAGAAAATATTGACAAACATCTGGATTTTTTCCCTCCGATATGAGACAATGGGAATGGCGGTTATGACAGGTGTTATGACCTGTTATCAAATAATTAATACATAATCGAAAGGAGTTATCACATGATCTATTCAAAAGAAGTGGAAGAAATGTGTACAGTGGCACAGGGCGTTCATCATGGCTGTGCTCCTATCCCCGAGGAAGCAAAGTGGGTGCAGGCGAAGGAAGTGAAAGATATTTCCGGTCTGACACACGGCGTAGGCTGGTGTGCTCCTCAGCAGGGCGCTTGTAAGCTGACCCTGAACGTTAAAGAGGGCATCATTCAGGAGGCGCTCGTGGAGACAATCGGATGTTCCGGCATGACGCACTCCGCAGCCATGGCTTCCGAGATTTTGCCGGGTCTTACGGTTATGGAAGCGCTCAACACGGATCTGGTGTGTGACGCTATCAACACGGCTATGAGAGAGCTGTTCTTACAGATCGTGTACGGTCGTACACAGTCTGCATTCTCCGAGGATGGTCTTCCGGTAGGCGCAGGTCTTGAGGATCTTGGTAAGGGCTTAAGAAGTCAGGTAGGTACCATGTACGGCACCCTCAAGAAAGGTCCCCGCTATCTCGAGATGGCAGAGGGCTATGTGACAGGGATCGCTCTGGATGCGAACGACGAGATTATCGGTTACAAGTTCGTCAGCCTTGGCAAGATGACAGATTTCATCAAGAAGGGCGATGACCCGAATACAGCGTATGAGAAGGCATGCGGTCAGTACGGTCGTGTGGACGACGCTGTTAAGATCATTGATCCCAGAGTAGAATAATAAACAGGAGGAGAAGATAAGATGGCTTTATTTGAATCATATGAAAGAAGAATTGACAAAATCAATTCCGTATTGAACAGCTATGGCATTTCTTCCATCGAAGAAGCTGAAAAAATTACAAAAGACGCCGGCTTGGATGTATATGAGCAGGTGAAGAAGATCCAGCCCATCTGTTTTGAGAACGCGTGCTGGGCATACACGGTAGGCGCGGCGATCGCGATCAAGAAAGACTGCAAGAAGGCGGCTGACGCTGCGGCTGCAATCGGCGAGGGTCTGCAGGCATTCTGTATTCCCGGTTCCGTTGCGGATACCCGTAAGGTAGGTCTGGGCCATGGTAATCTTGGCAAGATGCTCCTTGAGGAGGAGACGGACTGCTTCGCATTCCTTGCAGGTCACGAGTCTTTCGCGGCTGCTGAGGGCGCGATCGGTATCGCTGAGAAGGCAAACAAGGTTCGTCAGAAACCCCTTCGTGTCATTCTGAACGGTCTTGGAAAAGACGCTGCGAAGATCATTTCCAGAATCAACGGCTTCACCTTTGTGGAGACCGAGTACGATCCTTACACCAACGAGGTGAAGGAAGTGAGCAGAACCCCTTACTCTGAGGGTCTTCGTGCTAAGGTAAACTGCTACGGCGCAAACTCCGTGCCCGAGGGCGTGGCAATCATGTGGAAAGAGAACGTGGACGTGTCCATCACCGGTAACTCCACCAATCCGACCAGATTCCAGCATCCGGTAGCAGGTACATATAAGAAGGAGAGAACTGAGGCAGGCAAGAAGTATTTCTCCGTAGCGTCCGGCGGCGGCACGGGTCGTACCCTGCACCCCGATAACATGGCGGCAGGTCCCGCATCCTACGGCTTCACGGATACGCTCGGCCGTATGCACTCCGATGCACAGTTCGCGGGTTCCTCTTCCGTTCCGGCTCACGTGGAGATGATGGGTCTGATCGGTATGGGTAACAACCCGATGGTAGGCGCGACGGTAGCTGTAGCGGTCCTGATCGAAGAGGCAGCTAAGGCAGGGAAGTTCTAAGAAAATACCGGGCGTTCAGAAAACGCCAGAATGATCAACAAATATTTTAAATAGTGTTAAGAGGGAGCTTCTCAGACGGTATGACGACTTGAAAAGCTCCCTTTTTGGTCTGCGCATGAGGGGATTGGAACAGTGGGAATTTGTAAAGGAACTTTTCTTTCGAGATGTCTGCGCGCTGCCATCTGCATAGTGGTGTTAGTGATGCTGACGGACACGGCATATGCTGCAGAAATGCAGGGAGAAACAAAAACACTTCATAAAACCAAGACAGAAAACGGGGTGTCGGTGCGCATCGTAGGTTCCCGTGGCGGCAGGGAACGGGTGCTGATGGACTGCGCGTATGACACGGCGCAGTTTCCCTATTATTTTGACAGATATGCGGCTTTTGGCGGTAATGACGATATATTTTACCAATTTTATGTGGATCAGTTTGTCTGGGAAAAAGTCATTCATGCAGAAAAGACGGACAGGGCGTATACTTTGTATTACGCCCAGAACACACTATATGACAGTGAGGATCAAGAGAAGACTGTGGGCTATGAGGGGCATCTCTGGGTTCTGGATGAGGAAACCAGAATTGTGAAGCGACTGTTCTTTAAAAGCGATGCGCCCTATATAAAGATTGCATGGAAAAAGAGCGGGCTTACCATAAAATATGCGGATGGCAGTATACGGACCTGTACGTTGTCGGAATTATTGCAGGATCCGGCGGAGGCAGTCTGCGAAAGGTGTATGCAGATTGACTTTACAGCGAAAGCGTATGCTGTTGATACCGAAAAATGCGATTCCGCGACGGACCGTGCTTACAGGGACGCCTATTATCGGGCGTTAATCGGCGGGCAGAGAGTCAGGACGGCAGAAGACGGAGACGTTTATCTGAAAGAGTTCTTTGCCTATCAGGGGGATTTGGAGATGGAGGACAAAACATTTCTGGATAACCTGAAAGAGAATGCGAAGTTTTATTATATGGATTTTGACGGGGATGGCCTGCCGGAACTGGTAATGGATATTGTCGGTGACGGTCTGCATATCCTGAAATATCTGCCGGATGAAGATGTGGTGGAGCACTTTTTTGGTTATGAGAGGGTGCCCTATTTTCATCTGCTTGGTCCGGGGCAGCTGTACTACAGAAATGGCATGTCTGCCAACAAGATGATCTGGAGATATCATACCGTGGATGCGGACAGGCAGGACAAGTGGGTTGTCTGCTTTATGGAGGACGCTGATTATAAACCCCATAAGGAAGATGAGGATGTCTGGTGGGATACCGCCTATTGGGTGGATCTGTATGATGAGCTGGGCATGGTTCAGGTGGACGAAAAACGTTACCGGGATGTGACAGGACCTTTTCTGGAGTCAGTGGAACGTGCGGTCCCTGCGAAAACATTTGAGGAGATATTCGGTCACAGAAAGGCGGAGGCAACAAAAAAGAGACGGGAAATTCCCATTGATTTTCCTTTTTATGGGGAGCAGAAGGAGCACAGGCTGGTACTGGCAGCTCCCGAAGACGGGCAGAATGCCTATGAACTGCTCTATTATGACGGGGACGGAAAGATTGCGGATCAGCCGGCTTATGTTCTGGAGATTGACCAAAATATGGGTATGGCGATTCCGAAAATGATAAGATGTCTGTAGAAGCGGGATATTTCCTTGTGTTCCTCGGGGGAACCGTGTATAATAAATACAATAATGTCAATGAATGGATTTACGGCAGATTGGCAATACTTGGTTTCAGAGGACGACAGAGCGTGTATGGCTGAATACCGCTCCAACGTCCGAAAGAAAGGAGTGTTGACCATGATATTGACGGAGAAAGAAACGACCGCGCTGCGGGATCTGCAGACACAGGAGAAGTCCTGCATCACAAAGTATGAGAAGTATGCCGCGCAGGCGAAGGACACGGAGCTGCAGAGCCTGTTCCGCACGCTGCAGCAGGATGAGCAGAAGCATTACCAGTCTATCGGGCAGGCGCTGCACGGCAATGTGCCGGATTGCGACTGCAATGATTCACAGGGAAAAAATTATGCGCCGAAGGGCACATACAAGGACGGCGCGAACGCCGCGGACAAGGAACACGACTGCTTTCTGGCAACAGACTGTATCGGGACAGAGAAGCTGGTATCGGGAGAGTACAATACCAATGTGTTCTCCTGTGATAATTCGGGCTTGAGAAAACTGCTTGCCGACATACAGATTGAGGAGCAGAACCATGCGGAGATGCTTTACAAGTATAAGCAGGCGAACGCGATGGCGTAGGAGTTGATTGCCGGAACCGGGCATGAGTAGGAGAAATTCTCCTTACTGGGAGTTCTCCTACTCAATGGTTTAGGATGAGGTTAGTATGTTCAGTTTTTTAGTGGGATTTCAGATCCTCATGGTTCTGGGATGTTTTTGCTTCGTAATTCTTATGACGAGACAGCGTGAAAATATGCTTTCCAAGCTGATGCTCTGCCTCGGTTTTTTTGGTGCCATCCAAAATGCGGGCTATCTGCTTGAACTGCTTTCCCGAGATATCGGGGAGGCAATGATCGCCGTGCGTGTGGAGTTTATGGGCGGCGCCTTTATGAGTACCTTTCTGTTTATGTTCGTGGCGAGATACTGCGGCTACAACCTGTCCGCAAAACTGGAAGCGCTTATGCTGGGGCTGGACGGGGTGGTTCTTCTCTGTATCTGGGGATATAGATACACTCCCATATATTATTCGCGGGTTTCCTTTGTGACGGAGGGGCTTTTTCCCCATTTGATTCTGGAGAAGGGACCGCTCCACTATGTGTTTCTGGTACATATGTTTATCCATATGATAGGCTGTTTTGTTATGACGTATCAGACAAACAGGAGGATTGGAAAAGGGAAGATCAATATCAATCTGTTTGCGCTGGGCATCTGCAGTATTGTTCCGATTCCGGGCTTTGTGTGCGATATGTTCCAGTGGATAGAAGGGTACGACGCGGTACCCGCCTGTGAGGCGCTGAGCATTATGGCGTTTGGCGTGGTGATTGTATTCTGCCATATCTTTGATATTACGGTCTCTGCACACGAGGATATCATCAAGTCCATGGATGAGGCGGTACTGATCGTGGATGCGGACGGCGGTTTTGTGGAGGCAAATGACAGGGCGAAGGAACTGTTTCAGGAGCTGTCCCGTTACAGAAAAGGCGAGCAGGTGTGCAAGGAGAACCTGAAAGAGATTTTTGCCGCCAACAATTATTTTGAATACATAAGCTGTAACCATACCTTTGAGGTTCATGCGAATAAAATCTGGAATAACAAGATGCTTGCGGGTTACTCGCTTATGTTTGTGGATATGACCCAGAGCAGGAAACAGATCGAGCAGATGCGGCTTCTCAAGGCGAACGCCGAGAAAGCGAACCGTGCCAAATCGGAGTTCCTTGCCAGAATGTCCCATGAAATCAGAACGCCGATTAACGCGGTGATCGGTATGAACGAGATGGTTCTGCGGGAATCCTCCGAGGAGGATGTGAAAAAGTATTCCATGGATATCAAGACGTCGGCACATGCGCTTTTAGGCATTATCAATGATATTCTTGACTTCTCAAAAATTGAGTCGGGCAAGATGGAGATTGTGCCGACGGAGTATGAATTTAACAGTATGCTCAACGATCTGTATAACATATTTTCCCTGCGTGCGCAGGAGAACGGACTGCGGTTTGACGTGTCGGTGGAGCCGTCGCTGCCGTCGAAACTTTATGGGGATGATCTCCGCATCCGTCAGGTGCTCGTGAATCTGCTGGCGAACGCGGTGAAATACACCCGCAAGGGGACCGTCACTTTTGAGGTGACAGGGGAGCGTGACGGCGAGGATGTGATTCTGCATTTCACGGTGAGGGATACGGGAATCGGCATCAGACAGGAAGATATTCCGAAGCTGTTTTCTGCGTTTGAGCGTATTGATGAAGAGAAAAACCGCAATATTGAGGGGACGGGTCTGGGTATGAATATTTCCATGCAGCTCCTCAGACTGATGAATACGGATCTGCATGTGGAAAGCGTTTACGGCGAGGGCACCCGATTCTTCTTCGCGCTCCGGCAGGGCGTTGTGAACGCGGAGCCGATCGGCAGCTTTCAGGAGCGTGCCAGAAGGGCGGCGAAGGAGCATAATTATCACGCAAGCTTTACGGCGCCGGAGGGTGAGATCCTTCTCGTTGATGACAACCGCGTGAACAGGAGAGTGTTCTGTGGTCTTTTGAAACAGACGCAGGTAAAGATTACGGACGTGGGAAGCGGCAGGGAGTGTCTCGATCATATCCGGCAAAAGCATTACGACATCATTTTCCTTGATCATATGATGCCGGAGATGGACGGCATGGAAACGATGGAGCACATGAAGGAGATGGAAGATAATCTCTGCAGGGAAACGCCGGTAATCATGCTGACGGCAAATGCGATTATGGGAGCGAAAGAGCAGTATCTGGCGGCAGGTTTTGACGATTTTCTGGCGAAGCCCATCGACCAGACAAAGCTGGAGCGGCTTATGATGCACTGGATGCCGCTGGAAAAGATTCACAGCAATACATAGAATTACTTCTCACTCGAGAGAATGCCTAAAAAACGGCATTCTCCGTGTGAAATGAATAAAGAGAGAAAGAAGGAATCACTGTTATGAGAGAAAAAATGAAAATAGAAGTGACGGCGCCGCAGTACTCGGTTGTGTCGGGGGTGACGTTTGCGCAGGTGGACGCGTGGTTCGGGCATACGAGAAGGGATTTGAAAATGGATATTATTTACCCGGAGGATGCGTCAAAGAACTATCCCTGCGTGGTATGGATCTGCGGCGGCGCGTGGCTGCGTATGGACCGCTCCGCCCATCTGGCGTATCTGTCAGAGCTTGCGAGAAGCGGTTTCGTGGTGGCGAGTGTGGAATACCGCACGTCCAACGAGGCGAATTTCCCGGACCAGCTTACAGATGTAAAGGCGGGCATCCGTTATCTGCGGGCGTTACGCGAGCGCTATCATATTGACACGGAGCGGTTCGGCGTGATGGGAGAGTCGGCTGGCGGCTATCTGGCGGCAATGGCTGCACTGGTGGATGACAAAACCTATGACGTCGGTGCGTTTACTGAGTATTCCAGCAAGGTGCAGGCGGCGTGTCCATGGTATCCGCCCACGGATGTGACGGCGTTTCCCTACCCTTCGCCGGTGGAGGCGGCAGCATCCATGGAATCTTTGCTGCTTGGAAAAAACGTGGCGCTGCATAAGGAAGAGGCATTGAAAATCTGCCCGGTTTCCTATGTGACGAAGGATGCGCCGCCGTTTCTCATCATACACGGGGACAACGACCACACCGTTCCCTTTGCGCAGGGTGAGATTCTGCATGACAAGCTGGAAGCTGCCGGTGCGGATGTAAAACTCCTCGTTCTGGAAGGGGCGGATCATGCGGACATGCCATTTTTCCAGAGGGAGCTCTGGCAGCGGATCATTGGTTTCTTCAAGGAAAAGCTGGGTGAGGCGGCGCCGGTATAAAAAGATACGGAAAGGAAAAGGATGAGTTATTATTTAGTTGATTTTGAAAATGTAAAAAAGGATGGTCTGGACGGCATACACAAGCTGGAGGAAGGGGACAAGGTGTGCATTTTTTACAGCAAGAATGCGGACAGCATTACCTTTGACCAGCACAGGCGGATTATGGAATCCAAGGCGGAAATTGATTTCTGCAAGGTGGATGTAGGGAGCAAAAACGCACTGGATTTCCAGCTTGCCACACAGCTCGGCTATCTGATTGCGAACCAGTCGGCTGACGCATACTATATTGTAAGCAAAGACAAAGGATTTGAGATCCTGAGCGGCTATTGGAAGAGCAGAAATGTCTCGGTGACGCTGATCGCCGACATCACAGGGCGCAGCCACGACCACGATACGCAGGAACTGCAGGAAAAATTGTCTGAAAAGCTGCAGGATATTCTCAACGAGGAGAAAGATGTAAGCGTGGACGTGGTTTTAAAGATTGTCCAGCAGTATAAGACAAAGCAGGGTATTATGAATGCGCTGATGAAGAAATATCCGAGCGCGGACAATAAGAAGTCCAGTAAGATTTATAAGACGATCAAACCCCTTCTCTCGGACAAAAAGGGGAGCTGATGGATGGGCGGATAATCCTGTCAGAAGGTGGGAAAATAAAAAGGATCGGCGACAGCGGTCCGGCGAATAAAGAGGAAGGAAAAAAGAGAGAGGAAACGAAGCATGAAGAGCAGAAAGAAAACGATGTTTGTCACAGGACTTTTGATGATACTTACCGGGCTTTTTTGCAGCGCCTGCGGGGGGCAGAATGGGGGTTCGGAAAAGCTGGAAGGATCTTTGCAGGATATGATGGCGTCCCTCTATGCGAATGCGGATCTGGTGCAGGATTTTAAGGATAATCTGGACAGCTACGAGACCATAGAGCTGACGGATGATCTGGAAGTGTCGATTCTGGGAACAGACCAGATTACTTACACGGAGGGCGTGGTGTCCATGCCGATGATGTCGTCCATGGCTTACCAGTGCGTGTTGCTGCGTGTGGACGAGGCGGACGTGGAGAGTGCGAAACAGGCATTGAAGGACAACGCCAATCTGGATAAGTGGGTCTGTGTCAGCGCGGAGACCATGCTGATTGAGAGCCGGGGAGATGTGATTTTCTTTATTATGAGTGATAAGGATACGGCGGCGGCTATGAGCAGCGCGTTTCAGAAGCTATAAAAGTGTGAGAAGTACTTCCAGAACTCAGCAGCAGAGGCGGAATCATAGAGAGGTGAAGGCTAGTACGCCTTCACCTCTTTCCATAATTCGTTGTAGAGATAATCCCCGTCTTCCCCGAGATACACGTAGGTTTCCAGATTGTCATACTGTGACAGGTCGGGAAAGGCGATTTCGGAATTTCTGATATCCTCCTCCTCGATCAGTTCCCTCGCCGCCACGTTCGGCGTGGAGTAGGTGATATATTCAAAGTTCATCAGTGCGATATCTTCGCGGCACATGAAGTCGATAAATTTCTCCGCGTTTTCCTTATTGGGCGCGTTCTTCAGAATCACCCACGAATCAATCCAGACATTCGTCCCTTCTTCCGGGATCACATACACCAGATCGGGATTTTCTTTCTGGGTGTAAATTGCCTCGCCGGAGTAAATCACGCCGATGGCGGCTTCCCCGCCGATCATCTTGTCACGCACCTGATCCACCACGTACGCCTGCACCAGAGGCTTCTGTCTGATCAAAAGATTTTTTGCAGCCTCCAGTTCTTCGGCATCCAGCGTATTCATGGAATTACCGTTGAGCTTTTCGGCGACCATGAAGGCGTCACGCACCGAATCCTGCATCAGGATATTGTCCGCGTACTTTTCATCCCAGAGCTGCGCCCACCGGGTGATCGGTTCCTCCACCATGGTCTTATTGTAGAGAATGCCGACGGTTCCCCAGCAGTAGGGGATGGCGTACTTGTTTTCCGGGTCAAAGCCTCTGGACTGCTCGTAATACTGTGCACCGATATTTTTTTTCGCGTTGGGCATTTTATCGTAGTCGATTTCCGACAGCATCCCGTTCTGGATCATGCGGCTGATCATATAGTCGGAAGGGCAGGCGATATCGTAAGCCACAGCCCCGGATTCCACCTTGGGGTACATGCTCTCGTTGGTCTCAAATTCATCGTAGATTACCTTGATGCCGCTCTCTTCCTCAAACATGCGGATGGTTTCGGGATCGATGTATTCGCCCCAGTTGTAGACAATGACCTGCCCGTTTACGCCCTTGTCGGAGGCGCAGCCGCACAGTGCGGTGGATGTAAGCAGTAGCAATATGGCGATGGTTTGTCTGATATGAGTCGTTCGGTGCTTTTTCATAGCTGCCTCCATAATAATAGAAACTATTCAGCCTTCTTTTTGTCTGCCGGTGAAAGATTAATCAAAACAAGCAGCGTGAGGACCGTCACAAAGATCAGTGTGGAAAGCGCGTACATCTCGGGTTTGATCCCCTTTTTGATCTCGGTATAAATCTTTGTGGAAAGCGTGTCCACGCCGACGCCTTTGGTAAAGTGGGTGATGATGAAATCGTCAAGGGACATCGTAAACGCCATCAGAAATCCGGAGAGGATACCCGGCAGCAGATCGGGAAACACCACCTTGAAAAAAGCATACACGGGGGAGGAACCCAGATCAAGCGCCGCCTCATAGGTGCTTACGTTCAACTGTCTCATGCGCGGCATCACGCTCAGGATCACGTAGGGGATGTTAAAGGTAATGTGGGACAGCAGGATCGTTCCCATTCCAAACCGTATCCCCAGACTGATATAGAGCAGCATCAGGGAAATGCCGGTGACAATATCCGCGTTCAGCATGGGAATATTTGTGATTCCCATAAGGATGGATTTCGCCCTGCGCTTCATGCCGGTCATGGCGATACATGCCACCGTTCCGATCACCGTGGCAATCAGGGAAGAGACAAGCGCAATGAGCAGGGTGTTAAACAAAGCACGCAGAATTTCCTCATTCTGAAAAAGTTCAATATACCATTTAAAGGTAAAGCCGCCCCATTTCGCACGGGTTTTGCTCTCGTTAAAGGAGAGCACCATAAGGATGCCGATGGGAGCGTACAGAAAAAGAATAATCAGCGCTATGTAGATTCTCTTTGCAATGGTTTTCATAGCATGGAGCCCTCCCCGTCTTTATCAAAAACAGCGGATAAAACCATGTTGATCAGAATAAATATCATCAGTACCATGGACAGACCGCTGCCAAGGTGCCAGTTGGACGTGCGGGTAAATTCCTGCTCGATGACGTCGCCGATCAGGAGCAGTTTTCCGCCGCCAAGCAGCGCGCTGATGACAAAGGTGGTCAGCGCCGGAATAAATACCATGGTGATGCCGCTGATAATGCCCGGAATGGAGAGGGGCAGAATGATGCGGACGAAGGTATATAGGTTGTTTGCGCCCAGATCGTGGGCAGCGTTTATCACATTGATATCAATCTTTGCCAGCGCGTTATATAAGGGCAGTACCATAAAGGGCAGGAAATTGTATACCATGCCGAGAATGATTGCCGCGGGCGTGTTGATGATCTTTAAAGCCGGAAGATGCAAAAAGGAGAGCACATGGTTGATGACCCCGTTTTTCTCCAGCAGGGTCTGCCACGCAAGGGTGCGCAGCAGAAAATTCATCCACATGGGCAGGATAAAGATCAGTATAATAAAGTTGTGCCGCTTTACCTGCACTCTTGCGAGAATCATTGCCAGCGGATAGGCGAGCAGAAAGCAGACCAGCGTGCTCACGAGAGAGAGCAGAAGCGATACCCGCAGCGCCTTTGCGTGTCCGGCAGAGGCAATCGCCGTGATATTGTCGAGGGTAAAAGCGCCCGTCGTGTCAGTCAGCCCGTAGTAGAGGATCATGCCGAGGGGGACGATGATAAATACCACGGACCAGACAATGTATGGTGTGGAAAGCCATTTGTTTTTAGATGTCAATGATTACCGCCTCCTCGTCTTCAGATTCCGGTTTGTTCATAATCTGGATATTAAAAGGATCCACCCGGATGCCCACTTCTTTGCCGACAGGGAACAGGGTGGTGGAGTGTACCAGCCACTCAAAGCCGCACGCCTGCACCTCCATTTCATAGTGGACGCCCTTAAAGATCAGATGGCTTACAACACCCTGAATCGTCCCCTCCGCAGGCTCCACCAGAATCACGTCCTCCGGGCGGATCACCACGTCCACAGGGCGGTTGGTTCCGAAGCCCGTATCCACGCAGGCAAAGCGGGTGCCAAGGATGCTCACCAGCTTATCCTCGATCATGGTGGCGGGAATGATATTGCTGTCCCCGATGAAATCCGCCACGAACGCGTTTTCCGGCTCGTTGTAGATGGACTCCGGGCTTCCGATCTGCTGGATATAGCCCTGATTCATCACCACGATGGTGTCGGACATGGTGAGCGCCTCCTCCTGATCGTGGGTGACGTACACGAAGGTGATGCCAAGCTCATTTTTCATGCGGATCAGCTCGTACTGCATTTCCTGCCGCAGTTTTAAGTCGAGGGCGCCCAGCGGTTCGTCTAAAAGAAGCACCTCCGGCTCGTTGACGATGGCGCGGGCGATGGCGATCCGCTGCTGCTGGCCGCCGCTCAAAGAGTCGGGCATACGGTTTTCGTAGCCGTCCAGATTGACCAGTTTCAGCGCGTAGCGGATTTTATCGTCTATGTAGCTCTTTGATTTCTTCTTTATCTTCAGACCAAAAGCAATATTCTCCGCGATGGTCATATGGGTGAAGAGCGCGTATTTCTGGAAAACGGTATTAAGAGGTCTTTTGTTTGGCGGAATCTGAGTGATGTCCCGTCCGTCAAAAACAACCCTTCCCTTGTCGGGGCTGGTGAAACCGCCGAGAATACGGAGCGTCGTCGTTTTGCCGCAGCCGCTGGGGCCGAGCAGCGTGACAAACTCGTTCTCATGTATGTTTAAATTCAGTTCGTCCAGAACCATCTGTCCGTCAAAGGATTTCGATATATCAATCAGTTGAATTAGTTCTTTGTTCATGGGAGTGAGCCCTCCAATTGTTTTCTTATGTAAACCAATTTCCGAGTCCGCGGAGCGGATCTCGCAATCGAGCTTTGCTCGATTTGTTAAAAGTTTGGCGGGGTGCTGATCCATAAAAAGACAGCGCCGCTCTTTCCGTTTGCCTTTATGTAGTGTTCCGAATCCGGCGTGAAGTAGAAGGCATCCCCCTTTGATGCCTTGATGCTGCGGTTTCCGACGATGATGGTGACGGAGCCGGAGAGCACGTAGCCAAATTCCTCGCCCTCATGGGGCAGGTCGGGATAGGTGGAGCCGTCCTTTTCCAGCGTGACGCGGATCGGTTCCATCTTATTTTTCTGGGCGTTGGGGATGATCCATTCTATTTTGTTGTGCAGTTCCGTGTCGATCTTCTCAAAGAAATCATTCTTGCCAAAGACGATCTGTTCGTCCCCCGCGTCGTTAAAAAAGTCTTTCAGACTGGTGCCGAGACACTGTAAAATATCTATCAGCGTGGCAATGGAGGGCGAAGTCAGATCGTTCTCCAGCTGGCTGATAAAGCCTTTTGACAGTTCGCAGCGGTCCGCAAGTTCTTCCTGCGTCAGCCCCTTTTTGTTCCGCAGTTCTTTAATTTTATTGCCCAGATCCATCCGGGCGGAAGTGTTGTCCATGATGTCCCCCATATCACATTATTCAGTAAAAATAAACTAAAAGTTTACTAAAACTAAACATACATTGAAATCCATTATACTAGATTGCCTGTGTATGTCAATGGGGAAATATAAAAAGTGAGACCTGTTTTTTAAAAAAGGGAAGAATCGAAAGAAAAGGATTAACAAGTCTTGGAATTTATGATAAAATTCTGCTTAAGACAAGGGTGCCGGACGAAGAGAAGAAGGTACCCGAATATGGAGGAACAGGATGAATCAGGATAAATATGTGGCGTATGTGTCTACTTACACGACGGCAAAGGAAGATAACTACGGCATCAAGATTTATGATGTGGATATGCAAAACGGCAGGATGACGGAGAAGAATCAGGTGGAGATCACGAATTCTTCGTACATTACCATTTCCCACAACGAAAAATATCTTTATTCCATCACGGACTTCGGGGTGGAGGCATATAAGATTCTACCCGGCGGTGATCTGGAAGTGATCAATCAGGGATCGATCAACGGCATGAGAGGCTGTTATCTGTCCACGGATTACGAGGATAAACTCCTCTTTGTGGGGGGCTATCACGACGGTAAGATCACAGTGCTCCGACTGAGGGAGGACGGCGGGATCGGGGAGATCACGGACGAGGTCTATCACAAAGGGCTTGGCAGTATTGCGGAGCGCAATTTCAGACCCCATGTGAACTGCGTGAAGATGACGAGGGATAACCACTACTTATGCGCCGCAGATCTGGGGCTTGACCATGTGAACGTATACCGGGTGGATCACGAGAGGGGAAAGTTAAAGCCCATCGACATGATTCACAGCGAGCAGGAGTCTGCGCCCCGGCATTTAAAATTTTCACAGGACGGACATATTCTCTATATTGTGCACGAGCTGAAAAATTACATCGACGTCTATACTTACGAGGAGAAAAACGGTATCCCGGAGTTTGAAAAGATTCAGACGATCTCCACGCTGAATGACTATCACGCGGGCGGTTCCGCGGCGAGCGCGCTCAATATTTCCGAGGACTTTAAATATGTGGTAAGCTCCAATGCCGGGGATAACAGCGCGACGATCTACAAGGTCGATCAGAAGACGGGAATGCTGTCCAAGATTTTGTGCCTGCCCATCAGCGGGGATTATCCCAAGGACGCGAATCTGTTCCCGGATAACAGGCATCTTGTTTCCCTGAACCATGAGTCGGACACCATGACATTCTTTAATGTGGACTTAAAGAACGGGCTTCTTGTTATGAACGGCAGGGAGATCAAGGTGGAGCAGCCAAACTGCATTATTTTCCATAAGCTAAAACAGTGAGAGCGTAAGAAACTTCTATATAAAACCGCATAGACAGGAATCCTTCTGCATATACATTTACCAGTATAAGCAGGAGGATTTTTTATGGATATATTACAGAATAATACATATGACCTGTATAAAGATATACAGCGCAGAACGGGCGGAGAAATCTACCTTGGCGTAGTGGGACCGGTCAGGACGGGGAAATCTACTTTTATCAAGCGGTTTATGAATCTTCTGGTGCTTCCCTACATGGAGGATGAGAACGAGAAGGAGAGGGCGCAGGATGAGATGCCCCAGAGCGCGGGCGGCAAAACCATTACCACCACGGAGCCGAAGTTTATTCCCAAGGAAGCGGCGCATGTAAAGCTGGGCGCGGACATTGACGTGAAAGTGCGTCTGATCGACTGCGTGGGCTACATGGTGGACGGCGCGGCGGGGCACATGGAAAAGGAAGAGGAACGCATGGTCAAGACGCCGTGGTCGATGGAGGAAATTCCCTTCACGAAGGCGGCGGAGATCGGGACCAGAAAGGTCATCAGAGACCATTCCACCATCGGGATCGTGGTGACCTGCGACGGGTCCTTCGGGGAACTTCCGAGGGAGAGCTTTCTGGAGGCGGAGGAGCGGACGATCAAAGAACTGCAGGCGCTTGGGAAACCCTATATTGTGCTGCTGAACTCGGAAAAGCCGTATGCGGAGGAGACCAGAAACCTTGCCGACGAGATCAGTGAGAAGTATCAGGTGACAGTTATGCCCATCAACTGTGAGCAGCTGAAAAAAGAGGATATCAATCACATTATGGAGAACATCCTCTATGAGTTCCCGCTCACCATGATCGAGTTTTACATGCCGAAGTGGGTGGAAATGCTGCCCTTTGACCATAAGATGAAGAAGGACATCATCGCGCAGCTGAAAACGCTGATGAGTGATCTGAACCATATCAGGGATATCACGGCGGACCGCTTTACGGTGGAGAGCGAGTATATCAGAAAGTGCAAACTGGACGGCATCGATATGTCTGACGGCAGCGTGCGGATTGTTCTGGATGTGGACGACGCTTACTACTATGAGATGCTCAGCGATCTGGTGGGAGAGTCCATAGAGAGCGAGTACCAGCTTCTCGCCACGCTGCGGGAGATGGCGAAGATGAAGCGGGAGTATGTGAAAGTGCTGCACGCGCTGGAGGCAGTACGCTACAAGGGCTACGGCGTGGTGATGCCAGACCGCGAGGAGATCGTGTTAGAGAAGCCCGAACTCATCAAGCAGGGTAATAAATTCGGTGTGAAGATCAAGGCGGAAAGCCCCAGCATCCACATGATCAAGGCGAGCATAGAGACGGAGATTTCGCCCATTGTGGGGACGGAGGAACAGGCGAGGGATCTGATCCAGTTTATCTCCGATGCGGATACCGGCGAGGAGGGCATCTGGGCGACAAATATTTTCGGAAAGACCGTGGAACAGCTTGTCAACGACGGCATCACAGGCAAACTTTCCATGATCAACGAGGAGAGCCAGATCAAACTGCAGGAGACCATGCAGAAGATCGTCAATGACTGCAACGGTGGTATGGTGTGCATCATAATCTGACAGTTTTAATTGCGCATCTGCTTTTTCTGTGATATCTTACTAAATGGATGAAATTTTTGGGCCGCGCGCCGGGATGTTTCGTTTCCGGTCTGCGGTCCATGTTTGATGTGAAAACTTTCCGGCGGTAAGCGGGTTGGTTGTGGTGACAGGGTGGTAATGATGCAGATCATACAGATTCTTTGGGAGCGGCGGGTCTTTTTTGTGACCTGTCTGCTGGAGCATATCAGGATTTCCCTGACAGCGGTGGTGTGCGCGGGCGTGCTGGGGATTCTGCTGGGTGTTTTTATCAGCGGACATAAAAAACTTGCGGGTGCGGTTCTGGGCGTGGTGAATGTGATTTATACCATCCCGTCCATCTCCCTCTTGGGATTCCTAATTCCTTTTACGGGCATCGGCAATAAGACGGCTATCATTGCACTGACTGTTTACGGTCTGCTCCCGATTGTCAGGAATACTTACACGGGACTTACGAACGTGGACGCAGGCATTCTGGAGGTGGCGGAAGGTCTTGGATCGGATGGCAGACAGATGATGTTTCGTATCCGTTTCCCGCTGGCGCTTCCTGTGATCATCAGTGGTTTCCGCAATATGGTGGTGATGATCATTGCCATGGGCGGCATTGCCTCCTTTATCGGGGCGGGCGGACTCGGCGCGGCGATTTACCGCGGCATCACCACTTACAATATGACGCTGACGGCGGCGGGATCGGTACTGATTGCGCTTCTGGCGCTGCTAAGCGACTGGCTGCTTGCGAGAGCACAGAAGATGGTGAACAGGAGGTACGGCATTGAGCAGGGCGATTGAAATACGGAATGTGTCGGCGGCCTACGGCAGCCACGAGGTGCTGCGGCGGGTATCTCTTGACGTGGAGCGGGGAGAGTTTCTTGTGATCATCGGTCCGTCGGGGTGCGGGAAGACGACGCTCCTCAAGCTGATCAACGGACTGGTTCTGCCTGCGGCGGGAGAGGTGCTGGTGGAAGGAGAGCGGCTGTCGGCGTGCAGCCTGACCGACCTGCGAAGAAGGATCGGCTATGCCGTGCAGGGCGCCAAACTGTTTCCGCACATGACGGTGCAGGACAATATATGCTATGTTCCCTGCCTCGACAAAAAGCTGTCGAAGGAGGAGCGGCGTGCGATGGCGGAGAGAATGCTGGCGATGGTTGATCTTCCAAAAGAACTGGCGGGGCGGTTTCCCAGACAGCTTTCCGGCGGGCAGAAACAGCGGGTGGGCATCGCCAGGGCGATGGCGGCGTCCCCGGATATCCTGCTGATGGACGAGCCTTTCGGGGCGGTGGACGAAATCACGAGACGCACATTGCAGGGGGAACTTTCCGACCTGCAGGAAAAAACAGGCATAACGATTGTGTTTATTACCCATGATATAGAGGAGGCGTTCAAGCTGGGCAGCCGCATTCTGATTATGAAAGACGGTATGATCTGGCAGGAGGGCTGCAGAGAGGAACTTTTGGAGAAACCGAGGGATGCGTTTGTAAAGCAGCTGCTTTGCGGCACATAAGGTAGCCGCGGAATGGAGGAGAACATGAAAAATACAAATCGAATCAAAAAGGGAATTGCGGTGCTGGCACTGGCGGGTATGGTCTGCGGGCTTGGTGCCTGCGGGGAAAAGGAGACAATAAAAATTGCGTCAAAGCCCATGACGGAGCAGTATATTCTGACGGAGATGCTGGCGCAGCTAATTGAGGACGGGACGGATTATGAAGTGGAGATCACAAAAGGCGTGGGAGGCGGCACCACAAACATCCATCCCGCGCTTTTGAAGGGTGAGTTCGACCTGTACCCAGAGTACACCCGGTCGGCGTGGCTGAACGTGCTGAAGAAAGAGGAGATGGAGAAAGACGACGATAAACTCTATGAGGAACTGTTGGCTGAGTATGATGCCCTTGGTCTGACGTGGACGGGGCTGTACGGTTTTTCCAACACTTACGGGCTGGCGGTCAGACAGGATACGGCAGAGCAGTACGGGCTTTCCACCTATTCGGAGCTGGCGGCGGCTTCCGGGGAGCTGGTGTTTGGCGGCAATCCGGATTACATTGAGCTGGAAACCGGGTATCCACGGCTCTGTGAAGCGTACGGTATGCAGTTTAAGGATACCGTGCAGATGGAGATTGCATTGAAATATGAGGCGTTAAAAAACGAAGAGGTGGATGTCATCAACGCTTTCACAACGGATGCGCAGCTTGCCGCCAACAATCTGGTGCTGCTTGCGGACGACCGGGTTTTCTTTGAAACCTATGATGCCGGAACGGTCGTGAGAAAGGATGCGCTGGAAAAGTACCCGGAGCTGCGGGGGATTCTGGAGAAAATGAACGGGCTGATTACCGAGACCGAAATGCAGCAGATGAATTATGAGGTGGAAGTGAACGGCAGGGAGGACAAGGACGTGGCGAGGGAGTTTCTGGAGAACAAGGGACTGCTCGGACACTGACGACCTGACAGGGATGTTATAGAGGCGGAAGAGATGCTTCGTGGGAAAGGAGTAGGAATGCAGGAACGTACCAGAAGAATCTGGATGACGATATGCGGGGTGCTGATCTGTGGGTTCAGCGTCGGGATGTTCAATTTCTCGGCGCTGGGCCTTGACCCGTTTCAGGTTTTTGTGCATGGGATTTTCCATATTCTGCCGGAGGGGGCGCCGGGCTTCGGCACGGTGTACGCGGCGATCAATCTGCTGATGCTGATCGTGATTTTTCTGGCGGACAAAAAGAAGATCGGGCTTGGCACGGTGATCAACATTTTTCTGCTGGGCTATGTGGTGGAATACTCCTCCCTGCTTTTTGAAAAATTGATTCCGGAACCGTCTTTTGTTGTGCGGTTCGTGTTTTTAATCCTCGGCATTGTGATCATGTGCTTTTCCTCAGCCCTCTATTTCACGGCGGATATGGGCGTGTCTACATACGATGCCGTGTCTCTGATTCTCTCGGAAAAGAAAAAGTGGAAATTTCAGTTCTGCCGGATATCTTCGGATTTATTCTGTACGATTGTGGGTTTTGTTTTCGGGGCGACTGTGGGAATCGGCACGGTGGTGACGGCGTTCTTTATGGGCCCTCTGATTGCGTTCTTTAACAGGACGGTGGCGGAGCCGATGAGATATGGAAAACGTTAACAGCGCTGGAGCATATAGAAACGAAAAATCTATATGCTCTTTTTTCGCCATTTGGTTGAGCAGATATCTGATTTTCAACAGATACGTTATGGTGAGAGAAACAGTCTGCTGTTATGATGGGAAAAACAGATGCTTTACTGATAGGAGGAAATGGGTTTGAGTGACACGCTGGGAACGGTTATTATGAAAAAGAGAAAGCAGCTGGGATACACACAGCAAAAGATTGCCGATTATTTACATGTGTCTTTTCAGGCTGTTTCCAAGTGGGAGAATGGTACGGCGTCCCCGGATATCAGCCTTCTGCCGCAGCTTGCACATATTTTAGGAACTACCACAGACTCACTTCTCGGATACAGCGCTGCGTCCGTGACGGACTATGAACGGAGGTATGAGGGAGAGGATTACTACTGGGGGCTGAACCCGAATGCGCTGTGCTACGAGATTATGAAACGCAGGCCTCCCGTGAAGCCTTACCGGGTTTTGGAGATCGGCTGCGGGGAGGGGAAGGATGCTGTTTTTCTGGCAAAAAACGGGTATCTTGTCACTGCTTTTGACGCGGCGGAGAGCGGATTGGAGAAAGCGCGCAGTCTGGCAGAGCATCACGGTGTACAGGTTGATTTTTTTAAGGCGGATGTGCTGGATTACAGGCCGGAGACTTCCTTTGACATTGTTTTTTCCAGCGGGGTGATCCACTATGTCCCACAGGAATTGAGGAGAGAAGTGATTTCCTGTATGAAAGAGCACACTTGTGCCGGAGGGATGCATGCGGTCAATGTCTTTGTAGATAAGCCTTTTATTGCGCCGGCGCCGGACCGGGAGCCTGCGGAGATTGAGCGGGGAAACTGGCACTCCGGGGAACTGCAGGAGCTGTATCACGACTGGCTGTTTCATGTAAATGAAGAAATAATCTTTGACTGCAACAGCGGCGGCATGCCGCATCAGCATTGTATGGATATATTGATTGCGGAGAAAATGCAGGGATGATATAATTAGGACATCAATAGAAAGGCGGTAATCATATGAATCCAGTATACGAAAAACTTGAAAAATGCTTTGCGTGTTACAAAGAGAAGATTGATTTCGAGCCGAAAGTGGCGGTAGTTCTCGGTTCCGGCCTCGGCAACTTTGCGAAGGTTGTAGATGTGAAAGCGGAACTTCCCTACAATGAAATCGAAGGGTTCCCCGTATCCACCGTGCCGGGACATGCCGGGAAGTTTATTTTCGGCTATATCAATGAAGTGCCCGTTGTGTTGATGCAGGGACGGGTGCACTATTACGAGGGATATCCCATCACGGATGTGGTATTGCCTGCCCGCCTGATGAAGATGATGGGCGCAAAGGTGCTCTTTTTGACGAACGCTTCCGGCGGGATCAATCCGGCGTTCCATGCGGGCAGTCTGATGCTGATTCAGGATCATATTTCCCTGTTTGCACCGAATCCGCTGATCGGACCGAATATTGAGGAGCTGGGCACCCGGTTCCCGGATATGTCCCATGTCTACGATGAGGATCTGCAGGGGATTATTAAAGAGACAGCCAAGGAGAATGACATTGAACTGTTTGAGGGCGTGTACGCGCAGCTTACGGGACCTTCCTTTGAGTCGCCCGCCGAGATACAGATGCTTCACAAGATGGGAGCAAGTGCGGTTGGCATGAGCACTGTTGTGGAGGCGATTGCGGCGAACCATATGGGCATGAAGATCTGCGGCGTCTCCTGTGTCAGCAATCTGGCTGCGGGCATGAACAGCGCGCCTTTGACCCACGAGGAAGTGCAGGAGGCGGCGAACGCGGTGGCGCCCAAGTTCGAGAAATTGCTGGTGGAGTCCATCACGAAGTTTAAGGCGTTCATCTAAAGTTTTGGAATAGGGTACGATTCGCGTGCCAAAAAGGAATAGTTAATTTGAGATTTTACAGAGCGGAATCATGGGTGTCAGCATGAAAAAGAGAAAAAAATTGGCAAAAGACAATATACGCGAATTGATTAAGGCGGCGGTAGAGGCGAGAAGGAAATCCTACTCGCCTTATTCCCATTATCAGGTAGGGGCGGCTTTGCTTACCGCGGACGGGCAGACTGTCACAGGATGCAATATCGAGAATGCGGCTTACGGACCGAGCAACTGTGCCGAGCGGACGGCGTTTTTTAAGGCGGTCAGTGAAGGGGTGCGGGAGTTTGCGGCGATCGCCATTGTGGGAAGCCCCGAGGGGGAGGAGCTGACACAGTACGCCTATCCCTGTGGGGTGTGCAGACAGGTGATGCGGGAGTTCTGCGAGCCGTCGCAGTTTCAGATTATCGTGGCGAAGTCGGAGGAGGACTACCGCGTGATGACGCTGGCGGAGCTTTTGCCGGAGGGGTTTGGGCCGGAAAACCTGCGTGATGGCAATGAGCAGTGCCAAAGGTGACAGAGACAAACCGACGGCTTGCAGGCGGATTTGGCTGTGGCAGCTTTGATAGGGTGAAGCCCGCGAGCGAGGAAAACCGTAGGTTTTTCGAGCGGCACTGCGAAAGAGAGTAGGAGACATATCCATGTTACTGCAAAGAGAATATCGTACCCGCTGCGGCGTCATTCACTATTGGATCAGTAAAAAGAAGGACTCGGAAGTGACGCTGGTTTTCCTGCCGGGACTGACCGCAGACCACCGCCTGTTTGATAAGCAAATGGCATATTTTAAAGGAAAGTACAGTGTGTTTGTCTGGGACGCGCCCGGGCACGCATCTTCCTTTCCTTTTGATTTTACGTTTGATCTGTTTGACAAAGCGGCGTGGCTGGATGAGATTTTGTCTGCTGAGGGGATGGCGCACCCTGTCATCATAGGGCAGTCGATGGGAGGCTATGTGGGGCAGGCATACGCGCAGTTATTTCCCGAAAAAATAAAGGGTTTTGTCTCAATCGATTCGGCGCCTCTGCAGAGAAGTTATGTGACGGCGGCGGAGATATGGCTGCTTAAAAGGATGGAGCCTGTTTACCGCTATTATCCGTGGAAATGGCTGTTACAGTCGGGGACGAAGGGGATCGCCGTCTCGGCATACGGAAGGAAGCTGATGTACGATACCATGAAGAGCTATGAGGGACAGAAGGCGCGATACGCGAAGCTGGCGGGGCATGGTTTCCGCATATTGGCGGAGGCGATGGAAAAAGATCTTCCTTACCGCATTCCCTGCCCGGCTCTTCTGGTGTGCGGAGAAAAGGATCACGCCGGTTCCTGCATCAGATATAACAAGGCGTGGCATAAGCATACCGGCATCAGACTGGAATGGATCAAAAATGCCGGGCATAATTCCAATACGGATGCGCCGGAAAAAGTCAATCGTCTGATAGAAGAACTGGTAATCAAATGTAACTGTTCATCTGTAAAAACATGTGAAGGCTGAGTAGTTACAATATAATGCGGAACAGACAGGACGGCGGATGAAAAGGAGGATGACAGATAGCCTATGAACTACAGATTTCACAACGCGAAAATACTGACTATGGAAACCACGGATATCTTCGAGGGGGAACTCTGGGTACAGGATGACAAAATTCTGTATGTGGGGAAAGGCGGCGACGCGGCGGCAGTCTGTCAGTCGCTTTCCATAGAGAGCGTTCTCTGGGACAGGGAGATCGACTGCGGCGGGAACCTTCTGATGCCGGGCTTCAAGGATGCCCACACCCATTCCGCCATGACGTTTCTGCGCTCTTACGCGGACGATCTGCCGCTGCAGGACTGGCTGTTTCAGCAGGTATTCCCGATGGAGGATAAGCTTGACGGGGAGATGATTTATCATCTCACAAAGCTGGCGGTACTGGAGTATCTGACCAGCGGCATCACTTCCATTTTCGATATGTACCTGTCACCGGAGGATACGGCGAGAGCCTGTGTGGAGATGGGGATGCGCTGTGTGCAGGTCAGCGGCGCCAGCGGACAGGAGGGGTTTGAAGAGTCTCTTGCAAAGATGGAGGAAAGATATCATTCTTTAAACAATTTTGATCCCCTGCACTCCTACTTTATCGGTTTTCATGCGGAGTATACCTGCTCCAAGGCGCTTCTGGAACAGGTGGCGGCAATGGCGCACAAGTACAAGGCGCCGGTATTTACGCATCTTTCCGAGACAAAGGCGGAGGTGGAGGGCTGCAGGGAGCGCTACGGCATGTCCCCGGTAAAACTTCTCAATTCCCTCGGCATGTTTGATTACGGCGGGGGCGGTTACCACTGTGTCTGGATGGATGAGGAGGATATGGATATCTTCGCGGAACGGGGGTTGAGCGTTGTCACAAACCCCGGCTCCAATACGAAGCTTGCCAGCGGCATCGCGCCGATTTCCGCGTATCTGAAGCGCGGCATCAATGTGGCGGTCGGCACGGATGGCCCTGCAAGCAACAACTGTCTTGATATGTTCCGGGAAATGTTTCTGGTCACGGGGCTTGCCAAGCTGAGGGAGCAGGACGCGGCGGCTGTGGACGCGCTGGAAGTATTGAAGATGGCGACGGTGAACGGCGCAAAGGCTATGAACCTATCGGACACGGACGTGCTGGCGGCTGGGAAGCAGGCGGATGTGATTCTGATTGATTTACACCAGCCAAATATGCAGCCTCTCAACAATATTGCGAAAAATCTGGTATACAGCGGCAGCAAGCAGAATGTGAAAATGACAATGGTCCGCGGGCGGATTTTGTATGAGAACGGGCAGTTTGCGAAAGATATAGATGTAGAAGAGATTTACGGAAAGGCGAATGAGATCATAGACAGTCTCAGATAAAGGTTGAAAGAAAAGCTTTTAACTTTGTTTTTGGGGTCATCACCTGACCCATGGAGGCTAAATGGACGCTTTTATTTTTATATGCCTGATTCTGCTTGCCATCGTGCTTGTGATGACAAAGGAGTACGTGGACAGCAGAAGGTTTCTGGAGAGAAGGCTGCGGGAGATTTATGCGGGTTACGGCACGCCGCCCGAACGAAGTTACGGGGCGGAGGAACTTTCCCATATCAGCATGTACTATGAAAAGCACAGGACGGCGGACCAGATCGACGATATCACATGGAACGATCTGTATATGGATGCGGTGTATCAGCGGATGAACACCTGTCTTTCGGCGGCGGGCGATGAGTATCTGTATTACAGGCTGAGGACGCCCGCGGCGGATGCGGACGATCTTGAAAAGATGGAACGGCGGATTGCGCTTTTTATGGGGCGGGAGGAGGAGCGGCACAGGCTGCAGCGGATTTTTTTCATGCTCGGGCGGACGGGACGGCACTCCATCTACGAGTATCTGGACCATCTGGACCTGCTCGGGGAGCGAAAGAGCGACAGATATTTTTTCTGGGATATTCTCGTTTTGCTCAGCATAGGCGGTATGTTTGTCTCCCTGCCGGTGGGGCTGGTCTGCCTCTTCGGGGTTCTGTGCCATAATTTGATCGATTACTTTAAGGAATTTAGGCAGATCGAGCCGTACATCACCAGTTTCGCCTATGTGAGAAGGCTCTTAAAAGGCGGGGAGGAACTGGGAAAGGCGGAAATCAGCGGAATAGAAGAGGAGCTTTCGGCGGTCAGGGAGGCGTGTAAAAGTCTGCGTGGCTTTATGAAAAGTTCTTATCTGGTTTCCGGCGCGAAACAGGGGAGCAGCAATCCCTTGGAGGTGTTGTCTGACTATCTGCGGATGCTTTTCTACATGGATCTGATCCGCTTTAACAAAGCGCTGCATGACTTGCAGAAGAACATGGACGAGGTGGACAGGCTGATCACTGTGACGGGTGAGCTGGAATGCGCGGTGGCGGTCGGCTCATTTCGGAAAAGTCTGGAGCAGGGCTTTTGTGTGCCGGCGCTTTATGAGGAAGCGGGGAGAGGGCTTTCCCTGCGCGCCGGGGGGCTGTACCATCCGCTGCTTCGGGAGGCGGTGCCGAACGATCTGGAAGTGAAAAGAGGGGTATTGCTGACCGGGTCAAACGCTTCGGGTAAGTCCACTTTCCTGCGGGCGGTGGCGGTGAATGTGCTACTTGCGCAGACGGTGCACACCTGTGCGGCGGCAAGTTTTGAAGCGCCTTTTTACCGCATTTATTCTTCCATGTCCCTGCGGGACGATCTGGCGGGCGGCAACAGCTACTATATGGTGGAGATCAAATCCATCAAACGGATACTTGACCAAGTTAGTCAAAAAGAAGGACGCCCGGTGCTCTGTTTTGTGGACGAAGTGCTCAGAGGGACCAACACGGTGGAGCGGATTGCGGCTTCCACGCAGATTATGAAAAAGCTGGCGGCGGGTCATGCGCTCTGTTTTGCGGCGACCCATGACGTGGAGCTGACGAAACTTCT
This sequence comes from uncultured Lachnospiraceae bacterium, assembly GCA_910586705.1. Classification (GTDB taxonomy): domain Bacteria; phylum Bacillota; class Clostridia; order Lachnospirales; family Lachnospiraceae; genus UBA3282. The sequence goes on along the minus strand of CAJUJK010000002.1, from coordinate 41,251 downwards.
GGAACGGGAATATGAAAATTATCACTTTGAGGAGCGGATCGAGGAGAACGATATTTATTTTCCCTATCAGTTGATGAAAGGTCCGGCGTCCACCAGAAACGCCATCGCGCTTCTGCGGATGCTAAAGTATGACGAGCACATTACCGCGGCGGCGGAGACGATGGCGGAGCGGTTTTTGAGCGAGGGAAAATGGCGGTGACATTTGCGCGCTGTCATTCGGTAGACAGTGAATGGTGCGCGTGACGAGGCGGATGAAGAAGAACGGAGAGAGTTTTGCATGAAAGTAACGATTTACACAGACGGCGCGGCGCGCGGGAACCCGGAGGGACCGGGCGGCTACGGCGCGGTACTGCAATATATTGACAGCAAGGGGACATTGCACGAGCGGGAGTATTCCGCCGGGTACAAAAAGACGACCAACAACAGGATGGAGCTGATGGCGGTGATCGTGGGTCTGGAAGCGCTCACAAAACCGTGCGAAGTGCTCCTTATTTCAGACTCCAAATATGTGACGGATGCCTTTAACCAGCACTGGATTGAGGGATGGCAGAAAAAGGGCTGGAAGACGGCGGGAAACAAGCCTGTCAAAAATATAGACTTGTGGGAACGCCTGTTGCGCGCCATGGAGCCGCACCGGGTCACATTCCAGTGGGTAAAGGGGCACGACGGGCACCCGGAGAACGAGCGGTGCGACAAGCTTGCCACCACGGCGGCGGATGGAACGGAACTGCTTGACGATACCTTCTGATTGGTGGTATCATAACGGTAAGTGTAATTGGAGAAAGCGGTTTCGGACGGGTTCTTTCGTCGGAAGCGAAGCAATTCGGAAAGAAAAGGATGTGGAAAGATGACAAACTTAATTCTATTTGTTAACTCGTTTTTATCGTATCTGCTTCTGTTTGTACTGATTGTTGCGCTGGTGATTGTTGCGTGCGTGATCGGCGTGAAGTGGAGAAAGAGCAAGGACGCGAAGGCGGCTCTGGAGACGCCGGCGGATCGTGCGGACGGAAGTACAACGGCATAGCGTTTTTGACGGGTTTAGGCAGGTAAGAAGAAAACGGAAGGGTGTCCTTGAGGGAACGCCCTTTCTTCTTATTATGGAGGCAGAAATGGCAAAATATACAACCATTCTTTGGGATCTGGACCAGACGCTTCTCAACTTTGATCTTTCCATGGAACATGCGCTGCAGGCGGTGTTTGCCCAGTACGGACTGCCGATCGACGAGGAGATTACGGCGCGCTATGACGCCATAAACAGAAGCTACTGGCTCCGTCTGGAATCGGGAGAGATGACCAAGGAGCAGGTGACGGTGGGGCGTTTTTGCACGCTGTTTGAAGAGCTTGGGATCACCCATGTGGCGCCGGAGCAGATCAATGCGGACTACCAGAGGGAACTGGGAAACGTTTTCTTCTATATGGATGGCGCGAAAGAACTGGTCGTGCTGTTAAAGGAGAAAGGATACCGGCAGTATGTGGTGACCAATGGAGTCAATACAACACAGGCAAGCAAAATGAAGCGGTCCGGGCTTGACAGGATCATGGACGGGGTGTTTGTCTCAGAACTGATGGGATATCCAAAGCCGAGAAAAGAATATTTTGACGCCTGTTTTGCGGCGCTGCCCGGTGTGACACGGGAAGAGTGCATTCTGGTGGGGGATTCCCTGACAAGCGATATGAGGGGCGCCCGGAATGCCGGCGTGGCTTCCTGCTGGTTCAACCCGACGGGCAGGGCGAAGGATGTGGAAGTGCGGACGGATTACGAGATCCGCCGGCTGGAAGAGCTGCTGGCAATACTGGAACAGAGTGAAAAGAACTTCTAAAGCTCGACAGCAGAGGCTGTCTTGCTAAGAAGTTCTAGATTTGCTTTGCAAATCACTTTCACTCAGGAGAATGCCTGAAAAGCGGCATTCTCCGCACAGTGAATCAAGGGGTTGAAACAATGGCAAAATCGGCAAAGCAGAAACAGAAATTATTGTATCTTATAAAAATATTGACAGAGCAGTCCGACGAGGAGCACTGTATGAGCGCACAGGCGCTGATCGACGCGCTGGCGGCTTACGATGTGAAGGCGGAGCGCAAAAGCATTTACGACGACATCGCCCAGCTGATTGACTTCGGGTATGATATCGTGCTGGTCAAGGCGAAGACGGGGGGCGGCTATTATCTTGCCGGGCGGGAATTTGAGCTGGCGGAGCTGAAACTTCTGGTGGAGACGGTGCAGGCGTCCCGGTTTCTGACAGTCAATAAATCCAGAGAACTGATTTCCAAGATCGAGAAGCTCGCCTCAAAAGCGGAGGCGGGACAGCTGCAAAGGCAGGTCTACGTGGCGAACCGCATTAAGACGGCAAACGAGAGCATCTACTATGTGGTGGACGATATCCACAGGGCGATTCAGGGAAACAGACAGATTTCCTTTCAGTATCTGGAGTGGAATCTGAAGCGGGAACTTGTGCCGCGCCGGGACGGGAAGCCGTATCAGGCAAGCCCCTGGGCGCTCACCTGCAAGGACGAGTATTATTATCTGATTGCCCATGACAGCGAGGAGGATAAGATCAAGCATTTCCGTGTGGACAAGATGGCGAAGATAGAGGTGCTTGACAAAAAACGCGAGGGCGCGGCGCTCTTTGAGCGTTTTGACATTGCAGATTACGCCAACAAAACCTTCGGTATGTTCGGCGGCAGGGAGGAAGTTGTCACCCTGCTGTTCGAGAATGGTCTGATCGGCGTAGTGATGGACCGTTTCGGCAGGGACGCGGCTGTCCGCATCCGGGACGATAAGTATTTTTCCGTCCGGGTGCAGGTGGCGGTCAGCGGTCAGTTTTTCGGATGGCTTACGGGGCTTGGCGAGGGGGCGCGGATTCTGGCGCCGGAGTCAGTGGCGGACGCTTACCGGCTCCACCTGCAGAAAACGCTTGCCGGGTACGCGCAAAAGCCCGCAGATTAAATGGCAATTGGGATATGTACCAAAAAGATATATCCCTTTTTGGTATTTTTTCCGGGGTGTTTTCATTGACATAACATGTTTATTACCGTATACTAATCCTAAACCGCAATATATTGTGTTATTATGTTAACTGGCACTATATTTTGTGGGAAATACCGCGAAATTGCGGTGGGATGAAGATACGGAGGGGCGTATGAGTAGTAAATTTGAGTCAGGTCATTCGGATGGGGAGAATTACGGGCTTCAGTACCAGCCGGATAAGGGTGTGAAGGTGATCAAAAAGGATGGCAGTCTGGAGGCGTTCAATGTTCAGAAGGTCATTGATGCAGTGGGGAAAAGCGCATACCGCGCCCTCACTAAGTTTACGGAAGAGGAAAAGCGTCATATCTGCCAGACGGTAGTTGAAAAGGTGAATGAGCTGGATGAGGAAAAGATCCCTATTCAGATTATGCACAATATTGTGGAGAGTGCGCTGGAGGACGTAAAACCGATTGTTGCGAAGAGCTATCGGGATTACCGCAATTACAAGCAGGATTTTGTGCGCATGATGGACGACGTCTACAAGAAGAGCCAGTCCATCATGTACATCGGCGACAAGGAGAACGCTAATACGGACAGCGCCCTTGTCTCCACGAAGCGCAGCCTGATTTTCAATCAGTTTAACAAAGAACTTTACCAGAAATTTTTTATGACCACGGAGGAGATTCAGGCGTGCCGGGACGGCTATATCTATGTCCATGACATGTCGGCGAGAAGAGATACCATGAATTGTTGTCTCTTCAATGTGGCTGAGGTGCTTTCCGGCGGTTTTGAGATGGGAAATATCTGGTACAATGAGCCAAAGACACTGGACGTAGCTTTCGATGTCATAGGAGATATCGTTCTGAGCGCGGCGAGCCAGCAGTACGGCGGTTTTACGGTGCCCGAGGTGGATAAGATCTTAGAGCCCTACGCGGAGAAATCCTACAAGAGAAATATAGCGAAATATAAAAAACTGGGAATCGACAAGGAGACGGCGGAGGCGGAAGCCCTTGCGGATGTGACGAAGGAGTTTGAACAGGGTTTTCAAGGCTGGGAATATAAGTTTAATACGGTGGCGAGCAGCCGCGGCGATTATCCGTTTATCACGGTGACGGCAGGAATCGGCACGGGGCGTTTTGCGCGTCTTGCGACGATCCAGATGCTCAACGTGCGCAGGAAGGGGCAGGGCAAGAAGGCGTGCAAAAAGCCTGTGCTTTTCCCGAAGATCGTATTTTTGTATGATGAGAATTTACACGGTCCCGGCAAGGAGCTGGAGGACGTGTTTGAGGCGGGCGTCAAGTGCTCCGCTAAGACCATGTATCCCGACTGGCTGAGCCTAACAGGAAAGGGCTATATCGCCAGCATGTACAAGCAGTACGGCAAGGTGATTTCCCCCATGGGCTGCCGCGCGTTCCTGTCCCCGTGGTACGAGCGGGGCGGTATGCATCCGGCTGACGATAAGGATGTGCCTGTGTTTGTGGGAAGGTTCAACGTGGGGGCGGTCTCCCTGCATCTGCCCATGATTCTGGCGAAATCCAGACAGGAGGGCAAGGACTTTTATGACGTGCTCGACTATTACCTGAATCTGATCAGACAGCTTCACATCAGGACTTACGCGTATCTGGGGGAGATGCGCGCGTCCACGAACCCGCTCGCCTACTGTGAGGGCGGTTTCCTCGGAGGGCATCTGCAGCTTCACGATAAGATTAAGCCGGTTTTAAAATCCGCCACGGCGAGTTTCGGCATTACGGCGTTTAACGAGCTGCAGGAGTTATACAACGGAAAATCGTTGGTGGAGGACGGCGCTTTCGCGTTGGAAGTGCTGGAGCACATCAACCATAAGATTGAGGAATACAAGGAAGCGGATGGGCACCTTTATGCCATCTACGGAACGCCGGCTGAGAATCTCTGCGGTCTGCAGGTGAAACAGTTCCGTGCCAAGTACGGCATTGTGGAAGGCGTGTCTGACAGGGAGTATGTGTCCAACAGCTTCCACTGTCATGTGACGGAGGACATCACGCCCATAGAGAAGCAGGATCTGGAGTACCGCTTCTGGGAGATGGCGAACGGCGGCAAGATCCAGTACGTGAAATATCCGATCGACTACAACATCGGGGCGATCAAGACGCTGATCCGCAGGGCGATGGATATGGGATTCTACGAGGGAGTAAACCTCTCTCTGGCATACTGTGACGACTGTGGGCATCAGGAACTTGAAATGGACGTCTGTCCCGTATGCGGCAGCCGCAATCTGACCAAAATCGACCGCATGAACGGGTATCTCGCTTATTCTCGCGTCCACGGCGACACCCGCTTAAGTGAGGCGAAAATGGCGGAGATCGCGGAGAGGAAAAGTATGTGATGAGATACCATAATATAACCAAGGACGATATGCTAAACGGGGACGGTCTGCGGGTGGTGCTCTGGGTTGCGGGCTGCACCCACTGTTGCAAAGAGTGCCAGAATCCTCTGACGTGGGATCCGGATGGGGGGCTTCCCTTTGACGAGGCGGCGAAGCGGGAAATTTTTTCGCAGCTTGAAAAGTCTTACATCAGCGGCATTACCTTTTCCGGCGGCGATCCGCTTCATTCGGCGAACCGTCTCGGTGTGAGAAGTCTGATGGAGGAGATTAGGGACAAATATCCGGACAAAACCATCTGGCTTTACACGGGGGACCGATGGGAGGACGTTTTGCATTATCCGATGATGAAGTATGTGGATGTGCTTGTGGACGGGGAATTTAAGAAGGATTTGAAGGATGTGAAACTTCTCTGGAAGGGGAGCAGCAACCAGAGGGTCATCGACGTGCAGAATAGCTTACAGCAGACAGACCCTTCCAATCCTGTGCTTTACTGCGGAAATTATGGGAGTTAGTGTAAATGGAACACATTAAAATCAAATATTTTACGGATCAAATTGATAAACTGGCTTACATAGACGGCAAGTCCGACTGGATAGACCTGCGCGCCGCGGAGGATGTGGTCTTAAAAAAGGGAGAGTTCAGACTGATTCCGCTGGGGGTGGCAATGGAACTGCCGGCGGGGTATGAGGCGCATGTGGTGCCGAGAAGCTCGACTTTTAAAAATTTTGGCATCATCCAGACCAACCATCAGGGTGTGATTGACGCCTCTTACTGCGGGGATAACGATCAGTGGTTTATGCCCGTTTACGCGGTTAGGGATACGGAAATCCATGTGAACGACCGCATCTGCCAGTTCCGTATTATGGAAAACCAGCCGAAGATTGTTTTTGACGAGGTGCCGCACCTTGACAATGCAGACCGGGGCGGGCATGGGAGCACCGGGAAAGCTTGAAGGGAACATACATGAAAAACTCAAAAATGGGAGTTGTGGCGGCTCCGGTATCTATAGCATTAGGAATAGTGGGAATTGCAACGATGCAATTTGGAATGGGGATAATTTTAGCTATTATGGGAATGATGTCTGGGTATGCCAGCCTAGGGTATACGAACAATAAATTATCATATGCAGGGGTAATTTTAAATAACATTGCATTTGTATGGCTGGCAATTATCTGTATTGTTGGGGGTGGCATCTAAAAATATATAGATTATCATTGATTTTTGTTACTTAAAAACAAAACAGAGGCGAATAAGAAAACTCCTTCCAAGACATACTATGGGAAACAATGGTAAGTCACGGAAGGAGTTTTTACGTTGGAAAATAAGGAAAAGATGACAACCTCCCTGCAGGAAAGCATGGCATACATGAAGGCGCACATGAAGCCGGATACGAGTTTTGACGTGGTCTACCGCGTGATCGACGTGGGCGGCAGACAGGCATGTATCTATTTTATCGACGGTTTCTGCAAGGATGAGCTGATGATGAAGATCCTGCAGTATTTCATCAGTCTGACGCCGGATAACATGCCGGAGAACGCCTATGAAATGTCGAAGAAGGCGACGCCCTATGTGGAGGTGGATCTCAAAGACAAGTGGGACGATATCATCTACAACGTCCTGTCGGGTGTGTTTGCGCTCTTTATTGACGGCTATGACAGATGTGTGCTCATTGACTCCAGAACCTATCCCGCCAGAAGCGTCTCGGAGCCGGACAAGGACAAGACGCTGCGCGGCAGCAAGGACGGCTTTGTGGAGACGGTGGTTTTCAATACGGCGCTGATCAGGAGGCGGATCAGAAGCACAGAGCTTCGCATGGAGATGATGAACGCCGGGAAAAGCTCCCAGACGGATATTGTGCTCTGCTATATGGACAACCGGGTGGATCATGCGTTTCTGGAGAAGGTGAAGAAGCGCATTCAGAATATCAAGGTGGATGCGCTGACCATGAATCAGGAGAGTCTGGCGGAGTGCCTCTACCAGCGCAAATGGTTCAATCCCTTTCCGAAATTTAAGTTTACGGAGCGGCCGGATGTGGCGGCGGCGCAGGTGCTTGAGGGGGATATCGTGATACTGGTGGACAATTCGCCCTCCGCCATGATTGTGCCGACTTCTATCTTTGATATCGTGGAGGAGGCGGACGACTATTACTTCCCGCCCATTACGGGAACCTACCTGCGCCTGACCCGGTTTATCATTTCGGTCCTCACCTATATTATGACGCCAACCTTTCTGCTTCTGATGGAGAATCCCCAGTGGGTTCCCGACAGCTTTCAGTTTATTATGCTGCAGGAGGAGTCCAACATTCCGCTGATCGCGCAGTTTCTCATTCTGGAGCTGGCGATCGACGGATTGAAGCTGGCGGCAGTCAATACGCCGAATATGTTAAGTACCCCCTTAAGTGTGATGGCGGCGCTGGTGCTTGGCGAGTTTTCCGTCAACAGCGGCTGGTTCAACTCCGAGGTCATGCTGTATATGGCGTTCGTCGCCATCGCCAACTACACCCAGCAGAATTATGAGCTTGGTTACGCGTTGAAGTTTATGCGTATCATTAACCTGATTTTGACAACGCTCTTTGGCATTTACGGTTATGTGGGTGCGATTGTATTTTTTGTGCTATCTATTGTATTCAATAAGACGCTGTCGGATAAGAGCTATATCTATCCTCTGCTGCCTTTCAATTTCAGACAGTTGACGAAGCGGCTGCTTCGCCTGCGTCTGCCGGAGGCAAAGCAGTAGATTAGTTTTGCAGGATATTGGGAACTTAATATTTAGCTTAAAGTAAGTAAATGTAAGGTGATAAATAACTAAAAAATGCGATCTGAAATTGTGCGTAATTCATAAAAATATAAAAGAGTTTTTGCATCACTTGCCATTTAGACGCCATAATAGTACAATGAATGGCAGGAATTGAAAGAATAAATTTTAGCTAAATGGAGACTAAAAAATGGGATATGAAATACGCACAGAAAAGGGTTTTGTAAACAGAGGAAATCTCTATCGTATGAAACATCTGATGAGGAGGGCAGAACAGGGCGACCGCATGACGCTGGCGTTTCTCGGCGGTTCCATCACGCAGGGGTCTGTCTCCTCACAGTATACGAACTGTTATGCCTATCTGGTATACGACTGGTTCGTGAGGCGGTTCCCCAAGACGGCGTTTACCTACGTGAATGCGGGGGTGGGCGGTACCACGTCGCAGTTTGGCGTGGCGAGAGTGGATGAGGATGTGCTCGCCTTCAAGCCGGACTTTGTGATCATAGAATTTTCGGTGAATGATGACAACACGGATTTTTACCGGGAAACCTATGAGGGACTGGTGCGGAAGGTGTACGGAAACGCGTTCGCGCCGGCAGTTTTACTGGTACATAACATGTTTTATGACACAGGTGTCAGCGCCGAGGAGAAACACCGGGAAATCGGATCCCACTATCATCTGCCCAGTGTCAGCATGAAACCGTCCATCTATGCGCAGGTGGAGGCGGGCGCGATCGACAGGCGGGAGCTTACCCCGGACGATCTGCATCCCAATTCGGAGGGGCACGCCCTGCTGGCGGAGGTCATTACAGACTGTCTGGACCAGATCTATGCACAGAGAGAGGAGGCGGAGGAGCCGTTTCCCATGCCGGAGTCACTGACGGAAAATGCCTATGAAAAGGCAGGTCGGTTCCAGAATCACAACAGCAGTCCGGTCTGCGACAGATTCTCAGCAGACAACACGCTGAAAAAATATGTGAATGATATGTTCCGCGGCGGCTGGACAGCTTCGGAGCAGGGGGCGAAAATCTGTTTTGAGGTGGAAGGGACGGAGATCGCCGTGCAGTACCGCAAGTCGGTGAAACATCCCGCGCCTGTGGCGGTCGCGGTGGTAGACGGGGATGAAGAAAACGCGGTTACACTGGACGCCAATTTTGAGGAGGACTGGGGTGACAGCCTGCATATTGACACGCTGGCACATCACGGTTTGCCCGGCGTACACCGGGTGGAAATACGGCTGACGCAGACACACGCGGAGGATGCAGCGCCGTTTTATCTGGTATCATTGATCACAGCGTGAAAAACGCGAAAAGGAGAGTACATATATGTTCAGAGAAGATTTTGTGTGGGGCGTTGCGAGCAGCGCCTATCAGGTGGAGGGAAAAGACCCGGCGGACGGCGCGGGCAAAATGATCTGGGACACATTCACGGAGGAGGGCGGCATTGAGGACCACACGGATGCCTATGTCTCCTGCGACCATATGCACCGCTATCAGGACGACTATAAGCTGATGCGTCTGCTGGGCGTGAAGGCATACCGCTTTTCCTTAAACTGGGCGAGGATCCTGCCTGAGGGTACGGGGCGCGTGAACGAAAAGGGCATCGCGCTGTACCGGGACATGATTCTGGAGATGAAAAAGAACGGCATCACGCCTTATATCACGATGTATCACTGGGAGCTGCCGCAGGCATTGCAGGACAGGGGCGGCTGGATGAATGAGGAGAGCATCGGGTGGTTTGGCGAGTACGCCAAGGTGGTGGCGGAGAACTTCTCCGACATCTGCGAATATTTTATCACACTCAATGAGCCACAGTGCTTTGTGGGGCTGGGGCATCTGCAGGGCGTCCATGCGCCGGGGCAGAAGCTCTCTGCAAAAGAGACCTTTCAGATCACCCACAATGCGCTGCGCGCCCACGGGCAGGCTGTCATCAATCTGCGAAAGTACGCAAAGCAGCCCATTTTGATCGGCTACGCGCCCACATGCGGGATGGCATATCCGGCGAGCAACGCCCCGGCGGACATTGAGGCGGCGAGAAGGGTGCTCTTTTCTTTCTACAATCCGATGGACAACTGGACATGGAATGTGGCGTGGTTTTCCGATCCTGTGTTTCTGGGACACTATCCGGAGGAAGGACTGGAAAAATTCAAAGAGTATCTGCCGGAGATTACGCAGGAGGACATGGAACTGATCGCTCAGCCTCTGGATTTTATGGGGCAGAATATTTATAATGGCTATATGGTGCGTGCCGGCGCGGACGGGGAGCCTGAGTTTGTGGGCAGACCGGCAGGATTCCCAAAGACGGCGGCTGGGTGGCCGGTGACGCCGGAATGTCTGTACTGGGGTGTGAAATTTCTGTATGAGAGGTATCAAATGCCTCTGTATATTACGGAGAACGGCATGTCCTGCCATGATATTGTGTCCCGGGACGGCAGGGTGCACGATCCCAACCGCATCACCTTTCTGGACAAATACCTGTCCGCGCTCCAGTGTGCGGCGGATGACGGCGTGGATGTGAGAGGGTATTTTGAGTGGACCTTTTTAGATAATTTTGAGTGGAGCAAAGGGTATTCGGAGCGGTTCGGTCTGGTCTATGTGGATTTCCAGACCCAGAAACGGATTGCCAAAGATTCCGCGTACTGGTATCAGAAAGTGATGGAGACAAACGGGGAGGTATTGTCTGTGAATCAGAAAGAAAAACCGATTTTATTTTTAAATCCTGTGTTCAAGCAGATGATCTGGGGCGGCGAGCGTCTGGGAACGGAGTGGCATTATGAGATTCCGGGAGAAGGCACGGGGGAATGCTGGGCGGTGAGCGCCCACCCGAACGGGGACTGTACGGTAAAGGAAGGCATCTATGCGGGGAAAACGCTGTCCCAGCTCTGGAAGGAGGAGCCGGAACTTTTCGGGAACTTAAGCCTCGACCGTTTCCCGCTTCTCACAAAGATTATCGACGCAAAGACGGACTTAAGCATTCAGGTGCATCCCGACGACGCTTATGCGGGTGTGCACGAAAACGGGTCTCTGGGCAAGACGGAGTGCTGGTATATTCTCGACTGTGAGGCGGATTCCACCCTTGTGATCGGCCATAACGCAAAGGACAAGGAAGAACTTGCGGCGATGATAAAAGAGGGCAGATGGGGAGAGTTTATCAGAGAGCTTCCCGTGAAAAAGGGCGACTTCATCCAGATTGACCCGGGCACGGTGCACGCCATCAAGGGCGGCATCATGCTTCTGGAAACCCAGCAGAATTCGGACATTACATACCGGGTTTACGACTATGACAGGCTGACCGACGGGAAACCGAGACAGCTTCATGTGGAGCAGAGCATCGACGTGATCACGGTTCCCGCAAAGCCCGCCGCAGCGTGTGTCAAGGAGGCGGCAGATCTGCCGAAAGACCAGAGGAACCTGTTGATTTCCTGTCCCTATTATAAAGTGTGGAAGATGGATGTGGAAAATCACATGTCCTTTTCTCAGGAGCACCCGTTCCTGATTATGAGCGTGACGGCGGGAGAAGGACTGATAAATGGACAGATGATACAGAAGGGCGACCACTTTATCCTGCCCTGCGGCTACGGCGAGGTGGAACTGCAGGGTAACATGGAGCTGATCGCGGCTTCTGTGTAAATGTTGTTTTCAGGCAATGGTCAAAAACCACTCGTGGATTTTAGTATTTTCGGACAGCTCCGGGTGGAAGGAAAGTCCGATCTGGTTCCTGTATTTTACGGCGACGATATTGCCGTCCACTTTTGCCAGAATCTCCACGTTTTCATCCGCGCGCTCAATGTAGGGTGCGCGGATAAAAATCATAGGGTAGTTCCTGACTCCCGCTACCGGCTGCTCGGTGACAAAGCTGGATAGCTGTCTGCCGTAGGCGTTTCGCCTGACGGTGACCGGCAGCGTTCCCAGATGGGCGACGGGGGCTGTCTTATTCTGCGCGGTACTGTCTGTGGTGGAATTATTGATTTCCTGAGCCATAAGGATCAGCCCGGCGCAGGTGCCAAGCGTGGGTAGCCCGTCCGAAATCAGCTTCCGCAAAGGCATAAACAGCCGGGATTTGTGCAGAAGCTGTCCCTGCACGGTGCTTTCCCCGCCGGGCAGGATGATGCCGTCGAGCCCGGTCAAGTCAGATGGCTGCCGGATTTCCGTGCAGACAGCCCCAAGGTCTGTAAGCATACGTTCATGTTCTATAAACGCGCCCTGCAGGGCGAGCACGCCGATATTTATACTTCTCATCCGAAATTCCCTCCATGTTATTGTCCGCGTTCTTCCATAATCAGTTTGATTTCTTCCGGATTAATCCCCACCATAGCTTCTCCCAAATCTTCGGAAAGACTTGCGATCAGCGCGGCATCCGTGTAGTTGGTGACAGCTTGTACGATGGCTGCGGCACGTTTCGCCGGATTGCCGGATTTAAAGATACCCGAACCCACGAAGACTCCCTCCGCGCCGAGCTGCATCATCAGCGCAGCGTCCGCCGGTGTCGCGACGCCGCCTGCGGCAAAATTTACGACGGGGAGTTTCCCGTTTTCATGGACATAGGATGCCAGTTCATAGGGAACCTGCAGCTGTTTTGCCGCCTCATATAATTCGTCCTTTTTCATGGCGCCGAGCTGTCTGATCTGGGCATTCATTTTGCGCATGTGCCGGACTGCCTGCACCACATCCCCGGTTCCCGGCTCGCCCTTCGTGCGGATCATGGCGGCACCCTCGCTTATTCTTCTGAGCGCCTCTCCCAGATCCCTTGCGCCGCAGACGAATGGAACTTTAAATTCCGTCTTGTCAATGTGGTAAACGTCGTCCGCGGGAGATAAAACTTCCGACTCGTCGATATAGTCGATCTCGATCGCCTGCAGTACCTGCGCCTCCACAAAATGCCCGATCCGGCACTTTGCCATGACGGGAATGCTGACGGCGTTTTGTATGCCTTTTATCATTTTGGGGTCGCTCATGCGGGATACGCCGCCGGCTGCCCGGATATCTGCCGGAATCCGCTCCAATGCCATGACGGCGCAGGCGCCGGCTTCCTCCGCGATTTTTGCCTGTTCCGGGGTGGTGACATCCATGATGACGCCGCCCTTTAACATCTGTGCCAGCCCTTTGTTCAGTTCATATTGTGTCTGTTCCATAGTTACCTCCAATTCAAAACTTTTGCCGGGACGCAGACAGAAGAATCCTGTCAGCATCCTTTTGTTTGCATTTTACTGGTAACTATGTTACAGTAAATCTGGTTATACAAAAATAGTCAAAATGAAATTAAATTAAATGCCATACGGGAGAAAAAGCGGATGCTGACTTATAATTTTGACAAGGCGCAGGGCCCTTTGTACGAATACATCTATCAGTGCATAAAAGAGGATATTATGGACGGAAATCTGCGGCAGGGGGAGAAGCTGCCGTCCAAGAGAGCCTTCGCCAAAAACAATGGCATTAGTACCATTACCATACAGAATGCGTATGACCAGTTGATCAGCGAAGGGTACATATACACGATTCCACAGAAAGGGTATTATGTGGCAAAGCTGGAGGGGATGAAAAAGGTACAGCGGGAGAGCAGTCTTTCCCTGAACATAAACATCCCGGAGAAAAAGCGGGCTTATGCGGCGGATTTATCCGACAACAGAATAAATCCGGAGCTGTTTCCCTTCTCCATCTGGGCGAAGGTTCTCCGGGGCATCATTTCCGACAAGAGCGGAGAGCTGATGGAGACGTCCCCGGCTGGCGGTATCAGAGAGCTGCGGGAGGCAATCGCGGAACATCTGAAATCTTTCCGGGGTATGCTCGTGGATCCAGACCAGATCGTAATCGGTGCGGGGACAGAATATCTGTACGGGCTGATTGTGCAGCTCTTAGGAAACGAGAAAAACTACTGTGTGGAAAATCCGGGCTATCGGAAGATCGTACAGGTGTACAGACAGTATCACATATCCTGCAAGTACGCGGATATGGATGAAATGGGAATGACCTTTGAGGGGCTGCGCGCCACAGGGGCGGATATCGCGCACATCAGCCCGAACCACCATTTTCCCACGGGGATTACCATGCCCGCCGGCAGGCGCTATGAAATTCTGGCATGGGCAAATGAGAGGGAGGGGCGTTATATCATCGAGGACGATTATGACAGTGAGTTCCGGCTAAACGGCAGGCCGATACCGACCCTGTTCAGTATGGACGCCTGCGAGAAGGTAATTTATATGAACACGTTTTCCAAATCGTTGACGCCCACCATCCGTATCAGCTATATGGTTCTGCCGGTTCATCTCATCAACCGTTTTTACCGGGAACTGTCTTTCTATGCCTGCACGGTTTCCAATTTTGAGCAGTATACCCTCGCCGCCTTTATAAGGCAGGGATATTTTGAGAAGCATATCAACCGTATGCGTCTGTACTACAGCAGGCAGAGAAAGATGATGATCGAGACGATCAGGAAGAGCAGACTGAACGAGGCGTGCGAGATCATCGAGAACGATTCCGGGCTGCATTTTCTCATTCGGATCAGAACAGACAAGGCGGACAAAGAGATCGTCCGTTCATTGGGGGAAAGGGGAATACGGGTAAACGCACTGTCGGAATACTTTTTCACACCAAGCGAAATGAAACACTGTTTTATCATCAACTATTCCAATGCGGATATCGAAAAGGCGGGGGAAGTATGTGATGTGTTTTATGAAATACTGGCGGAATGAGGGATAAGATGCAGTTGGAAGGGCAGTCTACCATTCGTAGATTGCTCTTTTTATATGGATGGCGTATAAAAGAAAGTACAGACACATGGAGGTTGGTATGGACAATATCAAATTCGGCAGATTTATACGGGAATCCAGACAGGCAAAGGGAATGACCCAGAAGCAGCTTGCAGAAAAGATCCATGTCTCCGACAAGGCGGTTTCCAAGTGGGAGAACGGCGCGGGATTTCCCGACATCAAAATACTGGAACCGCTTGCGGCGTGTCTGGGCGTGAGCCTTTTGGAACTGATGCAGGGCGAAAAAATGGGAAAGTGGGACGAGCGGTTCGTGGTGCCGCCGGATGTGATCGTCCCCTTTCATGCGGTCAGAGCAAGCTATGCCGAGGAGGGGATTCCCTTTTTTGCAAGTTCGGCATCCTTTGTACTGTCGGATGCCCTGTGCATGAATGCGTTTAAACAGGAGATGAAAGATTTGGGATTCAGAAGTGCCGCGCCCACTGTCCCAAACAATTCCCTAAACGGTGTGGCTTTGCATGTGAATGACGCGGCTTTTATCAGAACGGCGGAGCATCTGCGGCAGGTGATTGACACGGTGCGCGCGTTTTTCCCCTTTTTGCTCCTGTTGATTGTGGGGGTGGGATATCTGGTCACGCTCCTGCTTTTGCAGAGCAGGAAAAACGAGATGGCTCTGCTTCGCTCCATCGGACTGAACAGGCGCAAGTGTTTCCGGGTATTTTTTGTGGATCAGCTTACGCTGGTCATCACAGGCGTTGTGGCGGGAAGCGTGCTCTCCGTGCTGATACAGGGCAATTACGGGGGAAACTCCGCGCTCGCAGGCGGACTGGTGGGCATCTGCTATCTGGCGGGCAACAGCCTGGCGTTGTGGAAGCTTCTGGGCGTGAGTGTGATGGAAGCGTTGTCGGTAGAAAGTTAGTGTGAGAAATGCGGATTGCAAGGAGGAGAATATGGAAATATTACGTGCGGAACATGTGTCTTACAGTTATCAGAGCAAATACCAGAAGGTGGAGGCGGTGAGGGATGTAAGCTGCGCTTTTGAGAAGGGAAAGTTTTATGCGATCGTGGGGGAATCGGGGAGCGGCAAGAGCACCTTCCTCTCCCTGCTCGCCGGGCTCGACCAGCCTTGCGGGGGAACAATCTATGTGGAGGGGGAACCCTTAAGCGACATGGACAGGGACGCTTACCGGCTGAACCGGGCGGCGGTGGTGTATCAGGCGTTCCATCTGTTTCCGCTTCTGACGGCGCAGGAGAATGTGATGCTGCCTCTGGAATTTAAGAAGATGCACAAAAAAGAGGCGGTCAGACAGGCAAAACGGCTTTTGCAGCGGGTTGGTCTGGAATCAAGGGTATGCAGGCAGTTTCCGAAGATGATGAGCGGCGGGGAACAGCAGCGGGTGGCGATCGCGAGGGCGGTGGCTGCGGGCGGGGAGATCATTCTAGCGGACGAGCCGACGGGAAATCTGGATTCGGGAAATGAGGAGAATGTGGTGGCGCTCTTAAAGGAACTGGCGCATGAGGACGGCTATACGGTGATCGTCATCACCCACAATAAACGGGTGGCGGACGAGACAGATCATGTCTTTCGCATGAAGGACGGAAGGATGGAGCAGGTGCGTTGATAACGCGTAAAGGAAGGAGTCTGGTATGCTGCTTTTTAAGAATAGTATGCGTCAGCTATTTCGGATGAAGGGGAGAGCCGTCCTGTTTTTGCTGCTGCTCATTTTTGCTTCGGGGCTTTGCAGCATCGGCAGGGGATTTCTGCTTATGAATCGTGCAAAGATGGAAGCCTATGAGGATTCCTTTATGACCATCGGCACGGCGGAACAGAAGGCGGATCAGGTAAAGGAACGGATGATATGGGATGCGGAGGACAAAAACTATCACATCTTTAACACCGCTGTCTACGATTCCTATGTGCCTTTGTCCGTGCTGGATTTTGAGGGTGCGGATTATCTGGCCGGGCCGGAGCGGAGATGCTTCTATGGTTCTTACATGCCGGAATATGAAATGTACGATATGGGCATGTGTCTCAGTGAGATTGTGGAGGGATCGCCGGTGGAGGACGCGGTGCCCGATCATCCGATTGCTTTTCAGATATCCCGGGTTCTCGGCGGACAGGGGGGAATCAGGGAGGGACATGTCATTTCTTTCTGTGATCACTATAATCCGGAGCCGGAGAAACTGTATGCGGACAAGACCTATGTGATGTCGCTTACCTACAGTCCGGGACATGAGGAACAGAAAGAATTTGAGGGAGATACGCCGTCGGAATACATCCCTTTTACTGTGCTTGGTTCCACACAGGTGGATGCGGAGGGGAATAAAGTGCCGGATGAGGTGGACGACGATCATTTCTGTGATGAGGTGACGGAGGGGTTTTATGAGTCGCCCATGGGCAGGCGCTGGCTAAATATTGTCGGTACATGGGATAACCTGCGGCATACGTTTCCAGTGACGGGAACGAATGATATTTATCTGATGATGGCATTTTACAATGGCAATGCTTTCATCAGTCAGGGCAGGGAGTTTACGGAGGAAGAATATGCCCGTGGGGACCGGGTCTGCCTTGTGTCGGAGACGTTTGCCCAGAGAGAAGGGCTTGCGCTCGGGGATGAGCTGCCCCTTGCGCTGCAGTATGCAAATTACGGGCGGACAGCGGGGCGGGCTTTTGCGGTTAACACGGCGGCGGCATTTACCCTGATCAATGCCAGGGGAGAGGTTTATCCGATTTTTGAGGAGGGGGATTATAAAATCGTAGGGATGTACGGCGGGCAGGCAGGGCTGCGGGACGAATACGGGCTGGCATACAATGAGATCATCATTCCCAGCCGTTCCGTGAAAAACAGTGATGCGGACAACATTCTCGAGAGCGGTCCCATGACCGGGTGCAACACGTCTTTTTGTATTGCAAACGGCACCATTGATGAGTATATGGAGAAGTGGAGCAGACTGCGGATTCCCAATGTGGAGATCACGTTTTACGACGGGGGCTACTCGGAACTGGAGGCGAACATCAACAATATGAAGTATATCGCCAGACTGTTGCTCGTGATGGGCGTTTCCATGGTGTTTATGGTGCTCGCCTATTTTTCGTGGCTGTTTATCTTGAAACAGAAGGAGCGGACGGCTGTGGAACGGTGTCTCGGTTTTCGGAAAATGCACAGCTTTGTCTCCCTGTTTTCTGGTATTTTCCTGCTGATTCTGGTGGGGAGTGCGTGCGGTTCTCTGGCGGGCTCTTACCTGTCGGGAGAGATTGGCGGGAAGATCGGGAAAGAAAACTATTACGATACAACCTTTGGCAACAGTATGGGGACGGATGTGGGAGGGGTGGAGGAGACTTTTGAGCCGGAAGAGCCGTTGAAGGCGGCGGCAGAGTGTGCTCTTGCGATTGTGGCTGCGGGAACCGTGATCGCGGCGGCAGAAATTTATGTAAACCTAAAGAAAGAACCGATGAAGCTGCTGGCAGGGAGGACTGAATAGCATTTATTTCTTTTTATTTCTCGAATCCGTGCACCCAGTCCGCCTTCAGAAAATAGAGCAGGAAAACGATGGAACTCAGACTCCACGTCAGCGGATACGCCCAGAAAATCATCTGGATCTTTGGGATAAAGTGCAGGATGATTGTGATATAGCTCACCCGGACGATGCACCAGAAACAGAGCATGGTGAGCATGGGCACGGCGGCTTTTCCGGCGCCCCTTAAAATCCCCGCGATACAGTGGGAGAAGGAGAGCAGGAAGTAGAAGAGCGTGACCGTCCTTGCGTGGGTCGTCCCGTAGGCGATCACCTCCGGCGTGCGGTTGAAGGCGGCGATTAGGACTGGTATGGTAAAATAAATAAAGATGCCCACAAGCTCCGCCGTGATGACGGAGCAGAGGATACCGAAGCGCGCCCCTTTTTTGGCGCGCTCGTATTGTTTTGCGCCAAGATTCTGGCTGATGAAGGTGGTGAGCGCCATGGCGAAACAGGTGATGGGCAGGAAACCGAACCCCTCGATCTTGGAGTAAGCGCCGCTGCCCGCAACAGCCATTTTGCCGAATTTGTTGATGTTTGACTGCACCACCACGTTGGCGAGGGCGATGATGGAATTCTGGAATCCCGCGGGCAGTCCGTTGGAGATCACCTCGTGAAGTATGGGGAGATCAAAGCGGATGCTCTTTATGGATACGCGGTAGTCCTCCGGGCTTTTGCGGGTCAGCCGCCAGAGACAGAGGAAAGCGCTGATAAACTGGGAGAGAATCGTGGCGAGGGCGGCTGCGCCGACGCCGAACCCCATGACGGCGATAAACAGTAAGTCCAGCACAATGTTGATGGCGGACGACACGATCAGATAAATGAGCGGATGACGGCTGTCCCCGACGGACTGTAAAATGCCCACAAAGACATTGTACATGACAAAGGAGAGGGAGCCGAGGAAATAGATGCGGAAATAGACCGTGGATTCGGGCAGCACATCGGCAGGCGTCCCCATCCATATGAGGATGCGGGAAGTCAGGATGGTGCCGGCTATAGTCAGAAAGATGCCCGAGGCAAGCCCGAAAGCAACCGTTGTGTGGACGGCCTTCTGCACTTCCTCTATTTTCTGCGCGCCATAATACCGGGCGATGACAACCCCTGCGCCCACGGATATTCCCTGAAAGAAACCGACCATCAGAAAAATAAGGTTACCCGATGAGCTGACGGCGGCGAGCGCGTTGCTGCCAAGGAAGTTTCCGACAATCAGGGAGTCTGCGGTATTGTACAACTGCTGGAAGAGGTTGCCCAAAAAGAGCGGAAACGCAAAGGCGACGAGCTGTTTCCAGATGCAGCCCTCCGTCAGCAGGGTAGTTTTTTTGGTGGATGTTTCGCTGCGCATAGTGCCTCCATTTTCATACGGTATAAATCGCCGGCGTTAAACAAAGATTCCGCCGACGTTATTTCCATTATAACACAAAGTTTCTGACGCGGGAGTGTTTCGTAAAATTTCGTTTTTCTGTCTGCTGCGGTCTGGACTGCTGCGATTAAGCAACTTATTTTTGCCATAATCGGGGAAAATGTGATATGATAAAATAAGTACGGCACGGGAAGAAAGGAACGGACTGAAATGTTTGGTGGAATCATATGGATCATTGTAGTGGCATGTATTTGTTATCGGGTTTATAGCCGGCGGATGGGGAATCCGCCCGAGAATAATCAGAGAGGACAGTCGTCGAATCCGCAAGGGCAGATACAGACATCCCAAAGACAGAGAACGATACAGACGGGACCTTTTGGACAGCTTCCGCAGAGCAGACAGATACCGCAGGCAAAACCTCTCGTGCAGCCGGCACAGGCAAAGCAGATGCCGCAGGCGAAGGCACAGAAGAAGTCGGCAGAGAGTCAGACAAAGAGTGAGAACGAGCCGGAATCGACACTGGCATATCTGGAGGAAAAGGCGAGACAGGACGCCATGGAACATGAGATGGAGAAACGCGAGGAGGCGAGAAGACTCTACGAAAGTTCCGGCGGGCTTCGGCCGGCGCAGAGACTCTACGAGGGGGACAGCGTGCCGGGCGGCTGTAAATGTGTTATCTGCGGTTACTGTGCGGCAGAAAACCTCGTTCCCGTTTCGACGCGCGAAAGATTCAGCTGTTACTTCTGCAGGGAACCGCTTGATACATAAGGCACAAAGGAATAAAATCTTCTTTGTCTGAAAGCCGGGCAGGAAGACATGGGGGTAAACATGGGAGAACAGGGATTCTGGCATGACAATGAAAGCTATATGAATCTGGTGATGAATAAGTGGAACAGGCTGGCGGATGACACTTATATTTTTGCCCTGCACCTGAAGAGGAACAGTGCATGGTTTTCCGAGACGACGAGGGCGTATTTTGGCATCGAGGATGCCTATGTGCCGGATCACTATGCGGTGATGCGCCGGCTGATCCATTTTGACGATTTCTGGGAGTACGAGGAAGGGATTCCCGAGAGAGTGCGGGGGATCAACTTGAATCGGGAACTGTGCGTCCGGATGCGGGATGTGTCCGGGGAATATCACTTGTACAGTTTTCATACGGATATTGTGGCAGGCGGACAGAATGCGGAAGATCACTTAATCGTTTTGCTGCACAATGAAAATGTGCTGCCGAGAATTGACGCTTTGACGGATTTATACTCCCACGCGAGATTTGACGCAGATATTGAGGCGGAGATTGAAAAGCGGAAACCCTTTGCAGTCTTAATGATCAAACTGGAACGATTTACGAATCTGAGTATCATATATGGCACGGATTTTACGAACCAGCTTTTGAAAGAAACTGCGCTGCAGTTTATTTTTATGATGGATGAGGACAGCGCGGTATACCGCCTTGACGGTCCGAAATTCGGATTTATATTAAGAGGCGGAGGCAGGGAAAAGCTGGTCGCTTTCGAGCAGAAAATCCGGGAAAAACTTGTAAAAGGCGTACAGGTAAACAATCGGAAAATCACGCTGAAAATATGTGCGGGAGCGATTCTGATTGAACAGAGTTATGAAGGCAAGGCAGACTCTCTCACGTCAAAGGCGGCTTATGCGCTTGGGCATTCGGAAACGGAGCATCAGGGCAAAATGATTGTCTTTAATGACGAGGTGCGCACGGTCAGGAATATGGATCTGGAGCTGATGAAGGTGATCCACCAGTCGGTGCGGGAGGACTGTGCGGGTTTTTACGTGGAATACCAGCCCATCGTGGTTTCCGGGACGGGGCGTATTGTCGGGGCGGAGGCGCTTGTGAGATGGCGCCGGGAACCCTACGGAACCGTGCCTCCCGGTATGTTTATTGAGTGGATGGAAACAGATCCCGCCATGTATGAACTCGGCAATTTTGTGCTGCAGACGGCGCTGCGGGAAACAGGGGAACTCCTTTCCATTCTGCCGGAATTTGTGATAAACGTGAATGTGTCGGCAAGGCAGATGGAGAGGGAGGGATTTCGCGCAAAGGTGCTGCGCATTCTGGAGCAGACCGGGTTTCCTGCCGATCATTTATGTCTGGAACTGACGGAGCGGTGCAGGGATATGCCGCTCGATGTGATTAAGCGGGAAGTGGAATTTTTTCAAGGATACGGCATCCGTATGGCGATGGACGACTACGGCACAGGGAGCGCGTCTTCCGGGATCGTGCTGTATGCCCCTATGGATGAGATTAAGCTGGATATGAGTTTTATCCGTGGGATTACGGAGGACGCGAAAAAGCAGGCGATGGTCAGGTCGATTGTGGAGTTTGCCAACAGCTGCGGCATGAGCACCTGTCTGGAAGGCGTGGAGACAGAGGAACTGCAGAATTATCTGCGGCTCTATAGAGCGACATGGTTTCAGGGATATTTTTATTCCAAGCCGGTTGAAATAGGGAAATTGCGGGAGCTGGTGCAGGGGTTATGAAAAAGAGAAGAGGGAATCGGAAGATACATAAATATTTGATGGCTATACTGGTATTTCTGTGCGCCATGTGTTTCTGTATGCCAGTTTTTGCGAGCCCCCGGAAAGTAAGGGTGGCTTTTTTTCCGATGAACGGATTTCATATCTACTCGGAAAATGATGGTTATGGCGGTTTGGATGTGGCATATCTGGAAGCGCTTTGTGTGTATACCGGGTGGGATATTACCTATGTGATGTGCGACAGCTGGAATGACGCGCTTGAAAAACTGGAAGCGAGAGAAGTGGATCTGGTAGGATCGGCGCAGTATTCCGAGGAGCGGTCAGAGTTTTTTGAATATGCGTCGCTTTCCAGTGGATATACTTACGGCTGCCTTTTTGTGGAGAAGGACACCAGCGTGGATTTCGAGGATTTTGACAGTATGCGGGATATGATTTTCGGTGTTGTGGAAAGTTATGTCCGCAAGGATGAATTTCTGGAATACCTTGACCGCAACGGTATTTCCCAGCCACATCTTAGGGAGTACAAAACGACGCAGGAGCTTCAGACAGCGCTTAAGAGCGGTGAGATTGACGTGGCGGCACATACGTTGACGGAGGTGGAGGAAGGACAGTGCCTTGTGGGCAAATTTGCCTACGCGCCTTATTATTATATTACCTGGAAGGGCAATGAACAGCTTGTGTCCGAGATGAACATAGGCATTGAAGAGCTCTATATGGATAATCCCACGTTGGAACAGGAACTGATCACTATTTATTACGAAAACAGATGGGAGAACTTTGCGGCGGAAGAACAGCAGTATATTGACAGAGGGGTGCCGGTCAGAATCGGTTTTTATCAGGACACGAAACCTCTCTCCTATATCAACGAGCAGGGAGAGTATGACGGTATTTACATCCAGATATTAAAAGCGATTGCGAAACGAAGCGGGATTATCATGGAACTTTGTCCGCTGGACAGAAGTGATTACTGGAAGGAGCTTCTGGCGGCGGGAGAGATCGACTTTTATGTGGGCGCGAATAATATGCAGCTTTCGCGGGACGAAAACATCCGGCTGACGAGTTCTTTCATGGACTACAATGCCATTATTGTATCGAAAAAAGATTATGTGCGCATGAATCAGGGAACGTCGCTTGTGCTTACAAACGGACGTACCTATTGGGCGGAAAGCATGGAGCGTAACGGTGCGGGCGGTACGGTTATTTATTGCGATACCGCCAAGGAATGTCTGGAGACAGTGAGACGGGGAGAGGCTGATATCACCGTGCTCAACACCATTGAATACAACTATATGTCAAAAAACGAGCGGTTTTCGGATCTGATTGAGTGGGATAATTACCGCTATCAGTCGGGAAGCACCCTTGCGGCGGCAAAAGATGTGGATCCGATTCTTTTCAATGTGATTAATAAATCCCTGCGGCTGGTATCGGAGGCGGATAAGGAGGATATCATCAATCTGTACATGAATATTCCATATACAGATTATAAATTGACGGATTATCTGTATATGAATAAGGATGTCCTTGTGATTGCCGGTACGGTGCTGACGCTGGCGTCCGCGTTTGCTCTGGCGGTGTCCCATACGCGCAGAAATGCCTACCGTATACTGGCAGAGAAGAACGGGGAACTGCAGATTGCCATTCGGGAAGCCGAGAAGGCAAATCTGGCGAAAACGGAATTTTTGTCTCACATGTCCCATGACATACGGACGCCGATCAACGGTATTATGGGTATGCTGAGTATCGCCGAGAAATACCCCGATGACCTGGAAAAACAGCAGGACTGCCGGCAGAAGATCAAAACTTCGGCGGAACATCTGCTGTCACTGATAAACGACGTGCTGGATATCAATAAGCTGGAAAGCGGCAATGTGGAAATCAGGAAAGAAACCTTTTCTCTGCCCCGGCTTTTTGCAAACTGTGCAACGATTCTGGGCGGGCAGGCGGCGACGAAAAAGATTCAATTGACGACTGCGTTTGAGGAGGAACAGTTCTCCCATACCGATTTTATAGGAAGCCCCCTGCACATCAAGCAGGTGCTGATTAATATAGCCGGCAACGCCATCAAATATAACAGACCAGCTGGCAGCGTCCATATGAGCTGCAAGGAGCTTTCGGCAGAGAACGGGGTGGCGCAGATCTGCTTTGTCGTTTCCGATACGGGTATCGGAATGAGCAGGGAGTATCTGGAACATATCTTTGAGCCGTTCACGCAGGAATCTGACGGGATGAGTGCGCGCACCACCTATCAGGGAACAGGGCTTGGCATGACGATCACGAAAAAACTGATAGACAGTATGGGCGGCACCATTGAAATTGAGAGCGAGCAGGGGAAGGGTAGTGTGTTCACGGTGGTACTGCCTCTGGAAATCGCGGCGCAGCCGGAGGAAGAAACGGAGAATGCAGTGCCGGAGCAGATGCAGATTGCCGGGAAACACGCGCTTCTTGTGGAGGACAACGAGTTAAATCAGGAGATCGCCCAGTTTATTCTGGAGGACTTTGGGCTGCAGGTGACCATTGCAAACAACGGGCAGGAAGCGGTGGAGATCCTTGAGCAGGCAGAAGAGGGAACGTATCAGATCATCTTTATGGATGTGATGATGCCTGTGATGAACGGGTATGAGTCGGCGAAGGCGATCCGGGCGCTGGACAGGCCGGACGCGGAGAAGATTCCGATTATCACCATGACCGCAAACGCCTTTGCGGAGGATGTGCAGGCGGCGAAGGATGCCGGCATGAACGAACATGTTGCGAAACCGCTTGAGGCGGATGTGATCGCGCGGGTGCTGGCACAGTGGCTGGGCAGCGGGGAGTAGTCAGACAATGAAACATATCTTAGTGGTGGAAGATGACGCCTCCATAGCGGAGGCACTCACATATGCGCTGGAAAAAGAAGGGTATCGCACGACGCATTGCAGAGCTATCACCGATGCGCTGCGGGTAACGGCAGCGTCCGCGTTTGATCTCGCGCTTCTTGATATGCAGCTTCCCGACGGTTCCGGCAGGGAAATGGCATCCCGGCTAAAATCCGATCACATTCCGATACTGTATGTAACCGTGGTGGATGACGAGGATGAGATTGTGAGGTCGTTTGATGACGGCGCCGCCGATTATATCACCAAGCCGTTTCGTATGCGGGAACTGCTTTCGCGGATCAAAAAGGCGTTGCATGAAAACAGCGGCGGCGAAATTTTAACGATCGGCGGGGCGGTAATTGACGTCGGTGCGGGCAGGGTCTGCATTGGAGAGAGGGAAATCAGTCTGACGGCATTGGAGTATCGGCTGCTGCTTATTTTTGCGCAAAACCAGTCCATTCTTTTGGAAAGGGAACAGATTCTGGAGCGCATCTGGGACATAAGCGGCAACTTTGTAGAGGATAATACGCTGACCGTATATGTCAAGAGACTGCGGGAAAAACTGGGTGATGCGGTTTCTATTACAACCGTCAGGGGGATCGGGTATCGTGTGGGTTAACAAAAAAGAACTGTTATCGCTTTCCGAGGGGATTCGCGCGGCGCTGGACGGACAGCCCTTTGATCCGCGTGATGACAGGGAAGGCGCGCTCAGCATTTTAAAAAATGATATTTATACGTTGACGCACGCCGGACAGGAGCAGAGAAATGTTTTGGAGGAGGAGAAAGAACGTCTGGCGGAATATCTGTCCGATATATCCCATCAGTTAAAGACACCGGTTTCCTCTATCCTTCTTATGACGGAGTTAATGACTGACGCGCCGGAAAAGAAACAGCGGGAGTTCCTTCTCGGCATAAAAAAGGAAATCCGCCATATGGAGTGGCTTGTTTCCGTCCTCTTAAAGATGGCGAAGCTGGACTCCTCTGTCGTGAACTTTCATGTGGAGGAAATATTGGTCAGTGATCTGCTGGGAGAGGCGCTTAAGTCGCTGGACATTATATTGGATATCAGAAATCAGACCATACGCCTTTCGCATGACTTGTCTATATCCTGCGATAAAAAGTGGACCGTGGAAGCGATGATTAACCTTTTGAAAAATGCTTCGGAATGTTCCGGGGAAAACAGTGAAATTGTGATAGCCAGCGGGCAGAATCCGCTCTATGACTGGATATCCGTCACGGATGCCGGGGAAGGTCTGAAAAGGGAACAAATTGCCGGGCTGTTCCGCAGATTTGAAAGCTCGCAGAAGGAAAACGGTTATGGAATCGGGCTGCCGCTTGCGCTTTCCGTCATGCGCGCGCAAAACGGGGATATTGAGGTTGTGCCCGGCGGAAACGGGAGCGGCGCCACATTTTTTATGAAATTTTACAAATAGTCACCGGGGAGTCACTTTTCTTATTTAAACTTGAGGAAAACGACAAACAGTTTCCAGCAGTTTTTTGCATGATGACAGTGGAAATGACTCATGTTGTTAACGATAAGAAAAGGGGTGTCATATGGAGATTCTGGAAGTAAACGAACTGACAAAGATATATGGAAGCGGCGATAACCGGGTAACGGCGCTGGATCATGTCAGTTTCCGTGTGAAAAAGGGCGAATTTGTCGCCATTGTGGGAGCGTCTGGCTCGGGAAAATCTACGCTTATGAATTTGATCGGCGGAATAGACCGCCCCACGTCGGGAGAGGTCGTTGTCGATGGCAGGCGTATCTTCGATATGGATGAGAGCGCTCTGGCAATTTTCAGACGCAGAAATATTGGTATTGTCTATCAATTCTATAATCTGATTCCGAATTTAACCGTAGTCGAGAACATGATGCTTCCCTGTCTGTTAGACAATCGAAAACCTGATGCGCAGAAGCTGGCAGGGATATTGGGAATGACCGATTTGGCGGAACGCGCAGACCATCTTCCGGGGGAACTTTCCGGCGGTCAGCAGCAGCGCGTTTCCGTGGGAAGGGCGCTCATCAATGCCCCGGCGTTTATTCTGGCTGACGAGCCGACGGGGAACCTTGACAGCAAGGCGGGCAGGAAAATCATGGAGCTTCTCACGGCGGCAAACCGCAAAGAAAACCAGACACTGATTCTGATTACGCATGATGAGAAGATTGCTCTGCTGGCGGACAGAATCCTTACCATCAGCGACGGGAAACTGGTCAGGGACGAGGTGATGCGCGTATGAATATTTTATGCTCATTTGCCTTAAGTCAATTAAAGAGAAAGAAGAGCCGGACGGTGATCACCGCTCTGGCAATCGCGCTGTCCGCCGCGCTTCTTTCGGCGGTCGTCAATTTTGTGGCAAGCGGCAATGCGATGCTTGCGGATTTTCTCGGTGAGGATTACGGTTTGTACGGCGGCGCTTATTTGATGATGCTGCTCGTTCCCGCTGTGTTTCTGGCAGCGTTGATCGCGGCGATGTCCGTCATCGTTATCTCCAATGCGTTCCGCATGAGCGCCAACGAGCGGATGGCGCAGTTTGGCACGCTGAAATGCGTCGGCGCGACGAAAAAACAGATCTACAAGACGATCATGTATGAGTGCGCCCTGCTCTGTATCGCGGCGGTCCCGACAGGCATTCTTCTGGGATACGGGCTTAGTTTTATCGGCATAGGTGTGGCGAACCTTTATATGGATGAGCTGAACGTGCTGGTGCGTTCCATGATGAAGCAGGTAAACTTCAGTCTTTCCTTTGTGTTTTCACCAGTGGCGCTGATCGTTTCGGTTATCATTTCCCTCGGTACGGTTCTGTTTGCTGCCATGCTTCCGGCACGGAAGGCGATGCGCATTTCCGCGCTAGACTGTCTGAGAAACGGCGGTGAAACAGATACGTCAGGGTACAGACGCTCCGGAATTACCGTGGATGCCGGGAGAAATATCGAATACCAGATGGCGCGCAAAAATGTGTCCTCCAGCCGCAAACGGATGCACTCGGCGGTTACTGCGTTTTCCATCAGTATCATGCTGTTTATCACGATGAGCGGTCTGCAGGAAATTGCGGAAGGCATACAGAATTATATCTATACGGATCAAGGATATACCGTCATCGCGGATTACACGGCAAAGTTTAAGAACATCATTCATCCGAAAACAGGACGGAGACAGCAGGAGTGCGCATATCCGATTGACGCACAGACGGCGGAGGAGATTACGCAGAAGCTTAGGGAATATGACGAAACGGATGTTTACGGAAGCGGGCAGGATTATTCCACCTACGTCGCCCGCCTTGCCACGCGGGATATCACGGAAGAGATGCGGCAGGTCTTGGCGGAAGGTTCCGGGGAGAAACAGCCGGAAATTATTTTGGAAGTGGAGCGGATCATTCTGGACGACGGACACTACGGCGAGCTGTGCGAACAGGCAGGAGCGGCGTATGGCGGGGTGATACTGTTAAACGATTACAAATATAACGACAATGGAACCGAACGGCATATTGCACCTTTGGCGGCGACAACCTCCAGGCTGAAACTGGAAACGGCTGACGGCAGTTCGGAAGAGATTGTGATTGACGGTGTGCTGGAAACAGCGGAAATCCCCGGAACTTTGATGTATCCGAACACAAATCCCATCCGTCTTGTCGTTCCCTCTGCGGGCGTGTCGGTGCGCGGCTACAACTGGATGGCGAATCCGAAGGATGAGGAAGGATTTATGGCGTATGCAAGGGGTGTATTGGAAGAACGATTCCCGCAGTACGGCATGGAATACGATGAAGCGGGGTACACGAGCCGGGTGTACGGGGCGCAGGACTTTGTGAAAATTATGAATATCGCGATTGTCCTTGCTGCGTTTTTCCTCTACGCTTTTGTTTTTCTGCTGGGGCTGATCGGCGTGCTGAATGTGATCAGCACCGTCAGTTTCCAGATCAGACTGCGGGCGAGAGAGCTCGCGGTTTTGCAGAGCGTGGGCATGACATCGGACTCCATACAGAAGATGCTCAATATGGAAAGCATCCTCTGCGCGGGAAAAGCGCTGGCGGTGGGTCTGCCACTCGGTATGGGTATCGTTGCCATGATGGCGTATTGTGTGAAAAGGATATTTCCGATTGCCTTCCATATGCCGTGGATGGCGATTCTGATCACGATTGTGATCTCCCTTTTTGTTATGTGGGGCACTGTACGGATTTCGGCAGGCGCACTCAAAAAGCAGAATATCATAGAGACGATCAGAATCTGAGATATAAGTCAGATGAATTTATTGGAGAAACAAAAATATAGAAACATGGGAAAGGCTCAAAAAGTTGAGTCTTTCTTTTTTATAATGGGAAAAAAGAGGGTAAGCATGTGAATGCAGATGAGAATGAAATCGGCATAGGACAGGAGGAGTGCATATGATTTATTTACGCTATGATTTCAGATGGAAGGATTATAAGTCACTGGGAAATCTCAGTAAAGAGCGAAAAAGTGAGTTTGAAATGAAGTACGCGCTCAGCGACATTCGCGCCATGAATGAACGGTTTTACAGTGACTTTCAAAAGAGGGGAACTTATATCACCTGCGTCACGGATGTGACAGATTGTGAGATAGTCATTTATGCGGCGGTGGATATTCACTCTCTGGATGCGCTTTTATATGAAAAGGAAGTTTCTGCCCTGTTCCATGATTGCGATATGGTCAAAAAAATGGAAGTCACGATCGAGGAGTATAAGCGCGAAATTTCAAGAGATCCATACGACACATACAGCAGAAAGATATTTGATAAGCTGCGTATCGATTACAGATGTGGATTTTTTGATCCGTTTCCGTTTAAGCTGGATGAGGAGGTGCTCGATTATAAAAGCCTGTCAAAGACGGCGTGTAAAAGACGGGCGAAGGAAATACTCGCGTCAAAGAGCTTCTATGAGGAGATGGAACGGATTTATGCAAAAGAAAACCAGAAGATTTATATGGGGCATCCCGTCCATTATCTGATCAGTGCGGGTGACTGGGGCGCGGCAAAGGATATGTATGAGCTTTTGATCGCGGCGCTAACGAGCAACAGGAGACTGGTCTCCAACCGTGTTGCGATTCTTCGAGATATCACAAAACGCGCCTACTGGGATGACAGATACAAGCAGGTGATACAGGCTGCGGAAGGCGGCGCGGTGATCATCGAGCTAAAGAGCGAGGATGGGATGGGGCGGTTTGCCACCGATTTTCACGAATTTACAAAGCTGACCGGTCTGCTTTTGGAAGCGCAGAAAAAAGACACCCTGTTCATTTTTGTGGAGATCACGGGAAAATCTCTCAAGGATAACGATGCCATAAACAATATTTTGACGAAAGCGGATATCATCCAGATCACGGAGGGAACAGGCACGCCGAAGCAGGCAGAAAACTATTTGCTGGAGCTTGTCAAAAAGGTTGATTTTCATTCGGAGGACAAAAGCGATGTGCTGGAGTTCCTTCCGAAAGCGGAGTCCTATTTGGTCACGGATATTTTTAACGCGTACAACGCCTGGTACGGAAGCGGACTGAAAAATCATGTCTATAAGGCTTATAAGGAGAAGAAGACCTTTCAGGTAAAGATGACGAAAGTAGAGAGCAAGCCCTATGAGGAGCTGCAGGATATGATCGGTCTTACGCAGGTAAAGACGGTGACCGATCAGGTGATAGCCGCGTCAAAAGTGCTCCGGGTCAGAGAACGGATGGGATTACAGACAGAAAGCGTGTCACTACATATGATGTTCTCCGGCAATCCCGGGACCGCAAAAACGACCGTTGCGAGACTGCTCGCAAAAATTTTAAAGGAGGAGGATGCCATCAAGTCCGGGCAGTTTGTGGAGTGCGGCAGACAGGATCTGGTTGGCAAATACGTCGGCTGGACAGCTCACATCGTGGAGGAAAAGTTCAAGGAGGCGTCGGGCGGCGTGCTCTTTATCGACGAGGCGTATGCGCTTGTGGACGACAGCAATACCTACGGCGCGGAAGCGATCAATACCATCACGCAGATGATGGAAAATTACAGAAACGACGTGATTGTGATTTTCGCGGGATATCCCGACAAAATGCAGGCATTTCTGGAGCAGAACGAGGGCTTGAAGAGCAGGATTGCGTTTCATCTGGATTTCCCGGATTACACGGCGGATGAACTGACAAAGATCATAACGCTCATGTCGAAGAGCAGAGAATACCAGATCGAGGAGGAGGCGATCGCCTATTGCAGGGAGATTTTTGAGGGCGCTGTGTGCGGGGAGAATTTCGGAAATGGCAGATACGCCAGAAATGTGCTGGAGCAGGCGATACTCAGACAGGCGGACAGAATCGTTAATGCGGCGGCAGGCAGGGAAATCTCGAAGGAAGAGATCTGCCTGTTGAAGAGAGAAGATTTTAGGATGGTGAGTCAGAATGGGAAAAAGGAAGGGAGGATAATAGGGTTTGCGTGCTAGTGGAGTACCATAAAGGTGTTGGGCGGTGACAATTATCTGCAAATAGGCAGTTGCGAGTCGTAAAATGAGTGGGAATGCGTGGGTGGGTGTGGTATGATGGAGGGGTAGGTGATTAGAGTGTGGTTTTGAGGATGCGAAGGACGATGTGGGATGGGGGAAATTTATTATTTGAATTGATTAGAAAAATCAGGAGGACGAAAAATGTTAAAGACAGTGCTAGGTGACATCACAAAGATTACAGACGTACAGGCAATCGTCAATGCGGCAAATTCAAGCCTGCTCGGCGGCGGAGGCGTGGATGGGGCGATCCACAGGGCGGCGGGACCGCAGCTTCTGGAAGAGTGCCGGACGCTTCACGGCTGCCCGACGGGGGAGGCAAAGCTGACAAAAGGTTACAATCTGCCATGCGACTACGTTATCCACACGGTCGGACCTGTCTGGCATGGAGGTACAAACGGAGAGCCGGAAAAGCTCGCCTCCTGCTATGATCAGTCGTTAAAGGTTGCGATGGAGAACGGGATCCGCACGGTTGCGTTTCCCTCCATTTCAACCGGGATTTACGGGTATCCCGTGGAAAAGGCGGCAAAGGTGGCTGTCGAGGCAGTCTGTCGGTTTCTGGAGCAGTTTCCGAATGCGATTGACATGGTTGAGTGGGTGTTGTTTGACGACAGGACATACGCAGTATATGAGGCGGAAGTTCATAAAACAGAATTGATCTGACAGGTGATGGAATAGGCAGGACAGGTGGGTGTGTCTTATCGCCGGAAATGAGGGAGGTCGTCTTGATGAAAATATACTGCATGTCTGACATTCACGGCTGTATCGCGGAATTTGAATATGCCCTGTCGCTGATTGACGGGCAGATGAACAGCCCGGATACCCGGCTGGTTCTTCTGGGCGACTATGTACACGGTCCAGACAGCTATGCGGTGCTTGATAAGATTATAAGCCTGCAAAATAAGTGGGGCTGTGACAAGGTCATTGCACTTATGGGAAACCACGAAGATATGGTCTGTGACGGGCGGTGGCGGATCGAACAGGACGATGAGGATTCCGAGGCGAAAGAGGATGAGTATATCGCATGGATGCAGAATCTGCCCAGATACTATACGGAAGGGAATACCATATTTGTACATGCCGGGATTGATGAGGAAGCGGAAGATTTGTGGGAGTGGGGAACGGACGATTACACTTTCACGGAGAAGTATCCGGCGCAGACGGGGAAATTTTACGGGGATTGGAAGATTGTGGCGGGACATGTGGGGACCATGGTGATTTCTGATGATCCTTGGTTCCATGACATTTATTATGACGGGGAAGCGCATTATTACATAGATGGGACAGTGGATGTCAGCGGCAGGCTTCCTGTGTTGATGGTGGATACCGAAAAGGATTTGTATTACCGGGTGACGGAGACGGGGAACTGGCTGATTCTGCCTTATGGCGAAGAGAACACGTAGATATATTTTTATGATAGGAGCAATGGTATCTGCAAAGATTCAAAGGGCATAAGCACCTGATTGTTGGAAACCATGAAGGAGGCATTTTATGGATTATTTACACGATTTTAGGGCAGACATAATTTTGAAAAAACGTGATAGAGAAAGGTGGAATAATTGGGATAAATGGAATGTTTTATATAAAACTTTAGCCTATGAATTATCTTCGAGTCGTGATGTCGAAAGCTATGGTTATGTGAGAAAACGAGTTTTTGACTTTTTTAGTGATTACAAAAAATATATATGCGGTGCTGTAACTTTAGATATTATGAATGGATGGTGGTTTTGTTTTAAAACTCTATTTAACATAAATACTAGTAGAAATAGCGTTGAAACAAAAAAGTTTCTTTTAAGATTAAGTGACCAGATAGAAAAAATTGATGAGGAAGAGATGCTAATCAATGTTATTTGTAAAAACTATAGTATCACAGAAGTGGAAATAAAGTCACTTCTTAGTTTTCTCAAAGTTGTATATACGATTGGTAATATCAGCCCTGCCAGTAGAAATCCAAAAGCTGATAAGTTTGATAGTTGGGAGTATAAATTGTTTGTATCGGGTTCAATAGATCATACAGATTTAGATTATATGGAATATTTTTGTTTTGAGGATTATTCTAAAGATAGAAAATGGTGGACTGATTTAGAAAAAAGTAATGATAAGAAAAAGGTAATATTAGAATATATGAATAGCAGAATAAATTTAATAACAGAGCGTGGTAAAAAAGTAGTAAATAGATGTAAATAGATATTATACATAATGAATTTATCTAAAAACTCAAAAATTTGAGCACGCCCCTTGTATAATGAACCCATAAATGCAATGTTTATGGATTCCAATACAGAGAAGGAGCGTGATTTTATGAGCAACAATATTTATGAACCGATCAGAAAAAAGGTGGAAGAGTGGCTGTGGTATGATGAGAACCAGCCAAGCGGCAATTATTTTGCCAACATGGAGGAGCATGACAGATTCCGAAGGCTGCACGACAGGGACTGTATGCTGACAGGCGGAGATTTGAAGGCGGATACGTTATTCAGTTTGTGGACACCGCTCCGGCACACAATTGTGCGGTTAAACGACAGGGAGACGATCCGGTCTGTCGGGGATATCTCCAAAAAATATGTGTTCCTGCGGGATTTTATCAAAGGGGACAATATAGAAAAACTGCTGCCGGAAACAGAGTCGATCGTACACAAACTCAGCGAACTGTTTGAACGGGGAATGGGCAGGGAAAACGTGTTTCTGCTTCCCGAAAGGCAGCTAAACTGTGCC
Organism: uncultured Lachnospiraceae bacterium; assembly: GCA_910586705.1. GTDB lineage: Bacteria > Bacillota > Clostridia > Lachnospirales > Lachnospiraceae > UBA3282. Next base: position 7,051 of record CAJUJK010000002.1, on the reverse strand, counting down.
AGAGCGAGGAAACCTTACTGTGACTATGTTCCAGTGATGCTGCTTGAGGCATTTCCGGGCGGCGTCTTTTCAGAGTATTGGGACAGCCCGGAAGCATATCTGCGGTGGATTGATGAGGAGCATATGGAAGCGTTCTTTGACGGCGGCATTTCCCCGGAACACGTCAAAGATTTAAGCGGATCCGGGGATGTACGCATCTCCTTTGCGCCGGAGGGCGTGGAGGCGATGGAGCGGATGATTGAAAATTATATCGCTGTCTTGAAAGAACGGAAACGGTATTTTGGGCAGGCGGAATAAGGAGGAAGAATGAGATAACGTCCAAACGTTATTTTTATCTTGGGTAACCACGATTTTGTGATGTATTCTCTGATGAAAACGCTGGCGGTGGAGATCACGGAGGAAAATTATGATAAGCAGTTGTCAGCAGGGCATCCCTGTATGATGTGATATGTTGTGAACTGTAGATGTAAACATTTCCAATAAACGCTTTATTTTAGCGGAAATGCGCATCTGCAAAAATACAACATATGCGGCTGGCTCATTTGTGGTGAATGGAAACTTGCAGATGTTGTGGTAAAGGGAGAAGGTGATAATTCTTTTATTCGTATCTGTAAACAGTTTAGCACAAAGAAAGGCGGTTGTATATGGAGATTACTTACCATTGGGAAGGAGATTATCTGATTCCAGACCTCAAACTTTCGGATACAACGGAGTATCAGATCGGGAAGTATGGACGCATGAGGAAGCGTTTTTTGGAAGAAAACCATAGGGGCATTTATTCGTATATGATCTTGTCGGAAACCTTATGGAAGCATCTTGCGGAGATTGATGAAGAATGTAATGAGATGATGGACAGGCTTGTAAGGCAGATGGCAAAAAAAGAGGGAGTAACCGAACAGCTTAAATCTGATGACTGGCTCTGCTGGCTTCAGAAGATGAACAGCATTAGGAGCAGAGCGGAGGAAGTAGTGCTGCATGATCTGATATATTCCCTTTAGTTTTATTCTGGCTTTAAGTTTTGTAGCATGAGGCGCAGAAGATGTCAAGACACCGGCTCCGCCTCGCCTGCGGCGGTCTTGACATCTTCTGCGCCTCATGCTATGGAGTGGTCAAGGGGAAACAAAGTTCCCCCCATTGCATTAAAAATGCCAATGGCGGGATTTTGTGAAAAATTAAAATAGGGGATTGACAGGACGGAAAAAATGGCTTATTATTGACAATAAGAAATGGGTTTTCACCGTACATCTTGTTACGGCTTGCTCGTTTCTTTTTTTACTGCCAAAATATCATACAGATATTTTTTGCCATTTTCAGCATGGTTAATTAAAAGACGGGCATGGAATATATTGTATCTGACAAGCACATTCTCATCATAAACCGGGAGGGCAAAACGGACATCATACCTGTACCAGCCGTATCTGGCGTTTTTGTTGTGTTTTTCCTTGCGGTTTTCTTCATAAGCCGGGTTTGATGCTATCTGTATCAGTTCAGGTATCGCAGTAGCGGCGTTTGCCTTCGCTTTTGCATTTGCACCCATAAGGCTTTTCCGGCTCTCTGATTCCGTGTATTCTTCGGGAAGTTCATTTCCAATATAAATACGCTCGGCATTTTCTTCAATCTCGTAATAGTCTCCGACATATCCTTCGAGATACCGCTTTACATTATCCCAGTCAATTTGGCGTTTCCCTTTGAAACGGATATCGTTAATCAAGACCAGCTTTTTACCGTCCGCATCGGTTATGATATTTACGTTCCTGTTTTCAATCATCTCTTTTGTTCCCTTTCTTCTTTTCTCTTGATTTGTAGACATTAAACTGGTTCTTGCACCTCTGACTGCAAAATTCATTCCCCTTCCGGCTTGCGACAAAGGCTTTTTTACAGTGCTTGCACATACGCATATCACTGTCCTTGTCCGTGAGCATGAAGGAAAAGCACATCTGCACCATGACAAGCAGCGAATGGAAATCCCATACGATAACGGGCGAATCCTTTTCCAGTGCAATCCGGTAAGTGGGGGATATGCCGCCGAAAGCGGAAATGCCCTGACGGTACAGGCTGCGTGTCTGCTCGTCAATCGTATCATAATCGAGGTAATAAAGGAAACTTGTCATAAAGGTAAATGCTAAGTCAGTAAATTCTTTCAAAATCCAGTCGTACCTTTCCGCATATTCCTTCTGTAATTCCATCGCCACAGCCTGCGGCGCATTCCCCATAGCCATTGTGATCGCAATGCCTTCACGGTCAGTCACAGACCATCCCGATTCCACACTTTTCTTTCTGAAATCCAGTTTATCAAAAGGGTAGAAATAGGAAAGATACTTCTCTGTAGGAAGGGATTCTTCCTTTATAAAGTGGTTTTTTGGAAGATACACGGATTCATAGGTTATAAAATCTGCTGTTGTCGGCAGGGCGGTCATAAAGCCGAGGAAACCATATTTTTTTACAAAGTCAAGCACGGACTCTTTTAGTTCTTCTTCCGAGGCTTTGTGCATGGCGGCAAGCCCGACATTTACCGCATCAGTGATAAGCTGCTCCGCTTCCTGCATGGGGCGGTACATTTCCGGTTCTGCGCCTTCTGAAACCGTTATGTAGAGAGTGCCATCATCAGCGGTCTTATATTCATAGCCGCTGTACCGAATCCACGGTGCGCTGGTATGCGCAAATAAATTCTTCATAGAAAATCTGCTCCAATCCATCAATCATATCGAATTATCTGATGTAATATTTCCTATATTATAAACAGTTACTTGTTATCGGTCAAGCCGTTTACTTTCCTTTTTCTTCCGCACTCCGTTTTCTAAAAAATGTTTCTCATCAAGCGTCAGCGGCAGACTGTTTTCCTTCCGGTATGCAAGCACAGCACCATAGAGTTTTCGTATCTTTTTCAATGCTGTTTCACGGATGCCCCGGATGTTCCGGTCTGTCTGCCCGATGCTCTCTGCATACTCTGTAGCGGAATCATCACGCAGGAACAGGTAATAGAGCATATTTTTGAGGTGCGGCTTTAGTTCCTTTAATATTTCCGATAAATCCGCATCTGTGACAAGTTCATGTATCGTTTCCGGGCTGTCAAATATGAAATCAAGAAAATCACCTGCAAGCAGGAGCCTTCTTAAAACCATATCATAAGACGGTCTATCGAATAAATGCAGTTCATCTGCGCCCCATTCCAGAGGAACAGTGGAGCGTCCTATCTCATGGTCTCTTTCTCTCCGTTCCCTGTTTTCGTCCAGTTTATCCCACCAGTACAGTACGTTTTCAAAGTCCTCCACTGTCCTTGCGCTTTCCTCAATGCGCCGGATTGCAAGGGCACGGGCTTCACGGTGGAGCATATCCCCGTCCGCTTCTGTTATAAAACTTTGCTCCCTGAATGTTGGGAGTTCGGTGTATTTTGGCATTTATAATCAGTCCTTTTCAAAAATATAAAAAAGTGTAGCAGTTTTTTCAAAAACACTTCCGTTTTTATAGCTGTTTTTCTCCTATTAGTGAAAGAGTAATCTTTTTCAAAATAAAATCAGTTACAAATAGAAGGGAGGGCGGCTTGTGGAGTACGGATAAAATAAAAATTCGGTTACTAAGTACGGAAGTCAGGGAGCTTAACAGTTCCCCGAACAATTATAAGGGATATGCGCTCGGTGCGCAAGAAAGGATTGTATGGCAGAAACATTAAAAGTGAATAATGATGTAGCAGAATCCAGCCCTGTTCCGGCTGGATTTTTTTACAGAAGAATCGGCGGGACACTTTTCAGGGTCAGGGTATATACGGGTTCGGGATATGCCGACACGCTGGATGAAAAAATTCCCCGGTTAATTTTGAATGAAATGGTGACAGGCGCAGAAAGTTATGTTAAGATGGATTCACCACAGATGAGCCAGCCGCCGGAAAGGAGTTCGGAATGAACAACAGGACGGCTGGTGACAACAGAATAACAGCTCTTTATGAGCGGCTCTCAAGGGACGATGATCTTGCGGGGGACAGCAACAGCATAGTCAACCAGAAGAAAATGCTGGAAGACTACGCAAAAAATAACGGGTACACGAACACGGTGCATTTTACGGATGACGGATTTTCCGGCGGCAGTTTTGAAAGACCGGGATGGAAGCAGATGTTAAGCCGGATTGAAAACGGCGACATCGGCACAGTCATAGTAAAGGACATGAGCCGTGTCGGGAGGGATTACCTTCAGGTAGGATTCTACACGGAGGTATTCTTCCGGGAAAAGGGTGTCCGTTTTATTGCTGTTTCCAATGGTGTTGACAGCAGCAACAACACCAGCAGTGAATTCGCCCCTTTTTTGAATATCATGAATGAATGGTATCTGCGTGACTGCAGCAGGAAGATCACCGCAGTTTTGCGGGCGAAAGGGAAAGAGGGAAAACCGATTACGAGTAACCCGCCCTACGGCTTTGTGAAAGATACGGAGGATAAAAACCATTGGCTCGTTGACGAAGAAGCGGCGGAGGTTGTGAGAAAGATTTTCCGTCTGACCGTGGAGGGCATGGGACCGTACCAGATAGCAAAGCGGCTTATGGAGGAAAAGGTGGAGAAACCGTCCTATTATCAGGCGACAAGGCAGAGGGGCAATTACCAGACCATGTGCGATTTTGAAACTCCCTACAACTGGACGGGCGGATCGGTGGTGCGGATACTGGAAAGACCGGAATATATGGGCGATACCGTAAATTTCCGTAGCCACAAGGAATCCTATAAGGATAAGAAAGCTGTTAAGAATAACAGTGATGAGATACTTGTTTTTCAGGATACCCATGAACCAATCGTAGACCGCAGGACGTGGTATATGGTGCAGGAATTAAGAAAGACAGTGCGGAGAGTGGATACCGGCGGAAAAGGAAGCCTGCTGACCGGAAAGCTCTACTGTGCGGACTGCGGCGGAAAAATGCACTACCGCAGAAGCACGACAAGGGCGGCAAGAGACTGGAGGGGTATCCCGAACGGCGGGACAGAGCGCACATCCGCAGGCTTTAACTGCAGCACTTACAACAGCAGCAGGAAGCAGTATAAGCAGGTGTGCTTTTCACATTCCATAAAAGAGGATACGGTAAAACAGCTTATCCTCGAAACGATACGGTATGCCTTAAAAAGCGTCCGCATGGACGAGGCGGCGTTTATAAAAAATATGCGGAGTGCATCCGAGGTCAGGGATAAAAGCGAGGTCAAAAAATTGAAAGCAGACTTTTCTAAAAAAGAGAAACGTTTTGCAGACCTTGACCTGCTGATCAAAAAGGTGTATGAGGACAACGCAATGGGGAAGCTGCCGGACAGACGGTATGAAATGCTTTCTTCCGATTATGAGAAGGAACAGCAGGAGCTTGAAATCTCCATGCAGGAAATCCGTGAAAAACTTGCACAGTTTGAGGATGACACGGACAGGACGGAGGAATTTCTTTCCCTTGTCCGCAAGTACACCGACATTCAGGAACTCACGCCCGCCATTGTGAATGAATTTGTTGATAAGGTCATGGTGCATAAAATAGAGGAAATCGACGGAGAACGTGTGCAGGAGATCGAGATTTTCTTAAATTATATCGGGAAGGTGGAGCTTCCGGTGCAGGAGCTTTCTGAGGAAGAAATGGCGGCGGAGGAAAAGAAGCGGAAACGCCGTGCATACAGCCGTGCCTACCTGAAAGAATACCGTAAAAAGCACAGACCGGAAATCCGGCGTGTGATTGAAGGAGCAAGGGAGGCGGACAAACAGAAACAGATGGCGGAGGCGGAAGCATCAGCGGACGGACTCCTGCATACGGACGGTACGGAACAGGTTGCAGCTATGGTAGCAGGGGAAAACAAGATTATTGTAGAGAGCAGCCTTCCGACCAAAGAGGAAGTGAAAGCAAAATATGGCAGATAGTTTGATAATAACAACAAGCATGAAAGTGAGGATTTTGATATGGCAAAACTTAGAGATTACAACATGAACGGGACAATTATTTTAGGAGTGGATGCAGGCTATGGGAATTATAAGACGGCAAGGTGCTGTTTCCCGACTTCCGTGAGCAGGAGCAGTCAGCCGCCTGTCTTTACAAGAGACTATCTGGAATATGAAGGCAGCTATTACACCATAGGCGAGGGACACAAGGATTTTGTTGCGGAGAAAAGCCTGGATGACGATAATTATATTCTTACTCTTGCCGCCATTGCAAAGGAGCTGAAAGCGAGAGGATTATCGGCTGCAAAGATACATCTTGCGGTAGGGCTTCCGTTAAAATGGGTGCAGGCACAGAGGGATTCCTTCCGTGAATATATGATGCAGAACCGCCATGTAGATTACAAATATGCAGGTAAACGATATACGGTTGACATCGCGGACTGTACGGTCATGCCGCAGTGTTATGCGGCGGTAGCGGAGAGCCTGCCGGATTTTAAGGGGATGCACATGATAGCGGATATCGGCAACGGGACGATGAATGTGATGATACTCAACAACGGCAAGGCGAGCGAAAGCAAGTCGTGGACGGTAAAGCTGGGGGCGAATGAATGTTATATGGCGATCCGCAATCTTATACTGGACAGGAAAGCGGAGGAACTTCCGGCAGAGATTATCGAGAATTATCTGCGTTATGGTGATATAAAAGTGGGCGGGGAATACCAGCAGCTTATGGAAAAAGCGGCAAAGAGCTATGTGGATAAGATATTTGCGGAACTGAAAGCACACGGTTATAATCCGAACCTTATGAAACTGTATATCATGGGCGGCGGCGCAAAGATTGTGGAGCTTGTCGGGGATTATGACAGTGACAATGTTGCCTTTAACCATGATATACGAGCAAACGCCAAAGGCTATGAATATTTCTGCTATATGAAACTCCGCAGGCAGAAATTGATGGCTTCCGCCGGATAAGGAGATGTGTCTGAATGAAGAATAAAAACCACAATATCCGTTTCAACATGGAGAGAGGGGATGAGTGCAGGGCATGGGAACTCCTGCACTCCCCGCAGATACGGCAGATGTTCAAGTCACAGAACAGATTTGTGATAGAAGCAGTCAATAATTATTATGACCGCTGTGTGGCGGTAAAGCGTGATCCTTAT
>CAJUJK010000001.1:182785-324672 GCA_910586705.1 uncultured Lachnospiraceae bacterium | reverse complement strand
CTACTGGGTTTGTAGCCCCTTTTTGATTTCACAAGTGTCAAACTCGGGATTTTATCACATTCATTTAATTCCCGGCAACCGCTACATCTGGCTGTATATTCGTAAAATTCTAATACTTCCCACTATATTTTGGAAGGTTAAGCCTGCACATCGTATCACTGAATCTTGTTTATACATTCCTGCCAGAATCGTTCGCTCATTTTCTGTCTCTGTGTCATGCGGATTACCAGTCTCAAGTCATCATTACTCATAATATATTCCGCTATATCTTCAGCCACCTCGCCCCGCTCCCGCGCTGACAGATCATACAAATAGTTCTGAAGCTCCAATTCCTGTATTTCTAACGCTGTAAGAATGTTTTGCATCAGCGGTCTTCTGGGTGGTCGATTATTCCCCCTTTCAATGTCACTGATATAAGTAGCTGTCATTCCTACCTTGCTCGCAACCTCACGAATTTTTATCCCTTGCTGCTCACGTATAAATCTCACAGACTCACCGAAGCTCCATTTTTCTTTTTTCAATTTCGACAGTATTTTACCGCAATTATCCACGCCTTTACATTCACTTTCTATTAGTTAGTTAGCTTACAAACTTATTATATTGCATCTGTTTATGTTTTGTCAAGTATATCGGTTCTTGCTTCCAGACCTTTTCCACCACTTTATCCCAATTTTAAAGGAGCGGCAGCATGCATTGCTGTCGCCCCTTTGTCTTGTTGGTATGAAGCTGCAAACCATACGCCGCACCCAAATCTAATTTCCTTTTTTCTCCATCCCCTCACACATTGCTTAAATCACATTATTATTTGTCATGTATCTCCCCGTGCAGTTCCTGCAGGGACTTCACCTCGCTGCCCTTGTGAGTTTTCAGGTAATGAATGCCCTCCGCCGTCACCTTCGCCGCCGCCACAGTGGTGATATAAGGCGCTTTCGCCTTGATCGCCGCCTTGCGCAGGTAACTGTCGTCATGTACGCTGTCCTTGCCCACGGGTGAGTTGATAATCAGGTCGAAATCCCCGTTGGTGATCATGTCGCCCACGTTTGGCCGCCCCTCATAGAGCTTCTTTGCCTTTGTCGCCAGAACCCCTGCCGCCGTGATCAAGTTGTACGTGCCCTCGGTGGCAACGATCTTGAAGCCGTCCTCGGCAAGACTCTTCGCCACTTCCACCACTTCGTCCTTGTCCTTCTTGTTCACGGAGATCAGCACCGTGCCTGCAAGAGGAAGCTTCGACTGCACCGCCTCCTGCGCCTTGAAGAAGGCTTCACCGTAGGAGCGGGAAAGTCCAAGTACCTCACCCGTGGAGCGCATTTCGGGTCCCAGAATGGGATCCACCTCCGGGAACATGTTGAAGGGGAACACCGCCTCCTTCACACCGTAATTCGGTATCACCTGTTCTTTTAATCCCGGAACCGGCGACGGACGCCCCGTAAGCTCCGAGGTAATGATATCCGTGGCAAGGGGCACCATGCGGATATTGCAGACTTTGGACACAAGCGGCACGGTGCGGGACGCTCTCGGGTTCGCCTCCAGCACGAACACCTTGCCGTTCTCGATGGCATACTGCATGTTCATCAGACCCTTGACATGCATCTCCTCCGCGATCTTTCTCGTGTACTCCTTGATCGTCTCCACACTCTCCGCCGGAATGTGCACGGAGGGAATGATACATGCCGAATCCCCGGAGTGGATGCCCGCCAGCTCGATATGTTCCATCACAGCGGGCACAAAAGCGTGCGTGCCGTCGCTGATGGCGTCCGCCTCGCACTCCAGCGCGTGATTTAAGAAACGGTCGATCAGAATCGGGCGATCCGGCGTCACGCCCACCGCCGCATTCATGTACTCCGTCATACTGTCGTCGTCGTAAACCACTTCCATGCCTCTGCCGCCCAGCACATAGGACGGGCGCACCATCACCGGGTAGCCGATCCGCGCCGCAATGCCAAGCGCCTCCTCCACGGTGGTCGCCATACCCGACTCCGGCATGGGAATCTCCAGTTTCTCCATCATGGCGCGGAACTGGTCGCGGTCCTCCGCCAGATCAATGACCGAGGGGGAGGTGCCCAGAATCTGCACCCCGTTCTGCTCCAGCTCAGACGCCAGATTGAGAGGCGTCTGTCCGCCAAACTGCGCGATCACGCCAAGGGGCTTTTCTTTGTTGTAAATGCTAAGCACGTCCTCCAAAGTCAGCGGCTCAAAATACAGCTTGTCGGAGGTGTCGTAATCGGTGGACACCGTCTCCGGGTTGCAGTTCACGATAATCGTCTCAAATCCCAGCTTTTTCAGCGCCATCGCCGCATGTACGCAGCAGTAGTCAAACTCGATGCCCTGCCCGATCCGGTTGGGACCGCCGCCCAATATCATAATCTTCTGTTTTTCCTCATTCACCGGGTTCTTATCCGGCGCGTTGTAGGTGGAATAATAGTAGGCGCTGTTCTCCGTTCCGCTGACATGCACGCCCTCCCACGTCTCCTCCACGCCAAGCGCAAGGCGGCGGTTTCTGATATCCGCCTCGGGAATCTCCAGAAGCTGACTCAGATACTTATCGGAAAAGCCGTCCTTTTTCGCCGTGACAAGCATTTCATCGGGCAGTATCTCCCCCTTATGCCGTAAAATGGCTTCCTCTTCCTCCACCAGCTCCTTCATCTGCTCAATAAAGTAAGCCTTGACCTTGGTGATCTCAAAGATTTCCTCCACCGTGGCGCCTTTGCGGAGCGCCTCATACATGAGGAAATGGCGCTCACTGGAAGGCGTATTCAGCCGTCTGAGCAGTTCTTCTTTCTGCAGCGTGTCAAAATCCTTCGCGTGCCCCAGACCGTAACGTCCCGTCTCCAGAGAACGGATCGCCTTCTGGAACGCCTCCTTATACGTTTTGCCGATGCTCATAACCTCGCCCACGGCGCGCATCTGGGTGCCCAGCTTGTCCTCCACGCCCTTGAACTTCTCAAAAGCCCAGCGTGCAAACTTAATCACCACATAGTCGCCGTCCGGCACATATTTGTCTAACGTTCCATATTTTCCGCAGGGAATGTCCTTCAACGTAAGTCCCGCCGCCAGCATGGAAGACACAAGGGCGATCGGGAAGCCCGTCGCCTTGCTTGCCAGTGCGGAAGAGCGGGAAGTACGGGGATTGATCTCAATGACGATAATCCGGTCCGATACGGGATCATGGGCAAACTGCACATTCGTACCGCCGATTACCTGCACCGATTCCACAATTTTATATGCCTGCTCCTGTAAACGCTTCTGACACTCCTCAGAGATCGTCAGCATGGGTGCGGAGCAGAAAGAGTCTCCCGTGTGAACTCCCAGCGGATCTATATTTTCAATGAAGCAGACGGTGATGATATTGTTGTCCGCATCCCGGACCACCTCAAGCTCCAGCTCTTCCCAGCCCAGAATGGACTCCTCCACAAGCACCTGCCCCACAAGGCTTGCCTGCAATCCTCTGGCGCACACCACCTTCAGCTCGTCCTTATTGTAGACAAGACCGCCTCCCGCGCCGCCCATGGTGTAGGCAGGACGCAGCACCACGGGATAGCCGAGCTTTTCCGCAATGGAAAGCGCCTCGTCCACAGAGTATGCCACCTCGCTGCGCGCCATCTCAATGCCCAGCTTGTTCATGGTCTTTTTAAATTCAATGCGGTCCTCGCCGCGCTCGATGGCGTCCACCTGCACGCCGATCACCTGCACGTTATACTTTTCTAAAATACCCGCCTTGTTCAGCTCCGCGCAAAGATTAAGCCCGGACTGCCCTCCCAGATTGGGAAGCAGGGCGTCGGGACGCTCCTTTGCAATGATCTGCTCCAGCCGTTCTACATTCAGTGGCTCAATATAAGTCACATCCGCTGTCTCCGGGTCCGTCATAATCGTCGCCGGATTGGAATTGACCAGCACAATCTCATATCCCAGCTTCTTAAGCGCCTTACACGCCTGTGTCCCCGAATAGTCAAACTCGCAGGCCTGTCCAATGATGATCGGTCCCGAGCCGATGATTAGTACCTTGTGAATATCTGTTCTGCGTGGCATACTCATCCTCCGTTCTTCTGTCCATCTGTTTCTGTACTAGAAATAAGTATACAAAAAAATCCGCATTTTAACAATGCAGATTTTCATGGGAAATAGGTCTCGGATTCGTCGTCCAGATAAACTCTGGAACCTGTGGCGCCCCGCTGCCCCTGATATTTGCCGCGGTACGGATGCAAAGCAGTCTGATCCATCTGCGCAAAAACCAGTTGCCCGATTCTGCGTCCCGCCCGCAGTTCGATCGCACAGCGGTTCGCATTAAACAGTTCCAGCGTGATTTCGCCCGAAAAGCCCGGATCGACCCATCCGGCGTTCTGGATAAATAACCCCATCCGTCCGAGTGAACTGCGTCCTTCCACAAATGCCGTCAAGTCGTCCGGCAGTTTGATGTACTCCATGGTAGTCGCCAGCACAAACTGCCCCGGCATAAGCAGATATTTTTCCGCACGGATTTCCTTGTAAGCCATTTCCTGCGATAACGTAAGGATCGGCGCGGAAGAGTCCTCCACAATGCTGAACGTATCGCCGAGTCTGATATCCACGCTCGCCGGCTGAATCTGCTGCTCCTTTAGCGGCGATATGGATAACGTGCCCTTCTGCAGCAATGCCATAATTGCCCTGTCTGATAAAATCATCCGTTCATCCCCCTGCAAATCTTTATCATCACGCCGTCTTCGCCGCCTCTAATGGGATATCCCTGATTTCAGACAGGCACGCAATGATTCTCTCTTCCAAATTTTCCTGATAGACTCTCTCCAAAGTTTCCTCGTCCATCAGCTACACCTCCTCGAAATCTTCATCAAAATATTTTGTTTCGCATTAAGTATACAAAAAAATCCGCATTTTAACAATGCAGATTTTCTTGAAAATCATTATACCAGAGCCGCTCCCTACTCCCCGGACACCTGTGTCCCGTCGGCTTTCATATGGTACTTATCCTTGTAAATCAACTGGGAGATGGGCACCAGCTCGTATCCCTTCTCCTGCAGACCTGTAATTACCGCATCCAGCGCGTCTGCCGTGTACTTCGCGCCGTTGTGCATGAGAATGATCGCACCGTTGTTCAGCTTATCGGACTCCACCACACGTTTGACAATATCGTCCACGCCGTAGTCCTTCCAGTCCAGAGAATCGATCGACCACTGAATCGGATAGTATCCGCACTTCTGTGCGTTCGTTATGACGTGATTGTCATAATCCCCGTAAGGCGGACGGAACAGGAACATCTCATAACCTGTCAGCTCCTGCACCTTGGTATGTACTTTCATCAGCTCCTCCTGACACTGTTCGTCGGAAAGCTGGGACATGTTTTTGTGGTTCTCGCTGTGGTTGCCGAGATCGTGGCCGTCCGCCAAAATCGCCCTCACATCCTCGGGATAGGATTCCACCCAGCCGCCCGTCATAAAAAATGTCACTTTCACATTATGCTTTTTTAAAGTCTCCAGAATACGCGGCGTATCTTCATTTCCCCACGGTAGCGGTAACTTGCGGAAAGTAACAAAAGACAAGTCGGAGCTGTCCTTCTTCCTCAATGACCGGAAGTGCTGACGGACGATGATGTGATGGGTATTTTGAAACAGGCATTTTCCCAAACCGGCATGAAAGAAGTTGTTGCGGAAAGCGTGAAAAGTCGGGTTGCCGGGGCTTCCTGCAGAAAGCGGATGATTGCCTGCACGCTTGCGGCTGCTTCCAATCATCACAGGGGACGCTACGCTTCCCCTGCGCCGGCTGCCTCTTAGTGGACTTGCCGCCCGGGAACACCTTGCCCTGCAGGCTGTTTCCGTTCAGCAAGTTTACAAATTATTTATCCAAAAAATGAAGTATGGTATAATAAAAAAAATGGAGAAATGTTTACGAATGACAAGAACAAATTAACAATGGCGGAACGCCGAGCTGCTGGACTGCTGTGGGTTGACACAGGCGAAAATATGAAACAACAGATATATGCAAGAGGATTATGTCAGGACCTTAATCAAACGAGAGCGACTGACACAAAAAAGAGAAGCGATATTTTGAAAAATTAACTTGCATTTTTGGAGATAATGTATGGATTGAACCTCCGTTGACGCATCATGTCCATTTGGGTAAAAATGTATATATAAACTTTAAATTTATCGAATGACCAACCAAAAAGGAGTGAACAAAATGGCATTGACCGAACATGCGAAATTTTGGAATGAAATTTCCCAGATAGAAGAAGTCGACTATGATGACGAAATGATAAACCGCCTTTTGAGGTTTAAAGCGATTCAATGTCATTTATCAGGGGTTCACACAATTCTGGATGTAGGAGCAGCAACAGGAGCTTATTCTATCCCTCTGGCCAGAATGGGATTTGATGTAGTACATTTGGATTTGTCTGATGAAATGATTAAAACAGCAAAAGAGAACGCGGCAGACTTGGCCAATATTCGTTTTATCAAACATGATGCATCCTGCCTTGATGTATTTGGTGACGATGCATTTGACCTCGTGCTATGTTTTGATGGATCAATTTCTTTCTCTGGCGGCAAGGCAGGAAATGTGATTTCCGAAATATGCCGTGTTGGTAAAAAGGTTATGCTCTCCGTTTCCAGCAAAAGCTGCATGACGGCTACATGGCTGAACTACTGTCTTGCCAAACTGAACCGTATCCATCCATCTGTAAAAGACATGATGGAAACGGGCTATTTTAGCAAAGAAAACTATGATGATGCTGATGAACTGACTTCAATTACCGAATTAAAGGCCTATGATGTTGACGAGCTGAGGGAAATTTTGGAAAAAAACGGAATGAATGTTCTGGAATGTCACAGTATCGGCAGCCTAACACACCTGTATTTGCTGCATCTTTATCGGCAGAATAACAAAGAAGAAGTGCATAAAAAAATCAATGAAATCAGTACCAACAAGGAATTTCTTGAAATCTGCGATTACTATGACAAGTATGTAATGCCAAGTGGTATGGGCAGTTTCAGAAGGGCTGGTATATTTGCAATAGCTGAAAAACCGTAAGCCAAATTGTCAACGCCGATTTAAGTTTCCTACTGAGAGAAATACCCCATTATTGCAGGGTATTTCCCAAGTACCTCTGCAATCGGACTTTTATTGAGGCTGGCGGTTATTGTTCGGTGATGAAGAATGTTCTCCAGCACTGACTTTCATAATATCATTATAGTTCTCACTCGGATATACATAATCATCCGGCTTTATTGTTGTTTCATAGGTATCTCGGACAAGATCATCTGCCATCTCATCCATCTGCTGTTCCACCAGTTCCACTGCTTCTTTATGAGGATTAACCGCCGCAGCCAAAGCCTCCATGCTGCCTGAAACTCTGCCAATTACCATTTTGCACACCTCCCTCCATCATACATTGTCTTCCAGAATGTCCAGCACTTCTTTCATGGAAACCTCCGATTCATGCTGGTTATCATTCTTTATAATCGGATCATCCAAATTAGACGGAATATTAAAATTACATTCCATATCCCTGACTTCTCTGGTAAAGGGAGCATTTATGAGTACAATATCTTCATAATCCAAAGCTTCCAGTGCCAACGCCACAATACAGTCATATTCCGGATTCCTGATGTACTGTTCAAAGAAATCGCTGCTTCGGTCAAACGGCTCCCCAGCCGCCGCAAATATATGCTTTGACAGCGTGATCAGGGTATCCTTGTCCAGATACACTACATGCTGCAGCCGCTTTGCCAGCAGTTTTGAAATATATGTTTTGCCGCTTGCCGGCGGCGAAGTAACCAGAATTAGTTTCTTTTGCATATGTTTCCATACCTTTCTTTTTAAATTAAAAAATGCATCATTTTTTGCTCTCGGCAAAAAACGGCATCGTTCAGCGATTACATCCCCCAAATCAGCGTTATACCACTTTCCCCTTAAGCGCCGCCGAGATGCTTACCGCCGCCTCAGAGGCGCTTGTTCCCATGGCAACGGCGGTAAGCCCCACCACAAGCTGTGGAATCCTAAACTTCGAGGCAATTCCCGACGAACCATTCACAAAGAAATCTGCACCCTTGATAAGCATCGTAAACCCTACGACCAATAAGAATACCTGTAAGACAATCTCCGTGCCTTCAACCTCCGTTCTTTTCCCGCAGGAACTGTTTACAGCTCCTTTACCATTTCGACACAGTTTTCACAAGACCTTGCTGCCGTTTGCCATCAGCTTAAACCGCACGCCTAAAAATTCCCCGGCATGGCGGCACATCTGCATTCTTCCTAAAAAGATATCAAAATACTCATACATAGAACAGTTTTCCTCGTCTATCTGTAAATGCAGCGTAATCACCTTTTTCTCCTTATCAATTTCCAGACGGGCTTCCGTAACAGCATAGTTCACCCTGTCATGGATATCAAAAGCGGCTTTATCCTGCAGTCTGACTCGGTTCCTCCGCACATCTGTTTTATCCGCAATGATAAGCGCCGCTGAGACTGCGCTGACAGTTCCGCCCGTGGATTCATCATGATTACTGATACAGGTTACTATTTCAATTCTATCCTCCACTGACAACTCATATCTTCTGAGGATTTCATTTGCCAGAATTCCGCCATATTCTGCGTGGCGGGAACGATTGATGGCATTTCCGATATCATGCATAAACCCTGCAGCTTTCCCTAACATCTGTGTATGTTCATCATACCCAAATTCCTTTAATATCCATGCTGTCTTTTCCGCCACAAGGGCTGTGTGGGCTTCTGAATGGTCTGTATAACCCAAAACACCTAAGTTCGCATTGCCCCTGCGTATTAGTTCTCTTATCTCTGAGTCATTTTTCAAATTTTCATATAAGTTTTCCCACATGATTTTGTCTCCCATTTTTAGGCATTGCCCCGCCCCAGACAATAACTATCTTCGTTCCGACCCCCGGTTTGCTCATCAAGTTCATCTTCGCATCCGTCATGTTACAGATATGCTTTACAATCGCAAGCCCAAGACCCGTGCCTCCCAGTTCCTTCGACCTGCTTTTATCCACCCGGTAAAAGCGCTCAAAAATTCTCTCCTGATGTTCCGGCGGAATGCCGATACCGGTATCCTCTACCGAAAAGATAATCTGCAATCCCTCTTTCTGTACTTTTGCAGTTACTCTGCCATTCGGTTTGTTATACCGGATGGCGTTTTCAATCAGATTGTAGGCAAGCTCCTGGGCAAGTTCCTTTCCGATATGGACATCCGCCCTGTCATCTCCTTCATACACTACATCAATGCCATTTTTCGCCGCCCCGAAAGAGAGCATTTCCACACTCTCTTTTGTAATTTCCGCCAGATTCACCACATCAAGGATATCTTTTGCGTTTCCTGCATCCAATTGCGAGAGTTTAAGGATGTCATTGATCAGGGTAAGCAGTCTTGCCGCACTTTTACGGATTTCCCCTGAAAAATGCTTCATCTCTTTTTCATCTACCAGTCCCGTTTCCATCAGTTCCGCATAACCTGATATTGCCGCAAGAGGCGTCTTTAATTCGTGGCTTACATTGGCGGTAAATTCCTGCCTTATATTAGCGGCAGACAGGATTTCCTCATGTTGTAAGCGTATTTTTCTTGTAAACGGGATCAGTTCCGGATAACTTTTCTCCTCGTCAATATGTTCCATATCCCCTGCCATTTCATCAATCGGTTTCACTATGGCAGAGGTAAGATAGTGCGATACCATCAGACAGATGCCCGCAAGGAGCAGCGCCGTTGTCAGCACCACCGGTAGGGCAGACAAAAGAACGGCTGTAACGCTGTGAGCCTCCTTTCCTACTCTGAGTATTCGCCCGTTATCCATTTTTTTTGCGTAATAAAATACACTCTCCGACAGGGTATCCGACTTCCTGATTCCCATACCGGTTCCGGAAGAAACCGCCTCCGCAATTTCCGGCCTGTCCAGATGGTTGGCAAGCGACTGCCCGTCTACCGTAGAATCAAACAAAACCTTGCCGTCCGCATCTATCAGTGTAATTCTTAAATAATCTATTTTTCGCTCACAGTGCTCTCCATCAATCAGTAAATCCGCCACGACAGCCAGATCGGAAAAAACCTGTTTTTTTAACTGTGAATAAAACACCGCCGTCATCACGATCGTGGTGATCACCACGGAAAAAAGCGCAATGCCGGTGAACCGTCTGTTTATTTCCCTCCTCATTCCAGTTTATACCCCACATTCCTCACAGTAATGATCAGGCTGCCCGCTTCTTTCAGCTTTCTGCGAAGTGTTTTGATATGCATGTCAACAGTCCTGCTCTCCCCCGCAAAATCCATCCCCCATACCGTATCCATGATCGCTTCCCTTGTCAGCACAATACCCAGATTGGAAAGAAAGAGCCGGAGCAGCTCATATTCTTTGAATGTCAGTTTCACATTTTCCTCATCCACAAGGCAGATCCGTCTGTCCTGATCCAGATATATATTTTTGTATTTTAAGACCACGTCATCGCTCGTTGGTTTGACACGTCGCATAATTGCCTTGATGCGTGACATAAGCTCCATCACGCCAAATGGTTTTGTGATGTAGTCATCCGCCCCCAGATCAAGCCCCCTGACGGTATCTATTTCTGAGTCTTTCGCTGTCACAAGTATGACGGGCAGTTCTTTCGTATCTTTATCTGAACGGAGTCTTTTCAGTACGGACAGCCCGTCCTCCCCCGGCAGCATGACATCGAGAAGCAATAAATCCGGCTTCATTTCCTGCATTCCCCTGTCAAAAGCCTCCGCGTCGTCAAACGCACGCACATCATAACCGTTTCCCTTTATGGCATAACTTTCTATCTCCTGAATATTTTTATCATCTTCCAAAATATAGATTAACGACATAAGCGCTGACTTCCTTTTTCTGAAATTTTTATCATTCAAAAACGCGCTACGGCAATAAGAAATAAATGCCTCTGCACAATTACATTATACAGATAAACTATGTTTCCTCAAGTTTTTCCAACGAATACTTTGCTGTATACCCTTCAAGCAGTTCCTTGTACAGTTCATTCCTCTCTTTGACACTCCGTGCATATTGATGCAATGCGTGCTGGTCCGTTTCGGATGCCGTCTGCCATTCCGCTATATTGGAACAATGCTTTGCAATGCGCTCCAGGGAAGTAACCATATCTGTAAGCGCCATGCCAAGTTCCACGGAACATTTCCCCTTTTCCAGCCTCCTGCTATGGTTCTTTCGGATTTCCTTTTTTACCCGGCTGATTACATCGGCAAGCGGATCAATGCGAAACGCCATCTCTTTGTCCTCATGTATAAAACCGGAAACCGTACATTCAACGATTTCGAGGGTTGCCTCATAAATCAGCCTTGCTTCGGCTGCCGCTTTCCTTGAAAATTTTTCTTTGCCCTTATGCAGCTTCTTTTGTGCGAATGCTATGCCCTTAGTATAATCGGATATCCTTTCTAAATCCATAATGCACCTGCTGTATTTATTGATGGTTTTACTGTCCCGTTCAGAGAGCGGCTTTGTGGAAAGCTTTGCCAGATAGGACGATAACTCATCTTCCCTGACATCTACCTCCTGCTCAATTTCCATAACCTCCTGCACAGCATTTTCATCATATTTTTTCTGTATGTATACACATAAATTCATTGCCTTTAAGATAAGCTGCGCCATATCGCACACCGCATTTTTACATTGTGCAACCGCAAACGCAGGTCTTTCCAGAAACCTATCGTCCAGCACTTTTCCTGACGTTTCCAGTGTTTCGTCCTCTGACTGCGGGATGGTAAAGTATGCGAGTTTTACCAGCAGTCTGGAAGCAGGGAGCAACACGATTGTCGAAGCAATATTAAACACGCTGTGTATCACTGCAATGATCGCACCGTTTGCCGCATCCGACAAAAAAGCAAACTGTACAAAATGATTCATATTATAAAATACTGCCATAAACACAAATGTACCTATCAGATTAAAATAAAGATGTATCAAGGACGCCCTTCTTGCATTCCTGTTTGCCCCGACACCGGAAAGTAAAGCTGTGACACAGGTCCCGATATTCTGTCCCATAATCACCGGAAGCGCCGCTCCCACCGTTACGCTTCCGGTGGCGCACATCGCCTGCAAAATACCGACAGAAGCGGAAGAACTCTGGATTACTGCAGTTAAAATGGCTCCAACTATCATACCTAAAAGAGGGTTTTCAAATGCCGTAAAAAGCGATGTAAATTCCGGCACGTCCGCAAGCGGCTTTACAGCGCCGCTCATGGTGTCCATTCCAAACATAAGCACTGCAAACCCGATCAGAATCGTCCCTACATCATTCTTTTTTGTATTTTTCATAAACATTACCAGTATCACGCCCATGAGCGCCAATACCGGGGAGAAGGACGAGGGTTTCAGAAGCTTTACGAAAAAATTCCCGCTTTCGATACCGGAAAGACTGAGAATCCACGAAGTAACTGTGGTGCCGATGTTTGCACCCATAATCACGCCGACTGCCTGAGAGAGCTTCATAATACCGGAATTGACAAACCCCACTACCATAACCGTCGTAGCGGAAGAAGACTGGATCACCGCTGTTACGCCTGCCCCAAGCAGGACGGCCTTCACAGGATTATTCGTCATACGCTCCAGTACCTGCTCCAGCCTGCCGCCTGCCATCTTGGACAGCGCATCCCCCATCGTTTTCATCCCATATAAAAATAACGCCAACCCGCCAACCATTGTCAGTAATCCAAAGAAATCCATCTGACCATAATCCTCCCTAAAGAATCTTCTTATCGTCAAATGATATCCGATCTATGTAAAATCCAAAAGATGATTTATGTAAAATCTGTGTAAAATTCCATAAGTTTCTATCCAATTTAACTTCATAAAGCCGAACCCGAAAGAAAAATATAAGCAGCATACCTTAGCATATCGGACAAGCTGTATCTAATATGTTGTTATGAATAAATTGCATGACTTTTTTAAGCGATCATATGCAGGAGGGATAGCCGATTGAAAAATGGCAGGCAGGAAACAATACGCTATACCATTGAAAGAGAATTTTTAGCCAAAATCACTGTCGCAGAGCTTGTAAACCGAATTATTCAGACCCATGCACAGGAACAAACAAAAAAAGAAGTTGTTTCCCCGTGAAAAATATACTTTTCAACGTGGCTGAATATATCAGGTTATCAAGAGAGGACGGCGATAAGGCAGAGAGTGACAGTATTGGAAATCAGAAGAAACTGATTACAGATTACTTAAAAGACAAGGACGACTTTGTTTTGTATGACACTTACATAGATGACGGTTTCACGGGAACGAATTTTAACCGCCCGTCATTTAAGAGAATGATTGCAGATATAGAAGCCGGAAAAGTGAATTGTGTGATTGTGAAAGACCTTTCAAGGTTCGGACGTGATTACATTGACACAGGAAAATATTTGGAACGCTATTTCCCGGATCACGAAGTACGTTTCATTTCCATTACGGATCATATTGACAGCATGAAGCAGGCTTATGATATGCTGCTGCCTATAAAGAATATCTTTAATGAGCAGTACGCACGGGACATTTCCAAAAAAGTCCATGCTTCCATGAAAACCAAACAGAGGGCAGGGGAATTTATAGGAGCGTTTGCTTCCTATGGATATAAGAAATCTCCTGCTGATAAAAACAAGCTGGTTATTGATGAATATGCCGCCGGAGTTATCCGCAAAATCTTCAAACTCTATATAGCCGGAAATGGAAAAATCCGAATTGCGTCTATATTGAATGAAGAAGGAATTGTATGCCCGTCTGAATACAAAAAGTTAAACGGAGATCATTACAGAAACAGCAACCGTTTAGACAGTACCTCTTACTGGACGTATTCAACCGTAAACCGTATTTTACAAAATGAAATGTATATCGGGAATATGGTACAGAACAAGAAAAGCCAGAGAATGAGAGGAAAATCAAAAGCACAGGACAAGGAAGATTGGATTATAGTAAAAGGCACACATGAAGCGATCATTGACAATGAAACATGGAACAAGGTGCAGGATTTGTTAAAGCGCAGCACACGCAATCCTAACTTAAACAGCAACATGAGTATTTTTGCAGGTTTTTTGAAATGCGGGGACTGCGGCAGAGCTTTAACTAAGAAAATCGGTTCAAAAAATAATGGAGGTACAGTCAATTACTATTGCGGGACGTATGTACGCTCCGGCAGACAATATTGTACCCCGCACCCTATACCGCATTTGGTTTTGGAAAAAATCATTTTGGAAGATCTGGAAGCTATCATGCTAAACATTGACAATATGCGTGAAGTTATCGAACAGAACCAAGAGGCAGCCGTCACGGTAAAGCGGGTAAACGAAAATGAGAAAACCCGTCTGACCGCTGAACTGGAAAAAGTACGGAAGCTGAAAAAAGCGGTTTATGAGGATTACCGAAGTGAACTGATTTCCAAAGATGAATTTGCCACATATCGGCAGGATTACCGAAAGAAAGAAGAATTACTGGAAAAGCAGCTTGAAAGCATTGATAACAGACAGGACGAAGCTACGCCGGATATTTTTGACAGCCCATGGATAAAACGTCTGTTAGAGCTTAGAACTATTGAAAAATTGGACAGGGAGATTGTGGTAGAAATGATACATGAAATAACGGTATATGAAAACCACAAAATCAAGATCACTTACAATTTTTCAGGCGAGTTTGAAACGCTTTTCAAAACGGTTTATACCGACACAGAAAATATCGGCTGATGTATCAGACATCAGCCGAAAATAGCCAAAATCCATATCTGAAAGATACTGCCTGCACAAAACAGAGTGTATCATATCAGTATCATTTTACCGCAAGTTACCGCTACCCTGCCCTACATGGACACGTAGATACAGGAGCCCGCGGAACGCACATCGGAAAAGCCGAAGAAACTGACCGGGGAAGAATTTGCCGGACTTGTGTTTCTGCCTGCTGAAGATATGCAGTAATTATCGTAAAGCTCCCAGCCAATTTTAGATATTGCTTTTCAATTTATTTTGGTATATAATATCGTATTGGAAACAACGTTGCTTTTTGCCACCGGGTAAAGAGATTATACGTCAGTCTTTCTATCGTTAGGTCTTAGAAGATAGAAAGTGCTGACGCTTTTTATTTTAAAGAGATAGATATATATGAAAACAGAAATACTACTAAAAGAATTTTTTCGATATGTGCTATTAAATATATGCGGCATGATTGGCTTGTCATGTTACATACTTGCCGATACCTTTTTCGTTTCAAATGGTTTGGGTGCAAATGGTCTTACCGCACTTAATTTAGCCATTCCTATTTATAGTTTTATTCATGGAAGTGGTCTGATGTTTGGAATGGGAGGTGCAACCAAATATTCCATTTACAGGGGACAAAAAGAATACAGAAATGCAGACAAAACTTTTTCAAACACAATATATATAATGTTTACATTGGCTGTTATTTTCATGCTGACGGGTATTTTCTTTTCTGAAAAACTGACAATATTATTAGGTGCTGACAAAGACGTTTTTCTTATGACAAAAACATATTTACAGGTTATTCTGCTATTTGCTCCGGCATTTATGGCGAATGACACACTGATCTGCTTCGTAAGGAATGACGGAAATCCTAAATTGGCTATGATCGGTATGCTGACTGGAAGCTTTGCAAACATTATTTTAGATTATATATTTATCTTTCCACTTAATATGGGTATATTTGGCGCAGTATTAGCAACAGGGCTGGCACCTGTTATCAGCTTATTTATTCTATCTAAGCATTGGCTTACAAAAGAAAATCAGTTTCATTTCGTACGAATAAGTCCCTCCTTTCGTTTGACAGGAAATATCATTTCTTTAGGCGTTCCGTCTTTCATCACAGAAATGGCATCCGGGATTGTAATGATAGTTTTTAATACTATTATCCTGCACTTGAAAGGGAATATCGGTGTAGCTGCTTATGGTGTAGTTGCAAATTTATCACTTGTGGTTATTTCAATTTACACCGGAATAGCACAAGGGACACAGCCAATATTAAGCAGAGTATACGGATCTGGAGAGCGTGAAAGTCAGAAACAGATTTTGAAATATGCCTTAAAAACAATGTTGGTTATATCATGCGGCATTTATATGATTTTTTTCTTATTTGCCAATCCAATAGTAAGCATATTTAACAGCGAACAAAATATACCGTTACAGCAGATTGCAGAAACAGGGTTAAAAATATATTTTACTGCCATTCCCTTTGTGGGATATAATATAATAATATGCCCATATTTTACATCAACAGAAAAAGCCCTGCCTGCACAAATCATTTCCCTGTCAAGAGGGTTTTTAGTTATAATTCCTATGGCGTTTTTTCTGTCATTTTTATTAAGAATGACAGGCGTATGGCTGTCTTTTCCAATTACTGAATGTTTTGTCACTTTAGCGGGCATTGCATTATATATTAAATTCAGAAAGAGGTAAGAAAAATGTTTAGAGAAATGCGTAGAAAAAACCAAATATTATCCGAAAAAGAATGTATTGAGATCTTAGAAAAAGGAACAGCCGGTGTATTAGCTTTATTAGGAGATAATGATTATCCGTATGCAGTTCCAATCAGTTATGTATATTACAATTCTAAATTGTTTTTTCACGGTGCAAAAAGCGGGCATAAAATAGACGCAATCAAGAAATGTAGTAAAGCGTCTTTTTGCGTAATCGACCAAGACTATATAGTGCCGGAGGAATACACAACTTATTTCAGAAGCGTAATTGCTTTTGGTAAAATTCATATTATAGAGAATGAAAAAGAAATGAAAAACGCAATAGAACGATTGGCAATAAAATATTATCCAACTGATACAGAAACAAACCGAAATGCTTTAATTAACAGAGAATGGAAGCCTTTGTGCATGATAGAGTTAGATATTGAACATTTATCCGGAAAAGAAGCAATAGAATTAGCCAAAAACCGCCCTACATAAAAACCATGTTAGGTGTCGGCTATAAATTCAGCGGATAAACGCCGGGGAATGATGATAGAAAGACTGTCATTTCCCGGTGTTCTTTTCTGACCTTTTTGGACGCTTAGAAGCCTTTTCCCGCAGGCAAGGGGAGGTGACCGCATAACTTTTAATTGATTATATGCAGGAGGGATAGCCGATTGAAAAATGGCAGGCAGGAAACAACACGCTATACATTTCCCGGATCAAGAAGTACATTTCCTTTCCATTACGGATCATATCAGTATCATTTTACCGCAAGTTACCGCCGCCCCAGGCCGCATCAAAACTCAGCGCCACCTGCTTCTTATCCGTCTCCACACAGTAGATGGGCAGTTCCCTTCCGCCCACGGAACTGCTCACGGTGATGGAATCCGGCAGAAACCGCGCAA
Source organism: uncultured Lachnospiraceae bacterium (assembly GCA_910586705.1). Lineage (GTDB taxonomy): Bacteria > Bacillota > Clostridia > Lachnospirales > Lachnospiraceae > UBA3282. The sequence goes on along the minus strand of CAJUJK010000001.1, from coordinate 307,366 downwards.
TCCCTTGAATCAGCGCCACAGACGCCAGCAGAAATGCCGCCGATTTCGCTGTCTGCACAGCCACATTTTTCAAAAACAGTTCCCTCTTATACTCTTTCTTTGTCTGGGAACGCTCCGCCGCGCTCACGGAGCCGCAGTATTGTCCGCAGCCCCGTTGCCTCTGTCTCTCCTCATTCCATGCTTCCACTTTTTCCGGCTCGGGCCAGACACTCTTTTCCCGCCCCCGGTGTTCCCGCTGTATTTTATTTTCCAGTTCCCCCATCGCAAGCTTAAACTTATCGTTCCATTTCTTTTTTTCAGCCATTGCAGTCTCCCGCCGTATCTTCTCATTTCCAATATATGCAGGAGTCATCCCATTCTTTCTATTTTAAATTTTCCCCGTTGGATGCAATGACTTCGCGATACCATGAAAAAGACTTTTTCCGCATACGTTTCAGCGTACCGTTTCCGCTGTCGTCTTTGTCCACATAGATCAAGCCGTATCGTTTAGACATTTCACCTGTGGTAGCGCTGATCAGATCCACGCAGCCCCACGGCGTATACCCGATCAAATCCACACCGTCCTCATCCACTGCCGCCATCATAGCCTTGATATGGGCTTTCAGATAGTCAATCCGGTAATCATCCTCAATCTTTCCGTCCTGCCCCGGCTCGTCTCTGGCTCCCAGACCGTTTTCTACGATAAACAGCGGCTTCTGATAACGGTCATAGAGCGCATTTAAGGTGATGCGCAGTCCCAGCGGATCAATTGGCCATCCCCACTGACTGCATTCCAGATAAGGATTCTTTGCCGAGGCAAATACATTTCCTCCTGACGCTTCTCCCTGCCCGTCTGCCCGTACACAGCGGCTATTGTAATAGGACAGAGAAATAAAATCCACCGTGTGCTCCTTTAAAATCTTCCTGTCCCAAGGGCCCATTTCCAGCCGGATACCCGCCTGCTCCAGAAACTTTTCCGCATAAGCCGGATATTCGCCTCTTACCTGCACATCTATGAAGAAGTAGTTCTCCCGGTCTTTTTTCATGCTCTCCCACACATCCTCCGGTCTGCAGCTATAAGGATACACGCTTCCGGCGGCCAGCATACAGCCTACCCGGAATCTGGGATTGATCTCACGTGCCAGCTTGACGGCATAAGCGGAAGCAACCAGTTCATTGTGCGCCGCCTGATATTTTATGAAAGTCTCATCCTCTCCCTTCTCAAAACGGATTCCGGCGCCCATAAAGGGCAGATGCATCAACATATTGATTTCATTAAACGTAATCCAATATCGCACTTTGTCCTTAAAACGGTGAAAAACCGTCTGGCAGTAATTCAGATAAAAATCAATGATCCTGCGGTTTCGCCAAGAGCCATATTTGTCCACAAGATGCAGCGGCATATCAAAATGGCAGATCGTCACTACCGGCTCTATGCCATATCTGAGAAGCTCGTCAATCAGCGTCTCATAATATTTCAGTCCTTCTTCATTGGGCTCTGTTTCTTCCCCGGTGGGAAAAATCCGAGACCAGGAAAAAGAAAACCGATAGCATTTAAAGCCCATTTCCGCAAAGAGCGCGATATCTTCCTTATAGTGTCCGTACAAGTCAATTGCCTCTCTCCCCGGAAAAATGGTGCCTTCCGGAAGATCACGGTAGTCCATGTGTCCTTCCATAACAGACATTCGGTTCTCCCCGTAAGGGATAACATCCACAAGACCCATGCCCCTGCCGCCTTCCTGCCAGCCGCCCTCGCACTGGTTAGCTGCCATGGCGCCGCCCCACAAAAAATCCTCTCGCATCCTTCCTCCTCTCACTACATGACACACAGCAGTGAATCTCCTGCCTGAACCTCTTTCGCCTCCGTAATCTCCACCTGTTCAAATTCATCACAGTTCGTCACCAGTACAGGTGTTGCCAGACTATAGCCGGCCTTGCTGATCAAATCCATATCAAACGCAAGGAGCTTCTGGCCCCGCTTTACCGCTTCGCCTGTTTCCACAAAAGCCTGAAAGCCTTTTCCGTCCAATTGTACCGTATCCATTCCCACATGCATCAGAAGCTCCAATCCGGTCTGTGTGGTAAGTCCAATTGCATGGCCTGTGGGGAACAATGCGGAGACCGTTCCGTCTGCTGGCGCATAGAGTACGCCTTCTTCCGGCTCAATCGCGGCTCCTTTTCCCAAAACACCCGAGGAGAACGCCTCATCCTTCACCTCTGACAGTTGCAGAACCTTTCCTTTCAAAGGACTTGCCAGTACGATCTTCTCCTTTTTTCCCTTCACTGTAACGGCATCCGGCTCTGACGCCGCCGTTTCTGACATCTCTGCCTGCACAGTCTGCGGCTTATCTTTATAAAACAACATCGTAAGCAAAAAGCCTGCCGCCATGGAAATGGCAATACCGGCAAAAGCCACAATGATATTTCCCATCGTTCCATCCGGATTCATCATATTGGGCAGTTCAAAGATGCCCATGCCGCCTAAAATAAACTTGCGGAAGTTGAAATGTCCGTAAAACGCACCGCCGATCCCTCCTGCAATACAACTGATGATAAACGGCTTTTTAAGCGGAAGCAAAATACCGTAAATAGCAGGCTCAGTCACCCCGAAAATGCCGGAGATAAAGTTGGGGATTGCCATTTCCCGCAGTTGCTTATCCTTTGTCTTAAAGAAAATCGCCAGTACAACCGCGGAGGTTGCAAAGGTGCAGGCGAAGAAAGGCATCATCACATTGTCATAGCCCAGCGTCATAACATTGTTGATGTAAACAGGGATAAATCCCCAGTGCATGCCGAAAATCACAAGAATCTGCCAGATTAATCCCACAATTGCGCCTGCGAGCAGCGGACTGAAACCGCGAATCGTCAATGTAAACTCCGAAATCAGCGTGGACCCAAAAGTTGCAACCGGCCCTAAGAAGATCACGGATACAGGCAGCGTCACCAGTAAGGTCAGCATCGGCACAAAGAAAAATTTCACCAGATCCGGAATCAGTTTATTAAAAAACTTCTCACATTTGGACGCAAACCATACTGCCAGAATAACCGGAATAACCGTTCCCGTATAGTCCACGGAAATGACGGGTATTCCAAAAAAGTTAATGTACACCGGAGAGGCAAACATGGTTCCGTCCAGTAAGCTGTACACAGGCTCCATCCCTGCAGACAGAGTCCCCGCCTGGATTCCCGGATAGCACATCAATGGCTCTGTCTAACAGCCTTCCTTTCTTCTCCTCTTTGCCGCTGCTGCCTCCTTCCTGCAAGCCGATCAGTTCCATCACATCCTCAAACACCTCCGGCACATGATTGCCAATCACCACCTGATACTGTCCGCCGCTTTTCATCACCGTAACGACGCCTTCCATAGCCTTTAGCACATCATCCTTCGCCTTCGACTCGTCCTTTAACGTAAAACGAAGCCGTGTGATACAGTGTACCAACCCTGAAATGTTTTCTTTGCCGCCGACATATTTTACAATCTCTTTTGCCAGCTCATGGTATTTTCCCATTGCCATTCCCTCCTATCTCTTTTCCATACCTTCCATGTCGTAAAGCGCTTATACTTCTCACCCGGTTCGCCGGGTGTCCGGTCTGTTCTTTGTTAAACCGAATATAACACATGGAGATTCTTTCCGACAATAAATGGAATGGCGATAGTTTCACCGTTTCAAAATTCACAAAAAAAGAACCTCTGTCTCTGTAACAAAGGTTCAAAGTCATCTTTTATGATACTGCCTCAAACGTCTTATTTTGTTCGATCAAGCAACAGATCCATATGCGTCAGCATTTCCAGCGACGATTTCGCGTGCTCCTCATAACGTCTGGCAAGAAGCAGGGAAAAGAAAATATCCAGTACATAGGTGACGGCGGAAAAAGAAGTGATTACATCCAGACTGAGCAGAGAATCCCGGTTGGGAATCTCTACGACTTCATGACACCATTCGCGAATCACCTGATTATGTGGCCCCATCAGCCCTACCACATAATTATTCGTCCCTTCCCGGAGATATTTTGCCATCTGAATCACAGACCGGTTCGCACCCGTAAAGCTGATTAAAAAAGCAATCGTTTTTTTATTCTTTCTGGCCGCCAGATAATGGCTATTGATACTTTCATAGGCCGAGCATTCCAGCCCCAGCGTGGCAAACTTGAACACTGCCGACTGTGCCAGTATATAGCTGATACCCGTACCGTAAATATCGATACAATCCGCTCTCTGTATCACGCTGTTAATCCGGTTCATGACATTTTTATCAAGGGCAAGCCGTGTGTTAGTCACCGCCTTGTCATACAGAACGGGTAGTGTGTGAATAATATCCGTATAAGTGCTTTGATCTGTAATGGGTTCCCCCTCAAGCATCCGTGAAAGCCGGTTCTTCTGATTAATTTCCTCCACCAGTTTAAGCCGGAACTCCTGATATCCGGCAAGTCCGAGTTTCTGACTTAAACGAACGACGGTAGCCTTGCTGGTAAAAGAAGCCTGCGCAAGTTCTGCGCTCGACATTTCCGGAATCTGATCCATATGTTCCAGAACATATCCGGCCACCTCTTTTTCGTTGTTTGTAAAATTGTCCTGTGCCTGCAGCTTCTCTAAAAGCATGTAGAATATACGCTCCTTTCCGGACATTCAGCAAAAAGAATCTACGTCAACGGGCAGCCCCGCAAGAGGCTGCCCGTATAACACACATTTCATGTTTTCAACTTTAAAACTTTCCAAATGTTTTACAGCATCTTCTTCATCTCATCCGCCACGAACTGTACCTTGGTGCCCACGATAACCTGCACTGCAGTCTTGCTGGGTCTCATAACACCCGCCACACCCGCGGATTTGATCTTCTTTTCGTCCACCTTCGTGTAATCGTTGATCTCCAGACGGAGTCTTGTGATACAGTTGTCAAGAGACTTCACATTTTCCTTACCGCCGAGACCTTCCAGAATGATGGAAGCCACTTCGGTGAAATTGCTGTTGGAGAGAACCGCTTTCTTCTCCGCCTCGACGTCGTCATCCTCTCTGCCGGGTGTCTTTAAATCAAACTTCACAATCGCGAAGCGGAACACCACATAAAATACTGCAAATGCTGCGAGACCAAGAGGAATGATCATCCATGTATTTGCTGCTGCAGGCAGCGGTGCCGAGAACACAAGGTCCGTCGCGCCAGCAGAGAAACTGAAACCTGCACGGAAGCCGAGCAGTACGGTAATCGTCGTGAAGATACCGTAAAGCAGCGCATAAATGAGATACAGAACCGGTGCAAGGAACATGAAACCAAACTCGAAAGGCTCGGTAACGCCGCAGACAAAGGAGCAGACAGCCGCGGAAGCAACCAGACCGATCGCCACTTTCTTCTTATTGCTCTTCGCTGTGTGAACCATAGCAAGCGCCGCACCCGGGATACCGAACATCATACAAGGGAAGAATCCCGACATATACATACCAAGGCTCCATGTAACATCCGCACTTGTCTCGCCTGCCCAGAAGTGGGACAGATCGCCGAGACCGATGGTATCAAACCAGAACACGTTGTTCAGTGCATGGTGCAGACCCGTAGGGATCAGCAGTCTGTTCAGGAAAGCGTAGATACCTGCGCCTACTGCACCCATTCCTACAATACCCTGACCTACCGCAATCAGTGCGCCGAACACGACCGGCCATACAAACAGCAGAACCGCTGAAGCAAGAATCGAAACCACACCTGCTATAATTGCCACACAGCGCTTGCCGCTGAAGAAGGAAAGCCAATCCGGAAGCTGCGTACCTTTAAATTTATTGTAGCAGCTTGCGCCAATGATACCTGCCAGAATACCGATGAACGGATTCGCAATTTTGCCAAACGCAAGGGACTTATTCACATCGTCTGCGATAGAAGGCATCATAGCCGTAACTGTGCCAACTGCCAGCAGGTTCGTTATCATCAGCCAGGATGCCAGTGCTGCAAGACCTGCCGTGCCGTCATGGTCATCCGCCATACCGACACCTACGCCGATTACAAACAGAATAGCCATATTGTCGATCAGCGCGCCACCCGCCTTCACAAGGAAAAATCCCAGCAAATTCAAAAAGCCATGCATATCACCGCCCTGCATCGTCGACGGACACAACGCATATCCAATTCCCATCAGAATACCGCAGATCGGCAGACACGCCACCGGCAGCATCAGGGATTTACCCAGTTTCTGTAAATATTTCATCATAAGCACTACCTCCCAATCAATTTAAATTTTATAAGTTTTCTTCAAAAAATTTCACGAGCGCATCATGCGCGACATCCTCGTCCTCGCCCTCAATACGGCAGACTACCTCCGCACCCTGTTTGATTCCGAGTCCCATCAGCATGATCAGCTTCTTAGCCTCCGCGCTTTTACCTCCGGACTCAATCGTAATCCTGCTGGTAAACTCGCCCGCCTTCTTTACCAGCAGACCTGCAGGTCTGGCATGCAGCCCCACCGGATCCTTGATTACATAAGTAAAATCCCTCATTTCTTAAATATCCTCCCTCCTTAATTTTTTATATACACCCTCAGAACCGCTTCTGCATCCGAGAGTATACTTACGGCAGCGCTCTGACCGCCCCACGTACCTTGAGTACCGCAGATGACGCTACACTCAGCTCATCCACACCGATCTTCAAAAACCACTCTGTCAGTTCCGTATCGGCGCCAAGCTCTCCGCAGATACCTACCCAGATGCCCGCCTCATGGGCATTCTTTACTGTCAACTCGATCAGCCGCAGCAACGCCTCATGGTGGGTATCGCAAATCCCTTCCAGCTTCTGGTTCTGCCGGTCTACCGCCAGCGTATACTGTGTCAGATCGTTGGTTCCTATACTGAAAAAGTCCACTTCCTTCGCCAGCTTATCGGATATCACAGCCGCCGCCGGCGTCTCGATCATAATGCCAATCTCCGCTTCCCCGACAGGATAGCCTTCCTTTGCAAGCTCCTCCTTCACCATCTCCACGATCTGCCTGATCCGCTTAACCTCATCCACAGATATAATCATGGGGAACATGATTGCCAGTGTCCCGTGTGCCGCCGCGCGGTAAAGGGCACGGAGCTGGGTGATGAATATCTCCTCCCTGTCCAGACAGATGCGGATCGCCCGGTAGCCGAGCGCCGGGTTTTCCTCCGGCTCCAGTCCGAAATAGTCCACCTTCTTATCTGCCCCGATATCCAGTGTGCGGATCACCACTTTCTTTCCTTCCATCTTCTCGAGGACAGCCTTATAACTCGTATACTGTTCCTCCTCCGACGGGAAAGTGGTTCTGCCCAGATAGAGAAATTCGCTTCTAAAAAGTCCGATTCCTCCGGCGTCAGCCGCACATGCCATGTCGGCGTCCGCCACATTGCCGATATTCGCGAAAACGTCTATCCGCTTGCCGCTCTTTGTGACATTGTCCTGCCCTTTCAGCTTCTCGAGCGCTTCTAAATCCGCCACCCACTGGTTTTTCCGCACAACCTTTTCGGAAAGGATCTCCTCCTCAGGCTCAATCAGAAACTCACCTTCAAAACCGTCCACCACGCAGGTCTTCCCGTGCAGCGCATCCGAAAGGTCAATGTTCACATTCACCAGCGCCGGCAGGTTCATGCTTCTCGCCAGTATCGCCGTGTGGGAATTTGCTGATCCCTTCACAGTCACAAACCCGAGAATTTTCTTTTTGTCAAGCTTCACCGTCTCGCTGGGCGTCAGATCCTCAGCCACCAGAACCACCGGCTCCTCCGAGTTGATCTCCTCCTCCGGCAGATCCAGAAGGATGCGAATCACTCTCTGGGAAATATCCCGGATATCCGCCGCGCGTCCTCTCATATACTCGTCATCCATCGCCGCGAACAGCTCCGCAAACTGCGTACCCGCCTGATCTACCGCGTACACCGCGTTGTAGCCGTTCTTGATCTCCCCCGCGGCAGTTTCCAGATAGTCCTCGTCTTCCAGAAGCATCCGGTGTACGTCAAAGATGGCGGCATGATCCTCTCCCACGTTCTGCAGCGCCTCGTCGTAGAGTCTTGTGAGCTGTGCCTTCGCGCGTTCCACGGCAGCGGTGAGGCGTTCCTTCTCAGACGCCACATCGGACACCTTCTCATCCGTCACCTGAATCTCCACCTTTTGATAAAGGTATACCCTTCCTATGGCAATTCCCCTCATCACACTTTTCCCAGTATATCTATCCATACAAACCTCCCCCGAAAAGAAGTTACTCTTTTCTTTTTATGACATTTACAATAACAGTCCCCGCCGTCACCTGACCGCCTTTCGCCATCGCGATTTCCGAAAACTCTTCCGTGTTGCAGATGACAACCGGCGTGATAATGTCATATCCTTCGGATTTGATCTGTTCCAGATCGGCTTCCAGAAGCAGGTCACCCTTTTTCACCTGCTGCCCTTCCTCCGCATGGATGGTAAAATGTTTCCCGTTCAGCTTCACCGTATCCAGCCCGATATGCAGCAGTATCTCCACCCCGTTCGCAGAGGTGAGCGCCACCGCGTGCCCGGTGGGAAATACTGTGGTGACCGTACCGTCAACGGGAGATAAAAATTGATTTTCCGAGGGAATAACTGCCGCTCCCTGTCCCAGAATCTCCTCGGAAAAGGTGGGATCGCTCACCTCACTGAGCGGAACAAGCTTTCCCGCCACCGGAGCGGCGATCTGCATCCGCTCTTCCTTTGATCCGAAAATATCCTTAAAAAGCCCCATGCCGCACTCTCCTTTCTAATAAAAAAGCCGGGCAGCCACGCGCACCCGATTGTAAAAGCTCCGCGTTCTCATCCGCAAACTGTACGCCTGCTATCTTTACTATATATATAAAACGCGAAGAACCTTCCTTTTTTACATTTTTGTCATGTTTTTCTTTCATATGTTTCTACTACTATAGCATTTTAAACAATTTGTGTCAACAATATAAAATATTTGTCGCTGTTTTGCCCTTATTTGTTTCTATTTTACTCCCTTTTTTGTGTATTTTAGACATTTTAATACCCGCGGGCATATTTTTATGACAAAGTCAAGAAAAATCTGAAAATTTTAAAAAATATTTTCTCCAAACCTCTTTACAAATTAACAGAAAAGACGAAATAATAGATATAAGAATAATCTGCGGCAAACACATATATGACACGGATGTCAACTATCGAGACAAGGAGGGTACTGACAATGGGAATCAATTTAAACGGTTTAAATTCTGGAATGGCGGACACATACTCTGCGCTGCTCGGCGGCATGGGCGGCGGTGACGACGCCGGCGGGATGGGATCTCTGCTCAGCGATTACGCCGCCATCAAAAACGGCAGCTACGGCAAAATGATGAAGTCTTACTATGCGAAAATGGAAAAGCAGGAGGCGGAGGAGTCCGGCAAAACCGACTCCAAAAAGGCGGGAAAAGTCAAGGACAACGCTTCCGCGTCGGCGGCACAGTCTCTTTACAAGTCCGCTTCCGCACTCACTTCCCTGAACTATGACGACCGCAGCGAGGAGAACGTCAACAAGATTACGGACTCCGTCTCCTCCTTCATCAAGGATTACAACAGTCTGATGAAGAGTGCGGCGAAGAGTGAAAACACGACCGTGCAGAAACAGGCGGAGTCACTTTACAACTCCTACTACTCAAACTATAAGCTCTTCTCCAAGGTGGGCATTACCATGAATTCCGACAGGACGCTGTCCTTCGACGAAGATTCCATGAAGAAGGCGCTGCAGGACACAGAGCATGGAAACGGCGCTACGGTGAAGACGCTGTTCGGCGGCATCGGCTCCTTTGCGGACAAAGCCGTCAGCAAGGCAAGCCAGATTTACCGGGCAGCAGGGGACGGCGAGGCAGTCACTTCCTCCAAGGCGAAATACGCGGGCGGTTACTCCTCCACCAGCACTTCGGGCACGTCCTCCACGAAGGATAAGGACAAGAACAAGACCGTGACGGACTCTGCCACGGCTTCCGCTGCAAATTCGCTCTACAAGTCCATCGAGAATCTGGGCGCCACGAACATCACGAACAGCAATAAAGAGAATGTCTACAAAGCGTTCTCCGCTTTTGTGAAAGATTATAACGAACTGATCAAAAACACCGACAAGAGCGCAAACAGCAACGTTGTCAATCAGGCTTCCTATCTCAAGAGCCTGATCAGCAGCAACAAGAGCGCTTTCTCAAAAATGGGCGTTACCGTAAACTCCGACAAGACCCTTTCTGTTGACGAGGAGAAGTTTAAGGACGCGGACATGAGCGGCGTCAAGAATCTGTTTAATGGCACGAACTCTCTGGCGGAGAAGATGACCGACAGGGTAAACAACATCTACCGCTACGCTACGCAGGGAGACGCGCTGAACAAGCAGACCTACGACAACAACGGCGGTGTGAACATACCGACCATGGGATCCATGGTGGACGCCATCCTCTGATTCATTTTAAAAAGTTTAAGGCGGAACCGGCTTATCTGGTTCCGTCTTTTTTGCGCCTTTTTTGCATACGGAAAGGGCGCACACCGTTTTCACAGCATACGCCCATCCTGTTTCTACATTTCGTTTATCTTGCAGATATTACGCGAAAGGATTCTCTGTCGGATACGGCAGGCTCTTGGGCTGATTGTAGCCGATCTCGCTCACATCCACGCCGATATACTTGAATACCTCAAACAGTGCCTTGCCGAAGTGGCCGAAAGCAACCGCGCCGTGATGCGGGTAATTCTTCTCGATCAGCACATGACGGTAAAATCTCCCCATCTCAGGGATCGCGAATACACCGATGCCGCCGAAGGATCTGGTCGCCACAGGAAGCACCTCGCCCTCCGCCACATATGCGCGCAGGATATTGTCAGCCGTACTCTGCAGACGGTAGAAGGTAATGTTGCCGGGAACGATATCGCCCTCCAGCGTACCCTGCGTCACTTCCTCGGGCAGGGATCTCGCCATGATCATCTGGTACTCCATGCTGCACTTGGACAGCTTCTTGGAGCAGGTATTTCCACAGTGGAAGCCCATAAATGTATCTGTAAACTTATAGTCGAACTTGCCCTCAATGGACTCTTTGTACATATCTTTCGGCACAGAGTTGTTGATGTCAAGCAGCGTTACGATATCGTCGCTTACCGCCTCGCCGATGAACTCGCTCAGGCAGCCGTAGATATCCACTTCACAGGATACCGGAATGCCTCTGCCGGTCAGACGGCTGTTTACAAAGCAGGGCACAAAGCCGAACTGGGTCTGGAATGCAGGCCAGCATTTTCCGGCGATCGCCACATACTCGCGGTACCCCTTGTGCTCCTCGATCCAGTCGAGCAGGGTCAGTTCGTACTGCGCAAGCTTAGGCAGAATCCCGGGTTTGTTGTTGCCGTCGCCAAGCTCCGCTTCCATATCCTTCACCACATCGGGAATACGGGAATCGTCCGCGTGCTTGTTGAACGCTTCAAACAGGTCAAGCTCAGAGTTCTCCTCAATCTCGATGCCCAGATTGTAAAGTTGCTTGATGGGCGCGTTACATGCGAGGAAGTTGAGCGGTCTGGGACCAAAGGAAATAATCTTTAAGCTAGAGAGCGCCGCAACCGCACGTGCGATCGGAATAAACTCATGGATCATGTCAGCGCAGTCCTCCGCATCGCCTACGGGATACTCGGGAATGTAAGCCTTTACATTTCTGAGCTTTAAGTTGTAGCTGGCATTGAGCATACCGCAGTAAGCGTCGCCGCGGCCCTGAATCAGATCACCCTGAGACTCCTCTGCTGCAGCCACAAACATCTTGGGACCCTCGAAATGCTTTGCAAGCAGCGTCTCGGAGATCTCGGGACCAAAGTTGCCCAGATATACGCAGAGCGCGTTACAGTCGTTGTCCTTGATATCCTTTAACGCGTTCACCATGTCGATCTCGCTCTCGATGATGCACACAGGGCACTCGTAGATGTCCGCCGCGTCATACTTCTTCGCGTAAGCCTCCACCAGCGCTTTTCTTCTGTTAATCGCCAGAGATGCCGGGAAACAATCACGGCTTACCGCTACGATACCAATCTTTACTTTCGGTAAATTGTTCATTTTATTTTCCTCCTTTTATTTTAACCGGCGCTGCCGGTATATTTACTATGAAAGTCCCGGACGGCGGCTGAACGGACTGCATACTTGTATGCGAGGACGTACAGACATCGGACGGGCAAGCCGGTATGAGCAAGAAGGTCATTAGACCGGATTGCGAATGCCGGCGGCGATTGCGAGAGCGCATAGCGCGCAGCAATCGGCTTTCAATTAGCTTAATTAATCACGAATATCCAGATTTTTTCCTACCAGTCCGATATGCGCGCCCGCGTCGAGCCCGCCCTCCGCATGGCCGATCAGCCACTTGTTCTGCGCCGTGATCAAGGAATCCTCCCATCCCTCGTGGCTTTCCTCAAGCGGATAGTTTGTGCCCGCCGGAAGCACGATGCCGACCTTGAAGCCGCCCTCGTCCGCGCTGCAGGGCGCGTAGTGCAGGGTCGTCGCGTAAAGCTCCACAGCCGTGCCTGCCTCTACCAGAAACGCCTCCATCTTAGCCGTCTCATACTTGAAATCGTCTGTGATGTCCTGCTGCATACCCACAATCAATACCGCGTCCGTAGCCGCCACATTGATCTCAGAACTCCTGTGGTACTCGATGGCGTTCAGCTTATAGTTATGACCGTTGCAGTAGCCCACCTCGATCGGCAGTTCGCCGTAAGTTCTTTTCTGTAACGCCTTAGCCGCCGCAGTCTCCTCCAGCGCCTTGATGGAAGGCTCGTAAGCCACGCCATCCGGCATCGGCGTCTCTCTTTTGATCGCCTCTACCAGATCCGTAAAGTCGATCCCCTGTACAACCCTGCCATACTTACGGAATGACGGGTCTGTCACTTTCTTAATCTCCATATCCTCTCTCCCTTCGCCATACTTTCACTGTGCGGAGAATGCGTTTCCATCCGGCAGACACCACCGCACCTAATTCGCCATGCCTTCACCGCGCGGAGATTGCGTCTCCATCTGGCAAACTCCACCGCATCTGGTTCGCCATGCCTTCACTGTGCGGAGAATGCCAGCTTTATGGCATTCTCCTGTGTGAGATTTAGAACTTCTCAGCGAGGCAGCCTCTGCTGCCGAGTATTAGAAGTTCTTCTCACACTGTTATCTCAGTTTCCCAAACAGTTCCTTGCAGGTCGGATAAATCTGCTTAAACTGCTGGTATCTCTTCTCGTATTTCTCGACAAGGGCAGGTTCCGGCTCTACCGTATCCACAATCTTCACGATCTTCGCCGCCGCTTCCTCCACGCTTTCGTACTCACCGCAGGCAACCGCCGCCAGCATCGCGCCGCCCATAGCAGGACCTTCCTCGCTCTCGATCACATCCACTTTCAAGTTCATAATGTTGGCGATCATCCGTTTCCAGAGCGGGCTTTTCGCGCCGCCGCCGCAAATCTTCGTCCGCTCGATATGAATGCCGAGGGACCTCGCCACCTCAAGGGAATCTCTCAGCGCGAACGCCACGCCCTCAAGCACCGCCTGCGTCATGTCCGCCCTCGTGGTATCCATGGTCATGCCGATAAAGGTGCCTCTCGCGTCGGGATCGTTGTGCGGGGAACGCTCTCCCATCAGGTAAGGCAGGAAGTACACATGGTTCTCACCCAGCTTATCGTCTGTGATCGCCTTCTGCTCGTCCGCATACTTCTCCGTGCCGATGATATCGTCCATCCACCACTTGTTGCAGGACGCCGCGCTGAGCATACAGCCCATCAGGTGATAGTGCCCGTCCGCGTGGGCAAAAGCGTGAAGGGCGTTGAACTTATCCACGCCGAATTTGTCCGATGAAATAAAGATGGTGCCGCTGGTGCCGAGGGAGATATTGCACATGCCGTCTCCCACCGTGCCGGTTCCCACAGCCGCCGCCGCGTTGTCGCCGCCGCCCGCCGCCACTTTTACATTTTCAGGAATGCCGAGTTCCTTTGCAATCTCAGGCAGCACGCATCCCACCGTCTCATAGCTCTCGTAAATCTTGGCAAGCTGTTCTTCCCGCACGCCGCAGATCTCGCACATCTCCTTAGACCAGCAGCGGTTCTTCACGTCAAACAGAAGCATACCGGAAGCGTCGGAGACGTCCGTACAGTGCACCCCTGTCAGCTTGTACGCGATATAGTCCTTGGGGAGCATGATCTTTTTGATCCTCGCGAAGTTCTCCGGCTCCTTGTTCTTCACCCAGAGCACCTTCGGCGCGGTAAAGCCGGTAAAGGAAATATTCGCCGTATATTCGGACAGCTTATCCTTTCCGATCTCGTTGTTTAAATAATCGCACTCCTCCGTGGTCCTGCCGTCATTCCAGAGAATCGCGGGACGGATCACCTCGTCCTTCTCATCCAGAATCACAAGCCCGTGCATCTGCCCGCCGAAACTGATGCCCGCAATCTGGCTCTTGTCCACATCCGCGATCAGCTCCTTGATCCCCGCGATACTCTGCGCGTACCAGTCCTCCGGCTTCTGCTCAGACCACCCCGGATGCGGGAAATACAGCGGATATTCCTTCGATACAATATTGACGATTCTGCCGTCTCCCTCCATCAAAAGAAGCTTCACGGCGCTTGTACCCAAATCCACCCCAATATAAAGCATTTTTACCCTCCAATTCTTTCTGCTAAAATTTTCCGTGCCCGTGCACGATCCTTCTGTTTCCATGATAAGCTGTCACGCCTGTAAAAGCAATACCGTATATTTTTTTCGTAACTTTATACAAATTGCAGCCAAACGCATTGTCTATTTCCACTTGATATGCTACGCTTGTCAGAGAAAGGAAGGTTAATCATGGCAACCATCAAGGAAATCGCCGCTCTCGCCGGCGTATCCCGGGGTACGGTAGACCGCGTGTTAAACCACCGCGGCGACGTCAATCCCCAGACAGAAGAAAAAATCCGGAAAATTGTCCGCGCCCTCGACTACAAGCCGAACAAGGCGGGGATTGTTCTCGCCGCCCAGAAAAAGAATCTGAAGCTGGGCGTCGTGCTTTTAGGCGTCGGCAACCCTTTCTTTGACGACGTTCTCGCAGGCGTGCGCGAAAAGGCGGAAGAACTTGCCGGCTACAATTGCAGCGTCCTCATAAAGCAGACAGAGTACAGCCTAAAGCAGCAGCTCGACGCCATAGACGCGCTTCTCTCGGAAGGGATAAACGGACTTGCCATCTCCCCCTACAACGACAGCGCCGTGCGGGAAAAAATCGACAGTCTCGGCAGCGCGGGGATTCCCGTGGTGACCTTAAATACCGATATCGAAAATGCCAGCCGGATCGCCTATGTAGGCAGTAATTTTTATCGTTCCGGCGAGACAGCCGGCGCCTTGATGCGTCTGATGACAAAAGGCGAGGTGCGCGTGGGCATCATCTCCGGCTCGCAGAATATTCTCTGTCACACGGAACGGATCGCCGGTTTCGCCCATATCGTCTCGTCGCACCCGAATATCCGTATCGTCGATACCGTCAACAGCAACGACGACGACCGGGTGAGTTTTGAGCTGACAAAACAGCTTCTCTTAGACCATCCCGAAATAAACGCTTTTTATTTTACCGCGGGCGGCGTGTACGGCGGCTGCAAGGCGATCGAGGCATCTGCGCGTAAAAATGACACAGTTGTCATAACCAACGATCTCGTTCCCACCACCCGGGAATATATGGAAAAAGGACTGATCGCAGCCACTATCTGCCAACAGCCCTTTCAACAGGGTTCCCTCCCCCTCACGATCCTCTTCGCCTGCCTTGCCACGGGAGAAATGCCCGCCTCCGAAAACAATTATGTGGATGTGGACATACGGATCAGGGAGAATCTGTAGTCTGTAAAAATTCTTTCTCAAACTGCCCGGCGGGTGTGGGCTTCCCAAAATAATAGCCTTGTATCATATCCGGCTTGGTAGCCATCATTTTTGAAAGTTCTTCCTTTTCCTCAATACCCTCCATGCAGACAACCGAACCCAGACTGTGCACCATATCTATGATGTGGCTGATGATATTATAATCATATTCATTCTTAAGCGCCTGCACCACAAAGCTTCTGTCAATCTTCACCGTCTTGGCGTCGATCTCCTTCAGATAGCGCATATTGGAATAGCCTGTGCCAAAATCATCCAGCGCCAGATCAATATTTCTCGATTTCAGGTCCTTGAACAGTTCCTTGATTCTGTCATTCGTCTCAATATAGCCGCTCTCCGTCAGTTCCAGTACCAGACTTTCCGGGTCCAGCCCCACTTCCCGGATACAGCGCTCCACATCATGCATCATGTCGCTCTTGTAGAGCTGCACATAAGACAGATTGACATTGATATGAAATCCGGGTATGTACTCTTTCCACTTCTTGCACGTTTTCGCCGCCTCCCAGAGAACATACTGTCCCACCGGGATAATCAGTCCGCTCTCCTCCAGAACCGGGATAAAGACCGCCGGAGAGACATTGCCGAATTTCTCATTTTTCCACCGGAGCAGCGCCTCCGCGCCGACCAGTCTGTAATCCTCCGCCGAGACAATCGGCTGGTAATACAATTCAAATCCCCGGAAATCATGGCTCACGTCCTGTCTGAGAAGTTTGCGGATGTCGAGCCGTTCCAGATATACGTCAAAGGTTTCCCTGTCAAACGAAACCATCTGGTTTCTGCCGTTGCGCTTCGCCTCATTCAGGGCGAACTCCGTATACCGCATCAGTTCCTCCACGCTTCTGCCCGAAAAATCCGTTTCCAGCACGCCCGCTGACACAGTATAAAAGCGGCTGTACTCCTTACTCTCAGCCATGGCGGCTATGGATCTCTGAATCTGTCTGTAGACGGCGCCCGGTTCCTTCGACACACCCTTCCCGGTGTCCGCAATCATAAACTCATCC
Organism: uncultured Lachnospiraceae bacterium; assembly: GCA_910586705.1. Taxonomy (GTDB): domain Bacteria; phylum Bacillota; class Clostridia; order Lachnospirales; family Lachnospiraceae; genus UBA3282. The sequence continues at coordinate 290,570 of CAJUJK010000001.1, read as the reverse complement.
GCCACCAGACGATAAATGTCCACGCTCTCATCCACGGTTTTTATGATGCACTCCGCCAGCTCCCGCAAAACTTCATCGCCGGCTTCCACGCCCTCTTTCTCGTTGATCTCTTTAAAATTGTCGATACCGATACGCATCAGATACCGTACAGACTCCGGCTGGTCCCGGAGCGTCGATTCCATGTCCAGACGAAATCTCGCCTCTCTGCGAAGCCCTGTGATATTGTCGGCTTTCGCCTTTGCGCCCATCTCGGTGACCGCGCCGATCAAAAGCCTGTGCCCCTCGGTGCCCGTCACTACCGTGCCCTTGCAGCTGATCCAGACAACCCTGCCCATGCGGTCCAGCCAGCGGTATTCCAGCGCGTGGATGTCCTTTTCTCCCGACCGGCATTCCTCCAGTTCCGCCGCCAGCCGTTCATAATCAGAAGGATACACCACGCTTTTTAGCGTCTCCGAACAGTTCTCAATCACAGTAGACTGGAAGGGGAACCGCTTCGTCGCCTTCTCCGCCACCATATAGGTATCCACCGACAGATCCAGAATAAACATATATGCTTCAGAAGACTGCTGCATAATTTCAATGACTGACTGAATCTGCTCCAGCGACATTCCCTGTAATATACTCAGGTAACTCATCCTGCTACCAGCGCCCGCTAACCTGCGGCGCCGGTTTCACCCCCTTCCCTTAGATTTTATATTTATACATTTTACAACATGATATCTAATATTCTTTCATTATACTTCCCATCCCATATATTGTCAAACTCTTTCTTGTGTATTTTGCATAAATATACCCAATTTTCTTTTTTTATTTTTGGCGAATACCCATAATCAATTTACATAATTTTTCGCAAAACCATTCTATACAAAGCCCCGCCGTTTTGATATACTTGCAATATACAAAATACAAAAAATCCGAAACGCGAAAGGATCAGTGTGAAATGAATAAGAAAAAAGCAGTCGTCTCTCTCGGACATGAGGCGCTCGGTTATACAATTTTAGAACAGTGGGATGCGGTGAAAACGACCGCCAGAGCGCTTGCGGATCTGGTGGAAGCCGATTACCAGCTCACCATCACCCACAGCAACGGAAGGCAGGTCAGCATGATCCACAAGGCGATGACGGAGCTTCGCCGGGTTTACACCGACTACACGCCCGCGCCCATGTGCGTCTGCTCCGCCATGAGTCAGGGCTATGTGGGGTATGATATCCAGAATGCGCTCCGCGCGGAACTGGTGGGGCGCGGTATCGTAAAAACCGTCAGCACCATCCTGACGCAGGTGACCGTCGATCCCTACGACGAGGCCTTCTACAATCCCACCAAAGTCATCGGGCGCTACATGTCCTCCGATGACGCGGACGCAGAAATCAAAAAGGGAAATTTTGTGAAAGAGGAACCGGGCAAAGGATTCAGGCGGGTGGTCGCCGCTCCCAGCCCCATTGACATCGTGGAAATCGACGCCATCCGCACACTTGCCGAAGCCGGTCAGATCGTGATTGCATGTGGCGGCGGCGGTATTCCCGTGATCGAACAGAACCACGTCTTAAAAGGCGCATCCGCGGTCATCGAAAAGGACGCTGTGGCAGGCAGACTCGCCGCAAGCCTTCATGTCGATGAGCTGATTATTCTGACAGGGGTCCCCTGCGTTTACCGGAATTTCGGAAAGCCGGACCAGACGGCGCTCCCTTCCCTCACGGTCCGGCAGGCGAAAGAACTGTGCGAAGAGGGCCAGTTCGAGACGGGCACCATGCTGCCGAAAATCGAAGCCGCCATCACCTATCTGGAGGAAAATCCGCTCGGCAGAGTGCTGATCACCTCCCTTGGCGACGTGAAAGAAGCCCTGAAGGGAAAGAGCGGCACGGTCGTCACCGTCTGAATACGTTTGCACATACACAGAGCCGGGAAACATTCTCCCGGCTCCTTTTTATCCACTCTATTTCCTCTTCGACTCCCCGATTGCCAGAAGCACCGCCCCGATCATAATGCAGAAGTCCGACACATTGAACACAATCTTGCGGAACCCCGCGTTTTTCACGGGAAAGCTGACGTAGTCCACCACATATTTTCTGGTCAGACGATCGTAGGTGTTGCTGTAGGCGCCGCCCAGCAGAAGCGCCAACCCTGCCTTAAGGGTAGAGTTCCCCCGGAAACTGAAGGTACCGAGAAAAATTATGGTCATAAACAGGGTCAATCCGAGAGACAGCGCGGTCACAAGCCCCTGTCTGCCCTCCCCCATGTCCAGAAAAGCGCCTTTGTTATGATATTTTCTGATCAGAAGTCTTCCCTTGCAGAAGGGTTTCTCCTCCCCCTCCTCCAGACTCTCTTCTATGTGATTTTTTAAGAGCAGATCCAGCACAAAAATCCCACATGCCAGAGCCGCGAACCCGATTACTGCCATATCGTTCTCCCTCCTGTCGTCTCCCCGTTCTTTCCGCCTTGCGTCAGCGGCGGCTCCCAAACTGCGAAAGCACCCGCAGCGTCCTTCTCAGCGTAATCCACAGCGGATGCGGCACGCTGTTTTTCCGAAGCGCCTGATACCCCTCCCTGAAAGACACCAGATAGTTCGTAAGTCCCGCATTGCTGGTGCCGCCGTAGAACATTGCCACCAGCGTCTCCGGCACATAGGCGAGCTTATTTTCCGGCTCCTTCAGGAAGCGCACCATAAACTCATAGTCCGCCGCGCAGCGGTAGGAAGTGTCATACGCCCCGTATTTCTCATACACCGCGCGCCGCAGAAAAAGGGTCGGATGCCCCGGCATCCAGCCCTCCGAAATCCGTCCCTGTCCCATACGCCACTCTCTGATCACACGCCCGCCTTCCACATAGACAAGATCCGCGTGAACGCCCACGCAGTCCGCGCCGCTCTGTTCCAGTGCGGCAATCACTCTGCTGACGGCACGCGGTTTACATAATTTATCATTGCAGACCGCAACCACATCCCCGGCGCTCATGCGAAACGCCTTGTTCATCGCATCGTAAAGCCCGCCGTCGGGTTCCGAAACCCACCGCACCGAAAATCCCCGACGCCCTTCCATCCTTGCGGCAAACTCTTTGATCAGTTCCACCGTACCGTCCGTGGAACCGCCGTCCACAATCACCGCTTCCAGATCGGGATAATCCTGCTCCTCTATACTGCGCAGCGTGATGGGGAGCGTTTTTTTTGCATTTATAACCGTCACCAGCAACGAAACTTTCATCTTTTTCTCCCTGCTCCGCTCATTTCAAGACTGTTCCGACTTGGGAGTTCCGTCCGCCTGCGCCCATGAAAGCGCCTCCTCCAGACTGTCCGCACCGAGAATATTCAGCATAAAATCCGTGTACTCTCCCGCCCTGTCCGTGTCGATATGGCAGAACACGTCTTTGATATATTTCCCAGAATGATCATACTCATACACCCCGAAGGAAAGTCCAGCCATCACCTCTTCCGGCGCGTCCGTCTGCCGGTTCATCAGAAAAGCGTCCACGTAAGGATTGTTCTCCACTATATAATAGCAGTAGGCGAAAGCCGCCGCCTGCAGCCGCTCCCCGGAGCCGGAAGAAAAGCCAAGCTCCGTGATGGTGACGCTGCGCACATCGCCCGCCCGGTCCAGATATGCCTCTTCGGACAACACATCCGTCAGCACATTCAGATTCATAATGGAAAGGTGGGGCGCGTCTATCGTCTTATCATACTCCTGCGACCAGTAATTCACACGGGTAAGCGGTTCCGGGTAAGGGTGGATCGCCACGCCCCAGTCATAGTTGCCGTGCGCAAGCGCCGCCTCATTGAATCCCGCCAGAATATCCCTGCCGTTGAAAAAGCCGGAATTGTCTCCCTCGTTGCTGTTCCACGCATGGTCAATGCTGAAATACACACGGCCCTGCGCATAGTGGCTTTTTACCGCCTGATAAAAAATACGGAAGGACTTCTCAAACTCTTTTGTATAATGGATCACGTCACGGGTGTTCATGTAATTCCAGACCCGGTTCTGGTTGATCTCGTTGGCGATCACCCAGCTATGTATCATCCCGTGCTCCCCGCTGGAATAGCGTTCCGCCAGAAAGCCCGCCACAGCCTCGATGGTTCTCGTTCCCTCCTCCTCAGCCGCGTTAAACATATAGTAATAGGCGCCGCTCTCCTGATTCCTCGCATCCGGGTGAATCAGCTCCGGGAAAGCCTCGTTCCAGTCGTTCAGCACCACCGCGGTGGCCGTCATCCCCATTTCGGACAGGTAAGTGAAAAGCCCGTCATAACCGTTGATCGCCGCCCCGTTAAAGGCATAGTTCCTTCCCTTGTAAGTGTAAGTGATCGTCGGGAAGGTCGGATCGCTGGTCTCCCCCATAATATGCGAAAGCGGAATATTATAAATCGCATGTTTGACGCCCAGATCCGTCAGTTCCGGCGTCCTCAGCATCGTGGGATCCAACAGAATCCCCTTCTTGGAGCCGTTATCGGGATACGGCTCCTGATTTCCGGCAAGCGCCTCGGGATTCGATACATATACGCTCCTGCCCACCGGCACATAGTTTCCGTCCATTTTAACCGCCGGGATAAACCGCTCATACAGATAGGCGTCCCGGTACGGGAAACGGATCTCCCACTCCCGGTCTTTCCGCCCTCTCGTGACCGGCTCCTTCTTAAGCGCGTCCGCGTCCTCCTCCCACGTATCCGCCTTGAATAAATACAGATACGCGTCGTCACTGGATGGGATCAGCGGCATGGTAAGCGAATACTGCAGCTTCTTCAAGTCCGCTTCATAGGTCACCGCCACATCCATGGCATAATCCGACAACTCGTCCACCGACAGGCTTGTCTCCCCTGCCGTCAGTTCCGAAAGCTCCCGTTCCCGCTGCTCCTCCGCACTTTCCGCCTCCTGTCCCGAAGGCGCGCTTGCGGGCGCCGCTTCCTCTCCACAGCCGCACAGCAGTACAAGCGTCATACAGATGCCCGTAAGCAGCAGATGCGCGGAACGGCTCATACTCTTTTTCTCCTTATACACTCCCAGACCTCCCGCGCTCATTCATAATTCACCAAAACAGCCACTTCGGGCGGCATGTCGGTTGCATCCGACACCGTCCTGTCGCCTCTTTTCATCTGCTTATATATTTCAAAAAAATGCGTTGTAGGAATTTCCTGAAACCGCCACTCCGTATCCACCACCGGAATCGCTGCACAGCCTTCCTCCACACCGTAACGCTTCACCTGTCCGGCGTCCTCATCCGACCAGCCGCCCGCCGCATAATACTCATCGAGCGCGTCTGTCACCGCCAAACCGATGTTTTTGACCGCACTGGTCAATACCCTGTCTGAAACCCTGCACTGGTCCACGTCCACGCCGATCATCAGACCGTCCCTGTTTTCCGCCGCTTCCAGCACGGACTCGTAGAGACCGCCGCCGCAGGCAAAGATAATCTGCGTGCCGTTCCCGTACCAGTCGTCAGCCTTCTCCCGCACCGCAATGTCCGCCGTGTAAGTGCCGGCGTACCAGTAATTGACCACCACATCGGTAAGCGACAAATCTTTTGCAGCCGCGTTGATTCCCTGCAGATAGCCGTAGCCGTAACGCTGCACGGCAGGCTCCTCTCTGCCGCCTATAAAACCGAGCGTTCTGTATCCCTCCCAGACAGCCATATAGCCCGCAAGATACCCTGCCTGCTCCTCATGGAAAAGGACACAGTGCACATTTTCCGAGATGGGAAGTTCCTCCCGCTCCCCGTCATGGGGCACGGCGTCCACCAGCAGAAAAGAAGTCTGCGGATAGGTTTCCTGCAGCGCACCCACAGCCTCACCGAAAACATCCCCCGCGCAGACAATCAGCCCTGCATGGTCCTCCACAGCCCGCTGCACGGTCTCCCGATAGCTTTCCGGCGCGTCCGGGTCGGCGTGGTAAAAAGAAAAGGAAGTCCCCGCTCCCAGCGCATACATCCGCACCCCGTTATAAATAGCTTCATTGTAGCCGCCGTCCTCCACGGAACCGTCCGTCAGAAAGGCGATCTCCCCGCCTGTTTCCTTATAATCCCCGTAAGGATCCTCAAACATTTTCTGCACTGACTCCCGCCATGAAGTCATCTCCACGCCCGATCCGTTCTCCTCTTCCTCTTCCGCCGCCTGCTGCGTCTCCTCCGCCGCATCACTCTCCGCGGATGCCGACGCCTCCTGTGCAGGTCTGCCGCAGCCTGTCAGAAGCAAAATCAAAATCAGCCCGGCTAATCCAAGCTTCCGTATCCTCATTCCACTGTATCCGCCTTCCATGAACATTCCGATTCCCTGTGTAAGCATAGTATTCCAATATAAAACACTCACTATTACACCTTACCACAAGTGGGAGAAATCAGCAAGTTTTCCCTACAGCCTCGCCAGCGTCTCAAAGGTCCCGTTGATGTCAATCCGCCCGTAGCCCCACTGTCTGTCGGGATAGCGGATCCCCTCCGGGCGCTGTGCCCCCTGAATCAGAAAGCTTTTCGTGCCCCGGCTCTCCACCGCAAAGGCATTGCCGTCAACCACAGCCCACTCCAGAAACTGCGCCACGCAGCCCGCAGACAGAGCAGCCGCCATGCAGGAACCGTCCGTCTCTCCCAGCGCGGTGTGCACGCCGACGCCCGGAGCCGCCAGATCCGGCTTAATGCTGCCGCTTCTCGTAAACCCTCTGCCGGAGGGCGCATACCAGCTGTCCGTATAACTGTCGTAAGTGGAGACCGTAATGACCTGAGACGCGTTTGCCGGCTCCGTCAGCGTCACATCGGGACTCGGCTGTAAAAATGTGACGCTGTCTTCCAGAAACGCCTCAATCGGCAGCCATATATGGTAGCGCCCGTCGCCGCTTGGTCTCCGCACAGACGCCGACAGCGTCACCGTCCATATGCCCGGCGTCGGGTCCTGAAAACGCAGAAAGATCAGCGGGTCGCCGGAGTCTTTCTCCACAAGGGCAATCCCCACTTGTATGCGGGTTCTCTCAAAAATAAAGGAAATAGTCCTGTCCATTCCATTCCGAAAGTCAATAACTGGCGAAACCTCCCCGCCGGGTGAACGGATTGAGACCGAATAGGCATCGGGGAGACTTCCCCAGATTTCCGCGCAGAATCCCTTCATCGGTCCGGCAACGCGGATTTCCACATTGCCCGGCATAAAATTTTCGTAATGGTGTTCTTTATCCCCTTCATTGCCGCCGCCCACCACAACAGCCCTGCTTCTGCGCCCCGCCACGATATCCAGATAGGAATCCAGCGCGGAAGTCCCGTCGTGGCTGCCCATATTTGTGCCAAGCCCGATCACAATCACCACAGGTCTGCTGAAAGCCACCGCCATCTGCTGTAAATATTTCACCGCCTCCATGATATCATTTTCCTGATATGCCACGGCGCGGTCGTCGATCAAATAATAGTCCCGCAGGTAGGTCTTTGCCTCTTTTAACTTTACCACCGCTATATCCGCGAGGGGCGCGGCTCCCCGGAAGGTCAGCCCCTGATTCAGAAGGCTGCCCGCCGCCGCGGAAGCCATCCTCGTGCCGTGCCCGTTGGTGTCGGTACTCGGCACCACCGACTCCGGCTCCCCGGAGGCAAGCGCCCGGTCAATATCCTCCCTGCGATATTCCGTTCCATACAGAAATCCCTCGGGCGGTTCCCCTGCCTGAATGGTCTGGTCCCAGATGGACAGGATGCGGGTGCTCCCGTCGTCCCTGCGGAACACGTCTTCCCGGTAGTTGATTCCCGTATCGACAAAGCCAATAATAACGCCGCTCCCTTGTAAGGCAAGCGGCGGGTTCTGTATTCGGATATTGCCCATCGCCGCCAGAGGGGAAGCGTCAAAAACCCGCTCTCCCGCCTGCATCAGTCCGTACAGCTTAGGGATCGTCGAATACCCATAATATCCTATGGATATAGGCGCAACCTGACTGCGTTTCACGGTCGCCACACCGTATCCGGCGTCCACGGCATGATAGCAGTATTCTATATCCACATCTTCCAAAATCTGTTCGATCGCGTCGTAATCCGCGATCAGATCCGCAAATTCATCCGACAAAATCATTTCTTTGCAGGTCAAGCCCCTTTTTTGCATATAAATAACAACGGCTATTTATATGTCCCTTCCACCCCGGCACTCCTTATCTATACCTTATGCGGCGGCGGGCTGTCCCGACACTTTCCAGAGCAATTCATTGTGCGCTGCAGACCGAAAGCCTAACTGCTTCCGCTACGAGCCGCTCTCCGGCTGCTGCACCACTTTCAAGCGGTCCGGGTGTTCCGCGCTCCGGCTGCGGATGTCGATAATCGGTCCGCCGTTGCCCTCTATATACTCTCTGGTAATCGTCACTCTGCCGATGTTGTCGTCCTTGGGCACCTCGTACATGATATCCAGCATAAATTCCTCGATGATGGCGCGCAGCGCCCTCGCCCCGGTTTCCTTCTCCATCGCCTTATCGGCAATGGCTTCCAGCGCCCCCTCGTTGAAGAGAAGCTCCACCTCATCCAGCTCCAGAAGCTTCTGATACTGCTTCAGGATGGCATTTCTCGGCTCCTTTAAAATCTGCACCATCATGTCGCGGCTTAAGCCCTCCAGCGTGAAGATCACCGGCAGACGGCCGATAAACTCCGGAATCATGCCGAATTTCCTGATGTCCTCCACCGTCACCCGGCTCAGGATATTTTTCTCTTTGTCATACTTATCCCTGAGTTCGGCATTGTAACCGATGGAAGTCTTTTTGTTCAGTCTCTGCTTGATGATCTCATCCAGATCGGGAAAGGCGCCGCCGCAGACAAAGAGGATGTTTCTCGTGTTCACCGTGGCGAGAGGCACCATGGCGTTTTTGGAGTTCGCGCCCACAGGCACCTCCACCTCCGCGCCCTCCAATAGCTTCAGCATCCCCTGCTGCACGGACTCTCCGCTCACGTCCCGGGAGTTGGTGTTCTTTTTCTTGGCAATCTTGTCGATCTCATCGATAAAGATAATGCCCCGCTCCGCCCGTTCCACATCATTGTCCGCCGCCGCGAGGAGCTTTGATACCACGCTCTCGATATCGTCGCCGATGTAGCCCGCCTCCGTCAGCGATGTGGCGTCCGCGATCGCCAGCGGCACATCCAGAAGTTTCGCCAGCGTCTTTACCAGATAGGTCTTGCCGCAGCCCGTGGGACCGATCATCAGCATGTTGGACTTTTCGATCTCAATCTCATCCATGGTGCCGGTCGCCACTCTCTTATAGTGGTTATATACCGCCACGGACATGACTTTCTTGGCGTGCTCCTGCCCCACCACATACTCGTCCAGTTTCTGCTTGATCTTGTGGGGCGGCATAATATCCCTGATATCAATCTCCGCCGCCTTTTCCTTCTTCTTTTTCTTCGGCTTCTGTTTGTTGGGAATACCGCCGTCTCCCTGCAAATCAGCCAGATTGACAAAGCTGATGTTCGGGAAACCCTGCCCGTTTCCCCCATTGCCCATATTGGGATTGTTTAAAAGCCCCTGATAGTCAAACTGGCTGACCGTATCCATCGTCTTGTGCATACAATCGTCGCAGACACAGATGTTGTTGGGAAGTTTAAACATCTTTCCCGCTTTGCTCTCTGGTCTGCGGCAGATAAAGCAGACGTCCTCGTAATCGCTGCCCGGATCGTCGCTTTTCTTTTCTTCTGTCCCGGCGTTCTTCTCCAGCTCTTCGTGTTTATCGTCTCTATGATCGTCCATACTTCTTATCTTCCCTCCATTCACCCGCGTACCTTGGTCTGCCCATAGTATAGCATACGAATAGTGGATTATCTATACTTGAATTTCCTTTCCATAAGCAATCCCCGGCAGCCGTATCCTCACAATACCGTCCTGCCGGGGATGTTCTTCTCCGCTATATCTTTACATTCCTCTTATTTTATTCCGGTTTACTCGCTCACTTTATTTCCAAGCGTCAGCGTCTTGGTCACTTCCTCGTATCCGGCGACGGTCATGGTCATCACTTTGACCTCCACCTGATCGCCCTTTGCGTAAAACTCCAGTTCTTTCTGCAGTTCATCCATGGATCTGATCGTATTGCCACCAAACTTGGTGATGATGTCGCCCTGTCTGAGTCCTGCTGCCTCCGCCGCCGTATCGGGATAAACCTGCGCGATATACACGCCCTCCGGCATCCCGTATGCCTGCGAAACCTCCTGTGTCACGCTGATGCCGGAAATGCCCAGATACCCTCTTTCTTCCTCCGCCACCTTGCTCTTGGTCTCGTTGAGCATCAGCTCCGCGATGATGGGGCTTGCCGCGGAAATAGGGATCGCATAGCCCATGCCCTCCACGGCGCTGCCGCCGATCTTGTTGGAATTGATACCGATTACCTCGCCTTTTATATTAAGGAGTGCACCGCCGGAGTTACCGGGATTGATCGCGGCGTCCGTCTGGATAAAGGTACCCTCCACGCTGTCTCCGCCGTAACCGTTGCTTGCCGACAGGCTGATGCTTCTGTCAAGCGCGCTGATCACGCCTGTCGTAACGGACTGTCCGTATCCGAGGGAATTGCCGATCGCGATGGCGGGCTCGCCCACCTCCAGCGTGTCGGAATCGCCCAGCGTGGCAACTTCTATCGCCTCCAGCGTAGAATCTGACAGTTCTGTCACTGGTACCGCAATGACCGCCAGATCCATCTTGGAATCCTGTCCCTTGATAAAGGCTTCCGCCTCGCTGCCCTCGTTAAACTGCACTGTCAGCTTATCGGTGTCCGCCACCACATGGTGGTTGGACACGATCAGAAGCTCCGAATCGTTCAGCCCCACAATAATGCCGGAACCGCTGGAATCCGCCTCGCTGTCCATGGACTGCCCGAACCACGACATGGTCTCCGTGTAATGGTTGTTCACCGCCACGATAGAGGGCATCACATTTTTTACCACTTCGGTTACATCCGTGACCACCATCGTTGCGGAATCCGACTGTTTGATCGCCGGCACATCCACCGGCGCCTGAATCTCTGTATCCGCTTCCGCCATGGGCGCGCTTTCCGTCTTTTCCGGCGCCGCTCCGTCTTTTTCCGTCATACCTGTGACGGCATCCACCGCATACAGCCCGATTCCCGCGAAAAGCCCGAAGAACAGTCCCAGAGACACCGCCACAAGGGCTTTCTTGAAATAACCGCTGCCCTGTTTTTTCTCCCTGTGCTTCTTTTCCTTCTTCTGCTCCATCTGGGCATAACCGTTAGGATAGGTATTACCATAGTGGTAATTCCCGGCGCTTCCCTGATAGGACGTGCCATTTGCCTGATAGGAACCGCTGTTTCCCGAATACGCGCCGCCGCTTCCATACACATTCTGCCCTGCGCCCTGTCCGTATGTGCCGCCGCCCGTCTGGTTTCCTGTATTCTGGTAAGACCGGTAACCGATCCCCCTCTGCTCAGACTCACTCCCCGTCTGAAGTCCCGTCTGCTCCGAACCCGTATGATTGGAATACTCGTTTGGATAATTGTTGTCGTACATAATCCCGCTCCTTTCCACAAATCACGGACTCACGCCCGCCTGCTTTATTTCCCCTCGCTGATTATGTCCTAAGTATATCTGCCATTTGTGTTTAAATTGTGTTTAAAATTTATAAAAATTGTGTTTTATTCTACGGTCACCGATTTCGCCAGATTCCTCGGTTTATCCACGTCACATCCTTTGCCCACAGCCACATAGTACCCAAAAAGCTGCAGCGGTATGATCGCCAGCGAATTGGCAAAATAGGGATTCGTCTCCGGGATGTAAATCACATAGTCCGCAGCCTTCTCGATCTCTTTATTCTCCTCGCATGTCACCGCCAGCACAAAAGCGCCTCTCGCCTTCACTTCCACCATGTTGCTGATGGTTTTCGCATAGAGCGCGGGCTGGGTGGACACCGCCGCCACGAGCGTTCCCTCCTCGATCAGGGAGATGGTGCCGTGCTTCAGCTCACCTGCCGCGTAAGCCTCGGAGTGGATGTAGGAAATCTCCTTCAGCTTCAGTGAGCCTTCCAGTGAGATCGCATAGTCGATCCCCCTGCCGATGAAGAATACGTCCTTCGCACCGATGTAGCGGTTCGCAAATCTCTGAATCTTATTTTTATTGTTCAAAAGCAGTTCGATCTGATCCGGGAGGCAGCGCAGATCGCCCAGAATGGACGCATATGCCGCATCGTCGATTTTCCCCCGCACCCTGCCGAATTTGATTGCCAGCAGGTAGAGCGCGATCAGCTGGGCGCTGTAAGCCTTTGTGGTCGCCACCGCGATCTCTGGTCCTGCCCATGTGTACATCACATTGTCAGACTCTCTGGCAATGGAACTTCCCACCACATTGACGATGCCGAGCACTTGAAACCCTCTCTTCTTGGACTCTCTGAGAGCCGCCAGTGTATCGGCGGTCTCGCCGGACTGGCTGATGACCACCACCATCGCGCCCTCCTCCAGAATCGGATCGCGGTAGCGGAACTCGGAGGCCAGATCCACCTCCACGGGAATGCGCGCCAGTCCCTCGATCACATATTTCCCCGTGACGCCCGCGTGATAAGCGGAACCGCACGCCACGATATGAATCTTGTTCACCGCGCGGATCTCCTCATCGCTCATGTTGAGCTCCTCGATGACGATATCGTTGTCCTTGATGCGGGGAAGAAGTGTATCCGTCACGGTTTTCGGCTGCTCGTACATCTCCTTTAGCATGAAATGCTCATAGCCCGCCTTTTCCGCCGCGCTGGCATCCCATTCAATAAAGACGGGGTCCTTTGTGGTCTCCTCCTCGTCCACCGTGTAAAAATGCATGTGATCCGCCCGCAGACGCACCACTTCCTGATTGTCCACATAATAAACCTTGCGGGTATATTTCAGGATCGCCGGCACATCCGAAGCGATAAAACAGCCGTCCTCGTTCTGCCCTACGATCAGCGGGGAATCCTTTCTCGCCGCAAAAATCTGGTCGGGGCAGTCCGCGAAGAGAATGCCGAGCGCGTAGGAACCCTCCACACGGTGCAGCACTTTTGTCACCGCCTCGAGGGGATTGCCCTTATAATAGTAATCCAGAAGATGTGCCAGTACCTCCGTGTCCGTCTCCGACACAAAATGGTATCCCCGGTCAGTCAGCATCTTCCGAAGCTGTAAATAATTCTCAATAATGCCGTTATGTACCACGGTGATCGTCTCCGCCTCATTGAAATGCGGGTGCGCATTGGTGTTGCTCGGCACACCGTGGGTCGCCCAGCGCGTGTGCCCGATGCCGCATATCCCCGGCATGGTCTCCCCGCCGCGGGTGATATTTTCCAGAATCTTAAGCCGTCCCACCGACTTCGTGATATTGATCTTTCCGTCTCCGTCGTAGATCGCCATCCCCGCCGAGTCATACCCGCGGTATTCCAGTTTGGACAGACCATCCAGAATAATGGGCGCCGCCTGCTTTGTTCCAATATAACCTACGATTCCACACATATGATAATCTCCTTCCCCGTTTCCTTAACTCCAATACTCCCTGTTGGAGGAGCAGGCTGTCACAATCCGCCCCGGCAGACGCCGGTACCGTTTCCCCATCAGATACCCCATGTACTTAAATCCGCTCTGTATAATAACGCTTGGTATTTTATTCCACATTCCCTTTTTCTTCAGATGCGCCACGGTACTCTTCACCAGCCGGATTCCCTCCGACTCAGAAGGGTAAGCGGCAAACACCTCCGGGTGATCCGCCTGTGAAACGCCCAGATCAAAATTCCTCCTAAACTGCTGCCTGTATGTGTAATTGTGGGAATGATACACCATTGCCTGCGATACATAGGCGATCCCGTAGCCTGCCTCCACCGCCTTTGCGGCATAGAGCATATCCTCGTTGAAAATCGCCCGGTTCACAAAGCCGCCCAGACTGTCAAAAACATCCCTTCTGTATGCCGCACAGACATTGGAACAGAAAAAAGTCTTGATGCCCAGCTCCGAAAGGTCTTCCTTCGTCTTTACGCGGGACTGCTCGGGATAATTAAACTGCCTCGTGTACCGTTCCGCCTCGCTGCTGCCTTTTCCCGGAAGCTGTCTGGCGTAAGCCACCGCCGTCTTTTCCCCGCGCAGACCCGTTAGCAACCGCTCGATCAGAAAATCGTCCGCGGGTATGGCGTCCTGCGTCATCATCACAAACACATCGGCGTCCGACAGCTTCACACCTTGATTTCGCGTGCGCCCGTGGTCAAACTCCCTCTTCGACAGGTGCTTCACTGTAATATTATGATGCTCTCTTTCCAGCGTAGTACCGTAAAGCAGTCTGTCCAGATATTTCTGCTCCGTATTCATAAGAATAATCCGGCTCACAGGCACTGTCTGCGCCTGCAGCTTTTCTATCATCGTCAAAAACCCTCGATCAGGCTTGTAGACGGGAATGATCACGTCCACTCTCTCCACTCGTTCTTCCTCCGCTTTCTGACTCTGCTTTGCGAATAAGCAGACTCGAAATGCTGCTTACACACAGATAGAAGGGGCTTGCAAGACAAGCCCCTTTGCTTTTACTTCGTTAAATATCCGTTTGTATCCTGATAAATCTTGTCGCTGCACTCCTTTACGGTAGCGGATGGTTCATAGTTATCCGCATCAAACAGGAACTTATGCAGCCATTTGACATTTTCCTCCAGACTGGTAGGAATGACACAGGATCCTTTCGATCCGATGGTGCCTGTGGCACGCATATCCTCCTGCGGGAAGCCGTCCGTCTCCGTAATCTGGTAAGCTCCCACATCACCCAGCATTTCAATAATCTCAGACAAATCCAGAGAGGTATAAACCTCTTCAAACACGGAGTTTGCCGTCTCGGTCAGTTTCGGCAGCGACGCCTTCTTCGCCTGATCTGCCACTGCGGAGAGAACCTCTCTCTGTCTCTCGGCACGCTTGAAATCATCTCCCGCCGTGTAACGGATCCGGCAATAACCCGTCGCCTGCAGACCATCCAGCCGCTGATATCCTGTCTCCGTCACCGGCGTGTACTCTCTCTTCAAGTCCTCCGCGATACAGAGCTGATAGTTGTTCAGATGGCTGATCTCCGAATCGTCCACGTCGATATCCACGCCGCCCAGCGCGTCGATGGCATCTGTCAGTCCGGCAAAACCAACCGTCACGAAATCCGTGATATTCATATCCAGATTCATGTTTAACATGTTGATCGCCTGTTCGGGACCGCCCTTTGCGTATGCCGCGTTACATTTATTGTACGAATCGTTGCTCAGATTCAGATAGGTGTCACGATATATGGAAACGAGCTTGCACTCCCCGGTATCCTGATTGATGGAGGCGATCATAATCGTATCGCTCCGGGTGTTCTTCGTCAGCGCCCCTGTGGTGGAGTCCACACCGAAGAGGGCGATATTCCGATACCCCTTCATCGTCGTCTCCTCCGCCTCCTGCACGGTCTCGTTGATGATAATGTCCTTCTCCTTAAGTTCCACTTTCCCGCTGCCCGTACCTGCGAGAACCATGTAGAGCACCATCACCGCTATAATCAAAATAATGATCTCTACTATAAAAAGAATAATACGCCTGCGCTGTTTCTTCGCCTGCGCCTTCTTTCCCGATTTCTTTTTCCCGGAGCCCTTCCTGCCGGAAGATGCACTGCTTTTCCCGGAAGACTTCTTCCGGGGTCTTATTTCTTCATCATCATAGTCATCCGCATATCTCTTAGCCATACTCTGTACTCCCTCAGTCTCTGATCCAGTTTTCAAAAACCCGTTTTTTCATTTTGTCACATCTTGTCCAAAAAAGCAAGTTTTGGTGGACATTCTTATAAGATTATACTACATCCTGATATAATTGCAATATGATTCCCGGTTTCTTCTGAAAGTCTTTCACAATTCTTAAGATTTTAGTATCTCTTCTAATAGGCATTTTTATTGATAAATCCCCTGAAAATCGTGAGAAACATAATCTTGATGTCAAAGGACATCGTCCAGTTCTCGATGTAAAAAATATCGAACTCTATCCTTCTTTTTATGGAAGTATCGCCCCGGTAACCGTTGATCTGCGCCCAGCCCGTAAGCCCCGGTCTGACCTGATGCTTGACCATGTAGCGTGGAATCTCCTCCTTGAACTGTTCCACAAACTGCGGTCTTTCGGGCCTCGGACCGACCACGCTCATATCACCCTTTAAAATATTGAAAAGCTGGGGCAGCTCGTCTATGCTCGTCCTTCTCAAAAATTTCCCCACCTTCGTGACGCGGGGATCATCCTTCGTCGTCCACCCCTTTTTCTCCGCGGACGGCTTCTGCACCTCCATGGTGCGGAACTTGTACATACGGAAAGGCTTGTTGTGCAGCCCGATCCGCTCCTGCTTAAAGATCACCGGCCCTCTGGATGTACAGCCCACGGCAATGGCGGAGACAATCATCACAGGCGACGCCACCACAAGTCCCACCAACGACACAAGGATGTCCGTAATCCGCTTCATCCACCAGTTCAGGGTGTTGGTCAGCGGCACATAACGGATATTGATCACCGGCAGCCCCATCAGATCCTCCGTGTAGGGGCGGCTCGGGAACAGGCTGTTGTAATCCGGGATAAACTTCGTATGCACGCCGGATTTCTCACAGAGATCCACGATATGTTCCAGATTGTCGTAATCCTTCAAAGACAGGGTGATCGCTATCTCGTCCAGTTTGTTTTCGGGGAGAATATAGAGCAGATTTTCAATCGTTCCCACCACCTTCACGCCCTTGTAGAGCGTGCCGGCAGGCACATGATCGTCCAGAATGCCGCGCACCACATAGCCCCACTGGGGATTGGAAATGATGCGCTTGATGTACTCCTCCGTGGCGCGGGAATACCCCACCAGAAGGATATATTTCAGATTATAGCCTTTTTCACGGAAATACTGCAAAAGAATACGGATCAAGGAACGCCCCAGCGTGGTCAGAACGATATTGATCCCGTAAAACATCGCCATCATGGTACGGGAGAAATGGATCTGCGCGACCATGTACCAACCCGCCATCAGCACCACCATGCCCACGGTATTTGCCTGAAAGATATTCAAAATCTCGTAACGGTGGACGGTCGCCCGCTTGGGCGTATAGAGATTAAAGGCGTAATATAAAATGAGATAGCCCGGCACGATAAAATAGAGCATCTCAAAATAGGTGCTCATGTCAAGGGCGCCGACATTAGGGTTGGAATCCGAAAACGGACTTGCAAATTTCAGATACCAAGCCAGCGTATAGGATGCCGCTATCACCACGGCGTCCAGCACAACGTGCAGTCTGTTGAAATATTTCTGGTTATCTTTTATCATAATCAGTCTATGCTCTACGCGTTTTTACCACATTTTTTCCATGATGCCATTTCATGCTTATCATACTCTGTTCACGCCATAATTATTTTCATTTTACAATAAACCGTCGAAAAATACAACTGCCACAATCGCATAGAGAGCGATTCACCCGCGGAATAACTTAAGGCTGTATGTTACCCGGATGCGCCGCAGCTCCCCGCAGAGCATGTCACAGCCGTCCCCTGCCTCTTTTGCAAAAAACACCCGATAAAGCGCTTTTTCCTGCGCCTCACTGATCTCCATGCCGCAGTTTGCCCTCATCCATGCAATCTGCTCTGCCAGCGTGCGCTGTTTCAGAAAATCCCTGCTTTTCTTCGCCGCCGCCCTCTGCAGCCGCCCGTACTCCCGTTTCACGCGCTCCCTGTCCGGCAGCCGTCTCTCCTTCTCTTTTCTGCCAATCCGGATTGCCAGAAACAGTACGACGGCAGCAAAGCAGAGGGCAAAGAGTACATAAATCATAACGCCCAGTGCATTTTCAATGTATTCGCCGAGAATGTTTTCCCCCAGCGCGCGATCGGTTCCGCCGCCTTCACGCCGCATAAATACGTCCCAGAAGGACGTCCTTTCCTCCTCTGCGGAAGATGGCGTGGGATCCACGACAATCCATCCCCTCCTGCTGTCATAAATCTCCACCCACGCGTGGGCATATGCTTCCGGAATCTCAATCTGGATGAGCGCTGTCTCCCCGATCTCCGAAAAGCCCTTATAATAGTCGTCATAATCGGCATCCTCCACCAGCTCTCCGTTCTCGACGACTGCCGCATACGAGAACGCGTATCCTTCCACATAGCGCGCAGGAATGCCCATCTGCCTGAAAAGCATGGTGGCTGCCGACGCAAAATGCGCGCAGTACCCCTTCCGGCTTTCCAGAAGGAAATGTGAGATATAGTCGGGATTCCCATAATACATTCCCGGTCTCAACGTATACTTATAATTTTCCTCAAAATACGCCTCGATCTGCTGCGCAATCTCCTCCCCCGTTCCCGAAAAACCAGCTTCCTCACATATGTGCCGGACCGCCGTTTCACAGCCCGCCGGCACATCCAAATACCTTGTATACGGCTCTTTTCCAGACAACACCGCAGACTTCCCATTGTCGGGATAATAGCGATACGTGTACGTGCCGTCCTCCTCCTCTATATGACCATAATCCGTATAATACGGTCTGTACTCAAACGGATCCCCCGCCCCGGTTTTCTCCACCTCCATGATTCCCATGCCCTGCCCCGCTGTGCCGTCACTCTCCTCAAACCGGCGCTGCCTGCTGGTCAGGGACAGCTCCATATTGCCGTCCTCAGGCAGTTCCATCGCCGCTTCCGTCCATGAAGTCCCGATGTAATCCAGCCCCGTGAATGCTTTCAGATATACCGGGTTAAAGCTGTAAGGCGTATATCGGACGACCAGCGCCGTCTCATAACCGGGCATGATGGCGGATCCTTTGCTCAGTTTTCCCCCGCTGACCCCCGAACCCGCGATATTCTGCGGAAACAGGGCACGCATACCATACTGGGCGAAATTCTCCATCCCCCTTGCAGACGCCTCCTTCCCCGCACTCTCCGGCACGAGAAGGGTATAGCTCTGCTCGGGCACGAGAAACGCCACAGCCCTCACAAACAGTACGACCGCCACCGCCGTCACGGGAAGGATATAGCGGGTCTGCCCCGAGACACGTCCCCTGCCGTAAGACAGCATCATAACCGCCGTATACCCGGTCAGCAGAAAGATCATATACAATAAAGGCGGGGAACACGCAAAGTACATCGGCAGGACATACGGCGGCAATGTCAGAAGCATGACTCCCAGAAGCGTACCTCTGTTGTGCATCTGTATATGCAGCAGAATAATCCCCACCATCCCGAGAAAGATGGCGAAAGTCGTCACCGCCGCGTACCCGTCCTCAATGATCAAGGCATATTCCATGCCGGCGGACAGATCAAAATAGTCCCTCGCCACCTCAAATATGTCATTGATTATATAATAATATCCGTTATTTATGACCCAGTACCTTGTGACTGCCATATATAAATAGAATAAAAAGGCGAACAGCGTCGTAAGATTGACCAGCCATTTTTTCCCCGTCTCATCAACCGCGCTCAGCGCAAAGGCAAGGGCAAAAAACACAAGCATACACAGACCAGAATGAAATTCGATCCCGAATGCGGCGAGAAACCCGCCGACCGCACCATACACAAGCAGGAACAGAAGAAGCGCCCTTGTAAGCGCCGCGAAAAAATCATACCCGCCGCCATCCGGCATGTTTTCAAAGCGCAGCGTTTTTTTCTGCACCGCATCTGACGGGCGCAGACGCGCACTCTGCCCGCTCCCTGTTACCGGCTGACATAACAGATACGGCTCCGCGGGATGCGCCATGGACATCTGCGCCTCTGTGGAACCGGGAACATGTACGCCGCATGTACTAAGGATTTCCTCCATCGCGTTCTCCAGCTCGCCTGGCTCCGCGATATACCTGCTGCAAAGCTGCTGCCTGCCGCCCTGCCAGAACAACTGGACGGGATATTCCTTCGCCAGCAGAAGTCTGCACATGCCGTACAGAGACTCCATCAGCGCGTCGTTTTCATCAGGATTGTCCCCAAGAGGCAGCAGCACGCTGATCTTCTCCCGCCCGGAAGCCAGACGTTCCCGCACCATCAGTTTGTCCTGTTTCGCCGATAATTTCCAATGGATATTTTTTAACTCGTCGCCTGCCGCATACTCCCTGATCTCATAGTCGGGATTGTACTCCACGCCCCGCCTTCTGCTCTCATGCTCCCCGGGGAACCCCTCCATGCGCGAAAAGCGCTCTTCCGCCTCTTCCCCGTCCACAAACGCTGTCCATACCAGCACTTCCCGGTCTTTTGCCGCCCGGTATGCCAGATAAAACAAATGCAGGAAATCATATACCCTGCATTCTTCCACGCTTATCCTTAGCTGTCCCGCATAGCCGCTGCTTAACAGGCACTGGAGTTTTCCCCCTTTTCCGGGAGCCGCCCAAATCTTTTCCCGCTTCTCCTCTATGTTTCCCGTAAAAATATTTTCACAGCGGTATGTAACGTCAATCGCCACCCCCACAAACCGCAGCGGGTTTGCGAAACAGATCTCGACCGGAATCTCCGTATGTTTTCCGACGCGGTGACGGGGCGCCGCAATCTCCACCCGTATGCCGCCCCGGACACGCCACAAACCGGCCACGGATAATATAACACCCGCTATCATCAGAAGAATCGCCACAAAGAGAAGATAGCTTCTGAAAAAACTCCACATCCAGAGGAGAATGGCAGCTACCGCGAGAAATCCGATTGTTCCTTTTATGTTCAGCCGCAGCCTCTTATCCATCAAACTGCATGTATCCTTTCCGTGATCCGCATAATCATATCCGACACATCCAGACCCTCTGCACGCGCGCGGGCATTCAGCCGGATCCTGTGCTTCCACACATCAACTATCACACTGAGAACATCCTCCGGGACAACATAGTCGCCGCCCCGCATCATCGCCATCGCCCTTGCCATCTTAAGGAGCGCAATGCTGCCCCGCGGACTTACCCCGAGCGCAATGCGCGGCTCCTTTCTCGTCTCCTCCGTCAGATTGACGATATACTCATGGATCTTGTCGTCCACATACAGATTTTCCGTCTGGGCGCGCAGTTCCATCAGGCGATTTACCGTCATCACGCTCTCTACCCGGTCCAGTCCATGCCCTGCGCTGCCTTTTAGGATAGCAAGGGCGTCGTCGTGGGAAGGATACCCCATACTCAGGCATATCAAAAAACGGTCAAGCTGGGATTCCGGCAAAAGCTGCGTCCCCGATGAGCCGAAAGGGTTCTCCGTCGCTATGACCGTAAACGGGGGAGACAGTGGATAGGACACGCCGTCCACAGTGACTTTTGCCTCCTCCATCACCTCCAGCAGCGCGGACTGTGTTTTGGAAGAAGTGCGGTTCAGTTCGTCCGCGAGAAAAAGGTTGCAGAATACCGCGCCCTTTTTATACGCAAATTCCCCTGTCGCGCTGTTGTACATGGTAAATCCGACGATATCGCTGGGCAGCACATCGGGCGTAAACTGCATTCTCTTGCAGGAAAGCTCCATTGCCTTGCCCAGAGCCATTGCCAGCGTGGTCTTGCCCACACCCGGTATATCCTCGAGCAGCACATGCCCGCCCGCAAGGATCGCGGCAAGCGCCTTACGGATCACCCAGTCCTTGCCCTTCACTACCTTATTCACTTCGGCGACGACCTGTTCCAGCTCCTGGTTCATGTTTATAGTCCTTTCGCGAAACGCAAATTATAGTTGTCATTGTGCACAATATTTACCAAACAATCTACATGTAAATACGGTACCACAGATTCCGCCACAGCTCCCACTGGATCCTCGCGTAAGCAGGAAAGCGCGACAGTACAAAACGCACCCGCTTTGCCCTGCCTTTCTCCGAACAGGCGAGACGCAGCCCTTCCGCCGTTCCCTGCAGCCAGCTTTTTACCAGTCCTTTTTTCAGAAAGAAGAGCGTCTTGACCAGAAAGCCCGCAAGCAGAAACGGGAAATTCAAAAGAATCTGCACAGGCGGCATATTCTTATAAACGAGATAAACGCTGTTTTTTGCGGACAGTTTCACCTTAAAATCGTTGTGGCGGGAGCCGGAAACACCGCTCCCCGCGTGACGCACCACCGCCTCCGGCACATAGAGGCTGCGATAGCCGTATATTCTGGCGCGGTAGCCGATATCCACATCCTCCAGATAGGCAAAATGATTCTCGTCCAGCAGCCCGATCTTCCCAAGGACACTCCTGCGGTATATGCAGGCGCCCCCGCAGGCACTGAAAACTTCCCGTGACCGCCCGTAGTCCGCCGCCGGCTTGTCCTTTCCCGCCGCAAAAGCCCAGCCCAGCGCGCAATAATAGTCCCCCGCGTCGTCGATCACCTCCGGGCGGTACATATTCACCATCCGCGCCGCCCCAGAAAAGGCTTTTTGGTCCCCGTCGAGCGCCTTTTCCAGCGCGCGGACAAAACCGGATTCCACGACCGTGTCGTTGTTTAATAAAATAACGTAAGGTGTCTTATCTTTGCCGCTCTCCGCAATCCCCCGGTTCACCGCCCCGCAGAAACCGTAGTTCTTGTCCAGAGAAATCACCTGCACATGCGGAAATTTTTCCTGCACAAGCTCCCTGCTCCCGTCCGCAGACCCGTTGTCCACCACTACCACACGTGCCGGCTCATCCGCCAGCGAGACAAGGCAGTTCTCTATATATTTAATCCCGTTATAATTTGGAATGATAATCGTCGAGCGAAGCTCGCCGTCCCGCCCCGGCTTGTCCCATCCGGGCTTCTCTTTCCCTGCCTGTCCCTCCTGCAGCATATTTACCTCCCTGCTCAATTCTATAGCTGAACCGTAATCCCCGGATCCCAGACCACCAGATACCCTTCCCCGCGCACCGCCTCCCCGAGCGCCATGCTCAGTTTCCGATATCCCGCCTCGTCGCAGGTAAGCCCCGAAACATCCGCAATGCGGATTTCCCGCTTTTCCTTTCCTTCTCTCACCGTGAGGCTCTTCTCCCGATAAGGCATCCCGGTAATCTCATAAAATAGCGGCTGTAATTCCTCTCTCAGCCTCATACAGCGGATATCCACCGCGGCACAGTCCTGCCGCAGCACAGCCAGATGCGTGCTCCCCCCCGTAAACCGCGCCGGCAACCCCTCGTACAGACAATGCCCCGCCTTGTCGTAGCCGCCCGCAAACAGACGTCCTTTTCCGTCCAGAATGCGTCCGCCCGCCATGCCCACATCCCGCCTTACGCCCAGCAGGTCAGGCGCATAGGCAATCCGGTAAAATCCCAGATGCAGACTGTGCTCCACCTGCACCCGGAAACCGCGCCCGGCGCAGAAGTCCGCGAGCGCCCGCCGCCCCGCCTCGTAGGCATACGTTTTGCTCCCCGTATTCAGCGCCGTGGAATCCCTGTGGGAGCGCCAGTGATAGAGCACTTTCGGAATATGGCAGATACGCGCGGTCTGCGGGGTGCGCGCGTCTTTCTCCCAGAGGCTGTCCACCACCCGCAGCACCAGATCATAATCCTGTGCGCCGTCGTAGTCCGCCCGCAGCTTCAGCCGCTTCATCAGCCCCGTTTCCACCGCCATAAAGTGGCAGATATAGTTGTTTGACAAAATTAAATCAAGATTGAAGTTTTTCTTTTTGTTAGGAAATACAAAGGTTTTCAAGCTTTCGTCGTACTTGTCCTCGTCGGAATATAAAAGCGCCGGGGGGCATCCCCCCTGTCTGCCCCGATGCACCAAAACCGCCATCTCATATAACGCATCGGGTGTTATGAAATCGTCATGGTCGAGAAGCGCAATGTAATCTCCCCCCGCCAGATCAATCCCCGCATTGGTATTCCCGGCAATGCCTTTGTTCTCGGAAAGACGGCTGTAGCGTATCCGCAGATCCCCGGACTCGTGAATCATGTGCCGCACCGTCCGCTCCACGGCGTCGCCCGCGCTCGCATCCACGATCACCAGTTCCCACCGGGCATAGCTCTGCGCCTGCACAGAGGCGATCATTTCCCGCAGGTACGCCTCCTTCGTCTCATAAGCCGGCACAACAATGCTGAACAGATACGGATAATCCGCCGTCTCCTCCCTCTGCCCCGCAAGCGTCTCCGCGCCGGGGGACTGATAACGGTAATCCGCCTTTTTTTCCTCCTGCACGCGCTCCGCCGCCGCATAGAACGTGCCCGCCAGCCCGTTCTTTTTCAGATAATTTACGGTTTTTCTCACATTGTCGATTCTCAGTATCCGATTTCCCATTATAACGCTCCCTAACAGACAGATAGCATAATCTGTTGATTATGCTATCTGTCTGGTTATTTTAGATATTCTTCTTCACTTCTTCTGTCAGCCGGTCCAGTCTCTCCTGTGCGTCCTCAAGGCTTGTGCCCTTCACGCCCATATAGAACTTGATCTTCGGCTCCGTGCCGGAAGGTCTCGCACAGCACCATGAGTCGTTGGTCAGGTCAAAGTACAGAACATTCGACTGCGGCAGCCCGGTTTCACCCGTCTCGCCTGTCTCCAGATTCCGTGTCTTTCCTGTGTCGTAGTCCCTAAACTCCTTCACCGTAAGCTCACCGAAGCTCTTCGGTGGATTCTGGCGCAGCTTGTTCATCAGATCCTCGATCTCCTTCGCGCCCTCAATACCTTTCTTGGTGATGGAATACTGGCTCTCTTTATAGTAGCCGTACTTCTCATAGAGGTTGATCATCTGATCCCAGACAGTTCTGCCGTTCTTCTTGCACCATGCCGCCATCTCGCACAGGCACATAACCGCCACGATCGCGTCCTTATCCCTGGCGTGTGTGCCCGCCAGACAGCCGTAGCTCTCCTCCAGACCGAACACATAGTTGTTGGAGCCGGTCTGCTCAAAGAGTTTGATCTGCTCGCCGATAAACTTAAAGCCTGTCAGCACCTCGATAAACCGTACCTTATAATCCTCCGAGATCGCCCGCGCCATATTGGTGGTCACAATGGTGGTCACGAGAGCAGGATTCTCGGGCATTTTCCCTGTCGCTGTCCGCTCACGCAGGATGTATTCCGCAACGAGCATACCGGACATGTTGCCTGTGAAAGGCACATATTCGCCGGACTTGGTATCCAGCGCGTAGATGCCCAGTCTGTCGGCGTCGGGATCGGTCGCCAGCACGATATCGGCGTTCTTCTCTTTCGCCAGCTTCAGCGCGAGGGTGAATGCCTTGGGATCTTCCGGGTTGGGGTAATCCAAGGTCGTAAAGTCGGGGTCGGGCATCTCCTGCTCGGGCACCACGTATACGTTCTTGAAGCCAAGCTCGGAGAGAATCCGTCTCACAGGCATATTGCCCGTGCCGTTGAAGGGAGAGTAGACGATCTTCATGTCCTCCGCCATCTCCGCGATCACTTCGGGATGGATGATCTGCTTTTTCAGCTCCGCCATGTACTTGTCGTCGATCTCCTTGCCGATGACCACATAGAGACCAGCCTTCTTCGCCTCTTCCTTGTCCATGGTCTTCACGGTATGGTAATCGGTCACATTGTTGACCTCTGTGATAATCTCCTTATCCTTAGGCGCCGTCACCTGCGCGCCGTCCTCCCAATAGCACTTGTAACCGTTGTACTCCGGCGGATTGTGGCTCGCCGTGATCACGATACCCGAGATACAGCCAAGCTCTCTGAGCGCGAAGGATAACTCGGGCGTAGGGCGAAGCGCGTCAAACACATACGCCTTGATGCCGTTCGCCGCAAGGCACAGAGCCGCCTCATTCGCAAACTCGGGAGACATTCTTCTGGAATCGTAGGCGATCGCCACGCCCTTCTCCTCGCCGCCCTGTTTCTTTATGTAGTTTGCCAGACCCTGTGTCGCTTTGCGCACCGTGTAGATGTTCATACGGTTCGTACCCGCGCCGATCACGCCGCGAAGCCCGCCAGTACCGAACGCCAGCTCCTTGTAAAAGCGATCCTCGATTTCCTTCTCGTCATTTCTGATCGCCAGAAGCTCCTGCTTCGTCGCTTCGTCAAAGTAGGAATCCTCCAGCCAAAACTCAAACTGCTCTTTGTAGCCCATTTTGAAACCCTCCTTCATATATAGTATAATATTATAACAAGTGCTATTTTATACAGCTAATCCTGCTTACTTCTGGTCTTTAGCCACCGCAATCTTATCCAAAAGTTCCACAATCTCATCTGTTGTATACTCTTTTTTATCCCCTTGCGTAAACAGCAGTCTCAACTCATAAAGCGTAGACATTTTTACACTCTGCATCTCTTTTTCAGTCATATCAGTAACCTCCATATCTATATACCCCCTTTCGGATTAGCCGCCCTTACAAAGATTATAGTAAAAGCGGATGATTCGGTCAAGGTATTTCACATTTCCGTTTTATCTGTCTTATTTTCAGAAATCTTCAAGGCAAAATCGCTGCGGTCCAGCGAGAAATTCGGATTGTAGTAGGGATCCCCCTGCGCCAGCAGGTCTTTCCACCGCTCCCGGAACAGCGCCGCCTCCTTCTCATACCGCTCGGCGTTCGCGCCCGAAAGATCCGCTCCACGGGAAGCCGACTCATAGTGATACAGCTCCGCAAAGGGCGTAAAGACGTTCACCCGTCCCGCCTTCCACGCGCGGACGCAAAGATCCACATCGTTGAGCGCCACGGCAAGCGTCTCGTCCAGTCCGCCCAGTTCCTGATACAGCGACTTTCTCATCATCAGGCAGGCGCCCGTCACCGCCATCACATTCTGCGCATAGCAGAGCCGCCCCATATACCCGAGGTTCCGATGATCCACACGGTAATGGCTGTGCCCCGCCGTCCGATGCGCACCCAGTCCCAGAACCACGCCCGCATGTTGGATGGTTCTGTCCTCGTAGTAGAGTTTTGCGCCCACCGCACCCACATCTTTCCGCTGGGCGTACATGAGCAGTTCCTCGATCCAGTCCGGGGTTATGACACTTGTGTCGTTATTTAACAGAAGCACATACTCGCCCGCCGCCTCGGAGACGCCCAGATTATTGATTTTTGAGTAGTTAAATTCTCCCTCGTAGGTGACAACCCGGATTGCGGGATTCTCCTGCATTTTTTTATAGCAGGCAAAGATCTCCTCCGAGACGCTGTTGTTCTCCACAACGACAATCTCATAGTTGTCGTAAGTGCTGCGCTCCAGTATAGAGGAAATACAGCGTATCAGGTCTTCCGGGTGATCTTTGTTCGCGATCACTATCGAAACTTTCGGGTTTCCGAGAATCTCGTATTTGATCTGGAAAATCGTCTCAAACGCTTTCGTGGAAGTGATCTCAAAATGTTTAAAGCCCTGCGCGGTCAGATGCGCCGCCACCGCCCCTTTCGCCGCGTCGATGGCATAGCTCTTCGCGCTGATGTCGGAGGCAACGCTGCCTGCGTGGGAACGCCAGTAATACATCAGCTTCGGCACATGCACCACACACTTTGCGCGGGCGGTGAGCCGCAGGATCATGTCGTGGTCCTGACTGCCGTCAAACTCGGAACGGAACAGCTCCGTCCCGTCCAGAAGGCGTCTCGCAAAGGCGCTGAAATGACAGATATAGTTGTTGGCGCGCAGATTGTCCGGCGCATAGTCCGGCTTGAAATGCAGGGTGATCATGTCGTCAACGCTGCCGTTTCCCTTGAACGTCGCCTCGTCACAGTAAATATAGTCCGCGCCTTTCTCACAGATCACTTTCATATACTCATAGAGAACGCACGGATGCAGCACGTCGTCGTGGTCAAAAAGCGCGATATAGTTTCCCGAGGACATGGACAGGCAGGCGTTGGTGTTGCCGGAAATGCCCTCATTTTTCTCCAGTTTCTTATACAAAATCCGGCAGTAGAGACTGCTGCTGGGACGCAGGTACTGTTTGTCCTTCTCCATGTATTCCCGGCAGACCTGCTCCACATAAGCGTGCTCCTCATCCGACCCGTCCGCCAGACACAGCTCCCATCCCTCGTAAGTCTGATCCATGACGGACTCTATCGCCTGGCGCAGAAATTTTTCCGGCGTATTGTAAAGCGGCATGAGGATACTGAATTTGACCTCCCTGTCAAACTTATGAAGCCGCTGTCTCGCCGCCTCCTCAATCTCCGGGAAGCTTGCAGTCCCGTGCTGCGCCCTCGCCTGCCGTTCGATCATTTTTGCGTTCAGCTTGCGGGCAATCCCTTTGAGGCTCCCGTAATAGCCGAGGCGTTCCTTCACCCGCGCCATCTTATGAAAAAGCATACGAAGCGGCTTGGATACACGCCAGAGAAGGCTGCCCTTGATCCGTTCCAGTTTCCCTTCCGTCTGCGCCCTGTGCTGCTCCGCCTCCGAGAGTTTTTTCGTGAGCGCGCGTCCCCGGCTTTTCTCCCGCAGATATGCCTCCTTATAAAAGCGGAGCGCCTCCGTCTCCGTCATTCCCTTCCTGTCCATAGTGTCCCTTTCCCTATTGCGAAACGCTTCTTTGACGCTGATACATTGTGCATATTGTAGCATCCATAAGCAGACTCTCAAAAGACGCCGGCGCTCCCTCCGGCTGGCTCGAAACATTTCGCATTTTTCTACATCATACCGTCACCGTGTGCCCGGACCACGCCACAAAGCCCATCTCCGGCTCTGTCCCGCTCACCTCTTCCGGCTCTGCAAGCATACCGACGCGGTATTCCCCCTGCTCCAGTTCGTCCCGCCGCAGGCGCAGAACAAATCCCGCAAGCCCGACATGATTTTCATGCGGCAGGATTGCCTCCACATCCGCCCGGTGCCAGTCCGTCGGCGCCGCCAGATAGCCCGCGCCGTCCGTTCTCTGCAAAATGATTTTCCGCCCGAACGCCGCGTTGTCCGCGCCGGGAATGTAGTTCCATCCCATAATCCACAGGATATCCGGCTCGTCGGCGAGTATCTTATGCTGCGGTCCGGCAAGGTCCACCGTGAGCTGCAATACGCCCCGCCCCGCCTTTTTCAGCAGCTTGCGCAGAGATGGTTTTGGCAGAAACGACGCTTCCTGCACACAGAGATGATCCTCATGGGGAAACTTATAATTACACATGTAATTTGAAGCGTTATCAATCAGATCCTTGTGGTAAAAAGGATCTTTACCGCGAAGCTGCGGATGTCTCTCATAGAGCGCCTCCTTCTCCGCAAGCAGCCTTTCCCACTTTCCCTCACTCTGCTCATCCGGTCCCCGGCTCAAAGACTCATGGTGGCATAGAATCGCGTCGTTTCTCTGCACGTTGACATACCCCGCCTCCAGCAGCTTAAAACAAAAATCCACATCATTGTACGCCACAGGCAGGCTCTCATCCAGACCGCCCGCCGCCTCATACTTTTTCCTCGCTACCATCAGACAGGCGCCCGTCACCGCCGCCACATTGTAGGTAACCCGGTTTCTGCCGAAATAGTAATCCTCCTCGTCGGGAAAAGTAACCAGTTTATGGGAAGGACCGATCTTCAGATTGGTGACGCCCGCATGTTGGATGTTCTCCGAATCCGCATACCACAGCTTCGCCCCGACGGCTCCCACATGGGGCAGAAGCGCCTGTCCCGCCATGCGTTCCAGCCAGCTCCCCTCAATAATCTCAATATCGTCGTTCATTAGGAGAATCAGATCGCCCTTCGCCTTCTTTTCCCCCAGATTGCACATTTTTGAAAAGTTGAACGGCATCGGCTCGTAGATATAGGTAAACCCGTAAGTTTTCTGCAGCGTCTCCACCTTTTCCCTGTTTTCCTCGCTGCTGCCGTTGTCCACCACAATCCACTCATAAAAACGATACTGCGTCTTTTCTTTGAAAGAACGCAGACAGTTCTCCAGTACCCCGGGATGGTCCTTCGACAGAATAATCACGGAAACTACGCGGTGAGGCGCTATCGCCGTATTTTCGCTGCCCGACCGGGTGCACCTCTCCCTGCCGGAAACGGAAGTGTCGTAGATCAGATGATAGATATCCGGATCAGCGCTTTCCTTCAGCACGCCGCGGCCACCCCTGCGCAGCAGCATATCTTCCTTGAGCGTCACATAGCCGGCGGAAGCGCCCGTCAGAAAACGCCCTTCGGCAAGTTCCCTTTTCAGTTTCTCCCGCACCGCCAGAAACCGTTCCTCCACAGAGGCATCCTGCTTTGCCGTGGTCATATCCCCCTCCGCGGGGCAATATCTTCTGTGATAGAGAATGGCGTCCAGATGCCCGATTGCCGCCTGTCTTTTTCTGAAATACCCCGCCGAAAGTTCCTCGATCTTCTCCTCCAGACGCAGACACAGCTCATAAAAGCCAAGATCGGGATCCTTCATGCTCACCATCCGATAACTCATGCTGTCAAGCACACCGACCCGGACTGCCACAAAATGCCCCCAATACTGGAAGGCAAGGAGGGTATCCGGGGAGTATGCCGGCTTAAACCACGGCTCCATCCGCTTCGTCAGATCTTCCCAGTAGAAATCCTCATCCGCATAGGCGAGCAGGCAGGCGCTGTTTTCTGCAAAGAAAGACCGCACCGCAGAAAACACATGGGGCGCAAGAAGCCCGTCGCCATAAGTCAGAATACGGACGTCCGTCTCCGGCACCGCAATTTCCCGGAACCCCTGCACCACAATCGGCTCCGGCGCATTAATAACATCCGTATTTTTATTTTCACACGCTGCAATCCATTGCATATAAGGGTCAGACTGCCGTCTGAGCGTCTCCTCGTAAGCGCACAGTCTCTCCCCGGACGCCTGAATCTTTGCCACGCTTTCCTCCGAAACCCGCGTCCCCTTCATCCTTCCTGCCATACCCCTGAACGGTGCCGAAGCTTTCGCCGCCACCCGGTACAGCGGGTTGGAACAGATGCGGTTCAGATTGTCCTGCAGATCCGCCTGCCGTCTCTCCGCATCCGCAATGCGCCCTGCCATCTGGGTATTCTTTTTTCGTTCCTCCTCGTATGCCGCCATATAGTACGACACCCAGTCGCAACGGTTTCTCCCAACGCTCATCAGTTAAACAATCCCCTTTTCTGCAAATGTTTCACGGTTTCCGACGGCATCGCGGTCACCTCCATGACCGCCTCCAGATGATTTTCCTCCTCGGAGGACAGTCCCCAGAGGGACAGTGTGATATTGGGGTCTTCCGTGGGAAAGGCATAGGTGTCATCCCCGATCTTAAACCCGTTCATCTGAAGCTGTTTTCCTTTCAGCGAAATCTCCTCGCCGTTCCAGCTGATCCGTCTGATGTAAATGACACAGGCATGGCTTCCGGGATCAATCCGCACCGCGCTTCTTCCTCTCGGGATACACACGGAAAGTTCCACCGTGCCCTCCCCGGTGCGCAGCACCTGCTCTCCGTCCTCCTCCGGGAAAAAGGACTGCTCCTCGCGAAAACCCTTACCCGTATCTTCATAGATCTGTATGCGGTTGTCCGCGGTTTTATTTCTTAGCCCCTCACAGAAATCTGTCAGCGTGTAGACGGGCTGACCGATCGCCTCCCTGATCTCCGCCATGGAAAGGCGCCTGCCCGTCACATATTTCTGAAACTTCATCTCCTGCCTGCGGTACTGTTCCGCCTCCGCCGGCTCGATTTCCAGCTTGTTCATTATTAAATCTGGGTTTAATCCATTTCTTTTCTCGTCTTCAAGCAGGTAACAGTAGAGTGCGCGGAAAGCAATTTCCTTCGTCTCAACCGTCTTGTCAAAGGTCCATTCACAGTCGATCAGTCCCCATTTTTCCGCATTTAAATAGCAGTCGATATTATTTTTTTCTTTTTCGGCGCCTTTTCCATCACGCGTGTTACTTCCTTGTGGAATCAAGAGATTCGCAAATATCAAGTCGTAATCCGCGACCTCCTTTTCCTCGCCCCATGAAATCCGTTTCAGGTACTCGTCGAACAGAAGATGAAAGGCTTCCAGATCCTTTTGCTCCAGCCGCTCATCCAGTATTTCTTCCAGCGTCCTTCCTTCCAGAAATTTAATCGTGATATAAGGTGAACCGTCCGCCGCTCTTTCCAGTCTGCACTCGTTGACTTCCAGAAGACTCCCCTCGTACCGTTTTGCCAGCTTTTCGCACGCCATAGCCGTGGCTTCTATATGTTCCCAAGCCGCTTTTGATAACGGATGTTTCTCTATTTTTCTGCCAAATCCCGTGCCTCTCTGCACGGTTTTAATCTGAAATTCTTCCTTTCTGTCATTAGAATACTTCACATATTCTTCCGACAGCGCCGGTCCCAGCAGCAGCATATAGGAATTGGAAAAAAGCGGGAACTGGTTTTCTTTCAGAATCGTGTCGAATACCCGTTTCTCATCAAAGAGCTGTATTCTGTCGCGGTCAAAATTACGCATGTTATTCGACAACTCTCCCCGCTTTGGAAGCCGCTTGTCGGAGTAGAGGGTCGTCATAAACTTATAATCCGGATAGGGATAATACATCTGCGTCTCCGAAAAACCGCAGCGGTCCGCGATCGCCAACAGCCCGTCCCGCGTGAAGGTGCGCACGACGCCGCCGTCGGGGTAGTCCTCAATACCGCCAAAGTACGTGCCCAGATGGTCTTCCCGGCACCCTGCCCAATATTTTAATCCAAATTTATTTTCTATGGCGATAGCGATATGTCCTCCCGGTTTCAGGTGTTTCTTAATAATGCGCAGGAAATCGTCATAGGGATTTGCGGAACCGATATACGCCTGCGCGTACTCGAAAACGCCGATCAGACAGATATAATCGTAGTCATCCGGCAGATCCGGCTCCACATCCTGAAAATTCCCCACATGGATCGTCACGTTGTCCGCCTCCATATGGCGGTAGGCATTAATCATGCTCCGCTTTTTGGAGAGTTCCACGCAGGTGACTTCCCCGGCACGCCTCGACAGCGCCCCCGTGATCGCGCCGCAGCCCGAACCGACTTCCAGCACCTTCATGGCACGGTTCATCGGCAGCCACTCCACAATATTCTCCCGCAGGGGCGACAAATGATAGAGCACCTCCCAGCTTTTGCGCTCCTCAATGATCCTCTGGTACTCCACCGCCGCACAGTCTCTCGCTATCGAAAGAAGCTCGTCCTCAATCTCCCCGTCACAGTACAGATCCTCCCCGGGATAGTGTGTTAAATCCAGTTTTATTTTTCCGATTTCTTCTATGAAACTATCTGACATCATTCATTCCTTCCCGATTTATATCTTTCATAGCACAGCTGAGACAGACAGCTATCTGTCTGCCCCAGTGTCATCTATCAATTACAATCGTTATTTCACTGTCACCTTCGAGTTCATATCATAGAATCCGACCGTATCTTTGTCTGAAACCACCGTCACATTCAGCACGTCGTAAAGCCTGTGATACACTGTGAAATCATCCTCCTCATATCCGGTCACGCCCAGCGAGAGCAGATAATCGCCGCCCTGCAGGTTCATGTCCTGCGTAAAGGTAATTTCCTTCGTCTCCCCGGCTTCCACAGATTCTAAAAATGCTTTCTCAAACATCGTGTTTGTGCCCGTGATCTCCGTACCGCGCACGTTTTTAATCGTAAACGCAAAAATAGGCGCAGCAATCTTTTCCGTCATCTCCACGCGCATGTGAATAGAAAATGAACTCCCCTTTAAAATGGCGGAAGTTTTCGTTCCCTTCTCGTCTGTAATATAGTATTCCGTAATCTGCGCCTTTTTAGAACCGTACTCCAGAAGATCCGGGTTTTCGGCGCAGCCGACAACCCTGTTTTCGGCTATTCCCGCCTTTTCGCCGCCCAGCTTACTGCCGTCCACGCCTTTCGCCGCCATGGCGCGAAGCTGCTCGTCATCAAGCAGCCGCTCTCCCTCCGCTTCCGGCGGTGTATACTGCCCCACAAGCACCTGCTTGTAAGTGTCTATCATCTGCTTGGGCATACCCTCCCCCAGCTTAATGCCCTGATTTAAGAGCACCACGCGGTCACAGTATTTGCTGATGCTGCTCAGGTCATGGCTGACAAACACAATCGTCTTGCCCATCTCCTTAAACTCTTCAAACTTGTGGTAACATTTTGCCTGAAAAAAGACGTCGCCCACCGAAAGCGCCTCATCCACAATGAGGATTTCCGGGTCGATATTGATCGCAACCGCAAAGGCAAGCCGCACGAACATGCCGCTGGAATAGGTTTTCGCCGGCTGGTACACATAGTCCCCGATATCCGCAAAAGCGAGAATTTCGTCCAGTTTCTGGTCGATCTCCTTCTTGGAAAAGCCGATCATCGTGCCGTTCAGATAAATATTTTCGATGCCGTTGTATTCCATATTGAAACCGGCGCCCAGCTCCAACAGGGCGGAAATGCGCCCGTTGACCTCCACGTTTCCCGCCGTAGGGGAGAGAACACCCGTTATTATTTTCAGAATGGTGGACTTCCCGGACCCATTGGTACCGATAATCCCCACGCACTCCCCCTGTCTTATTGCCATATTGACCCCTTTTAAGGCGCGGTGCTCCGTGTGGTGCTTTCCCCGCCCGATGTGCAGCGCCTCCTTGAGCCTGTCCGAGGGCTTGTCGTAGAGCTTATACACTTTTTCGAGGTCCGTGACCTTGATTGCGATATTATTATCCATACCTTATTTCCTCGCATGATATATGGGCATAGCCGCCGCCCGAATCCGCTTTGCTGCTTCTCGCTCGCAGGCTGGCGCCCTGTTTCATTCCGCAGTTACGCCGAGGCTGCGTAGCCGTCCTCGTGATCGAACTTGCCCGATCGGCTCATAGCACATCCGCAAAGTGCGAGCGCAGCCTTCTGAACACCAGCGTCCCGATACAGAACATGCTGATCGTGAAGATCCAGAAGTACGTGGAAGAATAAAAGTGCTCCCAGAACCATTCTTCCTCGAAAATCGCACTCCGATAACCGTTTACGATATAGACAAGCGGATTCAGCTTGAAGAGCGTCTTCATATTGTCGCTCGGCAGCATTTTGATATTCCACATGATAGGAGTCGCCCACATGCCGATCTGGAGCGCAATGCTGATCACCTGCTGCAGGTCCCGGATAAAGACGACCAGCGCGCTTGTCAGATAGCTCAGCGCCAGCACAAAGAATACCAGACACAGACTGTAATAGAGAAGCTGTACGGTATAGATGGTGGGCGTATAGCCGTAGCCCACCGCCACCACCAGCAGAATACCCACAAAAAATATATGGATGAAAGTAGCCGCAACCACCTTGATAATCGGCAGAATACTGATGTTAAACACCACTTTCTTCACCAGATACGTGTACTCCACAAGCGCCATCGTCCCCTGCGAGATTGCCTCCGAGAAATAGAACCACGGCACCAGTCCCGCCATCAGGTACAGTACATAGGGCGGTTCCACACCGTCTGCCGCCACAAATTGCACCCTCGCCTGAAACACTTTGTCAAACACAATCCAGTACATCAGCACCGTCACCACAGGCTGCGCAAGCGCCCACACAATTCCCAGATAAGAACCCGCATAGCGCTTTTTGAAGTCGTTTTTCGCCAGTTTCCATATCAGCCCCCGGCTCTGGAAAAGCTCTACCGGGATGGTCACGATCCTGTCATAGTAAATCGTGAACATGGTGCAGGTAAATGCAATCAGCACACAGCCGCTGACCTTCTTCATCCGCTCCGTCACCTGATCCGCCAGCGGATTGTGATGCAGAATAAGTACAGTCGCCAAAAGCAGACCAAGCCCCCAGAATATTGCTATCGCCGCGGACTTAGGAAACGCTTTCTTCTCTGTGAAATTTTTCTCTCCCATTTTCTGTTTATTCATATTATTTTTTAACCTACGGTGAACGCGGACAGCCCCTCCCATTTTTTGTCCTTGTCGGACATCACAAGCTCCATTCCCGCAGGGATAGGCCAGTCAATCCCGATCTCGGGGTCGCTAAAGAGGATGCCGCCCTCGTCGTTGGGATGATAAAAGTCAGTGCATTTATAGGCAAATTCCGCATAGTCCGAGAGCACCAGAAAGCCGTGGGCAAAATTTTTCGGGATGAAAAACTGCTTCTTGTTCTCCGCCGAGAGCGTCACGCCAAACCATCTGCCGTAAGTCTCCGAACCCGGGCGCAGATCCACCGCCACGTCAAAGACCTCCCCGGCAAGCACCCGCACCAGTTTGTCCTGCGGATAATTGATCTGGAAATGCAGCCCCCTGAGCACTCCCTTCACGGACGAAGACTGGTTATCCTGTACAAACACCTGATCGATCCCCGCCGCCTTGTAGTCCTCATAGTGATAGGTCTCCATAAAGTACCCTCTGTTATCTCCAAACACCGCCGGGGTGATCACCTTAAGTCCTTCAATTTCGCACGTCTCCACCGTTATTTTTCCCATCGTTATTTCCTCCTTACTTATCGTTCAGCACGCGCACATCTTCTCCGATACGGAGAATGCCCGCTTTTGGCATTCTCCCGAGTGAAACGGAGTTGCAAAGCAACTCCTAGAACTTCTTGGCGTCCCGTCCGATGGCGGGACGTCTTTAGAAGTTCTTTTCACTCTGCTATTCAACCGGCACATTTCCCGTATCCCCGTTCACCACGCCGGAGTACCCTGCGGCGCTTTTGGCGTGATTGATCGAGGTGTCTATATTCATATAGCACAGATTCAGATCCACATTCGTGGAAATGCCATCCACCGTACCCTTGGAAGTATACTGCCACATGTGATAGTAGTAGTCGTCATAAGTGGGCACATCCGCATACTCCGCCAGCCAGATCCTATAATCTGACAGTTTTGTCATATCTATTCTGTCTCTCAGCCAGTTGCGGGAGGCGTACACGCCCGTCTCGTATCCTGCCGCCTCCATGGTCTGCAGGAAAGCCCTGTGCGCCTTTGTGCGCTCCTCGCTGTCCAGCCCGTCGGCACGCCCTTTGCCTCCGGCGCTCTCACTGTCGAGGAATACCGGGTAATCCACATCATAATCCTCGATCAACCGGATCACCATGGACGCCTCCTCCACAGCCTCTATCTCGTCCACCGCCTGCGTAAAGAAATAGACGCCCACGGGAATCCCCGCCGAGATGGCTCCTTCTATGTTCTCTTTGTATCTGGGGTCAATGACCAGCGCGCCCGTCGTCGCGCCACGGTATCCGCAGCGGATAATGGCAAATTCGACGCCCGCATCCTTTACTGCCTCCCAGTTGATCTCCTGATTCCACTTGGACACGTCGATACCGAGCTTCGCGCTGCCGTTGTCAAACTGCAGTTCCATGTTCTCCGTGCCGTCCGCATCCTCCTCGGCTCCGTTGACCGCCTTATCCTCCTTCTCGGGATCAATATCATCCTCGGTCACCATCAGATACTCGATATTGTCGAGCACCCGGTACTCGATATCCTGCCGCACCTGTATCGTAGTGATGGTGTTCGGCACGCGAAAGCCTTCTTTTTCATTGAGGGACACGCTGTACTCGCCGGAGCGCAGACCGTCCACATAGATCACACCGTCCTTGTCACTGTCGGTATACTCGCCCATATCCTGAATCGTGACGGTGAAATCCGCGCCTGTCACCAGCCGTCCCACACTGTCCACCACCATGATCCGCAGGTCTTTCGCCACGGAACTCATCATCAGGGACACGTTCCTGCCCGAGTAGGATTCGATGCTTTTAAATTTGACTTCCGGGTCAAAAAATGTTTCATCGCGCAGAAAAGCAGACAGATCGCTTCCTATCTGCCCATCTTCCGTCTCCGTTTCCTCCTGCACAGGCTCTTCTTCCTGCACGGGCTCTTCCGGGGCAAAACCGAGTTTACGTTTCACCGTATCCAAATTCACGATGGCGATCACCGCAAACACCGCCAGAAATACGACGATCATGCCAGCCATCGCCCGTCTCATCCGCTTAGAGTCCATTTGCAACCTCTACTATATACTGTCCGTAAGCAGTTTTCATAAGCGGCTCCGCCAGCTTGAGAAGCTGCTCTTTTGTGATAAATCCTCTCCTGTAGGCAATTTCCTCTATGCAGGAGATATAAAGTCCCTGTCTCTTCTGGAACGCCGCCACAAAATCCGCCGCGTCAAGCAGCATATCATGGCTTCCCGTGTCTAACCACGCGAAACCGCGTCCAAGGGTTTCCACCCGCAGCGTCCCTCTCTGCAGGTACTCATTGTTGATGCTTGTGATCTCTATCTCTCCTCTGGCGGAAGGTTTCACATTCCTTGCGATCTCCACCACGTCATTGTCATAAAAATACAGTCCCGGCACCGCATAATTGCTCTTCGGATGCTCCGGCTTCTCCTCAATGGAGAGCGCCATGCCGTTCTCGTCGAACTCCACCACGCCATACTCCCTCGGATCCCTCACATAATAGCCAAAAATGGTCGCGCCGCTCTCTCGCGCCGCCACTTCTTTCAATACCCGGGAAAAACTCTGCCCGTAGAAAATATTGTCGCCCAAAATCAACGCCACGCTGTCTGTCCCGATAAAATCCGCCCCGATGATAAACGCGTCGGCAAGCCCTCTCGGCTGTTCCTGCACCGCGTATTCCATGCGCAGCCCGAGCTGCTCTCCCGTGCCGAACAGTTCCCGGAAAACCGGCAGATCCCTCGGTGTGGAGATAATCAGGATCTCCCTGATCCCCGCCAGCATAAGTATGGACAGCGGATAATAAATCATCGGCTTGTCGTATATCGGCATAATCTGCTTGGAAACCGCCTTTGTCAGCGGATAGAGTCTGGTGCCCGAACCGCCCGCTAAAATAATCCCTTTCATCCCTTTTTCTCCTGTTCTTTGCAAATATTAGAATGTCACTTCCCCGTCGTGGTCCACAAGGGACGCGGAGACAACACTCTCCAGATCCATCAGCTCTTCCACCAGCCTGCCGCCTTCCCCGGTTCTGACCTCAACTGCCAGACTCAGCTTATCTTTCGTCAGATTGCGCGCTTTTACCTTGGACATGCTGCAATGCTTTTCCACGATCTCCATAACGCGCCCTTCCGTCTTATAGTCGGAAGCATTTACCAGAAGGACCACCGCCGGCACACCGGCAGGCACCCTGTCAAATAATAATATTATCACAGTTATGACGATTGATGCAACTACCGCCACCACGGCAAAGCCAGCGCCGCATATGATACCCACGCTGATCGACCAGAACAGAAACACCAGATCCATGGGATCTTTGATGGCGGTACGGAATCTCACAATAGACAGCGCGCCCACCATACCGAGGGAAATCACGATGTTGGACTGGATCGTGAGGATCACCGCCGCCGTAATCACGGCAAGCGCAATCAGCGAAAGATTGAAATTGCGGTTGTAAAAAGCATTTTTGTTGATGGTGCGGTAAATCAGAAAAATATAACCCGCAATCAGCACCGTGACCGCCATACATATCACAATCTGCGCCACATCAATCCGGACGGACGCATACCCTTCCAGAAACGATTTTCTAAAAATATCTATAAAGCTCATACCCGCAC
Organism: uncultured Lachnospiraceae bacterium; assembly: GCA_910586705.1. GTDB lineage: Bacteria > Bacillota > Clostridia > Lachnospirales > Lachnospiraceae > UBA3282. Next base: position 251,492 of record CAJUJK010000001.1, on the reverse strand, counting down.
TCCCCCGCAGCAATTATATTTTCGGCATAAATAATATTTGGAAAAACTCGTCCACTGTAGTGAATCAAGTCCCATCTGTTCCTTGATGTAAGCGGGCAGAAGTTCGTCCCACTTGACCTCCAGAATGCTCTCCCCCGTTGCCAGCACACTCCGTAATGGAATCTCCGGCTGCAAAAAGCCCGCAATGTCATTGGAAGAAACGATGGCGTCGTCAAAGGTCACCCGCACATTGCCCGCGCCGCACACAAAGGGCATCCGCGTGTACTGCACGATCACCACCGGGCGCAGGCTTTTTAAGCGCATCTGCATGAACATGGCCGCCTGCTTTGAGGAAATGTCCCTCTCCGGCTCCGGGATCTCTCCCGCCATAAACCGCCTGCACTGGTCAGATGTGATCAGACATGCGGTTTTTCTCGTCATCCCCCTCGTTTTCGCCTTGCACTCCAGACTGATCCTTGACGCGTCACAGTTGTAAAAGCGTATGCGGTACTTTTCGCGGGGATCGACACCATTTTCGTTTTCATAAAAGCAGTCGTCATCCGGACTGTCAAAGTAAAGACTGCGGATCAGATATTCCCCGTCCGCGCCCGCATGGGCATCCCGCTCCAGAACACCCTGCGCCCGCATCTTAAGCACCGCCTTCTGTCTGGCGTCTATCCTGTATTTATATTCATGTCTGTACTCTGTCACAGTCCCGGCACCCCGCATCCCACGCTACTTAAGAAACCCTTCCGCAATATAAGCGGTTCCTTCCGTCCGCACCTTTTCCTCCACGGCTTTGATACTGCCCTTCCCCCGATACAGATACAGATCGGACGCGGCGCATACGCCGTTTTTTCCTGCCACCGCCGAGAGCGTGCCGCCGTTTATCTCTATCACACCTCTGTCATCCGCGCCCTGATTTACCGTGCGCAGTCCGTTTTTCTCACTCTCTATGTCCACGGAAGCTTCCCACATATAGATGCCGTCGTTGCCGCGGATCCCGTCACCCTTCGCATGTACCGCAAACGTGCCGTCCAAAAGCCGGATTCTGTCTTTGCTGCGGATACCGTCCCCATGATACCCGTACACCCGCAGCGCGCCGCCGCCGTTGATCGTCAGATCACAGGCGCTGTAAAGACATGCCGGCGTTTCCTCGAAGTCTTTATAATCGGGAGAGTCCGAAAGCACGTTCTCTGTGTCTGACACCAGTGTCACAATTACCTTTGCCGCCTCCTGAATCTGCATCGCCGGACCCTTTAATGAGGTGATCTCCACCCCCGCCAGATACAGATGCACCAGCTCATCCTCCTGCGCGTCGATCACAACCTGCCCGTCCAGACTGCCGGAAAGCCACATATCGCCGCTGCCGGAAAGGATGACCCTGCCGCTTTCATAAGCGCTCAGATCAATACGCTCTATTCTCTCCATATCCTCCGGCTCTGTCCGCAGATCCTGCCTTGTCCTGCGATCCTGCCGCATCCGCTCCGCCAGCCAGTCCTCATTCTGCCCGGACTGTCCTGCCGCCGCCTCCGCGCCGCCCAGCCGGACCGCGTCCTTTCCCGCCTGCCCTGCCGCGTTTTCCTCCCCGGCACACGCCGTAAACAACAGCGCCGCGCACAGACCCAGAACCGCGCAGACTGCCCTGTCGGCAGACTTTCCCAGACAGCCGCTTCCCGTCATATCCCTGTTTTTTCCACGCCGTGCCATACGCCTTTTCATAACGACTGTTTTCCTTTGAACAGTTTTCCCGCAAAACGCTCGAGAATGCCGAGCCCTGCTGCCGAAAGAAGCGCCAGAGCGGAATAGCGGAACACAAAAGTGATATCATAAATGGAATAGTAGACCTCTTCCCCCAGATACTCTGTGGAAAAGCTGATGGTCGTGGCGCCCCTCAAAACATAAAACGCCGCGTACACCAGACAGGCAATGACCAGATCATGCGTAAGCCAGCTCACCGCCGCCAGACAGACGTCCTTCCAGTCCGTGAGCGCCTTCCCACCCGCAATCTTCCACGTCACCATTCCCGGTACAAGCAGTAGTAAAATAATCACACAAACCATAGATACCTCCCCGTCAGAGCAGACTCCCACACTGACATGCCTTACTGTGTTTTCTCCGGCACAAAAACCGCCTGCAGGCAGATGCCCTCCCGCGTCACAGCAGCCTCGATCGTCTCCTCCGCGGACACATATGTCCCCTGCCAGCCGGCAAACCGATACCCTTCGTCAGGCAGCGCCGTAGCCGTCACAGGATATTCCGTAAAATAGATGCCCCGCCACTCTCCGTCCTCCAGACCGGGCGTGATGGTGTTCAGACGAATCGTGCCGCCCTGCGTTTCCACCCGCAGGGTGACCTCCCCGGTCTCCCCGGAAAATCCCAGCGCCTCCGCCAGATCGGTCACCACGTAATCTGGTCTTTTCTTATAAAACTCGTCTATCACCCCGATGTTCTCCCAGAACGTGTCCCGGGTATATTCGCCGGGGTTAAACCTGTGGTAACTCTTCACCATAGGCGCCTCATAAGCTGCCGCCATCTCCCATAGTTTACCATGAACGTCCCCATACGCAAAGTTTTTATTTGCCATGTCCATAAAAGTCAGACAAAACTGCCGTCTGAACGTCTCGTTTTCAATCAGACGGGACATCAGCGGCGTCGTCAGAGGCGTGCCGAACCAGTGCGCCTCCTCGGTAAAGGGATTGGATTCATAAGTGCTCATGCCGTCATCGTAAATGCCCGTAGATTCGTCGGTGTCGTACACGCCCCATCGCCATCTGCCGTCCTCGTATGCGGACGCCCCGTCCTCCTTCCGGCTGCGCCAGCAGCAGAGATTGTTCAGGGGCCAGTCCGTATTGCCGATATAAATTTCAAAGCAGTAGTGATCGATAAAGCTCTGTATATCCATCCGCCTGCCGATCTCTTCGTATGCTGTCTGGTCAGACAGATCCGCCTCACTGACAAACGTCACCAGTTCCTTATAAAGTGAAAGATCCTCATCCTGCCCCACAGATACCCGGTTGTCCTGTTTCACGACAATGATTTCATCCTCGGAAAGTCCGTATTTTTCCTCAAAATATCCCGCGGAAAAGCGCGACTGCAGATTATAGAGTCCCCAGTATTCCCCGTTTAAAAACACAGCGCACGGCTCGCCCGGCTGTGTCTCTATCGCCCTGTCAGCCACCAGCGACTGGTTAAACACATCCCGCAGCATGGTCACATTCGTGTCAATGGAGCCGGACGTGCGGAGCATTTTTGACCGCAGCCCCAGCGGGTCCTCCCCGTACTCCTCTCTGGCGTAAAAATTGAATCCCTTCTGCCGCAGATTTCTGGACGACCCGCCGCGCACCCTGACGCCGATCCGCTCCTCGCCGAGCAGTTTTCCCTCCGCGTCAAACAGCGCCGCCTTCACGGGTCTTTCCTTGGTCTTGTCGGAATGGGTATAGTTCGCCATGAAGGAGCGCCAGACCACGCTCCCGTAATCCCACGAGCGCCCCTGTTCCAGATATGTTTCCTGTTTCCGATAATTTCTGTAATTTACCAGCCATTCCTGATAGTCGTTGCCCAGCATATAAATGCCGCGGTCCTCCGAAAAAAAGTCGTCCGGGTCCGCCGTTAGGGACAGCGTCATCAGATTCCCGTATCCCTCTTTTTCCTCAAATGCCACAAAATATACCGCCGACGCGGTTTCACTGACCTCCCCTGCGTCGTCAAACGCAGCCGCCTTCACCACCGTGCCCTTGTCAACACGGCTCTCTGGCTGATAATCCCCGTCCCGCGAAATACCTTCCATATCGGCGTAAATATTTTCCCTGCCGCTGCCGTCAGCAATCTGAATCGGTCCTGTGTAGAGCGCCGATTCCACCGTCGGTTCGCTGCCGTCCGTCGTATAATGGATACGCAGCCCCTCTCCTGCCGACATAGCCAGTTCAAAGGGCTGCCCATAAAAACCGCTTTCCGCCGAAAAGGAAGGGGCTTCCAGCGTGGGAACCACATAGGATGCAAGGTTCTCGTTGCTCTCCCCGGGACTGCCGTTTCTGACGACACACCATCCGTCTTTGCCGTCCTTTGGCCTGGCATAGGAAATGTCTGTCGCAAGGGGCGGCACCTCCACCCTGTCCACCGTATTCCCGCTGCTATCGGCAAGGGTCAGCGTCTCCCCCGCCTCGTTCAGCCGAAATCCGAGATAATGGCAGACCTCCCCGCTTTCCTCGTCCCGGACTGATCCGGCGTCGCCGTCCGCAAACAGCAGCAGATAGGAGCGGGGTTCTATCTCCATCCGCCCCAGACGGGCATTTTCCGAAAGCTCCTCCTGATCCGTCAGATACCATCCGTCCAGCGATACCGCCGTAAACGACGGATTGTACAATTCGATATAATCGCTGCTTCTTCCCCTGTCATCCAGCGCAAGACTCAGATTGTGGGCGCACACCTCGTTCATCACGATATGCCTCTTGGCGTAATCGTCGTATCCGATCCCCGCAAGCAGAATCACCCACAGGGCGGTAAAAGCAAGCAGAAGCCTCCGCCGGCACGCCGCGCCAAAGCCCTTTCGTCTGCCAGCCAGTCCCAGAACAAAGGAGACGCCGTATGCCCCCACAAAGCAGAATACATACAGCAGCAGATTCCGATTGTGCCGCAGAGAGAAAACAGCGCCGCCAAAGAACGCGTACAGCATACCAGAGACAACGGTCAGTATCACCAGCGCGTAACAGAGCGTATCTGCCGCCAGTTGTACTTTTGTTTTCTCCCCTCTGCCTCCGCTTCGCATGACGGCTGCTATCCATCCCGGTATGATAAACAGAATAACGCCCGACACTACTTGTCCCATATCACACCCTTAATTTTATTGCGTCTGATACATTTCTTCATAATACTTCTGGTAATCGCCGCTCGTCACATTCTTCATCCAGTCCTCGTGGGCGAAATACCACTCGATCGTGCGGCGGATGCCCTCCTTAAACATAGTCTCCGGCTCCCAGCCGATCTCCTCCCGGATCTTGTCCGGCGCGATGGCGTAACGCCTGTCATGCCCCTTGCGGTCCTCCACATAGGTGATCAGCTCTTCCGTCAGATGCGCCCTTCTCTCATCCGTCTCCGGGAGCATGTCCCGAAGCGTCTCTATGATAATCTTCACGATCTCGATATTCTGCTTTTCGTTGTGGCCGCCCACATTATAGGTCTCAAAAAGGCGCCCCTTCTCCTGCACCATGTCGATCGCCTTGGCGTGATCCTCCACGTAAAGCCAGTCGCGCACGTTTTTCCCGTCCCCGTAAACCGGCAGTTTCTTGCCCTGCAGCGCATTGTTTATGATAAGGGGAATCAGTTTCTCCGGGAACTGGTACGGTCCGTAATTGTTGGAGCAGTTCGTAATGTTCGCCGGGAAATGATAGGTGTCCATATACGCCTTCACCAACATATCCGATCCCGCTTTGCTGGCGGAATAAGGGCTGTGCGGCGCGTAGGGCGTGGTCTCGTAGAAATACCCGCCGTCATCGTCGAGAGACCCGTACACCTCGTCGGTGGACACGTGCAGAAACCGCTTACCCTCCTTAAAAGTGCCGTCCGGCAGCTCCCACGCCGCCTTCGCGCAGTTTAACATCACCGCCGTGCCGTACACGTTGGTCTGCACGAACACCTCCGGGTTTTTGATGCTTCTGTCCACATGGCTCTCCGCCGCGAAATGGACGACCCTGTCGATGTCATTTTCGGCAAACACTTTTTCTATAGCCGCCTTGTCGCAGATATCTGCCTTGACGAAGGTGTAATTGTCCCGCTTCTCCACCTCTTTCAGATTTTCCGGGTTGCCCGCGTAGGTCAGCGCGTCCACATTGATGATGCGGATCGCGTCGCCGTACTTTTTGAACATATAGTGAATATAGTTGGAGCCGATAAAGCCCGCGCCCCCCGTAACAAGATAGGTTTTCATTGCCTCGCCCTTCCTCCTTATCGCATATAAGCATTGATTTATTGTTAGTAGCTTAGATAACTGATGTTCATATCCACACTGGTGCTGATGCCGCTGACCTTTCCTTTGGAGGAATACTGCCACAGGTCGTAGCGGGTCGCCGTGTAGGTCGGTGCACTGGCGTACTGCGCAAGCCACAGCTTGTAGCTTGTCAAGCTTCCCGTATTGATCTTCTCGGTAAACCAGTTCTTGTTGGCATAGATGCCCGCCGTGATGCCGGAGTTCTGCACGGTCTGGCAGAAAGTCCTGCAGACCGCTGTCCTGGTCTCACGGCTGATGCTGTCCGCCCTGCCGCCGCTCGCCTCCACATCGAGGAAAAGCGGATAGTTCAGACCGTAGCCCTTCACCAGATCAATCGCCATGGAAGCCTCCTCCACAGCCTCCACTTCGTTGACCGCCTGACTGTAGAAGTATGCGCCCACCTTAAGACCTGCCGCCTTCGCGCCCTTGATATTGCTTCTGAATTTGGGATCTTCCACCAGCACGCCCGTGGAGTAGCCGCGGTAACCGCAGCGGATAATCACGTAGGAGACGCCGGAGTTCTTCACCGCGTTCCAGTCGATATTCCCGTTGTGCTTGGACACGTCAATTCCCATGGTTCCCGAGCTCTTCGCCAGCTTTCCGTCGCTGCCGAAGCTGTATTTCGCACCCTGGATGACCTGATCGCCTGTTACATAGTTTCCGTTTTTATCATAAAAATAAACATGTCCGTCGATGGTCTGCCAGCCGGTATACTTATAAGCCGATGCCGCTTTCACCTTTTTGTAAAAGGCATCCCGCTTGCCGTATTCCTTGTAGGTCGCTTCCTCGTAGTCCCCGTCCGCGTTTTTAAAGTAAAGCTGGTTGCCGTCTTTGTCCTTCAGCTTCGTATTTTCATCGATAACGGCTTCCTCTTTCAGCACTTTTATCTTGAAGGACTCCTTGATATCGTCCGTGCCTTCCGGATTCTTGCAGACCGCCCGGATCTTCACCTCGCCCTCGGCGACACCCGTGACCTCGCCCTTCTCATTTACTTTTGCGATCTTTTCGTCATCGCTGCTCCATGTAACCTTGCCGCCCTCGGGGTCCGTCTCCGCCGTCAGCGTCACTTTTTTCCCGATCTTAACTTCTTTCTCACCATTTATGGAGAGCTTGGTATAGATATCTTTATCTTTGTCTTTATCTTTGTCTTTATCTTTGTCTTTATCCTCGTCCTTATCTTTGTCTTTATCCTTATCTTCGTCCTCGTCCTTATCTTCGTCCTCGTCCTTCTTGTCGGAATCGTCGTCCCCCGCTTCTTTCACCGTCACGGAGCAGTTAAATTCCTGAATCATGCTGCCGACAGCCACCCGCGCCGTAACCGTGGTACTGCCCGCCGCAACTGCCGTGACCGTACCCCCGGCCACCGTAGCGATCGAAGAATCCGCCACGCTCCAGTCCACCGAGTATTCCACCTCGCTGCTGCTGACAGATATCTTCAGGGAATCACTCTGCCCCTTATCGAGCGTCAGACTGTCTTTGTTCATGGATACCTTCACATTTTCGTAGGGATCGTCCTCTCCGTCCTCGACCATCTTGCGGAACGCCCCTGCCGTTTTCCACGGATCCGCTATTTTATCCATGGGCACCTTCTCATACGCCGACGTTTCCTCCCCCACCGGGGTCTTGGTGGACTCCACCCACTCCACCGTGTCCTGCAAAGCGGATTCCACCACTGTGTTCTGATGGGTAGCCTCCTCCTTCGCCACGTTGATCTCCGCCTCGGTCTTTACCTCGTCCGCCACATCCACCTTCTGATAGGCGATCTTGTCAGTAACCTTGACGCTGCTGCTCTTTTCCGGAAGCTTGTATTTTTCAGCCGCCCCTCCGGACAACGGCAGTATCCTGACCTCATAGGTGCCCGCCGCAAGATCCTTCTGGTAGATCACACCGTCCTTGTCGTCATCCTTCCACTGGAAGCTCTTCGGCCCGGAAACCTCCACTTCAAAGGGCACGCCGCCGATCAGCCTGCCCGTCTCTTTATTGACAAATTTCACCTTCATATCCGAGAGAATCGAGGTCAGCCGGAGTTCTACCCCCACCTCGCCCTTTGCGTCCTCCCGCGCTTCCTCTTCCTGTTGCTCCTCCGGCTCTTCCTCCTCCACGTCAATCATGCCGCCCAGTTTCGCGGATTCGGATGCCGCCAGCAGACCGCTTTCTCCGATCACGGAAATGCCTTCTATCTCCTCGCCCATATCGGCAAACGCCGCCACCTGTTTTTCCACCGATTTTGCATGGACATAAATGCCCCCTGTAACGATGGCGCCAGCCAGCACCAGAATCCCCAGAAGAGCCACGGCGACGTCCAGGGCGCTCATCTCGCCGATAAAATACATCAGGCGCGCCGCAAAACCGTCGTCATCGTCATACTCATAGTCCTCATCTTCGTAGTCGTCGTCCTCGTAGTCGTCGTCCTCGTAATCCTCGTCCTCGTAGTCGTCGTCTTCGTAGTCCTCGTCCTCATAGTCGTCGTCTTCGTAGTCCTCGTCCTCGTAGTCGTCGTCTTCGTAGTCCTCGTCCTCGTAGTCGTCGTCCTCGTAATCCTCGTCCTCATAGCGGACGGGACGCGCCTTCGCAGCCGTGTTCCGCGCGGTCTTCGGGGGATGGGCACGCTGATAGGACTCGATCATATCGTCGTCAAGGCTCAAAAATTCCAGCGTGTCCTCCGTCACGCTGTCATAATCCTCATCATCAAACCGATCGTCCTCAAGCAGTTCCTCAAACCGGACCTGCCTGCGGTGATTCTCTGTATTCTGTCTCCTGTTTTTCTTATTCTGCATGTTAACTCCTAACTCCATTTTTTGTCTATCCGTTGTATTAGTTTATGTAAACCTCAAATCGGAACAATTCTTTGAAATTATAGCATAAAAACAGCGCAATATCAAGATTTTTGTCATTTGCGGAGGGGCGTCAGATTATGTAAATTGGCAACTCGTGACACATTTACGCAATATACGCGATAATTGCGCGATATTTTACACCCATTTTACGGCATTTATCGCTAATATACGCTTGACTTTGACCGCTTCAACTGACACAATATAAGGGCAACAGACAAACGGTTACCTAACAGGGATTATGGGAAAAGGGGAATTTTTCATGATGTACATGCACTACTGTAAGCGTTGCCAACGGGTTCATATGCTGAACGGACACAAGCAGTTCTGTCCCAGATGTCAGGGAACGATAACCGAACTGAAGATCAGTTATCTGGATTATGCGTCTATGGACGAAACGCAAAGGGTTTCATTTACGATCTGCTGTGCTGACGACGAACAGCTCAGAAAGCTGAGCACTACATATCGTATGTACAAGTACAGCAAATGGTATAAGGAGCTACAGCGGCAGCTGGCGCAGCCGATGATCCGCTCGTATGCCGCGCCGGAAGCAGACCCACTGGAAAACGCCGTATCTATTCTTTGATACGGGGAACAGAAAAAAGCGTTATCCGGAATCTTCGGATCCCGGATAGCGCTTTTTTCTGCCGTCCGCCAGCCGCTGAGTTATTAAGATTTTATGAGGACACTTTTTTGTGTAGATTTTTGGAATAAATAATAGTATTATAAATGAAAACCAAACAAACGCATAAGACTTTCAGGAAAGGGTATGAATATAACCATGGGAGAAAATCAAAATAAGGATAAAAATACATTGCGGGAAAAGGACATGACAAACATGTCAGAATCCAGCCCGAAACCTAAAAAGGGCGGCGGCATTCTCGCCAATATCCAGCTCATTCTATTCGCCGCCATCGTGCTTGTCATCGGATTCTCGGCTTTCCGGCTCTATAAATGGAACAAAGGAACACCTTCCGACTATGACCCGAACTACCAGACCACGGATTTCGATATCGAGACGCTGGACAACCTGATTCCTCTTGCTCCTGACAAGCGCGAGGGCTACGTGGACGACGGCGTGACCACCATTCTCTGTCTGGGCGACGATCCTTTCTCTCTGGAGCGGGGCGAGAACGGTCTCGCAGAGCAGATTGCAAAAAAAACAGGAGCTACCGTCTATAACGGCTCTTTCACGGGAACCACCATGGCGGCACAGTTTGCCTCCTACAACGACGGCTACATTCTGGACGCGTTCTCCTTCTCCTATGTGGCAAAAAGCCTCGCGAGCGGGGATTTCGATCTGATGAAAACAGCCGCCTCCTACAGCTATGACGAAAATTTTGCGCCGACGGCACAGATGCTCTCCGAGCTTGACATGAACACGGTGGATATGATCTGTGTCATGTACGACGGCAGCGACTATGTCAACAAACGTCCCTGCGACGATCCCAACGCGCCCTACGCGGAGATCACCTACACAGGCGCGCTGCGCGCGGGTGTAAAGGCAATTCAGGACGCCTTTCCCCACATCCGCATCGTGGTAATGTCACATACCTTCTGTCACAGCATAGGCGAGGACGGCAATTTCCAGAACGGCGACCGGACGGACTTAGGTCACGGCACCTTGAGCCATTACCTGCAAAAAGAGCGTGACGCCACCATGGATGTCGGCGTTTCCTTTATAGATAATTTTTACGGCTCCATCAACGAGGACAATTATCTGGATTACATGACGGATTATATCCACTTTAACGACGCGGGGCGGGAAGTGCTGGCGCAGAGGTTTGCGGACTGCCTGTTCCCCGAACAGGCGCAGCAGGCGGAGGAGTAGCACTGATATTGCAGGCAATAAGTTCATTGCCTAAGATGAAAAGTTCCATGTCTAAAATTGCGGAAACTTGTGAAAAGGAGCAAGTTCTTTGGTGATGTTCTCAATCAATACTCCACCGAAAACAGCTCCTCAAAATCAAATCTCCCCACCATATCCCGCGTCTCTTCCAGCGCCTGCTCCATCTCCTCCGCGCTCTCTATCTCGCACGTGCCATCGGCAAAACACTCTGTCATAAAACGGTTGAACCTTGCGTGATAATGGGTATAGTCCGCGTAATTGTTCAAATCTGTCACAATCTCTTCCCGGTTCGGAAAATAGAACACCCTCACATTGTCATAGGCAAGCAGCGTCTCCGCAATATACGCATACTCCCGCAAGGTAGCCTCCATGTGGTTCTCCTGCGTCACATCGTTCCAGTAAAGGATACTGTAGGGCGGGAAAAAAATATAGAAGGTGGTTCCCGGGTTCCTCTCGATATAGGGACAGAGATTGACCTGCAGGTTTTTATCCGTACTTTCTATAAACGCATCGGGCGGCGTCTCTACCTCCACTCTTTCGGGCGGTGCATAATTGTGCATCACCCACTGGATATTGTAGTATTCGTCCGTCCACCAGCTCTGGTACACGGTGGCGAGGTCCGTCTTGTCGGGATCTGCCAGCGGGCGCAGCACATAGTTTAACAGCACATCCTTGTTCAGCACATACTGTATATCATTGAAATAGTTATCGTCGTACAGATAGGACGGAATCGGATATTTCGTCTCATCCACGCCGCCGGTATAGGTCGTCACGTCAACCCCCAGAAAAACCGACTTCACCTCATGCCCGCTGTCAAAGATAATATCCATGATGTTCGCCTGATCCTTCGGGTAAGCGCCGCTGTAACTCAACTTGATCGTGCGAAGATCCAGCAACTCCTCAAACCAGCGGGTATTGAAATTAACCGTCATGGAAGAGCCCAGAATCACACTGTCGTAATCCATATGTTTCGCCATCCCCGGGTTCTGGGTGAGCTGGTTGTCCACCAGATAGGGAAAGTCTGCAAGCGGCGCGTGGTACTGGAAAAAGGGGTCCACCCAGATGACCAGAGCCGCCGCCAGTGTAAGCAGTATTAAGGTAAAGGACACTATGGAGAGAATCCATTTTTTAAACCGCTTCATGCTGCTCCTCCTCAAAAATTAAAGTACAAAAACGTGCTGACTCCGGAAAAGCTTAAGATACACCACACCGCCAGAACCACCAGCACCACCGCCGACACCAGACCGAATTTCAGGCGCGCCACCCGCTCATGCGCGTTTTTTCCCACCATGGATAAATACAATCCTGCCGCCAGAATCGCAAACATCAGAATATATCGGGAAAAGGACAGGTTGTCCAGATGCAGTACCTTGATCACATACCAGAATTCATCCGGCTGCAGGCACTCCGCCAGATCCATGGAAATCTTTTTCGCTTCTCCTGCACACGCCGTCCGAAGAAGCGCATTCGCCTGCCCGATATTTTCCGCCCGGAAATAGACCCACGCAACGCTGACATAGAGGAAGGTCGCTATTTGTGACATAACCGTCACAATCTTGCCGCCCTGTTTTGTGACGCCTTTGTCATTTTTCTGCCGTACACGCCCCTGCCAGAACCGGGTAACCACATACAATACCCCGTGCAGCATCCCCCATACCAGAAAATGAAACCCCGCTCCATGCCAGAGACCGCTCAGGAAAAAGACAATCAGCAGATTCAGGTACATCCGTCCCCGCCCCTTGCGGTTGCCGCCCAACGGAATGTAGACATACTTTGTGAAAAAACGGTTCAGCGTAATATGCCACCGTTTCCAGAAATCCACGATGTTGACCGCCTTGTAAGGGGAATTGAAATTGACGGGGATCTCTATTCCGAGCATCCTGCCAATTCCGACAGCCATGTCACAATAACCGCTGAAATCAAAATAGAGCTGCAGCGCATAGAACAGAATCACCAGACATGCGTCCGCCTGCCCGAGAATTGCCAGATTTTCGTATCCATAATCCACGCCCGCGCCAAGCGTGTCAGCCAGAAGCACCTTCTTGGAAAGACCCAGCACAAAGAGCGCCACCCCTCCTGCAATCCGCTCCCAGTCCGCTTTTTTCTTTCCCATCGCCTGAAACTGCGGCAGCATCTCCCCGTGATTCACGATCGGACCGGCAATGAGCTGCGGAAAAAAGGAGACAAACAGCGCGTACTCAGACAGGGAACAGTCCGCCACCTCGCCCCGGTAGGTGTCCACCACAAAGGAAATCTGCTGGAAGGTAAAAAAGCTGATCCCCAGAGGAAGGAGAATGCCCCGCAATACAAAATCAGTACCGAAGGCAGCATTCATGGTGTCAAGAAAGAAGTCAAAATACTTAAAGTAGAACAGCACGCTCAAGTTCAGTGTCACCGCCAGAACCAGAACCGCCCGGCGTTTCGCTCCGCCGTATTCCCCCGTTTTTCCCTGTTCTGCCGTCTCCCCATAATCCCCGCGCCGCAGGCAGAGATTTTTCCCCGACAGTAATCTGTGAAACAGGTAGTTCCCGGCAATGCTGCAGATCATAATGAACAGATAAGACAGATTGAAATAACCGTAAAACCAGAGGGACATTGCCGTCAGAAATACGCTTGCCGCCCCGGGCTTCCCTTTTTTCAGAAGACTGTAATACCCGATCAGGCATATGGGAAAAAACACAAACACAAAAATATATGAGTTAAACAGCATAAGTTATTTCTCCTGTATCTACAGCGTCATATCCTTATAAATCACAAACGCCCCCACCTGCCCGTAAACCGAATAGCCGTAATCCGTCAGCGGCTCCCGCATTTCACGGTCCTCTTTCAAAATGACATAGGCGCAGGGATACGCTCTTGCCAGTTCGGCAAACGTCTTGGTGTCGATCACCTCCGCCTCCTCCATCGCCTCATACATGGCATTGTAATAGTCCCAGCGGGCGATCAGCATTTCCCGTCCGTAAGGCAGTTCAATATCCGTGCTGTACTGCCGCACATAGTAGATCAAGTCCGCAGGAACAAGCACCGTGATGCGCCCTTCCTCCGGCTCTATCATATCCACGATATCCACCGCCTCCTGCGGCAGATGATACGCATTCTGCGCCCGGGAAATATGCTCGCTGTCATATACATAATCACCGCACGCGACAATCGCCAGACAGGCGAACGCCAGTCCGATCCGTCTGTGCCTTCCCATCAGCCGGATCAGCCCATAAGCGCTGACAATGCTCATCTGAAGAAGCCACAAAAGCCGATAGTAAGTCTCGCTATCCTCCATCAGCCGCACGAACACCTTGCGGAACAGGGGGCAGAAAAATAAAATCAGAATCAGTGTGGGCGCGTAGACGAACAGCACGCGCCTGCGCCTGTCCTTCTCCGTAAGCCACAGATAGAGGAGCGCCAGAAGATAAATCCCCGCCAGAAAGTGATTCTCGTGGTAACCCATATAGTTTTTAAATATAACGACGCTCTCTAAAAAAATACCCCACATATTTCATTCCTCATCATTATACAGTTCCGCCACGTTCATGCAGGCGTGTTTTTTCAGTCAAAAATTTCCATCTGAACGGTTATAATAAATAGCTGTAAGCCATAAAGACATAAATCCCCATATATACCACATTTGGTATGCACGCGGCGCCCACCTTGAAAAGAATCTTCCAGTCCCGTTCCGCCACCGCCAGACAAAAAGTCGTCACAGCAACCAGAAGGCAGACAAGAAACACCGCAATGGAACTGCACACGCCTGCCGTCATGTTGACACAGACAAGCAGAATCCAGACGCCGACGTCCGTCCGCCCATTTTTGACACCCTTGTCATATATTAGCAGGAATACCCAGACCAGCGCCGGAATCACAAGGGCACCCGCCACCGCCTTGCCCTGCCATGTACGGGTCAGAAAAAAGGTCTCGTTGGTATAAATGGACACGTTCCCGAAAATCTGGAACACCGCCATGACAATCATAAATATGGGCAGATTTTCCCTGCCAGACACACTCCTGCCAGCATCCTGCAGCTGTTCTTTGCCAATCTGTTTTCCGCCTGTCCGCGGCATTTTTACAAAAAGTATGCGTCCGATCTCATAATACAGCAGATAAGTCAGGGGAATCAGCACAAGCGGCATCACCACATGGGAGACAATCGTCGCATGTACCCCCGCTCTCACCGAGACAAAGGCTGTCCACATAGGAAAAACCGCCATTGCATGACGCACATCCAATCCCGTGGAACCGCCCGTAAGCGGCAGAATACGGTACATCACGCCCGCCTCCTGCGCAAGCAGGGATTCTACCACATAGTACGCATCGTCGCCGTCAAAGGAGGTGAACGCCACCGCCTTGTAAAGCTGGAAACCGAGCAGGACAAAAAAGAGCAGCCACTCGACGCCCGTTCCCGCAAAGAACCGTTTCGCCACGGCAGTCACTCGGGTTCCCAGAATAAGCCCCGGCGCTCCCGCCTTCCCGTTCCGATACAGCAGCACAACGCCTGCAGCCGCAGCAAGAAGCGTAAACACCGTAAACACGGCGGACGCTATTTTAAAATTGTCGTACTCCACCCAGAGCACCGCCGGCACCGCTGCGATCTCAAAGAGCGCCCACATACCAAAATACCCGGAAAGCAGCACGAATCCCGGGCTTCTTTTTTCCGCCGGTATGAAATTTGCAGGGATCAGCCCGATACAGAAAGGGATGACCAGAAGCCAGAAAATGAAACTGATTACAGATGCCATATATTTTCCTTTCCACCCTGTTTGCTATCTTTTCAATTTATAGACATCATCCGCATCCAGCCCAAAGGAATCAACAACTTCACCTGCAGTCTGATCAAAAACAACCACGTTTACTCCATTTTGAACTGTCTTATATATCTGATTATCAATAATTATCTCATTTTTATAACTGCCATCTTCCAAACGTGTCCGTTTCACTCCAAAGTCATTATGCTGCGTTTCAAAAAACCAGACCGCTTCCCCATCCCCGCTCTTCCAAATATGCTCTCTCCCATTTTTCAGATACCAGATTCCGCCGCCATAACCCAAATCCACAATTCCCATTCTGTCTAAAAATTTTCCCGATGTTTCATTGTCCGCCGAACCATAGCCATCTATTGAAAGAAAAACATCATAGTTCTGTTCCTGTATGTACTCCTGTATCTCGTCCACATCTGTCATCTCCTTCATCTGCTGATTAGTCATCAGCGCATACAGATATCGGGAATCATCCTCCCAACTGGTGTATATAGTCTCCCCCCTATGATCCGAAATATCATAATGGCTGACCATATACTCACCCAAAGCTTTTGATAGTTTATAGCCACCCCTATAATTCAAATGGGATTCCTCTGCAAGATCCGTCTCATAATTAATCCGCAGCAGATCGCTCCTGTCATTATAATTAACAAAAGGCACGCCGTATTCCCCCGCAATCTTTTCAGCCGTCTGAAACAGCGCTTGATCGTCTGGCACAATTCCACCATAAGGACTGATCACAATCATAATTGGTATTTCCTTTTCCTGCGCCAATTCTATAATTGCACGATAATACTTTTCCGTTTTTTCCGTCAATTTGATATCCGCAATATCATCTCCTATATTCGGCACCTCTAGCGGCGTTGTTTTCATAAGTATCTGAGATCCCTTCCAATTCTCATACATCTTTGAACCCCTATCCCGCAAAAAATCCTCTTCCGAAAGTTCTGTATATCGGTTATGGTACTGCGTATATCCCAAAAGAAACGCCATCTGCCTTTCCTCCGGAACGCTCGTCCTGATTGCGTCTATTTTATTCCGGGACCATTTCATTCCATAAGTATTTGTTATGATGAAGGAGTCCATCACATACTCCTCTTCCTCTACCACCCGATATCCTTCCAGCACAATTAATTTCGGTGTCTGTGTCTTCAGCGCCTCCTTCAAATAGAAATAAGTGTTCCACATAGGCTGCGAGGAGCCTCCCAATATATAGGACGCAATCCCATATTCCTTCCACAACACCGCCGTATTAATATTTGCGAAAGCATGACTGCTTCCCAGAACCAATACATCTACCGTATTATCCTCCAGTTCATAAAATTTCTGAGTTCTGTAAATGCCACCGCTTTTTACCGAAAGCACATGATTCACATATCCAATCAGAAAACAAAAAATTATAATAAAGCTGACAATCCGAATCCCCGTCTTCCGCATAATCTGCTCTCCCTTGTCAAAATTGGAAATAAATAAACTGCTGTGGATCAAATCCGACTCCATATTTTCCGTATACAAAAATAACGATGACGGCTCCCATCATAACAAACCACCTAAACCAAAGATTCTGCCGCATCAAAAAAGCATCTATGGTAACCCTTTCCTTATATCTCACAAGATCCACCAAAAAAAGCAATACAAGACCAAACAGCAGTACATTCATCTCCACGCGATCCAGACCCAGCGTGTATATTTCTCCATTAAAAAGCATCCATGGCGTTGGACGTTTTACAATCCGCCTTATATAATTCAAGGCATCCCGAATCGAATCCGCCCTAAAAAAGATCCACGCAAACACAACAAGCACAAACGTCACACACACCTGCAGCAGTTTCCAACTAAAACATTTTGTATTCACACAAAGTTTCTGAATCACCCGCTCTTTCCACGGCTTTAAAAAATCCCCTGCAATCTGGTACAATCCATGCAATCCTCCCCAAGCCACAAAAGACCAGTTTGCACCATGCCAGAGACCGCTTATCAAAAACACACACATGGTATTCCATGCTTTTCTAACATTCCCCTTTCTGTTTCCGCCTAGCGGAATATAAAGATAATCCCGGAACCACGTGCTGAGTGAAATATGCCATCTTCCCCAGAAATCACGAATGCTGCGCGCAAAATAAGGCGTATTAAAATTTTCCATCAATTCAAAACCCATGATTTTAGCCGCCCCGATCGCTATCAGCGAATAACTGCCAAAATCGCAGTAAATCTGCAATGTAAATCCAACCGCCGCCAGAATCAGCTCCGTGCTGCCATACATCCAGTAACAGTCAAAAACTGTATTTACCAGTATAGCGACTCTGTCCGAAATGACCATTTTCATAAAATAGCCCCATATCATCAAGATTGCTCCCGAAGTTACCCCCCCCCCTAAGAATTTGACATTCTCCGTCTTTCTTATCTGCGACAGCAAATTTTTAGAACGTTCAATCGGTCCTGCAACAAGCTGGGGGAAAAAGGAAACAAACAGTGCATATCGAATCAGATTCCGCTCCGCTTTCACGTCACCGCGGTATACGTCAATGGTATAACCCAACGCTTGAAATGTATAAAAAGAAATACCTACCGGAAGCAGGAAATGAAATCTCATATTGATCGCTCCATGATGCAGCAGACCAAGCAGTTTATCCAAGGATCCCATTATAAAATTTGCATATTTGAATATAAACAGAATACTCAGATTGATTCCCAGACTAAGCAGAAGCATCGCCCTTTTTCGTATTTTCGTCTCATCAGACTTACACTTTTCTAATACAATCCCGCTCACATATGTAATCAAGGTAGAAGCCGCAATCAGCACCGCATATCCTGCATTCCAGCTCATGTAAAAATAATAGCTGCAAACCAACAGCCAGAACTGACGCAGCTTAACCGGAATCACAAAATACAATCCCACTACAACCGGGAAAAAAAGCATAAACTTTATCGAATTAAATTCCATGAGAAATTCTCCTTCTAAATTGTATTTACTATATCACACTTATCTGATATTTTCCACATTTCCGTGTACATCCCCGCCCAAACATGGTAAACTAGAAAATATAGTCGGGGCGGTAAACTGCTCCGACGTGGAGGTATTGCATGAAAAAAGTATACGTGATCGGCGCCGGTCCGGCAGGTCTGACTGCCGCCTACGAATTACTCAGACAGGATAAGAAAAAGGAATATTCGGTCACGGTTCTGGAGGAATCCGACACCATGGGCGGCATCTCCAAAACCGTCAACTATAAGGGAAACCGCATGGACATGGGCGGGCACCGCTTTTTCTCCAAAGTGCCCGAGGTGAACGAGTGGTGGGAACACATGCTGCCCACACAGGGTTCGCCCACCTACGACGATATCGTGCTGCACCGCGAGATGACGCTCTCTCCCGGCGGTCCTGACCCGGAGAAGGAGGACCGCGTGATGCTGCGCAGACACCGCGTGTCACGCATCTACTTTAACCAGAAGTTTTTCGACTACCCGATCTCCCTGAAACCGGAGACCTTTATCAATATGGGATTTCTCGCCACCATGCAGGCAGGTTTCAGCTATCTCGCCTCCATGATCCACAAGCGGGAGGAAAACTCGCTGGAAGATTTTTATGTAAACCGTTTTGGCAAAAAGCTCTATTCCATGTTCTTTGAAAACTATACGGAAAACTTATGGGGACGACACCCTTCCGAGATTGCTCCCGACTGGGGCGCCCAGCGCGCCAAGGGGCTGTCCGTCGCCGCCATCTTAAAGGATGTCTTTTCAAAAATGCTGCCGGGAAAGAAAAACCGGGAGGTGGAAACTTCCCTTATTGAGGAATTTAGTTATCCAAAACTCGGCCCCGGACAGCTCTGGGAAGTGACGGCGGACAGAATTAAGGAGCTGGGCGGCGAGATTCTCTGCCACAGCAGGGCGGTAAAGCTCCACAAAGACGGGCAAAACCGCATTACCTCCATCACCTACGAAACGCCTGAAGGGGAGGTAACTGCGGAGGGCGATATCTTTATTTCCTCCATGCCCGTAAAGGATCTGGTGGCGGGCTTAAACGACGTGCCGGAAGCCGAAGCTGAGATTGCCGCAGGGCTGCCCTACCGCGACTATATGACCGTGGGGCTGCTGCTGCCGAAGCTGAATCTGAAAAACAAGACGAATCTGAAAACCATTAACAATATCGTGCCGGACTGCTGGATCTACGTGCACGACAGAACCGTCCGTCTGGGAAGGTTCCAGATCTACAACAACTGGTCGCCCTACATGGTGCGTGACTTAGAGCACACGGTATGGATCGGGCTGGAATATTTTGTTACCGAGGGGGACAAATACTGGACCATGTCCGACGATGCCTTCGCCCGCTTTGCCATAGACGAGATCGTCAGCATGGGGCTGATCGACAAACCCTCCGATGTGATGGACTCCCATGTGGAGCGGGTTAAAAAGGCTTACCCCGCCTACTTTGACACGTACAAGGATATGGACAGGCTGACCGCATACTTAAAATCCATCGACAATCTCTACTGCGTGGGCAGAAACGGGCAGCACCGCTACAACAACATCGACCACTCCATGATGACCTCCTTTGAGACCGTGAAAAACATTTTAGGCGGTATTTCTTCCAAGGATAACATCTGGAATGTCAACACGGAAAAGACCTACCACGAGGAAGTGCAGAAGGAAACGCCTTCCGATCAGATCGAAGTTGACTGATCCGTCACTCAACAGAATTACCGTCTGCGGCTCTGCACCCGCTGCAAGATAACGCCCAGCGCAGCCAGAACTGCCGTATAGACAGCCATCTCGTATAAGTAACGAGGGTTATGAATAGATTGCAGATAATACCAAGGCGGGAGAAGCAGTTTTCCCGCCTTAAAATATGGCAGATTCAGAAAAACAGGGCAGAGTGCCAGCATCGCCGCCAGAAGCGGCAGAAAAACCATGCCCAGTCTCCGGGGCGTGCGGCAGATCATCCGCAGTAAATTCGCAAAGGCGAGCACGCAGACCGCGAAAACCGCACAGCTTATCCCTTCTCTTTTCCAGTCCGTAAACACCCCCGCCAGCCTGCAGGACAAAAGCAGCACAGCCGCCGCATCCAGTAGATACACCGCGCCCGCAACGTAGGACGCGGAAAGCCGCTTCGTCACCGAAAGGCGCCCGTAGACGCCGCGGTCCTCATCCCGCATAAACCAGAGCGCCGCCGAAAGCCCCACAAAGGTAAACCAGATGGCTAGAATCCCCCTGAGGGGCGCCTGCACATAAGTAAATTCTTCCGTTTCCCCGGGCGTCTCGTCGGGATACACCATCTGAAACAGACTTCCCTCCACGGCAACGCTGTCGTAGACACGGCGAAGTTCCTCGTCCGTCATCCCGGCAAGTCCCAGTTCGTCCCGCACATACCCCTCGTATACCTTATAGGAAAAAGACGGATAGATGGCGGAGGACAAAATTTCCCGTCCGAGAATCAGTGGCACGCTGTCCCGCCGCTCCACCACCGTCACCACGGGGCGCACCCTGCGCTTCTCCCCCAGCTCTTCCAGACGCTCCGACAGATCCTCCGAAAAAATCCATGCCGCGTCCGCCTCCCCGGTTTCCACGAGAATCTGTGCCTCCGCCTCATCATCGCAGGGCAGATAGCGAAGAACGCCTCCGCCGTTAAGAAGCCGCTCGGAAATCTCCCGCGCAGACGCGTCACCCTCCGGCAGATACAAAGCGATCGTGGCAATCCCGGCGGATTCCGCAGCCAGCCTGCCGACGCCTGCCGAAAGCAGGGGCGCCAGACAGAGCATCAGAAGGAAACCGCCCTTTTTCAGCAGCCGCTTCTGTAACAGCATAAACCTCACAAACATCTGTCCCGGCATGTCCATGTCCTCCCGTGGCTTTCCGTCTACTGCATCCTGCGCCATCTGACCAATGTAGTCAACCCAAGAAACACCGCCAGCCATACAAATACCGCTGCCCATGCTGCCGCCGGTATTTTCCCGAGCGCTCCCGCCTGCGCGAAGCGCACCGCCGCGCCGGACGGCAGGCACGCCCCCAGCACCCTCATTTTCTCCGGGAAAAAAGCGGAAGGGTAAAAAAGCCCCGAGAGATATCCCATGCCGATCCCGCAGATCAGCTGCAAAAGAATCCCGTTTACAATGCCATCCCCCGCCTCGAAGAGGAAAAACTGCAGCGACGCGAACATTGCCGCCACAGGAAAAAGAACCGGCACAAAGGCGAGAAAAGGCGCAGCGCCCATTCCCTCCCACTCGGGAATCCCCAGATGCCCCCGCACAAGCCCGAAGCCCAGCGGCAGGCACAAAACGAGAAGTCCCGCCAGCACGAGAAGCAGGTATGCCAGATATTCCCCCAGAATCTGCCGAAGCGCCCCCACGCCTCTGGCCTTTAAAAAGCAGGAAAAGGCGCCGTTTCCATGTACAAAGAGGGCGCTGTTTAGCAGCCCGGAAAGCAGGAGAAACAACAGAATCATGCCGCAGAAATAGTACAGTTCCAGAGACAGCCCGTCCCCGTACCCGAGCACCTCCACCTCGCCAAAACCGCTCCGCGAGAGTACCAGATTGATCAGCGCGAGATTCAGCTTGTCTGTCTCCCGCCCGATCTCTTCCCCTCTGCCCTGATCCGCAAGCACCCGCTGCATGGCGTAAATAGCGCTCTGGGAACAGGTCACCAGCGTGGACGCCACATCTGTGATCTCCCCCATCACCATGGTTCCCAGACCCTGCTGCCCCTGTGCGGCGGTATAAGTGACAAGTTTGTCATTTTCTCCGTACACAATGGACTCCATCAGCCCCTCGGGCACCCGCATCACGGCGTAAACCTCCCCGCGCCTCCATGCCGTTTCCGCCTCCTGCTCCGACATGGATACCAGCTCGATCATAAAGCGGGAATCGTCCATCTTCTGCACGGCTGCGATACCGAATCCCAGATAGGAATCCGACAGATCACCGACCATACCGATCCGGTATCTGGTCCCCTCCGCCGCGAGCGCC
Organism: uncultured Lachnospiraceae bacterium; assembly: GCA_910586705.1. Classification (GTDB taxonomy): domain Bacteria; phylum Bacillota; class Clostridia; order Lachnospirales; family Lachnospiraceae; genus UBA3282. The sequence continues at coordinate 229,137 of CAJUJK010000001.1, read as the reverse complement.
CCCTGCGCGATCAGCAGGCAGGCAAATACGCCCGCGCAGAAACAGACGGCAATATCCGCCAGTAGCTGCCCGGGAAGCAGTCTCGCCGCCCGTTTCAGTTGTGCCAGAAAGTATGCCGCTGTCCGCCCCATCTACAATGCCTCCGTCAGCCTGTGAAAATCGCCGTCATACTGCCACAGGTGCAGCCTGCCGTCCTTTAAAATATAACACGCGTTACACAATTCCAGATCCTGCGCGTCGTGGGTTGCCATCAGCACGATACCGCCCTCTCTTCTGTAGACATCCAGAAACTGGCGGATATTCTCCTTGCAGACAGGGTCAAGCGCCGCCGAAGGCTCGTCAAGCACCAGAATCCCGGGGCGGGAAACCACCGCACAGCCGATGGAAAGGCGCTTCTTCATACCGCCCGACATGCGGCGCACAGGCGTCCTCAGGAAACGGTCAATACCGAGCAGCTTCAGCGCCCCCTCCGACAATTCCCGTTTCAGCGTCCCCCTGTCATACCACATGCGCAGATTGTCCCATGCGTCCAGCTCCTCCATCAGCGGGTCCCCCTGCGGCACATAGCCCAGCACCTTCGGGATCTGTCCCGGCTCACGCAGCAGATCGGTACCCCGGTACAGAAAGGAGCCGCCGTCCGCCTTGCGGACTCCCGCCAAAATGGAAAGCAGCGTGGATTTCCCGCTGCCGTTGCTGCCAAGGACAGCCGCACAGCTCCCGGCTTCCAAGGAAAACGATATATCTGTAAGCACTTTCTTCCGGGCATACGCCTTTTTGATTCCCGTCACTTCCACATCCATGGACATCCCCCTATTTCCGGCTACTGCGCCGCAAACGCCTCTTTCACCGCCTCCGCGATACACGCCATGCCCGCCTCCGTCGGATGCACCCCGTCGCTCGTCATCTCATGCAGATTTTCTATGGCAACGCCGCATTCGGACAGATCAATCACCGGAAGCCCCCTGTTCTTTGCAATCAGGGCAATCTTGTCCCCATAATCCGCGGACGTAAGCCTGACGCCGTTTACAAAGTCCACATAGGGCGTGTCCGTCCCGTAATCTCCCAGCGGAAGCAGCGTACAGCAGTAAATTTCCGCCAGAGGATAGTTCGCCTGCACCTTGTCAAGCATCAGCGTGTAGGCGTCGCTGAAGGTTTCCACCTCGCCCTCCTCCACCAGTCTGGTGCCGTCATTGTCTCCCAGCGGAATGGCTTTTAAAAAGTCGTTGGTCCCCAAATATATGACAACCCTGTCAGGACATGTCCCTTCCGGGCCGGAAAGATCGTTGGTGCGCAGTTCATTGCAGCCGCACTGGGGATCTTCCGTTCCCGTGGAATCTCCCGCCACGGTCGCCCCGGAACTGGAACCGTTCACGTAGAGGGTAAGCTCTAGATCATCCGCCACACGCTGCCACCACGCATCCTCCACATTCTTCACTTCCCCGTTATCCGGGAAAAAGGCGTAATAGCCCACAGGATTATACCCCTGAAAAGTGGAGATGCTGTCCCCTAATATAGAAAACGACGTGCCCGCAAGCTGCACCGCCGTATCCGCACCGCTGTCCTGACCGGCTGCCGTATCCTGCCCTTCCTGTTCGCTGGTCTCCCCGCCGCCATCCGCTTCTGCGGCGCCGGATTCCACGCTTTTTGCCGCACTGTCATCCCTGTCCTGTTCCGCAGACGCCTCACTCTCCGCACCGCTCTCCTGCATATCCGCACCTGCCACGCCGTCATTCTTCTGGCCGGCTGTGCCCGTTGCGCCGCCGCAGCCCCACAGAACCGTCAGGACCGCCGCCGCGCAGACCGCCGCCAAAACCGCTCTCCTCATTCGTCCGCCACCCCCTCATTTTTTCTTGAACATGGACTGTCTTGCGCCGTGCATTTCCCTGTGCTTCAGCACATCGTCCACCGCGTCCATCCTAAGCCCCGCGTCGATAAAGTCGCAATACTTGCAGAAAGGATAGTTGTGCCTGCCTGTGGCGATCGCCTCCCGAAGTTCCCTGTACTTTTCGCTGTTCCAGCCTTCCCTGAGGGACGTCTCATTCAGATCCGCCATCTCCGTGACTTCAAAGTTATCGCAGCAGCAGATCCCCAGCTTGCCAAAGGGCGTGATCCACAGATCCGTAAAGGGCATGAGGCATGTCTCCTTAATGATCTTTCCCTTGGACTGCTTGTTCGGGGCGCTGCCCGCGCGGTTGGTCAGCACTTCCTTCAGGTAACGGATCTGCACGAGAATGTCCACATCCCCGAACTCGTCCGGGTGCGCCTTCACGTAGTCGTGGATCACCTGCACATTGTCGTGCATCTTCATCTCCATCCCGTAATTGTTGATGATGAGCTGGTCCACATAGGGAACAATCCGCTTCACCCTGTCCACATTTAAGAGCAGACCGTTTGTGGACATGAAGATAAAGGCGTCCGGCAGTTTTTCCCTTGCATACTTATGAAATTCCACAATGCGCGTGTCCAGCCACGGCTCATTGTTTCCGTACAAGGTCAGATGCCCCTTGTAATTCCAGTCGTGAAGCTGGTCGATCACGGAATAGTAGAGCGCGTCGTCCATCTTCTTGTAGGGGCGCTTTTCCGCGTGGATATTGGCGGTGCAGAACTCGCACGTGCTGTTGCAGCGGTTCACCGTCTCCAGATTCACCACCAGCGGATGGGGCGCCTCCTTATGGCTCATAAAAAAGTCAATATACCCTTTCTGGGACCGCCTGCGGCTGACAAACTGCAGCTTCAGATAACTTTCGCTCGCCACCCACGGAATATATTTTTTCGCGTTCCACCCGATCACTCCCCCGAAATTGTGTACTCTGATTGGCATAATTGCACCCTCCTATATATGATAGACATAGACTGTCATACTCCCGTCCCGCGCCGTGTACTCCCCAAGCAGGGACAGCCCGGCGTCCTGCGCGTTGGAAAACCTGATCCTTGAAAACAGATACTTCCCTCCAAGCGCCCCAAACGCCTCCCCGTCCATGTAAATACGGTCGTCCGTGGCATACACCGTCTTTGTGGCGCTGACAATGCTTAAATCCGTCCCGGAATACAGATAGGCTCTTGCCCCCCAGTCGTCATAGTAAATTCTGGTGGCCTCCACCCGCTCCAGAGCCGGCGCGATGATTTTTCTGAAATCTTCCTTGTACTGCTGGGAATAGAAGCCCAGATACCCGTCCAGCGTGGCGATCCCGTTGTATTCCAGCACCGCCGGGTGAAACCCGTATGCCGCCGCCCATTCGCCCCCATAACCGATATCCGCCTTGATCTCTTCAAACAGCTCCACCGCGTAAAACTGTTCATAGGAAAGCTCATCCACTTCCTGCCCGTGAAAATGCTCGTAAGCCCTGTTGTAGCAGGTGCTGTACAAATCATTGTAGCGGGTCGGCGAAAGGATCACCGCCAGCACGGCGATACAGACAACAGCGTTCGCCAGCCACATCTGCCATATTCCCGCGTCATACAGCCTGCGTAAAACAAGAAACAGCGCCGCGTACCAGAGAAACGGATTGAAAAAGATCGTCCTGTTAAACTGCCAGCCCTCCAGAGGCGGAATCAGTTTTTCCACAAGGGACCGCAGCGGCTCAAAATCGTACAGACCGTACACCACACAGTTAAACAGGATAAAAACCAACAGCAGATTGAAGGGATCACGCAAAACGGCGCTTCCCTGCTTTTTTCGTATATACAACGCATTGTTTACAACGAAACAAAGTAAACACACGGGCAATACAATTTTCCCGTGTACGCCGTCCGCGTGAAAAATGCCCTCCCGGAACACCTGCACGATCTCCCCCAGAATCTCCGGCAGGGAAAGGCTTGCATTCACAATGGAGGAACGGATCGTCACCTCTTCGCCAAAAAGCATCTGCCCGAACAGCCGGTACTCGCAGACAACGAAGCCGAATGCCAACACAAAAAGCGCCGCCGTAAGCCGCCAGGCAGCCCCTTTGTCCTTCCTGCAAAAAAGCCACAAAATCGCAAGCGCAAGATACCCCAGAATAAAAATCCCGTGGTAGGAAAAGTAGGACACCAGCGGATAGGCAGACAGCGCCACGTACCAGAGATACCACCGTTTCCCCTGCCCTCTGTAAATTTTAATGAGCAGCCAGACGCAAAGCGGAATCGAGGCGAAGGCAAAGCCAAAGGCGGGAAAAAACCAGCAGATCCCGTAGGCAAATCCCGTCATATAGACCGCGGGACGGTATTTCAGAAACTTTTCACAAAGCAGTTCCCCCGCCAGCAGGCGGAAAGAAAACATACCGATCAGAACCTTTCCGAAAAGCCCCAGCACATAAGCCGTGTAGGACGGAAATATCATAAAGAGCAGACTGTAAAGCGAAAGCTCCGAGGGGAGGTTGTCCCTGCTGACACCGCCCAGAAACGGCACATCCACACCGTGTTTCCAGAAAGAATCCGTATTTTTCAGCATCTGGAACTGCGCCAGAAACAGATCCATATTATCGTGGACACCGATATAGCTGCGCTCCCCGTACCCGAAAAACACCGCCGCCATCAGCAGGAGAAATCCGATTATGGGAAAGAAAAACCAATATTTTGTTATCCAGATAAACCACTTCTGCTCTGTCAGTTTTTTCATGCACCCTGCCCAACATCATTTTTTTCGTTTTTATGCCGCCCTGTCCGGAACACAAACAACTTCTGTCCGAAGAAATTCATCACGATAAAGATGCCCATGCCGAATATCATAGCCACATTGTCGAGAAGCGCCTTTGAGAACGTCCCGCCCGCGGACAGCCCGGACACATCCAGAAGCCAGCCCACAAGAGGTTGTGCCACGCTGAAGGACACGAGATAACACACGATGATATTGAGGGCAAACCGCCACGGCAGCCACTTATCCCGGTTCTCCACCTTGAAGGTCAGCTTCGCGTTCGCGTGGTAGGAGAATACGCTGCCGATAAAATACGAAATCCCGCTGGAAAGCCAGTAATTCATATGAATCAGATTATACAGCACCGCCATGATCACCCAGCCCAGAAAGGTGTTTATCACGCCCACCATGCCAAAGTGTATGACTTCCATGATAAAATCTTTGTATTTCTCAAACAATGCTCTCATAAGCAACCAAATCCTTCCAAACAAAACGCGGCGTCAAAAATGTGCCTGCCTTCTTCCTCCCCGGCGCAAAACATGATACACTCTAATTATCTTCCCGGCACAGAGCCGGAACCCGAAAAACTGCCACAGAAAGGAACCGCCCATGCCAACATTAAAAATACACCATATCGGCTACTTAGTCAAAAAAATCGAGAAGGCAAAAAAAACCTTTGAAACCCTCGGCTATCTGGTCGAGCAGGACACCGTATACGACGATATCCGCAAAGTGGATATCTGCTTTCTCGTAAAGGACGGTTACCGCGTGGAGCTAGTCTCCCCCGTCTCCGAAGACTCCGTAGTATCCGGGCTTATGAAAAAATATAAGAACGCGCCCTACCACATCTGCTACGAAGCTGACGATCCCGAGGCGGCGTATGTGCAGCTTACCGCGAACGGCTTTGCCGCCATCGACACACCCACGCCCGCGCCCGCCCTCGGCGGCTGCAAGGTGGTGTTCCTGACAAGCCCCGTGATCGGGATGATCGAGTTGATTTATTGATAACCGTTTAACCCTCAATTCATAAAAGCGTCTGCTTCGCAACCGTCGCTGCTCAGTCTCCTTCCGTGCCGCGCCTTATATACATCGTGATCGTGCCGCACTTTCGCTCCGTGAAATCCGACAGATCCAGACTCGGCTCATAGCACCAGTGCCGGTCCTCCTCATTGTACATCACAATCACATCGATATCTGCAAAGTCAGCCTGCTCGTCCTCTCTGGGCCCATAGGAACGATTGATTTTGTTCTCGTCCTCCTCCCAGTAAAACACTTCGTCGTAGCCGTGGAGACGGAACCAGTGATACATCGTTCTGTTTCCCTCAAAATTCGGCGCGAAGCAGGATAACACCTTTTTGTCCGTTCCCTGCACCAGCGCAAGCGTCGTCTCCAGCATGGTCCTGATGCTCTCGCCCCGGTAGGTAAAATACTGCGCCTCCCGCAGCGTCACCCTGCCGTGCGCCGCCAGCATCAGGAGCAGACAAAGCATATAGGCGATCCGTCTCTTGCCGGAAAGGGGACGGAACCTGCATCCCACAATCACGAAAAAGAAAGCATATCCCAGCACCCACGGCAGAATATAGCGCTCCTCCAGCGCGGTCTTGCTGTAAGTCACGCACTGGGGCACGATAATCGCCGCCGCCAGCAGCATTTCCCAGCCAAGTTTCTTCAGATGTTCCCAATAAGTCAGCAGGATCAGCCCCATCAGCACGCCGAACCTGACATACCACTTCAGCTGATTCCCCGCCGCCGCGCGCCAGACCTGCACATACTGGTCAAGGGTCACGCTTTCATCCAGTCCCACATAAGAATAATTGTTCGTACCGATCACGAACAGGATCAAAAACATTTCCACGGTAAAAATAATGCCGATCGCCAGCAGATACGGAACCCTGCGCCGGATAACCTCCCACAGATGCGGAATCGTCACCCGCTTTCCCTGCATCCCGTCATACAACACATAAAGCCCCACAAAGGGCAGAAGCAGGATAAAGGGTTCCTTGTACACCGACATGAGGAAGAAAGCGCCCACGCTGACAACCGCGTACCGCCTGTTGTCCGTGGAAAGCCATTTCAGCAGGAAATAAAAGCCCGCCGCAAATACCATGATGTCATACGATTCCTGCGGTCCCAGCTTCCACCACACCGCCGACTGGTAACCCACCATAACCGTCAGCGCAAAGAGCGCGGCATGAACCACATGACATTTCATCTGCCTTGCGCAGTAGTACAGCGCCGCAAGCGCCGCCACGATCTCAGCCGCCTTCACGACTGACATCGCTGTCAGATTTATGCCGAACACATACGCCATCAAAACCCGGTTGATATAGTACAGTGGACGGAAACGGAGCGTCAGGTCAAAACCGACCGCTTCCCGCAGACAATCCCACAGACTGTAGCCGTCCAGCTTCATCCAGTCCACATACTTAGCAAACTCCCAGTCGTCCACCAGATGAAATCCCGACGTCAGCGTCCCCGTAAAAATCACCACGCCGAACACCAGCGCTGCAAAGAATGCCCATACGAGAACAGCCTCCCTCCTTCTATCCATTTTATCCAGTTTTCCGTAAAACTCCTGCACCCTGTCCAGAAATCTGTTCACCATGCCGTACTTTACTGCCTCTCCTCAATACCCACCAAGATCCCGCATTTCTCACACAGTGATCTGGCTGATAATGATATCCGCCATCTCGCCCACATTCTTCATGGACACCACCTGTCCCATATTAAACTTCATACCAAACTCCTGCTCTACCGCCGCCAGAAGATTGATGTGCTCCAGAGAATCCCACTCCTCGATATCGTCCGCCGTGGTGGCGTCCGTGACCGTGATCTCCTCGTCGTCAAACACATCCCTGAAAACCTCGTTCAGCTTTTCAAACACTTCTTCTCTGCTCATATGCCTGTCCCATCCTTTCTGTTATTCCTTATCTGTTACACGGATCACACCGTTTTTCTTCTCATATTGCGCCGGAATCTCAAACTTCCATATTGTGACGCCCGTGTCATTTTCCTCCACTTTCACAAAGTCCATCATCTGATAGAGCTCCTTCACCATGGCGTTTTTCGCCGTCGGATAATAGTAGCCCATGATCGTTCCGATACCGCAGTCCCGGCACGCCTCCACCACGCTGTCCATCATGGCGTACTCCATATCCCGCTTCAGCACGCGGCAGCTCATCAGCCACAGTTCCAGATGCAGCACATCACCACCGTCCGCTGTATCCGGCGTCTCTCCCCGCCTGTAAATTTCTACATCCGCCGCCGTCCCTTTTCTGCCGATCACCACGGAAACCACGCCGTTATCCCCGAAACGGTCAGTCAGCTTTCCATAACGGGTGATATATCCCGGATCCGCCGCAAACGCCTCGATCTGCGCCTGCGTAAACCGTCTGGTCGTCAGATTAAACTGATTGCTCTTGTTCGTAAGCTGGGCGATACGCGCCATATAGACCGCCTCAAACGGACGGATGATCCCCTGCATGTCCAGAGAGAGCAGATACTCCCGGTAATCGGAGAAACGTTCCTGCTGCACTTTCCTCTCCACATTGGCGCGGTACATCTCGCTGCGCTTCCTGTCATCCTCCGACAGGCTTGTCACCTCAAAAAAGCCGCTGTGGTCGAGCACCCGGATGTACTGCTCCGGCGTACCGATCTCGGGAACCGCCACGCCAGCCGTCTGGGCGCGCACAATCTCCCGCTCCGCAGGATTATCGTCCACGAACACCAGCGAGTCCGGCAGAATATTCAGTTCCTGCGCGATGGCGGTGGTGTTGCTGCTCTTCGGCTCCCAGTTCGCCTTGATCAGCACAAAGTCCTCCGGCTTCAGATCGCCCTCCGGGTGATTTAAGCCCGCAAGGGCATTGTCGTACTCGTTCTTGGAGTTCACGGTAAGCATGACGCCTATGTCCTTCTGCGCCTTCACATAGCCCTGAAATTCCGAGTACACCTGTCCCATCGGCGTCTCCTGCCCGATCTCCAGATTTTCCTGCCCGTCATCCCCCACAACGCCGCCCCAGAGCGTATTGTCCAGATCCAGCACAAGCGCCTTCTTATTTCTGCCGAAAACCGACTTGATAACCTTGGCAAGATTATGGGAAAAAACGGGGATCGCCTGCATACAGCAGGCATACTTATACATATGCCAGTACAAGGAATCCGCCCATCTGTCAAGCCCGTAGGACGCCGACAGATAATTGATGTCGTGGATGTAGAAATTCCCGTGCTCCCTCGCATACTGATAAAACTTCTCATTCAGCCTGTTGATAAAGCAGATCCGTCCCTGCGGACACACCCCCTCCTGATTGCCCAGAAGGCGGTAAAAGGGATAGTCAAAATTATTCTGGATGACAGGACAGCGGTATACTTCCGCGATTTTTTCCCACATCACAAGAAAATGGTCATACTGCTCCGCGAGCAGCCCGTCCACCTGCTCTTCGGAATCGGAGACCGCGGGAAACACAATATTCCGGTTGGTCGTGTGGATAAAAATCAGATCCGGAGCAAACGAGACAAGCTCCGGGTTATCAAACATCACGTCCTGCCAGTACAGCGCGTACTCCGACTCATAAAACACCGGACGGATACCCTCTTCCAGTAAAAACAATTCCAGTATACGGATGATATCGTGGGTCGTGCTGCCTCCCAGAACCGCGATCCGTTTCTCCGTAAAGTCAGAACGCTCCTCGAGAAGCGCGCGTTTTATTTTCTTTGATTTCTTTAAGATCAGTTCCCCGTCAAAGGGGTATTCCAGTTCCCGCATACATTTCTCCCTTGCATACCATAAAGAAGGCAGGTTTTTACACCTGCCCTTTATCATACCATATTTTACCTGCTCTATGCAATCACTCCTCCGGCGCGAAGTCATTGTGAATGATTTTCGCCATCTTCTCCGCGTATACCCTCGCTCCCAGAGGCGTCATATGAATGCCGTCCGTCAGATACTTATCCGCGGTGCCGGCGTCAATCCCGCTCTCCTCAAAAGCGTTGAAGAAAAACACGCGCTCCTCCGCAAACTGCCCCGCCACGTAGCCTGCTCCTCTCGCGTAAGTGATCAGCGGACCGTAGCCATAGTCCAGAGAATAGCCGTCGCCGATAAAGGTGCTGCCGTTAAAGACCTGACAGTAGTGGGGCGAAACCAGCAGAATCCCCGCGTCCGGGAAGCGTCCCTTAAGCCTGCTGACTGCATCGTGCAGCGCACCCGTATAGGTATGCGCCTCGTCCATCGCCAGCGTGTCGCCGCCCTCCAGATACCTGCTGTTTGGAATCTGTCCTGTCAGGAAATCGTTCACGCCATACTCTATGATAAAATAATCCGTCTTGTCAAAATCACAGGTTTTCAGCACTTCACCCGCCGCATAGCCGTCGAAGATATCCGTGTTGATATTGCCCAGAATTGCGTTCACCACACCCAGCAGACTGCGTGACTCCCACTTCGCGAAATTGTACTGATCATTTGGCAGAAGCGCCGCCGTGGTGCCTCCCATGGACATATTATAGATCTTCGCGTCCAGCTGCTCGCCGATGATATCCGCCGCGCCGCTCTCCGTTCGGTCGCCGTCCATAATACTGTCGCCCAGAATAACGATCTGCATACTGTATTCCCTGTCGTCCTCTTCCTGCGGGGCTGGTTCCTCTTTCTTTTCTGCGGTCTCTTCCTTTTTCGGCGTCTCCTGTTTTTCTATTTTAGCGGGTGTCGTATCTTTCTCCGCCCCGCTGGCGGCAGGCGCTGCCTCGCTCTCGGCGGTTACCACACTGGACCCTTCCCGCAGACTGCGCCATTCCTCCTTCAGTTCCTCCACCGCCTGACGGTTCTGCTCCTCCAGCTCCAGCCGCTGCCGCTCCACCTTCATCTGTGCCTGTCCGTATACGATCTCAATAATCGCCAGAACACAAAATCCAATCAAAACCACCAGAAGCATATTTATACTTTGTCTGCCTCTCCTCGTATTTCCCATCTTTTACCGACCTTTCCTCTCTCTATATAATGCCTGCGCCCTGTTTCCCCCTGCAAACCTGTATTTACTTTACCACATTTTTCCCAATTTTCCTATCATATGCACTTGGAATTAAAAAAATCTTCCGTAAATCTTAATATGTTATGGTATATTATAATAGAGACAACTTTAAAATATGCGAAACAATTCATTTACGAAAGGATACGCCGATGCCATTAATCAATCCGGGGGCGCAGCCGGATACGCCCTCCTTCGGACATAGAGACTCCCGAAACGCACGAAAGAAAATACCCGCCTCTTTTCAGGACGTTTTTCTTTTCCTTCTGCTTCTGACTGCCTCCTACACCATTTTGCTTTTTTTCATAAAGCCGGTGGACGCCATCAACGACGACTGGGGCATGTACAGCATTCTCTCGGGCGCGTATACGGGGACACCTGACGCGCATGTCATGTTTTTCCTCTATCCGCTTTCATGGCTGCTCTCCAAGCTCTATACCATGTGGAGTTTCGTCCCATGGTACGGGCTTTTTCAGCACGCCGTACAGATCCTTTGCCTTTTTACGGTTTACCGGCGTATTCTGCGGATACGCAGACGGCACAATCCGCAGGCATCACTCCTGCTGCCCGCCCTCGCCGCTTTTCTGCTCCTGTTTTACATAGTCAATCTGAATGTGCTTGCGGAAGCGCAGTACACCACGACTGCGGGGCTCGCCGCTGCCGCCGCGCTGTTTTGCTTTATCACCGCCCGCATCAACCAGTCAGCTGCCGGATTTTTTCTGGACGCCATACCTACTCTGATTTTCGCATGGATCTCCTACAGTATGCGCCAGAATATTTTTTATCTCATGCTGCCCATGGCGGGTATGCTCTGGCTTTGCAAATGGATTTCCGCTTACAAAAATGAATACGAAGGGGCCGCCGCGAAACTCCTCGGCTTTGCCTTTCTTTTGCTTCTGGGTCTGGGGCTTTTATGGGGCGCAAACGCCGCCGCCTACTCCGCCAAAGAGTGGTCCGATTTCCGAAAAATCAACCACTACCGGGAACGGGTGGGCGACTTCTACGGCTGGCCCGCATATGAAGAGTGTGCGGAGGACCTGCAGGCGCTCGGACTGGACGAGGAGGCGTACATGTACCGCAAAAGCGGCGCGCCGCATATCGGATACGATATGTCCGTCTCCGACTGGAAACAGATGCACGATATCGCCAGACGCTGTTATCTCGCGCGCACGGGCATGAAGGAGCGGCTGAAAAATATGGCGGTCTCCGCCTTCAACGTCTTTTTCTACAAGGACGGTATGCAGCCCGCCAATCTGATTGCCGGGTTCCTGCTGCTCCTGACCCCCGCGCTGATCTTCTCCACACGCAACGCGCGCGCCCTTTTTGTCTACCTGATGTATCTGTTCGGGCGGAGCGTGAGCTGGGGCTATGTGCTCTACGAGGGGCGGTTCCCCAAGCGCATTGTGCAGCCGTTGATTACCGTGGATTTTCTCATCCTTCTGGGAATCATCCTCGCCTTTAATCTGCTGCCTCTGGAAAACCGCAGGCTGTATTACGCGCTTCTTCCCCTGCTTCTGGGTCTCAGCGTTTTTTCGGTACATACCACGTACAGGGATGTCACGGAGAACTACCGCGTCCATGAAAAGACATGGCAAAAGCTGCGGGAATACTGCAGCGCACACCCGGACAATTTTTATATCTGGACATACGGTTCCGGGACGCTGGAGCATTTCTACGAGACGCCTTTCGGGCGCGGACAGGATGCCTACCAGAACTTTATCTACACCAACTGGGGCGTGATCTGCAACCCCAACACACAGAAAAAGCTCGACGCCCACGGGATCGGCAACTTCGGCAGGGATCTGGTGGACAGCGAGCACGTATATTTTATTCTGCAGGACGCCCCCTACAACGAGGAGCACCCTGTGGTCATGTATTTCCGTCATACCTATCAGGCGGGACTCACCGTAACTGACACCTTTACCGCCGGGGATACGACTTATATGGTTTATCAACTGTACCCCCTATAACCGGCGCTGCGGCTGCTTTACGTCTTTTACTCACCCTGTCCGCGCCCGAACAGCAGAATCGCCAGCACCGTAACCGAAAGCATCAGCGGGTAGAGATACCGGGTCAGCACACAGGGACCCAGAAGCACCGTTCCCGCAAGCGCCAGCAGATACACCGCCGGCAGAAGCCATGTCCCTCTTTTCAGCCCGATACAGCAGAGGCAGTAAAACAGGAGCAGATAACAGTAAAATGCCGGCTGCATCACGAGCGCCACGGGCGGACAGTACCGCCACAGTTCATCCCCCGCCGCAAAATACCGGTAGAGGGACTGTAAGGGCTGCAGTTTCTGGTGCCTCACATACCCCGGCACAAGCGCTTCCATATAGGGCTGCTGGTCACTAGGGTAGGTGATCTGCAGATACCCCTTCGCGTAGGTATACACATCATTCATATATGACATGTCTGTCATATCCCACATCCCTTTATTTTTCAGAAGAAACGCCTGCAGATACTCTCCGGGATAGCGAAGCCCCAGAGAAACCCATTCCTTCGCAAATATCCGAAGTGTCTCACTGTCTCCCGCGATATCCTTCTTGCTTCTGTCCGCGATCGCGGGCACATATTCCGGCAGATTTCCGCCCCACACCGCGGCAAGCGCCTCCCGGTCCTCCTGCGTCAGCTCGTCCTCATGGAACTGCACAACCCGCGCAATCTGCTGCGCCGGGACGCTCAGCATCTCCCGCGCGTAGGTGTCGCTGCTTGCCGAAACCGCCTGCACCATCAGCGTATTGACGGCAAGATAGAGAAGAAAAGCCGCCCCGTGCGCAATAACCACCCTCTTAAGAAAAGTTTTTTTGCGCAGGGATGAGACGGAGAACACAAGCACATATAAAATCCATGCGTAAACGCTGTTGTTGCGGAACAAAAGCAGCAGTACCGTCAGCACAGCGTAGCGGACAAACCAGCCGTTTCCCGGATTTTCCTCCCCCGCCGCCAGCTCGTAGGCAGACACTGTAAACACCATGGTGAGCGCCGCATAGATGGTATCTTTCGTGATGGAAACCGCCAGCATCCCGTGGGTGGGAAAAAGCGCCGCGCACAAAACAAAGGCATAACAGAGCCACTTTGGCACGCCGCGTCTGCAGAGGAAACAGTAGACATACGCAAAACAGGCCGCCACCACAGCCATCTGCAAAAGGGAGTACAGCGCAAGCCCCGCCCTGTCCGGATTCGGAAGAAAGGGCAGCAGTTCCCCCACCCCGAGACACCCTTTTAACAGCAGCGTGTGGATCAGCGGATGATGTGTGGTCAGCCCGCTGATCCTGATCTGGTCAAGCTGGGGAATGACGTCGTAAGCCATTATCGCCGGATAATAGGTGGCAAAGGGAATGCAAAATCCCCCGAAGATCAGCGCGAAAGCCCCCGGAAAAGAACCCTTTCGTCTGGCGGGCATCCCTGCCGCGCCTTTTGCCGACATACCTGTCAGTTTTCCGTCCTGCCGCCTTTCCACGTCATCCCCGGAAGCCTTCTTTGCCAGAAAGAAGAGCATGTTCTGTCCCGCAAAGGTAACCGGCGCAAAACAGACCGTCCACAAAACCGCCTCCGGCGCGCTGCAGATGCCCGGGTGGCTGAAGATAAGCCCCAGCACCTGCAGGGCGGCAAACCCCGCCGCCAGAACCGCGCGCACAGTCACGGAAAAAAAGACTTCCTCCAGAAACAAAGCCCTTTTCCAGAGACTGTACAGCCCGAAGAGCAGAGCAAGCGGCAAAATTCCCATGGTATACACGCTTCCCTGCGCATACAGCAGCAGAAAAATCCGTACCGCGCATACAAGCGCCAGAAATGCGGAAATCCCTGTGCATACAACTTCCCGCGCCGAACCGTTATTTCTTATATTTTCCATAATCTGTCTCCCCATCCGTCCAAAAAGGCATGTCCATTGACTGAACATGCCCCGCCTGTTTATTTCTCCCGCAGCCGCCTCGTCACAAGGGTCAGCCGGTATTCAAAATCGCGCCTGTTTTTCAACGCCATGTTAGAGAGCATCAACCCCGCAAACAGGGATTGCAGCGCCGCCAGTCCGATAAACCCGCAGACGAAAAGCGTGGGAAACCGGTCCACCATCCCCGTCTCAAAATAGGTAATCAGAATGGGAATAAAGAGCACCACCGCCAGCAGCACAAGGATAACCGAGCACAGCCCGAAAAAGCCAAAAGGCTTGTAATCCCGGTAAAGTTTCATAATCGTGTGGAGCACTCTGTATCCGTCCGAAAAGGTATTCAGTTTCGATTCGCTCCCCTCGGGTCTGTCCCGGTAATCCACAATCACATTCTCAATCTGCATATTGTTGTAAACCGCATGGATGGTCATTTCCGTCTCAATTTCAAAACCTGTGGAAAGGACAGGGAACGTTTTTACAAAACCGTAGCTGAATGCGCGGTACCCGGTCATAATGTCCTTGATATCACAGTGAAAAAGCCTGTTGATACTGCCGCGCACAATGGAATTGCCAAAGTTATGGAACGGTCTTTTATTCTCCGTAAAGTAAGTGGAGGAAAGCCTGTCTCCCACCACCATGTCCGCGCTGTGAAGAAGCACCTTGTCCGCCATCTCCCTCGCATACTCCATGGGATAGGTGTCGTCCCCGTCCACCATGATATAGCACTCCGCCTCTATCTCGCGGAACATCCTGCGCATCACATTTCCTTTTCCCTGCATATGCTCATACCGGATCACCGCACCGGCGTCCTTCGCAAGCTCTACCGTGCGGTCGGTGGAATTGTTGTCATAGACATAGACTACCGCCTCGGGCAGCGCCTCTCTGGCATCCCTAACCACCTTCGCAATGGTCTTTTCTTCATTATAACAGGGAATCAATACCGCTATCTTATCCATTCTCCATCTCCCGTACTCATAATCTTACATTTAAGTTTACCACAGTTTTCCAGTGTTTACTATCGGATTTTCCACTGATTTATCAAAAGCCCTGATAGATGAACTCCGCCGCGCTGTATCCGGGTCCGTAATATCCCAGCAGGATGACCGCGAACAGGAGCGCGTACCACAAAATCCAGCGGAGGGGAAGCGCCTTTTTTGCGATGGACTCCCGCACCGCTTCCTTTCTCTGCCGCAGGGACACCGCCCACAGAAGAAGAAGTGAGACAACCGCCACCGCCGTCTCGATCCCGTCAAGGCCGAGCTGTAACAAAGAGCCGTCCCAGAGAATCTGCGGATTCCACACACGCACCGATTCTCCCAGCATGGCGAACGCGTCGCCCAGAGAGGCGGCACGGAAAAACAAGTCGCCGATACACACCAGAAAGAACGTCCTGAGAATGCGGACACCGCTCAAAAACCGTCCCTCCCCGCTTAGATGGAGCCGAGCATTCAGACGCGCAAAGGGCGGCGCGAGCAGCTCCTCCATCACAATATAAAACCAGTGCAGAAGCCCGGAACCGATCACAAACTTCCAGTCGCCGCCGTGCCAGACGCCCACCGTCAGCCACAGGATGAACATTGCCGCGAAAGTGGCGTACTGTTTTCCGCGCTTTTTCCCACATTTCTTTTTCAGGGACTGGTTGAGGTTCGTAAAGAGTTTTGACCTGAGAAGCGGATAAAAAACATAATCCTTCATCCACACGCCAAGCGTAATGTGCCATCTGCGCCAGTATTCCGCCACGCTCTTCGCAAAAAAAGGCGTCTGGAAATTCTCCGGCAATGCGATACCCAGACTTTGCGACAGCCCCAGCACGATGTCCATGCAGCCGGAAAAATCCGTGTAAAGCTGCAGCGCGTAGCAGACAGTCGCCACCCAGATATACATGCCCGGATAGCCTTCGTAGTCCCCGTAAACCGTATTTACCAGAACGCCCAGCCGCTCGGCAATCACCAGCTTCTTAAAAAAGCCCCAGACCATGCGCTGCAGCCCCTGCGTCACCCGCCTATAGTCAAAGTCGTGGGGCACAAAAAACTGTGCCGCGTGCTCTCTGTACTTCAGGATCGGTCCCGAAATCAGATTCGGAAAATACAGCCCGTAGAGCGCGAGTCTGCCGAAATTTTTCTGCGCGTCCGAAAGCCCGTAGTAAACGTCGATCACATAGCCCAGCAGGGAAAAGGTATAAAAACTTACGCCGAGGGGCGCCAGAAAATCAACGCCGGAAACCAGTTCACCCGGACCGCCGAACAGGGCAACCACACCGTCCAGCGTATTAATCAGGAAATTGACATACTTGAGGGCAAAGAGAATACCAATATTGACCAATATAGTCACTAGCAGAATGCCTCTGCGTTTCCTCTCCGCCTCCGCAGGCGTCCCGGAAAGCAGCCGCGCCCCCGCGTAACAGGCAGTCACCGACGCGAGCGGGTAGAGAAGAAGTGCGCCCTGTCCCGCAAGCAGACTATACGTGACGCTTGCCAGCAAAAGAAATCCCCACTGGAACTTACGGGGGATACAATAGTATACGACTAATAAAACGGCAAAAAAACACAAAAAATAAAAGGAAGTGATACCCATATTTTATCCGCCTCCGCTTTCACTATAGCACATGGTTGTAAATATTTCCACAATACAGTAAAATAATTAGCAGAAACGGAGGGTACCATGCTATTTAATTCCATGACTTTCGCCGTCTTTTTGCTGGCGGTATTCATTCTCTACCATATCGTGCCTGTCAGATTCCGATGGGTTTTCCTTCTGGCGGCAAGCTATGCCTTTTACATGAATCTGCATATCGCCTACGGACTTCTGCTCCTTTTTACAACGGTTCTCACTTACGTTCTTGCTCTCGGACTCGAAAAGACGCCGGATCACGCAAAGAAAAGGCTCTGCCTTCTGGGCGGCGTCCTGCCCCTTGTGGCGGTACTTCTGCTGTTCAAACTGGGCGCGCCCGTCATCGACCGCATCAATGCCCTGATCGGCGCCGGACGTCTGGCTCTGCAGCCGCTTACTTTGAAAATCCTGCTGCCTGCGGGCGTTTCCTTCTATTTTTTCCAGTCCATGGGGTACCTGATCGACGTGTACAAGGGAAAAATCCGTGCGGAGCGGCACTTTGGCTACTATGCTCTCTTCGTCTCCTTTTTTCCGCAGCTCCTTGCCGGTCCCATAGGCAGGGCGGACGCGCTTTTGCCGCAGTTCAAAAAGGAGCGTCGCTTTGATTATGAAAATGTGACCTACGGGCTGAAACTGATGGCGTGGGGGTATTTCAAAAAGCTGGTGATCGCGGATGTCTTTGCGGATGTCGTGAACAAAATATACAACAACCCTTACAGCTATGTGGGACTGGTCTTTATCATTGTCACGGTGATGTTTGCGATTGAGATTTACTGTGATTTCTCGGGCTATTCGGATATCGCCATCGGCTGCGCGAAACTTTTTGGCATGGAACTTACGACAAACTTCAAAAGCCCCTACCTCTCTTTTTCCGTCAGGGAATTCTGGAGCCGCTGGCATATTTCGCTGTCCACGTGGTTCAGGGACTATGTCTATATTCCCCTCGGCGGCAACCGGGTGCCGAAATGGCGTAATTGCCTGAATCTCCTTATCACCTTTCTGGTGAGCGGATTCTGGCACGGCAGCAGCCTGACCTATATTCTCTGGGGCGCGGTTCACGGTCTTTTGCAGATTGCCGAAGTTTTTATTTACCCGAAAACAAGACGGGGCGTTCCCGTCACCCGCAAAAAACACTGGTGGCAGCTTCCCGTCACTTTTGCCCTGCTCTGCTTTACATGGATCTTTTTCCGGGCAAACACCATTCAGGACGCATTCTGGATCATTTCAAGGCTGTTCTGGGATATCGGCAGACCCGTAAATTATCTGAAAACTGCTGTGATCTGTCTGGACATGCCCTATTTATCCATGTGTGGCATGATGCTGTCGGCGGCGCTTCTGCTGCTCTATGATCTGGTATCCTTAAAGCAGGATGTCATTGCGCTGGTTTCAAGACAGAAAGCTCCCATCCGCTTTGGTGTCTATGTACTGCTGCTGGTGGTGATCGCGCTGTTTTCCCATAAGGGGATTGCGACGGAGTTTATTTATTTCCAGTTCTAAGATTTTTTATTTATTCAGGTTGCGCAAAGGAATGATTCATATTAAGTTATAAAATATTCCGCGTTTTATGGAAAGGAATCCTGTATGAGCAAAAACAGAGCAGTCTTCGTATTTATCATAAAATGTATCGCCATCCCCGCGGCGGCGGTGTTCATTCTCTTTTTGCTAAATATTCCATATCGGAAGATCGACGATGAAAAATATATGGATATGTGGAATCTGCGGATGCTGGGAAACCAGATTGCGGATGTGGAGATTGCCAATGTGGGCAGTTCCCACGGCGCGTATGACTTTATCTATGACGGGCTGGAGGAGGACGGGTATTCCTGCTTTAATTTCGGAAGCGTAAGCCAGACTTACCAGTATGATCTGGCGCTGTTAAAAGAGTACGGAAAGCATCTGGACGAGGGGTGTGTGCTGTTTATTCCCGTTTCCTACTTTTCCTTCAACAACGAGACGGTAAATGAGACCGAAGCGCAGGCATTGTCGGTAAAATACTATCACTGTCTTTCCCCAAAAAATGTGCCGGACTACGATCTCTACACGGATATCGTGACGACCAGACTGCCGATTCTCTCCGCCGGGGAGGATCTGCTAAAGCTGCTGCCCACGTTTACGCCTTCCCTCAAAGTATTCGCCGCGGAAGAAAACTCTGAAACTGCCGCACAGAACCCGGAGGCATCCGGGATGGATGGCGCCACCGCAGAAAGCCAGACTGCGCCCGGGATGGACGAAGCCGCCGTGGCGGAGTTCGCAAACCGTGCAGCTATGCGCTATGACCGCCATTTTAACAACAAGGAAGCTCTCTTTTTGCCCGAGCGGGAAGAGCAGCTCCTCTCCCTGATCGACTACTGTAAAAAACACGGGCTTACGCCCGTGCTCATCACCACGCCTTTTTCTTCCTACTACAACGCGCCGGTATCCGAAGCGTTTTTCGACCAGTTTTACAGTACGGTCAACCGCATTTCATCTGACACAGGCGTCAGTTATTATGACTACTCCCATGACGCGCGCTTTGGCGAAAATCTGACTTACTTTTCCGACTCCGACCATCTGAATGCGGAGGGAGCGGCATATTTCATGGAGATTATTGCGGAGGAAGTGCCGGAACTTAGAGACGTCCTCAGCAAATGATGCCGCCGGAGCGCGTTGTATACCATTTGAGCCCCGGCTGTCACCACTTAACGCCGAGCACCGCCTCTTTCTCCACATGTCTGTCCTGACGCATATAAAAATCCTCCGCCGCCTCCTTCGCGATCTCGGGGGTGACTTCTTCCGGCAGCGTAATGCCCGGATGGAAGAGAATTTCAAGCGTTCTCCCGTCCCGCTTTGCCTTGCGCTGCATTTTCCCGTAAAGCTTTTCTATTCTTTCCCGGTCCATCCTGCCGCTCATCACAAGCCCCCAGAGATACATCTGCCTCATCCCGTTCGCCTTGCAGAAACGGTCCGCCTTGTGGGAGTAGAGGGATAAGAGCCTGTTTTTCACAAAGTTCACGGGACGGTACGTCCTATAAAGTGACACTTCCGTCATAAATACGCCCAGCACCTCTTTGGAATTGCGGATATACTCTAACGGATACCCTTCCTCGCGCACCACTTCCAGAAGCGCCTCCCACACCACGGGAATCATGTGGGCATGTTGGTGGCTGTCGATCCGAAGCCCCTTCTGCCCGCAGGGAACACCGCTTCCGGCGGCAATTTCCATACACTTTTTCACCGCCCCCTGCGCCTTCGCAAGCTGCGCCTTAATTTCACACTTTAGCTGCGCCTTGATCGTCTTTCTTTTATGGGGCAGATAGGACGCCGCGAAAAGCCCGCCCCAGCCAAGCCCCATCAGATCGCTGTCCGGCTTTGTCAAACCCGGCGTTTTCTCTCTCCCCGCCAGACTTCTTCCCTCCACAAAATCCAGATGCACCGACAGAAGCGGCAAAAACGGAAGTCCCGGTATCGCCCCGTAAAACAACTCCATGCACGCCTCAAAACAGCTCATGTTCGGCACAATACTGATGCTGTCAAGCCTGCCCGCCCGCATACATTCCAGCATGTCCTTTGACGTATTTAAAGTAAGCGCGTAATCGTCCGCGTGAATATCTGGTTTACTCATGTCGAAATCCCTCCCGGAAACTCTCTCCCCTCAGCCGCAGCGCTTTAAGCTGTTTGCCCTGCGGCGTGGCGGGGAAGGCAAAATACCCCGACAAATCCCCTTCATCCGGCTTCCAGATATGCACATTGTCCACCGGATACTGGGTAGACTGCCACGAAAGGTAATCGGGCTGTTTTACAAAATCTTTTGCCTCCATCTCGGGTAATTTGGTAACCCGCTCCCCATATTGCAGCAGGAATACCACCACGACTGCCACCAACGCCACACGAAGCGCCTTTTCCCACACAGGCTCCTGTCCCGTGCAGACCGCAGCATCCTTCCTCAGACCTGCCGTCCTGCCGCCTCCCTGCAAGCCTGCCGCTGCTCCGAGGGTCAACGCCACGAGCATAGTAATATACGGTCCACCGTAACGCATATGGGGCGCGGTCACGATCCAGAATACCAGATTCACCATGCCCGTTCCCAGAAGTGCCGCACGGACATATTCTTTTCTGCGAAAACATGTGATCAGCAGATACAAAATCACGGGAATGCAGACAAGACTCACCACAATCAGAACGCGGTTCCCCATTTCCTGTCTTGTAAACCATCCGGGAATCCATCTGAAAAAAGAATTGTCGTATTCCGCCGCATTTGTGATACCCCTGGCGAACATCTTGATATCCAGACTGTCCCTCTCAAGCACCGCCTTATCCATCTTCCAGTCGGGATTGAACAGATCCAGCCCGCCGTATGGATAGACCAGATAGCCGGAAATAATCACATTTCGGATCAGATAGGGCATTAACAGGAACAGCCCCGCCGCAACATGGGCGAAAACAGCTTTCCCGTTCTTGTCCTTGACAAACCGGTAAAGCGGGTACAGCGCCAGAATCACTACAGAGGCTGCGGACAGTTTCACCGTCGCGGCATACACGCCGACCAGACACAGCCAGCCGTACATGACGCCGTCCTCACAGCCGTTCTCCCCAAATTCACTCCACTTGATCATAATATAAAAAACCAGAAGCATCGCCCAGATGTCCGTGCCGGAGGAGGCAATGTCGTACCGCTTCTGCACCACGAAAATGAGCATCGCGCATTTCAGGAAATCCGAAGTCCGCAAGCTCCCCTCTCCCCACAGGCGGACGGTCGAGCATACATAGACAAGCGCCGCCAGACAAAAAAAGCCGTTCAGACTGTGTATCGACTGCCCCACAAGCCATCCCAGACTGAAAAGCGCCTGCAGGGACATAAACGCGCTGTTATATGCCAGCCGCATATGAAGATTCCCAAGCCCCGGAACAACGCCATATTCCTCAATCCAGCGAATCGCCTGCGCGTGATAAAGCCCCGTGTCGTATTGCCCCGGACTGCGGGTTGTCCAGACCAGCGTAAGAAAAAAGCAGAACAGAACCGCCACAATCCGCCAGACGGCAGGTTTTCCCCATGTACAGCCGGGAAAAAGCACAAACGGTTTTTTTCGTCTGAAATGCCGGATTACCCACACCAGAAATAAAAGAATGCCCACTGTCCCGAGAATGGTGTCGGCAATTCCCGCCACCTTATAAAAGAGACTGAAAAGCTGGGCATAGATAGTCAGAACAATGAGTCCTGTCACAATATAAACATCGGGACGTCCCATCTTCTCAAGACGGTTCCGATAAATGCAATCCGTAACCGCCTTTCCAAAGAGCAGGGCAGCCCCGCACATAATCACCCATGAAAAAAGCACCATTAACATCCTTACTTTTCCTCCCCGCCATCTTCACGCCATACGAGCGTATCAATGATGTACCGGGGTCTGTGCTTGGTTTCCATATAAATCTTGCCGACATACTCCCCGATAATTCCCAGCGACAAAAGCGTGATCCCGCCGATCACCAGCGACACAATGAGCGTCGTGGTGTAGCCCGGCACGTTGTTCCCTCTCGCCCAGTCCACCAGACCGATCACACACATCACCATGCTGAACAGAAACATCAGAAAGCCGAGACCGCCGATCAGTCTGAGCGGGCGCACACTCATGGAGGTAATGCCGTCCAGCGCCAGCGTCATCATCTTGCTGAGCGTATACTTGGAATGCCCCGCCTCCCTTGCCTTCACGTCAAAATACACCACGTCGGAAGGAAATCCCATGGTGGGAATCAGCCCGCGCAGAAAAAGGTTTGCCTCCTTGTACTCTGAGAGCGCGTCGAGCGCCTTCTTCGACATCAGACGGTAGTCTGCGTGGTTCGTCATAACCGTACTTCCCAGCATGTGCATCAGCTTATAGTAAGCGGTCGCCGTAGCTTTCTTAAAGAAGCCGTCGGAATGCCTGTCGTTGCGCACACCGTAAACCACCTCACAGCCATCCATGTAACACGCCAGAAACGAGTCCAGCGCCTCGATATCCTGCTGCAAGTCCGCGTCGATGGTCACCACCACATCCGCGTATTTTCTCGCCGTCATCATCCCGGCTAAAATCGCGCTCTGGTGACCGTAATTCCCCGCCAGACTCACTACACAAAACCGCCTGTCTTTCGCCGCGATCCCATGGAGCAGCTGCAGGGTTTTGTCCCTGCTGCCGTCATTGACAAACATAACTTTGGAGCCTTTCGCTATCTTTTCTTCCCGCTCCAGACGACCCAGTTTCTCCGCCATAACAGAGGCGGTTTTCTCCACCACTTCCTCCTCGTTATAGCAGGGCACTACCAGATATAAAATCGGAATTTCTCTCATTTTCTCTTCCCCAATGTGTTCCGTGCAAGCCCGATTTGTCAGTCATAATCGATCCGGCCAAACTGTTTAATGATAATATTCCCGGTACCAGTCCACAAACTTCTGCAGCCCTTCCTCGATGGACGTATCCGGCTTAAAGTCATAATCCTGCATCAGATCCGTGACGTCCGCGTAGGTCTGGTACACGTCGCCGGGCTGCATGGGCAGATACTCTTTCTTTGCCTCCACACCAAGACAGCGCTCCAGCGTCTCTATATAATCCATCAGCTTCACAGGCTTATTATTGCCGATATTGTAAAGCTTATAGAAGGCGCCCTTTTCATTTTTTTCGGGCGGATTGCAGAGGATGTTTTCCACACCCCGCACGATATCGTCAATATAGGTGAAATCCCGCATCATATCGCCCTTGTTATATACCTGAATCGGCTCTCCCGCGAGAATCTTTTTCGTAAATTTGAAATATGCCATGTCCGGTCTGCCGAACGGCCCGTAAACCGTGAAAAAGCGAAGCCCCGTCGCCGGAATCTGATACAGCTTGCTGTACGCGTGCGCCATCAGTTCGTTGGATTTCTTTGTTGCGGCGTAGAGACTCACCGGCTCATCCACCTTATCCCCCGTGGAAAAAGGCACTTTTTCATTGCCGCCGTAAACAGAACTGGACGAAGCATACACCAGATGCTCCACCGGGAAATAACGGCAGCCCTCCAGAATATGAAAAAATCCCATCATATTGGATTCCATATAGGCGGACGGATTGTCAATGCTGTATCGGACGCCCGCCTGCGCCCCCAGATTCACCACGATATTCGGACGATACTCCTGAAATACCCGGAACACATCCGCATTGTCCGCCAGATCTCCTTTGACAAACGTGTATTTATCATAATAATACAGCTTTGCCAGCCGGTCCTCTTTCAGGCTCACGTCATAATAGTCGTTCATATTGTCAAAGCCGATCACCCGCGCACCTTTCTCCAGAAGGCTTTTGGATAAATGAAATCCGATAAAGCCAGCGCCGCCGGTAATCAGATATGTCTTCGAGGGATCTAACTCTTTCACTGTCGCTCCTTTCCGCTTCTTAACGCCCAATACTGTAATACTCAATTCCCGCTTCCTTCATCCGCTTCACGTCATAGACATTGCGCCCGTCATATACGAGCGGAATGCGCATCTGTTCCTTAAAGGTTTCCGGCTGCAGCGAACGGATCTGTTCCCACTCCGTAAACACGAAACAGATATTGGCATCCTTAAGCGTCTCCTCCGGCGTGTCCACATAGACAATGGAGCCTCTGCCCGCCGCCCCTTCGGGGTACACTTTGCGGAAATTGTCAGCCGCCACAGGATCGTAGGCGACAATCTGCGCGCCGTTGTCCAGAAGCAGCTTCACATTATCCAGAGAGGGCGCCTCCCTGAGATCGTCCGTCCCCGGTTTAAATGCCAGCCCCAATACTGCCACCTTAAGCCCCTCAAAAGTAATCATCCGCTTGCACGCCTTCTGGTAAAGCCTTGTCTTCTGCATGGCATTCACATCCACCGCGGCCTCCACGGTCTTAAGCTGGTAGCCGTACTGCCCCGCCAGATATTTGAGCGCCTTAGTGTCCTTGGGAAAACAGCTTCCGCCGTATCCGATACCCGCCTTCAGGAAATTTGCGCCGATACGCGCGTCGTAGCTCATGCCTTCCGCCACCGCATCAATATCCGCCCCCACCAGCTCGCAGAGATTCGCAATATCATTCATATAGGAAATTTTAAGGGCAAGGAAATCGTTGCAGGCATACTTGATCATCTCCGCGGACCGTCTGTTCACCGATACAATGGGCAGACCGAAAGGCTCATAAATTTTCTTTAAGGTCTCCTCCGCCTCCCTGCTCTCCGTACCGATAATGATCCGCGCCGCATGGAGCGTATCGTGCACCGCGGAACCTTGCGCCAGAAACTCCGGGTTGGAGGCAACCTCCACCTTCACATCCCGCGTCAGAAAATCGTGGATAAACTGCTCTACTTTGTCGTTCGTTCCCACCGGCACCGTGGATTTCACCACCACCAGACAGTCCCGCTCAACGGATTCCGCGATCTGTCTGGAAACCGTGGCGATATAGTTCAGATTGGCGGAGCCGTCCGGCTGCTCCGGCGTGCCCACGCCGATAAAAATGGCGTCCTTGTCCCGGTAAGCCCCGGCGTAGTCCGTGGTATAGTGAAGCCGTCCCGCCGCGTTGTTCTTCTGCATCAGCTCCTCGAGACCTTCCTCAAAGATGGGACTGTTTCCCGCCTCCATCATTTTTACTTTCTTTTCATCCACATCCACGCATGTGACATCGTGCCCTTTTTCCGCAAAACACACGCCTGCCACCAGACCGACATACCCGGTTCCTGCCACCGCAATCTTCATATTCTGGTACCTTATCCCTTTCCCATTTCTCACAGTTTTTCCCTGCTCAACAAACTCTTCACTTTCCGCACCGCCCGCTGCCCTAAAGTCGGTCCATGATACCGGCGCGCTCTTTCCTCGTCAAACAAATCCTTTAAATCGGGCTGTCCATTCACATAGTCCCACCAGAGACTCCCCAGATTCGTGTCATAGCGTTTCCACGGCTTGTCCCCGGCATAGTGGATGATCGCCGGCGACCGCAATGCCTCCCGCTCCTCTTCCTGCGTATAAATGCCTTCCGTGACAAACTGCCCGAAATCCTTGTCCTCCAGATATGCCAGCCTGTTATATTTCGGCGGCAGATAGGCGACAGCCCCCTGGCAGGTGATATTCAGAATATCCTGATCCTGATAGTAAAACCGCTCTCCCGCCAGCTCGTGCCAGCGCGCGTCCAGACCTCTTCTTCTCACTTCGGCGAGATTAAGAAGCGTAACGCCGGCGTTGATATACCCGCCTTTCATCCCCGACAACAGATGCCAGTACGGTCTGTCGCTGTTCCACTCCCATTTTTCGGAAAGATTCACCGCGCCCTTCACGGCGGCGAGCGCCATGTTCTCCATGGGCGTTTCCCAGACCGGCGCGAGGCTTTCCCGCACCAGCACGTCCGCGTCCATATAGAGAATTTTATCTGTCTCCGTCAAAAGTCCCGGCAGCGCCAGTCGCAGATATGTGCCCGCGGAAATATCCCTCACCTGATACGCGTTCTCGTAAGGGTTTTCCATACAGTGCATCAAAAGCGTGGAAGCCGGATCCCTCTTTTCTATAATCTGTTTCAGCGCCGGCTCTGCAATCCCAGCCTTTTTCGTACAGACACAGTGCATCTCAAAATGCTCGCCCGGACCGCGGCTGTCGAGAAGAGAAGCCGCCGCCACCTGCACCTGTGTCACCAGATTTTCATCAAAACAAAAAACTACCCTCAGTGTTTCCATACCCCTTAAATTATTCTTTTATACGGTCAATTTCCGTAAGATTTACGCCGGAAGCTGCCAGTACCACTTTTAAGTCTATATATCTTTCTTTCAGCTTCTCCCCGTATTACGACATAAGTATATCACAACCCGGATGCAAAGTCTATCGCATCGGCTTTCGGCGTCATGCGGCAAACACGCGGTTCTGGCACAGAAGGCAGGGACCTCACTCCACAAGCGCAAGAAACCGCCCCGCGCACGCCACGTTGGAAAGCCGGTCTCTGTAGGCGAGACAGTTCGACACATATCTGTCGTTTTCCGAAACGATCCGCGCAAGCGCATCCGCCGACCAGCCGTCCTCCACAATCCCCAGCTCTTCCCGCCTGATATAAGCCGCGTTATAGGGGACGGAAGTCGTCACAACCGGGGTCCCCAGCGCGATACTCTCCACAATGGATACCATATTGTTGTCCTTTTCCGTAGAAACCAAAAGCGCCTTGGACGCCGCAACGAGAGGCAGCAGTTTTTCGTGGGAAAGCTTTCCGTGGAACGTCACCTTCTCCTCCAGTCCCAGCCTGCGCACGAGCTGTCTGAGGAACATTTCCTCCTCGCCCCCGCCAATGACATGCAGCACATATGCCCCGTGCCCCGCCTTCACAAAACTGTCAAAAGCCTCTATGGTATGCGCAATCCGCTTGCGTGGAATCAGTTGCGACACCACCGCAAAGCAGGCATCCCTCTCCCCGTTTTCGGAAACCGGAAACTTTTCCAGATCCACACCGTGGTCGATCGGTTCCGCCTCCACCCTCGGCATAAACCGCCGGATAAAAGCGCCCGCCTCCTCAGACCGCGGCGCCACCCGCGCGCGCCGCATCAACCCCCCTGCCACAAACCGATACCAGACTTTCGCGGGAATCTGATGCAGCATGTGGTTGTAAGCCGCCAGTTCATGCCAGATGACCGTTTTCTCCGGCGCCACCCGCGCCGCCGTAAAGGACCATGTGGCAAAGACTTCACTTGTGACAATAATGTCATATTCTTTGTGGTCTCTCAGATAGGTGCGGATGGCCGGCATATAGGGAAAACAGCGGGGCATAAACAGTCTGCGCCAGACTGTGCGGAACCAGAGCACCGGGAAGTCGTACTTCTCCCCGCGGACCGGCCTGTAGTCCTCCGCGGCAATCAGCGTCACCTCGTGCCCGGCACGCAGAAAACCCAGACACATTGTGTAAATCATCGTGTCCTTTATGGAATCCACCCGGGGAATCCGGTTCGTTTCCGCTGTATATAGTATCGGATTAATTACCAGCACCTTACTCATCGTTACCTCCGTACCAACGCGAGAAATTTGTCGGCGATCTTCGCCGTCGCCAGCTCTCCTCTCAGTTTTACCGCCTCCCTGCCCAGCCTTTCCCCGTAAGCCGGCTCGTCGGCAAGCCGCTCCATGGCGTGAACAAGCCTCTGCTCGTCCCCCACAGGCACAAGCAGACCGTTTACGCCGTCCCGGATATACATGCGGGAACCGCCGATCGGACAATCCGTCGCGATCACAGGCAGTCCCAGCGCCATCGCCTCCAGCATGGAATTGGAAATCCCCTCATAATCCGAGGAAAGCACATACATGGCAGCCGTCCTGATGTCGGCAAGGACATGCGAAGAAAAGCCCTTAAAGATGACACAACTGTCAATTCCAAGTTCTTTCGCAAGCGTCCGAAGTTCCGGCTCCAGTTCCCCCTGTCCGTACAGCTCCAATATATAGTCTGTGCGGCTCTTGGCAAAAGAGGTAAAAGCGCGCAGCAGCAGCTTGTGGTTTTTCTGTGCGTTCAGCCGTCCGACCGCAACGATCCGCTTCTCCCGCTCCCCCGTATAAGGCGCTTCCTCCGGCTCCAGCGGGTTGGGGATCACCACGCTCTTCTTGCGGATTCCCGCCGGAAAACTTTTCACCGCATCCGCAGTCTGGCACACCACCACCTGCGCCCGGCGGTAACACAGATCGCGGATCCGTCTGTGATCGTACCGGGTGGGGTCATTGCGCTCGGAGACGAGGAAGAAATGCCTCTGCCCAAACGACGCCACCGTGGAAAATACCGCGCCCATCGCGCTGAAAGCCCATATCTGACAGTGCTTATTTTCCCGGTAAAACTGCCGCATCCTGCGAAGCCTCCCAAGCCGTGCCGAAAGACTGCCGCCGGAGGGACCGCCCACACTCAGAACCTCAATCCCGGAATCCAGCGGATATGCCCTCTCGTCGCCCGCAAAGAGAAGGACCGCCACCGGTATCCCGCGCCTGCTGTATTCATTTGCAAGAAGCGCCACAACCCGTTCCGTGCCGCCCCCCGGCATATCGGGTATGACAAATACAATTTTTTCCATCACGCGTTTCCTCTTTTATAGCCTCCGTCATTTCCAATATGCTATAATATAAAAGATACTTACACCAACCAGTCTCTAAAAGGAGTTACACCATGCCCTTTTTAAGCGTTATCGTCCCCGTATACAATGTAAAACCTTACCTCGCCGCATGTCTGGACAGCATTCTGGCACAGACGTTCACGGATTTCGAGGTCCTTCTCGTAGACGACGGCTCCACGGACGGCTCGTCCGCGCTCTGCGACGAGTATGCCGGCAGGGATTCCCGCATCCGCTGTTTCCATAAGGAAAACGGCGGTCATATGTCAGCCAGGCAGGAAGGTTTCCGAAACGCGTCCGGCACCTATATCGCCTTTGTGGACAGCGACGACTGGATCGATCCCGCCATGTACGGGCGCATGTGCACCGCCGCAAGGGAATCGGACGCAGACGTGGTATGCTGCAATTATACTGCCGTCACCCCCGAAAAGAAAATTGAGCGTAAGGACATATGCCGCCCCGGATTCTATAACCGCAGCCAGCTGGAAGAGCAGGTCTATCCGGCGTTGCTCTATTCCGGCGTCTTTTTTCATTACGGGGTTTCCCCCAGCCTCTGTAACAAGCTGTTTCGCCGGACACTTCTGGAAAAACATCTTTTCCATGTCCCCCTGACAATCAGACTGGGGGAGGACGGGCTTGCCGCGTATCCCTGCCTGCTGAAAGCTTCCTCCGCTTACTTTCTCCCGGAGTCCTTCTATTATTATCGGAGCAACAGCGGCTCCCTCACCCACACTATGGATCGCGGACGGCTTGCGGAAAACCGTCTGCTCTTTGACACCTACGACAGACTGACCGACCTCGCCGCGCACCCCTGCATGGAAAAACAGCTTCTGTATTATTATGCCTACCAGTGCCTTCTGACTTTCCCACCCGTGTTTAACGCCATGAAAAACGAAGGCGGCGTCAGAAAAGCCTTCCGGGAAGAATGCGGTTATCCGCCTGTCAAAAGGGCATTCCGCGCCGTCAGAATACGAGATATCTCCGGGCTGCATAACAAAGCTTACGTCCTCTGTATCCGCCACAGACTGTACGGCTTGTTCCGATTTTTTATGGCACATTGATCCCCGTCTGGTAGAACTGCGCGCTGGCGTCAATTCCCTGCAGATCGTCGTTGAGCGCAAGCGTCCGATGAAAGAGATTTGTCCGCGTAAATGCAAGGACGAGCAGACAGAATACGAGAACCGCCGCCGCAGTCAGAACCCGGCACGGCTTCTCCCTTAATCCCGTCAGAACAGAACCCTTCTCCTCCATGCCGCTGTCCCCGGCTCTGCGCAGCCTCTCAGCCGCCTTTTCCAGAAATGCAGCCCACTCCGCCAGCCCGCACACCGCATAGGGGATCAGCAGGACAAAATACGGGATCGTATAGGAAGCGCTGGACTCCCAGAACAGATGAAAGAGATAACCGCCCAGAAAAACCACAGCGCCCATCAGTTCAAAAAGAGTTCCCCTTCTCCACCGCAAAAAGAGATAGAGCAGCATTCCAAGCAGAATCCATGTCTGCATATAATTGAGCGCAACCGAAAGCCGCACGCCGCCCCTGCCGTAAATCACATCTTTCAGCCATTCCGGCATATGCGTCACCGATTTTCTCCCGCGGGTCCGGTCCAGACAGATAAAGGTCGGATCGTTCCACTGAAACGCCGTCTTTCGCGCCAGAAACGGAATCCCCTCATCCACCGGATATTCCAGCATCCTTGTTATAATTTTCTGAAGTTCTTCCAAAGACG
The DNA here is from genome assembly GCA_910586705.1 of uncultured Lachnospiraceae bacterium. Lineage (GTDB taxonomy): Bacteria > Bacillota > Clostridia > Lachnospirales > Lachnospiraceae > UBA3282. The sequence continues at coordinate 198,239 of CAJUJK010000001.1, read as the reverse complement.
CCTGTGCCGCCAGCTTCTGATCATAATGATTTTCCGCGAATACATTGCCAATATAGCCGTTATAGCCACCCGGTCCGAGGGGCGCTTCCTGCATTCCCATAACCACCCACGAAAGCATCGCCTCTCCCTCCGGCAGCTCCTGATCTGCGATCCGCTCCACTACAGCATTGGAAACCCCTGTGCAAAGCGCTGTACCCAGTCCCATACATACAATGAACGCGAGGGAAGTCACAGCCTCCTTCCACCGCTTTTCCCCGGAAAAAAAGAACAGGGAAATGGCGTCATAGACGAGAAAGCAGGCAATGGCGATCAGATAAATCAGACAGTTCATCTTTATGACCGTGGCAAGTCCCATACAGAGAGACGCCGCCGCCACATAGCGCAGGCGCCTGAGAGCCAGATACCGCTGCGCAAAATAAACCGCCCCCAGAGATAACGCCATCCCCGGCAGTATACCATACAGATATGTCACATAAAAGGCGAGCGGCACCCAGACCAGAAGCCCCAGATACACCGCCGTCTGTAATCCGGTTCTCTTCTTTTCAAATCCTTCCGTGCCCTCTGTGGCAGCCACACCAAAAAGCCCGGAAAGCTTCACAAGCAAACCGTAAATCACCACCAGAAAAACCACGTTCACCAGTTGGATTCCCACAAAGTTTCCCTCTCCGAAAATGAAACTGAGCAGATAGAAAAACAGAACAATTCCCGACTGGAACGGATAGCGGAACAGATACGCGTCCTCCTCAAAGGCAGAGAAATCTCCCTGCCGCCACTGCATTGCCACGCTGTACACCTTCGCCGGATCGGATCCCGGGGTAAGCTGTGTCATACCCACATAGGAAGCGGCGAGAATCACGGTGAGAAGGGTCAGTCCCCAGAAGACCAGATTGCTCCGCCCTGCCTGCGCTTTCCCGCTGTCCACACCCGTATTCCCGTTTTTTCTCCCGCTGAAAACATGCCACAGTTTCCGTCCCGCAAGCAGCGCCACCGTCAATAAAAAGAATGCCAGAAGATGTCGCAGGGGGCTGTCGGCTATGTTCAGCGTTCTCTCCTGTTCGCTCCCGTCCTCCAGAATCAATTTACCCACAAAACTGGTGCTGTATATGCTGTGCAGAAACAGGAGAAACACCGCCCCCGCAAGCAACAGCCGGATCATACCGTTGACAATCCGGTAAAATATATGGTCCTGTTTCATAACTCCTCCACCACTTCTCTTATGTCCTGCCGCACTTTATGTTGAAAAAGCATAAAAGGGATCGTCTCCTATATCATACAGGATTCAACCCCTCTTAATCTTGTGCCCATGTAAATACAAAATTATATACCCAAAGCCTGCAATGAGTGTTCGCTTATAAACGCCTTCGTACTCTCTTTCGTGTTCTAGTTATATTATATCCAAATTCGCGATTCTGTATATAGGCAAAAGTAACCAAACTTTATCTTTTTATTCAGCATTGATATCGACAAAATTCGTCTGATGCGATATACTGAAAATTATTATGGAAAGATTGGAAAGATAGCATGGCTGAATATTATATTTCTTATAGAGAGCTAGAAAAGCTTTTTGACCAGTATATAGCGGAAACGCCTAATAATTCTCAATTATTGGAACATAAGGCAGAGATATTAGCTGCATTGACGGGGGACTATGAACAAGGAAATTGGGATTCTGCAAATGAAATGATCTCCTTGTGGGAAAATCAGATAGATAAACCAAGTCAATTACTATTGGGGTCAAGATACATTCGAGTGCAACAAATTATGTTGGATTTCCTAAAAGTGTCTTGTACATCGGGGTTAATTGATGCATTAATAGTATATGTCTCGCAAGGAAGTTTTACGGGATTTACAGTTTCTGTCGGAACAGGCATTGCCGTAGCATTGTGGGAATTATTTACAACTGTTAAAAAGCTTGATGACTGGGATTTTTGTGTATATATGCAGGCAGCAACACACTTTAGGGAATATAGTGAGTTTACGATTGATGAATTAAAAAGTTGGCTCCCAAGTGTAGCACATCCAGATTGCAATATGCATAATAGCACTTGGCATTGTGATTATTTAGTTGCGGGAAATTGTACCTTTAATCAAACTCCCAAAATAGAAGAAGCCTTAAAATCATTATATGGTAAGGGACTTCTTTTGCCAATAAAAGAAAACCTCAAATATGGTTTCAAGTTTAAAAAGTAAAGTCAGCTGATACAAGGGGAAAATTACAATGGTAGAAACAAAAAAACAAAGTGCTTTAGATAGCTCTGGAAACAAACTGCCCATAGACAAATCAGATTATGAAGAAGAGATTTTTACAATTATAACAGACGAGAATTATGAGGAAATGGTTTCGGATTTTTGTGAAGCCATTTTCAAAAACAGTGTGTTTGAGGCATCCAATACAAGCAATGATGTTATAGATACCTACATGCTTGATGTAAATAAGCTATTAAAGCAATTGCCCAGACCATATACTATAGTGCAGGAATTTTATCATATTGACCGGAGCTTCAGGGATACTTATTATACATATTTTTCCAATCAGCATTTTCAAGTAAAAAGATATTCTCGGAGGCTATTCTTTTTTGCTATTAAATTAAGTGAAAAAGAGTTTTTTACACAAGATGAAGAAGAACAGGAGAGAGTGGCGGACCACTTTATGGGAGCCTGTGTTATTAACCCGTTAACAACAGGTGTTATTGGTCGTACACTTATAAATCCCCGATATATACTAAATTTAAAATCATCTGTGTATATGCGGTTATCTCAGTTTGAGTTGAACATTTATGGGAAAAAATTTAATGTAGATGCTTTCCCATATCGAATGCAAGATGAAGAAACGATGAGATGCGCTGAAGTATCCTTGTTAAATTTGTTAGAATACTATGCCAATAGTTATCATGATTATAGGAGCGTAGTTCCCAGCGAAATATTGGAAAACGAAAAAAGGCATAGCCATGAACGTGTATTGCCGTCCAGAGGCATTTCATATCCGATCCTTACAAAAGTATTATCGGAATTTGGCTTTTCTCCGAGACTATATAACTTGTCTTCTATAGACAAATACAGTCTGTCTCAAATTACGCAAGAGGATGAATTGAAAAGATGCCTGCACTATTATATAGAATCAGGAATTCCTGTCGCATTAAATCTTCTGCCAATTGGAAATAATGGTTCGGGGCATTCCATGGTTTGCATTGGACATGGAAGTGTAAGCAAAGAATTAGTAAAGAAAGCACGACGAAATAAGTGGATTTCATGGGATAACAAAGAACATTGTCATCCACTGATAAACTCTGCTGATTTTTACGAAGACTATGTTGTCGTTGATGATAATCAACCAGTTTACCAAGTCAGACCGTTTCAACATCTTTCTTTATATCCAGATATGCGAGTTGAAAATATTGCCGTACCTTTATATAAGAGAATGTTTTTAGATGCATCTGATGCCGCTGCAATTGTCAGATCCATTTTGCATCATAAGCAGTTCGGTATTGATGTATGGTCCGATAATTTCCTAAATGAGAAAGAAGATGTCATTATAAGATTATTTATGGCATCATCACGCAGCTTAAAAAACTTCCGTTTAAATACGCTTGAAAATATTTATGCGAAAGAAGCATATGTCATTGTTCCTATGCCGAGGTTTGTATGGGTCTGTGAATTATATCGAGTAGAGAATTATGAAGATTTAAAGGCTTTTGGGGAAATTGTTATTGATGCCACATCTGCATTCGGACGAGGGCATAGTGCATGTAGTTTAATATTAATGCATTATCCAAATGTAATAGGTATACGCTATCCGGAGCAGACCACTCCAGAGTTTGATGAAATGATAGAATTGGAGAATGATGGTTTGTTTGAGGGATACAGAAAAAATTTACAAAAAATAACCTGAAAGTTCCTTGAAGTATTTATAGATTTTTTCATATATTAATATTGAAACGATGTATTTCTCTTTTTTGTTTCTCAAGTATTTTGACATCAGTCGAGCTTTGTGTTATAATAACACTCCGTGGCATAAGTTTTGAGAAATAAAGGTATCTCGGAAAGATGTCGGAGATTTACAAAATCGTTTGCACGACAGAGAGGTAATAATCATGAGCATAAGCAGCATATTAAGTAAAGAAATGAGCAAAAGCGGAGGAACTGCCAGATTGGTCAAAGTTCCTGCCAACAGGCGCCCCACATCTGAAACATTAAAGAGTTTGGAGCAAGAAATTTCCGCACAGATAATTGCAAATGAGGTTATGCGAAGCAGAAGTATGCAAAATGCTTCAAGAACATCTAAGTGGTGATAAGTGTTTATATAAGAAATGTAAAACAGCGCCGTTAAACGTTCTGCATCTATGTAGCCGAGGGGTTTCCTTATGAAAGCCCCTCGGCTAAATCTATTTCTGGAACTGTGTGCCCTCCTCAAAAGCATGTGCCCCGACAGAAATCTGATCGCTGTCCACGGCATCCTTGATCTGTACGGTCTGCAGTTTCCCATCCCCCTTAAAAGCCCTGTCACCGATAACCGTTATCGTCCTCGGCAAGCAAATTTGCGTCATTGCCGTACAGTTCTCAAATGCGCCCGCACCTATTTTCTCTACTGTGGAAGGCAGATAAACGCTTTTCAAGGCAGTACAGCCTTTAAAACCCTCCTCCGCAATCACCGTCACTCCGGCAGGCAGTTTCACATAAGTAATCAGCTCATTGCCTCCAAAAACATCCGGCGCAATTGTCTCATACCTTTCGCCCTCCTCCGGCTGCTTCAGTTCCACATTGCCCTCAAAGGAAACCGCCGTCAGCGTCTCCCTGCCATTATCGTCCACTGTCCTGCATTTGACCCCTGTCAGCACGGCGTCCTCTACCTCATATATATAGCCGAGGGAAATATTCGCATCATAGGTCACTTCCATTCCTGTATAATCCGTGAAGCTGACGATTCTGCTCACAGCCATTTCGTCCTTTTCCACAGCCGCCGGTTCCTGCTTTGTTTCAGCCGCGGGCGCCTCTGTTCCCTGCTCCGCCGCAAGAGTCACCATTCCGTTTCCACTGACAGCCAGTCCCAGCGTCAGTAACAGAGCCGCAACCTTCTTCTTTTTCATAACCTCACCACGCTCCTCTCAACCCGTAAAGTCCGGAAAACAATACGGCGGTCGGAAACCGGCCGCCGCATCACGTTACTTGTTGATCTTTACATTCATAGTAATCGGCGTACCAGCCGTATTCGTTCCCTGTCCCGTAAACTGAATATACATTTTAATTCTATTCGTAGTGTTGCATCCATAGGATACCCCATTTTTCAGTTTCAGATGGACTTCCAGCGAGCCGTCATCACGCGGCACGCCCCAGACAGTAAAGGAATCGTTCGCCTTCTCATCTTTTTCACCGAATGCGACACTCTCTATCGCGCCGATAGACTTCTCATCGCTCTTCTCCACAATAAAGGTCGCCTCATATGCCTTGCTGGACAAATACAGGTTCACCGCCGTCTTATCTGTCTTCACCTTTGGTAAAATTTCCGCGGTTTTGACTTTAATCGGGGTTAGTGTATAAATGCCGTCCCCTGTTGCGGATCCAAATTTATAACCATCCATCAGCAACCATGCATACACCTTATATGTCTTGCCTTTTTCCAGATCAACGCCTTCCTTCGGTACGATATAGAAAGATTTCTTGTCCTCCGTGATATGTGTCTCAAACAGTGTACTGCGTTTTGCATCATCCGCATAATCACCCATCCCCGGATAATCGCTAAGCAGTCTGACCTCTTTCAGCGTATCCTTCAGATTGGCTACCGTAGGCGTATAGCAGATACCGTTCTTCTCTGTATACTCAAACTCTTCGGGCTTAGCATCCCCTGCACGCCGGTCCAGAAGATTTATCTTTCCTTTCGCGCTCAGCCTGACAGATGAAATCGGGCTGTCGTATACCTTGATCTTAAAGCTGACAGCTTTGGTCATCTGCATCTCATTTTTCCTGCTGCCCGTCTCACCGTTCTGATAAACAGGATTCATCGTCAAGGTATAGGTCTTCGTCTCTATCGCTTTTTTCAGAGAAATTCTGATCTTACCGCCTGCGCCGTCCTTATCCTCCACCCACTCGAAGTCAAAATATTCCAACGGGTTCTTCGATTCATATCCCTTTGTTGTAAACAGGATACTCTTAAATGTCTTCTCCGCATTAAGACTGTAAAACTCCGGGTTCGTCGCCTCGTATGTCGTCTTTACTGTCTCTGCCTGCGCCAGCGCAGAAACCATTGCCGGCTGCTGTGTCTGATCGGAACCTATACTTTCATTTCCTGTACCTGTACCGCCTTCCGTCGTACCGCCGCCCTGACTGCCATTGTCGCCATCTTGGTTTTCACCGCCTTGATTGCTGCCGTCACCCGTATTGTCACCGCCTTGGTTTTCACCGCCTTGATTGCTGCCGTCACCCGTATTGTCGCCGCCTTGGTTTTCGCCGCCCTGACTGCCGTCGTCACCCGTATTGTCGCCGCCTTGGTTTTCACCGCCCTGATTGCCGCCGTCACCCGTGTTGTCGCCGCCTTGGTTTTCACCGCCCTGATTTCCGTCGTCACCCGTATTGCCTTCATCCGGCTTGTCTGAGGGTTCCGTCCCCGGCAGGTACTTCTGCGTATTCGGAAGATTTTTCACGGTCATGGTCATTTCTGAAGTTTCCACATACCGCTCTCCGTCTTTCGCATGTAGATTAAGGGCATTCGTCCCTTTGAGCGAAACCGTCGGCGCCCCTTTGCTGACCTTAACCGTCAACGCCACTTTATTTTCCTTGCCTGCAGTATCATTATATGTATAAACGTATTTATAATTGCCTGCCGCAACGTCCTGTCCTCCGGATTTAAAGGAAATAGTACCCTCTCCATCCTCACAGGTAACGGACAATTTCTGGAATCCGTCCGCATTCTTTTTCGTCGGCTGCGGTACAAACGACTGTTTTCCCGTAAGCGCCACATCACGATGATTGGATACTAGCTTAAAGGACTCCGCCCGCTCGGGATAATTTGCATTCAGCGTAATTGTTGATTTCTTCAGGCTCAGCTTATGGGGCTTATTGTCAATCTTGATATTGTAGGTATACTTAAATGACTTACCCTCAGCCCACTTACTGTTGCGTACCTGCATAACCAGCTTACCTGTTTTGTTCGCAGAGTTGGCGGGTATCTTCACTTCAATATTGACATACTTCCCACTCTCATCAGAAACCATCTTCGGTTTCGCGAACAGGAACGTAGTCGCATCTGTATTCACGGTTACGCCATCCGCAAACCCGTCGTCCCACTCAATCGGCTTTTTCGTCTTCTTATCCAGAAGCTGCAGATACACAGTTTGTTCCGTACTGAATCCTGTTCCGAAAGTATCCGTCGTTCTGTCTAAAACATACGCCGGAGCCGTCGTCTTTGTCGGAATCGTAATCTTATACTTTTTCTTTAAATCCCCGTATCCCTCAAACTTGAGTACCAGATAACCCGTCAGCACCGGCTTGCCCGCTTTGTTTTTGAGCAGGTTATCCGCCTTCTGGGTAATCGTCCCTTTCTTCGGATCAATCTGGAAATTTTCCGTAAACTTCTTATCGTCCTCGTAGTTATTGTGACCGCTCTCCGTCAACGGCTCCAGACTGAACTCTGAGACAACATCCTCACCCAGCTTGCCAATCACCGGCTGAATCTCTACTCCGTCATTGGCAAGGAACAGATTGATTTTCTCCGCCTTTTTGTCAAAGCTCACCGTCGGTTTCGGCTGGGACTCCTTAATCACAATCGTAAGCGGCGTCTCATAGAGAGTTGATACCGTGCCGACTTTTACATACACCTTCAGCTTCACATCATAGGTGCCCTGCTCTCTGCCCTGCGCCTTTACTTTATAGGTAGAAACCACTCCGTCTTTCTTTACAAATTCAAAAGTAAAACCGCTGACTTTATTCCCGCCCGGCTTATTTTCATACGCTTCGACTATCTTAGTCGTATCAACGTCATGACCATATGCGTCGATGATCCCCAGCGTCGCCACACTTTCCGTCTGCTTCGGGTTGACTACAATCTTAGACTCCGCCAGACGCGGCGCATAATTCTGTACGCTGACAACAAACTTCTTGGTTACCTTTCTGTTATCGCTGCCCTTAGCCGACACAGTGATCGTCGCCTCGCCGTCTGCGCCGCGCGGAATGGTAATCTCATTATCGGAATCCCCGGCAGCCGTAGAGGATTTCTTTAGTCTGGCTACCTTCGTGTCGCTGCTGACCCAGTTGAACGCCACTTTCATCTTGTCGTCATCTTCCGCGCTGAACGCATCCGCCTCAATTTCAAACTTAAATTCCTTTGCGTCCACTCTCGTCGTCGCAAGAGAAACACCGTCAATTAATCCGTTTTCGTCCTTCTCTACCACCAGTGTCGTCTTATATTTATTCTCGTCTAATTGCACTCTGATGTGGTCAATACCGGTCGATGCCTTTACCACAACAGTCACATCCTTTATGACCTCCCCGCTGTTCGTCCTGACCACCGCTTCCACAATAGCAGTTCCTTCCTTCAGCGCTTTTACCTCGCCCTCGCTATCGACCGACACAATCCCTTTTGTGGAACCTTGCGCAATGCGGTAGGTAACTTTGGAAGCGGGGATTCTTGTCACCTTCCCACTGTTGATGTTAATCAAATAGAATTTAGCAGATTTTCCCTCCTGCATGTAAGCGATATTTCTTTCAAAATCATAATCCACGTCGGAGGAAAGCCGCCCCTCAATGGTATCTTTATTACCTTCAACAATGTTTTCTTTATCGATGAATTCAAACTCCGCTGTAATCGCAGCACCGCCATCAGGCATGTTAAAGTGATAAACACCGCGGGACTTATCATAATCAATCTCTTCCCCATTACATCTGAGTGACCCGGGCACAAGACGCATTGTCTCCCTATACTGCCCCCAGTTAATCATAACAAAACACTCTGTGCCGGCTTTTACACCCACATTGTAAGGCTCCACCCCATCCTTGTTGGTAATCTTGTTAATATCTGTCGCCGAAGCACTGTTTTCCTTTGTGACAGTGATTTCAATTTTTCCTGCCGGATACTTCAAGTCAGCAGTATAGGTATAATAGTCTCCTCTCCCTGTTTCATCAATGGGAATAAACCGGATTTCACCATTTTCCCTCGCATAGATTGCGGCAGTCGAATCCTTGAAGCCAATAATGCACATACCTTTCTCTTTATTATTCGGGAATGCCCCATTCGCCAATTCGGCATCATCTTTCCTGATATAAATTCTCAAGAGCTTCGCGCACCCTTTAAAAGCATCCGTCTCTACGGCGGATACTTTCTGCGGAAGGTCCACACTCGCCAGACTGCTGCAATTTTCAAATGCCAATGTTTTTATTGTTTTGTAGATGCCTAGCACCGACGTATTAAATTCCAGTTCAATCAAATTAGGGCAGTCCGCAAAAGCTTTTTCCGGCACCGTAACGAGACTGCTTCCTATCTCCACTTCCCGAAGCCCCATACATCCCTGATATGCAGATATTCCCAGAGAAGTGATTCCGTCTGGCATATCCACTTCCCTTATGTTCGCACAGTTCTTAAACGCACTTGCACCGATGGTCTTAAGGCTATCCGGCAGGTCATAGTCATCATCCGAACAGAAAAACTCCAGAACGGAACAGCCTTCAAACGCACTGTCCCCTATGCTCTCCAGTCTGGAATAATCTGCGCTCGACATATTTACCATAAACAATCTGACATCGCCCTTAAAAGCGTTCGCTCCAATAGACGTAACACTGTTTGGTATCGCCAGCTGCGTCAGAATCCTACAATTCTCAAATGCACTCTCTCCGATTGTCAAAAGCTTGGAAGGAATGGATATGCCTTTCAGACTCGCACATCCCGAAAATCCACTCTTGCCTATACTCGTAACAGTCTTAGGGAGCATAACATATGTTATTGCTCTCCCGGAAAAAGCCCCTTCTCCAATCGCCGTAAACTCTTTTTTCCGCAGATCGATGACGCCCTTTACGCTGGCATCCACCGCTGTCAGCACGCCATCCTCTGTAATGGTCACCTTATCCGCATTCTCTTCCGCCGCCGTAGCGTCAAAAGTAATCTGCATCCCCGAAGCGTCGGTAAAAGTCATCATCCTGACCTCGCCCGGCATCTCCTCTAATTCCTCCTCCGGCTCTTCCGCCTCTTCCACATCATTTTCGGAGACAGAGGGTTCCTGTACATCCTCCGCGGGATCCTGCGTCTCTGCGTCGGGTGCCTCATCCTGCTTTCCATCCTCACCGTCCTCTGTGGAAGGCTGGTCGTCGTTCTGCTCTCCATCCTCTGTGGAAGGCTGGTCGCCGTTCTGCTCTCCATCCTCTGTGGAAGGTTTGTCGCCGTCCTGTTCACCATCCTCATCCTTCGGTGCAGAAGGCTCTTCTTCCCCTGCGTTATCGGGATTCTCTGGATTCTGCGAGGTATCCCCCTCCTCGTTCTTTCCTTCCTCATCAGAAGGACTGCCCTCTTCCGGCGTATTCGTCTCCCCTGATGTGTCTTCTGTTCCCGACGCCTCTTCCGTGCTGCCGGAAGCGTCCTCCTTCTCTTCCGAATTATCTTCAATGTCCTGTGTTTCTTCCTGTGACACAGAAACAGGCATGTCCGCTCCCTGCTCCGCCGCAAGAACCGTCATGCCATTTCCGCTCACCACAAGACTGAGCGCCAGTAATAATGCCAATACTCTTCTCTTTCTCATTGCTTTCCACCTTTTCCCCATGCGTACATCAGTTGTTTCTGCCGTGTTTTTCCACACTTCCATGTTGTCATCTGCACAGTGAGTTGCATAATATTTTATTATGTCACCCTATGATGGTTTTGATTATAACATCTGTAATTGTATTATGCAAGAAAAAAATACACTACATCTTGTGTTTTAAGAAAATCTTAATCTACACACGATAATCTTTCAAATAAAAAAAGAGCCACAGATTTTACTCCATGACTCTCTTTGTCAGTTACTGCCCGATCCACCACAAAATCGTCTTTGCCCCGATGGTATAGGTAATGGTTTTTTCCCCGCCGTAATTTCCGATTCCCTGCAGGGTGACTTTCGCTTTGCCTTTTTTTGTGTGGTTTACATAACTTTCTTCCTTTATGATATAATCCTTCCCGCAGACAAGGGGTTCGGCTGCGCCGTTTATCGTCACGGTCAGATCATCCGCCGTCAAAGTGACAGGTCTGCCATCCTGATAGTTTTTCGCCGCCACTTTCACCTTCGCTTTCGCGATATCCGCCGATACGATACGGTAAACTGCCGAGATTTCCGGCGGCGTCTCTTTGCTGCCCGCATAGTTTCCTGCACCCTGCACCGTCACGCGTATGGAAGTGTCCGCGGGCGGAATATCCGTTTCTCCCACCGGCTCTCCCTCTTTCCGCTCTTTCTCAACCAGCGTTTTATCTTCCAGAACCAGTATCCTGACGGCTTCCTCGTAAGTATACCGCAGATTTTTGTCATAATCCCTGCCCGCCGACAGCGCCGAACCGCTCACATCCCTGAGCGTCGCCCTTGTCTTATAAGCGTCCTTCTTCTCCCGGTAGACCACGTCCTTGAGTGTCATGGTAATCTTCTGCTGCCCGTCACCGCTTACTTTGGCAAACTGCCCGTCCGTGATGGTGAAAGTTCCCGTCAGTTTTCCCTTAAAACTTCCCTTCCCGGTAATGGTCCATACAGGCAGTTTCTTCTCCTCCATGTCCGCCGAAGTCAGCGCATTATTATTTTTGTAACTGATCCGGTAATCCTTGTTCAGCTCCATCGGTATGCCCCGGTATGCCAGAAGAACCACCGGCTTGCTCCCGCCCTTCACATAGGGCGCTGTGATCCCGTCCGGGTCCGCCAGCTTTTTCACATTTTCCGGCTCATCCTGGGTATAGTAGGAAAGCGTAAAGTCGCTTCCCACCCTGTCTTCGCCCATCTCACAGGGCAGGATTTTATAGGATTTCTTAAGCTGTCCGCTGAATTCATTGATTCCCCGGAATACCATGGTCGCCGTCCCTGCTTTGACCGCGCCTCTTTTCGCCGCGCCCTCGTAAGACACAACATAGTCTCCCGTCCTGCCGTCTCTGCTCTCCGTGAGAACGCGGTCGTTCAGTATCAGTCTGTACGCGCCGGATGTCTGCAGCATTTTTTCATATTCTTTCCCGTAAGCCGCTCCTTCCACATCCAGTTCCTTATCGATTGCCACATACTCCTTATTTTCCAGTCCCTCTACCTTGGCTCTGGCAATGGACGTTCCGACGATCCGATAAGTCACGCTCTTACTTCCCGCATAACCACTGTTCTCTTTTGCCGTCAGCGTGACCGTCGCCATGCCGACACTCTGGTTGTTGCTGTAGGAAACCGTATAGTGTTCCCCCTCCACAAGGGGCTGCTTTTTATAAGTCACTGTCAGGGACGCCGGGCGGATGCCTCCCTCTTTTTCCATCTGCTCATTGGTGTAAGTCTGGTTCGGAATTTTCGCCACACTGACCTTGCCAAGAAGCACGTCCGACGTAATTGTCTCATAAATCGTAATTGTGCCCGTATAGCCGCCCTTGCCCGTAATCACGATCGGATAAACACCCGTCTTGCAGTAAGCTCCCGTTCCTGTCTGGGGGTAGCTTCTCGTATAATCCCTGTTCACCGCCAGTTTTTTGCCGTCACGGTACACAACGGGCGCGCTCTTGATCGTCCTGCCGCTGTAAGCCACCGTGATGTCCTCCGCTGTGATATCGCGGTCGGTCAATGCTTTCGGAAGAATATCGAAATAGACATACTCTGTCCCTGTGTAATTCCCTTTTCCCTTCACAACAATCGTCGGGCGGGCGCCACCCTCCGCATTCACATTCCTGTTGTTTTTGTAAGACAGCGTATAATCCCTGCCTTCCACAAGTTCCAGCGCCTCCGCCCGACCGCCGCCCTGAACGAGCAGACTGCCGTCCGGCGCCACCGTGCTGTCATATACATGCACTTTCGGCTTGATCGCGCTGCCTGTGTAAGTCTGGTCGCCCACGGGAATCACATAAAATCCCTTGTCCGACCCGATATCCTGATAGTGGGGATAGACATGGGTCTGTGACGCATAGACAGGCTGATCCGCCAGAAACACGCTTCCCTGCCCGCCGGCTCTGGTGTACCATCCCCGGAAAATCGTGCCGGGAATCGCTTTCTCCTCCGGCATATTTTCCCTGCCTACACTTTCCCCGTAGCCTAAGGACAGTTGCTTTCCCGCGGTTCCCTTCTCGTCATGGAAAATAACGCTGCAGACTTCCACCGCCACGTCATGGGACGCCTCATATCCTGCCACTTTTGCCGTAATTTTCGCCGTTCCCGATCCCTGCGCCGTCACTCTGCCGTTTTTCACCGTCGCCACGTTATCGTTGGAACTGCCCCATGTAATGACATGATCCGAGGTGGTATCTTTGGGCCAGTATTCCGCATTCAGACTGATGCTCTGCCCTTTAAACAGATTCGTCCCTGTGGCGCCCTCCTCCGCACCGGGATCCGACAATTCCAGTTTGTAAATGGGCGCAATTACCGTGACCACGCAGACTGCGGTCCTGTTCCCCGCCTTCGACGCCTTCGCCGTAATCTTCACCTCACCCGTGCCCACAGCGGTCACCACCGCTCTGGAAGAATCTGCGGGATCCGCCTTGACCGTGGCGATCTTTGGATTGGAGGACGACCACACAATTGTTTTGTCCTCCGTGGTGTCCGCCGGGTCAAAACGCACCTGCAAATCCGCTGTAGAAACATTTTCCGCCTTTTCCTGTGCGGTTAAGTTCTTCGTATCCTCCACCACCGTGTCGGGTCTGCGCAGGGTGACGGTCTCCTTGTCCAGAGAAATATTCCGCAAGGGTTTGCCCGGATCCACAGGTTCCCCCGTCCCACCGCTCTCGTTCGGCATATTGTCGAACACCGGTATCTTGAATACAAACGGACTGTTTAAAGAACCGGCATTGGCATACATTTTCTTCGTGGTGATCGCTTCGCTCCGGGGCGCCTGAATATTCTGCATATACTGATGATTGTAAACGCCATGCGGGCTGTTCTTATTCACGTTAAATTTTTGCAGATAAAGGGTGTCCTGCCCCTTCAGAATATATCCGTTTCCAATCGTAGCGGCGCCGCCCTCCAGAGATTTATAACGGGTATTCCAGCCCTTACTTTTCGCGTACTCCAGACCCTTTCTGATCTTCTCCGCGTCAGTGGCGCCGTTCACACCCACGTTGAAAAAATTATAGTATCCCACATAGCCCGGGTAGGTGCCGGAAATCAGCCCTGACGTTCCCTGTCCCTGCTCCTGATATACGCGGGATGCAAGGTGGATCGGGCTTAACTTCCTGCCGCTGCCGATCTCATAGAACGCCTTTGCATAAGTACGCCCCGCGGAGTCATCCGGCAGTTTTCCCTTCATAAAAGTGCCGTTCAGGAAGGACTGCACCGCGGATTCCGTGTGATAGGACGCATTAAACGTCAACTGCTCGAACTGGAAAATATAGGTTTCCGTCAAAAAATTGCGTGGATCCATATGATAAGCCACCGCGGGCTGCGTCGCATAATACCAGCCTTTCTCGCTGGGACACAATGATCCCACCCATCCCTTTGACGCGTTGTCTGTCGTCTTCTGGATCAGACTCTTGTCTCCCATCTCTTTGGACACGGACGTATTAAAGTCAAGCCCCGTCTTCATCGGCACAAAGGTCCAGTTCGGATGAGCGTTTTTCAGACTCCGCAGGGCAGACTGGTAAGACCCCGGAAACGCACTGATATCCGAAGTGTCCGCCGCGTAAGTCATCATGGAATACGTCCGCATTCCATATGCCGTATTTTCGTAAGTCTCCGCCCCCAGTTCCAGAATCGGAAGCAGATATTCTTCCTCCCATGCAATCCAGTCCTCATCGGCGTAAGCCAGATAGTAGCTCTGCGCGTACCCTGTGCCCTCCGCACCGTCCAGAAAATACTGCACCCGGTACCAGACGTCATTTTCTGTGATCTCCACGCCCCGTATATATAAAGTCTGCCCGCTCTCCAGCGTTGCCGCCTTGCCGCTCTTTGCATCCGCCTTTTTGCGGATGTCATAGGCGTCCGCATGATAAAGCAGCGCCATCAGCGGTTTCTCTGAAAGCAGCGCCTCAAAAGCCTCCTGCGCCTGCCGGATCAGCGTCTCCCGCTCTGCGTCGAGACTGTTCTCCGAGATGGAAGACAGGTCATTTTCAGAGACGGAAGATACATCGTTCTCCGAGACCGAATCCACATTATTCCCTGAAACCTGCTCCGGCTCCTCCACTTCGTCTTCCTTATCACCGGGCGTTTCTTTCTCCGGTTCCTGCTCTTCCCCTTCCACGGGTTCACCGCCCTCGCCCGGCTTCTGCTCTTCCCCTTCCACAGGTTCACCGCCTTCGCCCGGCTTCTGCTCTTCCCCTTCCACGGGTTCACCGCCTTCGCCCGGCTTCTGC
>CAJUJK010000001.1:2243-182685 GCA_910586705.1 uncultured Lachnospiraceae bacterium | reverse complement strand
GCCCGGCTTCTGCTCTTCCCCTTCCACGGGTTCACCGCCTTCGCCCGGCTTCTGCCCTTCCCCTTCCACAGGTTCACCGCCTTCGCCCGGCTTCTGCCCTTCCCCTTCCACGGGTTCACCGCCTTCGCCCGGCTTCTGCTCTTCTCCTTCCATGGGTTCACCGCCTTCGCCCGGCTTCTGCTCTTCTCCTTCCATGGGTTCACCGCCTTCGCCCGGCTCAATATGATTTTCAGAAAGAGACGTCTCCACATCCGGCTCCGCCGCCAGAGCCGCCAGAGGCACGTCCGCCACGCAAAGCACAAGACCAAGCAACAGTGCCAAGGCTCTGCCGCGATTTTTTCTCCGTTTTTTTATGTCCCGTCCCATCAAATGAAACGCCATATATCTCATCTCCTGTTATTTGGTTGCAAAGTTATGTCTACCAGTCTGACCCCTATCATACCATAAAAAAGAGAATTGACACAAGTAAATACTTGTCAATTCCCTAAAATTCCCTACAATTCTCCCGCTTCCTGTTTAATTTTCCGCCAGTCTGATCTCAAATCTCCCGCTCTCGTCCGATACTGCCTCCATGCGCGACTGGAGCGTCACAAGCTGCGCGTCTGTACAGTTGTATTTAAATAGTGATATCCGGCCAGAATCGCACTGTGCTGCCCGAAATTTTTTATTCATTTGTCAGCCACCTTCTCATAAACCCGTCCCTTATCCTGCTGTACTCAAAACTCTGCACTCGCTTTCCTCGGTTCAAAACAGCAACAGGGACGCATACATACAATCCTCACCCCACTCGCTCTCTGCGGACCGACCTTCAGAAACGTAGCAATTACGGAATGCCTGCCGCCCAGTCCCAAGGCGCCTACACCTGTTTCATTTACCCTTTCCGTAATCCTTTTCTCATATTCCGACTGCACACCATAGTCCCCCTCCTGCATCGCCTGCAGCATTAGCGAACTTGCCTCATAATGCGACCTGCCTATGCCCACAGCAAGGGTACAGGGAGAACATCCGAGCTGGCCAACAGCTTCTTCTGCCCATGAAACAATTTCATCAATAACCGCATCCATACTGTGCTTATGAAAGACTCTGTAAGTTTTTGCGCGAATTTCCGGTCCGCCGCCCTGCATCAGAATTGTCACCTTAAGCCTGTCAGCTTCCTTTGATTTCTCCAGCATCAAAGGTGCCGGACATACCGCCTCCGACCGCTCATCCAGACCACCGGACTGACTTATACGCTCCGTGTCATTTCCCTTAATTGCCATAGGGCGCCCCGGAAGATTCCTTAACCCTTCCATAATCCCCTCATACACAGCATCTAAGAACTCTCCTGAAATACTCCTGTCTCTTCCAATCTCAATAATCACATGCGGTATTCCGGTATCATCACAAAGCGGGGATCTATCCCTTTGGGCAATCATGGCATTATCGACAATCGTTTCCATCGCCCATTTTGATAATTCCATATCTTCATCCGCTCCCGCCTCACGATAGCATGTAAATTTATCCGCCGAAAACGTAGAGCCGGCATCAATCACGGTTTCCCTTATTCTGTTAACGATGGTTTTTCGTTCATCTGTCGTCATATTCAAAACTCCGCTATTCGTTATGCTTCCCAAAAATGGATTCTCCATGCGCGATTGCAATCACTGCTGGATAATCCTCTACATCAAGTTCATACAGTGCCTCCATGCCCAATTCCGGGAACGCTATACATTTTCTGCTTTTTGTCTTGCTATTCAATAAAGCCGTAACAGGAGGGATGACCGCATATACAGAATGATTACGCCTTAATGCCTCCACCGTTTCCGGCTTCAGTTCTCCCTTTCCAAGATGCATTCTTATCCCGTATTTTGACAGTGTTTCCATTGTACTCTCAATCTCATATTTATTGCTGGATGTCGGTCCCACTCCAGCACGTGATACTGCCGTATGAAATATCAGTCCCCCCTCCATAGAAAACGGTGCTTTCTGTATTTCACCGCCTTCTATCATTTCACACAGCTTCGGCAGTACCGCGTCGCGCCCACAAAATATTTTTCCCGATATAAGCACCCGGTCAAAAATATGAAGTTTATCTGTCTCCTCTGCCGTTATGGGAAATTCCAAATGTATCATATATTTCCTCTCGCCCCGCCGATATTTGCGGCTTTCCTGATATAACTCCCTCTTTGCATCCAGTATCAGAACTGCCCCGTCATCCATCACTGCTTCCATTTCTTCCGCAGGATTGAAATGTCACATTCACTGTCGCTAAACCTTCTCAATTCCCACTGGTAAGTGTTTCTTTACGATTTCAACAATTTTACCTACAAGCCAATATGTGAAGATGGAATATACCGTTATAAACACAAACCATACAATATAGACCCATATATTACATTCCGGCCATTGCATTACAAATAATGACCTGAATACCTTGTGATTTAAATAAATTGCCGGGGTAATCATCGCCCACTTATCAATAAGGCTGCCTCCAAATCTTTTTACTTTGATCTCCTTGCCGGAAAATCCTGCCGCAACACCAATGAATATAAGAATCGTAAACAAATAATCATAATAACTTTTATAATACAGGTATGGCATAAGTATCCCACCAAACAGCAAACATGTATCAGATATCAGCTCCATACGGATTTTACCCACCAGCTTAAATTTCCTTACAAATACGCAGGCAAGAACACCGAGGTTCATATCTGCTATTCCTCTTAATATGGCACTGTTGAGGATGAAGTTGTTTACTTCCCAATGCTCTCCAATAAAACCGTATGTCCGATATAGATACGGGTAAATCAGAAATATGGATAGCGGGCATACTACCTCTATGTATCTTTCCGCCCCATTTCGCATAAACAGCCAGATAAAATATCCCACTATAAGCATTACCGACAGATACCATGTTGGGCTGTTCATTGGATAATCAGGTCCATAATTCAACCCGCTCATTTGCACAAGAAAAATCTCTGGTATATGGAATAGAAATTCCCTGCCCCAATCTCTAAAACCAAATCCACGGTACACTCCCTTTATTGCAAAAGCCACAAGAAACGAAAACAGACAATGCGGAAAGAATTTTCTGTACTTTGTCCATGTATACCTCCATGCCGTAAACTCTTCCAGTTTCCCGTTCTCTTTCAATGTCAGGAGCTTATTTGCAAGCAGAAACCCGGATACAATAAAGAAAAACTCCACTCCTATATACCACGAAGTGGTCTTCCCGTAAGCATTATTCAAATGATAGTAGGTTATTACATAGGTAAACACAATCCTCCAAAACTGCATCTGCCTGTTCTTCATCAATCTATCCTTTCAATCACTAAATCATATAAAGCGATGACGCTATGCTCTCCTTATCTCCCCTGTCGAATGCCCTGATATTATCCACCGCCATTTTCATCATGTTTACAAAGGTTTCAAAAGGAAGTCCTGCAATGTGCGGCGAAAGAACCGCACTCTCGAAGGCCGCATACTCACTAATGCCTTGCAGCGGTTCTTCTTCAAACACATCTATCCCGACACCTGCCAGCTTACCTGTTGCGAGTGCGTGTGCTACAACATTTTGCTTAACAAGTTTGCCCCTTGCAGTATTTATTAAGATTGCACCATCTTTCATCCTTGCAATTTCTTTTTCTGCTATCAAATATCCGTCAGCCGCATTATATGGACAGTGCAAAGTTACAATATCTGCCTGCTCCAGCAATTCTTCTAATTCAACATGAGAAGCGTTCAGAGCTTTTTCCTCTTCCTGAGATAACCTTCTTCTGCTGGCGTAAATTATTTTCACCCCGAATACCGACAGCATCTGTGCCACCCGTCTGCCAATATTTCCCATGCCAACAATGCCTATTATCCTACCCTTCAGCTCATGTGTGTTCAAAGCCGTCTCCTGCTTTTTCCATATACCATTCCTCATCTGACAGTTTACCGCATAACTTCTCTTTAATACCGAGAGCATCAGCATGATCGTATATTCAGCCACACTGTTTGCATTCACACCCGCATTGACATACAAAGGTATTCCAGCATCCTTCAGACATTGCAAATCAATGTGATCCACACCAACGCCTGTCCTTTGTATCATACATAAATTATCTGCCCGATCTATTACAGTGCTGTCAATTTTCAGCCTGCCGCTGCTTATCAGATAATCCGCTTCACAAATGGATTCCAATAACTCCGTCTGACTGACACTCTTAAGTACCTTTAAGATAAAGTCTCCTCCAACAGCATCCTCCAAAATCTGTACTGGCTTTCCCTCGTAATGGTTTGACAACAAAATCGTTTTCATCCACAATTACTCCAAAGTAAATAAGTTTTTATAGCAGGACTCATCCTTTATGACGCCATAGACCTGTGCCCTCATATACAGCTTCTCAGCCCAATTCCTATGCGGCCCCACCTCGTTCATTTTATTTGCATTATCACTCTTCATCACGCCTCCATCCGTCTCCAGTATCTGGCATGCATCACGGTACACCTCCTGTGTTACCGCAAGCATCCCGTTTACATAGGGGATATGCGTAGGATGAATGATCGTCTTTCCGATAAAGCCATTTGCCTTATCCAAAAGCAGTTCTCTCAGCAAACCATCAACCGCATCGTTAATCATCCTTTCCCGGCGGAATATGGAAGCATTTACGCTCTCAGGCAGCTCCGAAAACTTCATGCTCCGCTCAGCCCTGAAATATTCCCACACAGGTCCCGACACACTGTAATCATTATTTCTCGCAAATACATTCAGCACATCCTTCAGACAGTCTGCCACCGGAAGAATGTCGTATATGGTATAGTTTATACCCCGCCTTACCCCAAATACCGACGACCAGTCTGTTCCGCCTACACGAACATTGAGTACAAGAGACCGGTACTTGTCCAATATTTCCTTGACCCCCATCAGTTCCGGCAGCCGCGTCTCTATATACGCCATTTCCCTGCTTTCAAGAATTGGCATACCATAAATAATTTCTCCGTATTTATCATTCAGCTCTCTTAGGTATGAGAAATAGGCATCGCCATTTTCTTTGTTGAATTTCGGAAAATTAAATGCTGTAATCAGTTTTATCCTGTCAAGTGTGAGTCTCTCAGCAAACCCCCGAAATTCTTCCAGACTCCTTACACGAATAATAAACAGAGGAATATCCTCCTGATGAAGCATTCCGCTTTTTATGTCTTCATTTAAGGCGTCAAGAAGCCTTATCACATTATTTTCCGCCGCAGGCACATCCTCTTCCCTGCAGGCATCCTCAAAACAGAGTACAAAAGATGTCAGTCCCGGATATTTCTTTGTTACGATTGCTTCGTAAAAATCCTTTGTCCCGGGCATATACATGGTAGCTCCGAGACAGTAACGGAGCATTTTTAAGTCTGTATATTTATCGAAATGTACAGGCTTTGTCATGAATTTTGAATCCGGCTGGTTATAATGATGTTTCATTACTCGTCACCTCATATCAATTCGCTCAAGCGTTCCAAAAAATGTTCGTGCGTCAATCGTGGTGATGCCCCTCCCCTCATGGATTTGCCATCTTTGTCTATAATGTCCGTTGCCGCGTCAGCTTTTTTCAACTTATCAAAGCATTCATCAACGCTGTCTCCATCAATGAGGTATTTCATCACATTTGCACTGCTCGGTTTGCTCCATTCAATATGATCCCCTTTGCTTTTTAAGAGGATCTCGTGATGTACTGTTCCATCCCTGCGAAGTTCTTCGGCACCCGTGATATGATCGAAAATGCCGTCTCTGGCGTAAATCGGAAAGCAACACACATACTTACTTAATTTGCGACCTTGATATGTGGTCTGTTTCCCAAGGTATGAATCAATGGAATAGCCGATCAAATCGAAACCCGTATATATTCTCGCCACTTCCGAACTTGTGCCGCCTGCTACTCTGGGCGAAAACTCAATTACATATATGTCATCACCCTTTACGATACATTGCATGAACAACGGTGTATACGCAGGCAGGGCAAAGGCTTTCACAATCTTGTTGGCAATCGTTTCCAGCTTGGTCTGAAGACTGTCTTTCAGCCTGGGGATATATAGGTTGGAAAGCTGCATCGTTATCCCTCCGGCCAACGTCGAAATCTTACACGTGCCGAAAAGAATTCTTGCTTCCCCCGCTTCAACATAGCCGTGAACACTCATTTCCGTCCCTGTAATATATTCCTCAACCAATACATTGTTTGTCGGGCTGAACCGGGCTGCCTTTTGAACTGCCGCGTCAAACTTCTCTTTATCGTCTGTATCAATGCGATAGATTCCGGCAGAACCGCAGCTGTCAGCAGGCTTCACTATAAGCGGAAAATTAAGATTGATAGATGCTATATCCACTTGATCGTCAACCAGACGGTATCTTGCCGTAGGGATATCATTATCCATCATGATTTTTTTCATCATTTTTTTGTCCGTCACCTTGCGCGCCGTCTCCGATGAAAAAGGATGCGCTATGCCAAGTTCTTCTGCAGCCCGCATCGCAACATTGATCTGCTGATCCAGACAGGAGCTCAGGATCAGATCCGCATGATATTCTTTTGCAATGCGAAGCACGGCATCATAATCCATCGCAGAATCCCGCAAATGGACATCCGCGAATGCCGCGGCAGGCGGATTGACAAAATAATCTATCAGTACTGTCCTGTACCCCCTGTCTTTCAGCTGTCTTATCAGTTCCGCATGTGGAACTGTTCCTCCTAAAATGACCGCCACATGATTATTGTTATTTTCCGTGTACTTCATCAGTTCTCCCTCAACTCTTCCATTCTGTCGGCGACATCACTGCATCCGGATAATATTGATCTATAACCCTCTTAACCAGAACAATCTGTTTCGCCCTCTTCTTCGCATCATCCACAGATGTGTCCCAGCTATGTGTTTTTGCCACAGAGCCACCCGTTTTCAGATAGATCGGAGCAGCTACCTTTATCATATCCGGCACCTCATAATGACGGATAAACCCTCCCGATGAATCGGGGTTCTCCGTATGTATGTCTATCGGTATACTGATCGCCTGGCGTATCGCCCCAAGCATCTGTATCTGTATGTCCCTCACGGGATTAAAAGAATTTGCACCGATGGATTCAAGCAAATGTGCCGAACATGGATTCCCATGTCCCGTGTGAGCCGACACTTTGAAATGACAGTCCTCAGGCAGTTCGCCGGCTTTGCGCATTTCATTCAGCAGCCAGAGGCAGCCCTCGTCATATACCATAAATCCACGGCATCCAAGTCCTGCTGCCCTCTTGACATCCTCTACCGCACGCACAATCTGTTCCTGCCCACGCAGGCGGTAGCCCATCCTCTGTCCTTCCGGAGTGTGTACGGATGCACTCGTATCCGTGGTTGCCCTTGGCCCTATGGCAAGAATCAGCTGCACATGATACGCTCTGGACAGATTCACCATTTCTTCGATTTCATTATCCAGCAAAGTCCATATACCCTTTGTCTGCGTTACACGATGTATGGGCGTCCCGTAGCTGTCAAGGGTTTCAAGCAGCGCTTTCATTACGCCCGGACCCTGTATGCCCGGCACCTCAAACCGATACTGGCCTCCGTCATTAAATCGTCTTTCCGATCGCTTCAAATCATATGCATCGCCACCCGGCATCCCGATAGATTTCAGAAACTCTCTTGTCTTTTCCATCCTGCACCATCCTTAAATGCTTTCTAATAAATTGCCAAGCCTTGATTCCAAATGATAAACATCATCCAAAATATCTTCTGTTTCAGCCTTTGTTTTGTCCGCCGCATCCATCATTGACCGGTATTTTTCTTCCATCATCGGTTTACTCATTGGATTTTCCGGTTCACCAAGCGGATAATCAACCCTGCTTTTATACTCACCGCCAGCCGTGATAACTTTTACAATCGCTGCCCGCTTCTTCGGGACAAGTCCCGAAAGCTCCTCGTCTTCTCTTACCGACACACATTTCATCAAGTTGAGAATATCTCTGTCATTCAGACAGCTGCTCTCATACTCCTGAAAATTAACCTTTCCATACTTCGCAGCTGCACAGACCGCATAGGGGATGCTCATCTTTGCGGAACCTGCTCCTATAATCTCCGTATGCTCATGCCCCTTTACTGCAAGACCGTATGTCAGCACCTCAATCTTCTGTATATCCCCAAACTTTACGTCGTTTACACCACATATATTCAGCATTGCCTCTATTGCAGCATGACTATGGCGGCAGGCGGCATAGGGTTTTCTGTAAATACCCTTTATCGCATATGCGTCATTTCTTTCCAAAAGCACATCCCTGTCAAGTTTTCCGCCTGCTACCGTGAAGAACCCTCTCTTTCCTCCCAGCACATCCGTCGGTCCCTTAAGCCCGCTCATTCCAAAATACGCAGCCTCTACCGCCGATGCCGCAGCCCTTCCGGCATTGAAAGGCTTTAATTCTGATCCGTCGTCTATCACCTGCAGCAATCCCGCAGCTGACGTCGCTGCAGCTCCAATCACAGTGTTCCACAACTCCTTGGGAAAGCCAAGAGCAGAAATAACACCGATTGCAGCTCCTATTGTCCCGCATGTTCCTGTTGCGTGGTAGCCTCTCAGCTTATGCTCCGGCTGGACTGCCTTTGCCAATCGGATTGTGGCCTCATATCCAGCCGCAATTCCCCGCACCAGACTCTTGCCATCAAGTCCTTTGTCCTGCGCTGCGGCAAGCAGGGCGCTTATCACGGGCACTCCGGGATGAAGCATTGCGTAACGATGACCGTCATCCAGCTCGATATAATGGGCATTGACCCCATTTAACATGGCTGCACAGCCTGCATTAACCTTTTCTTTCATGCCAATCACGGATGACCATCCACTATTCCTGCCAAATGAATTGAGCCATTCCCTGTTTTCCTTATACAGCAGCTTTGCTCCCAAATTAGCACAGGCAATATAGTCCAAAAGACTTACCTTGCATTCATCTATTATTTCCCGCGGAATCTCTTTATGAGAAAAATCCCACATGACATCTATAAACTCATTCGTTATCGTCCGTTCCATTGATTACCTCTCGAACATAGTATTGTGGCATACCGCTCACCGTCATATATATTCTGCCGAGGTACTCCCCCATGATCCCGAGGATTACCATCAGCACTCCTCCCACAAAAAGTATCACAAGCATGGTACTTGTATATCCCGATACCCTAATCGGGTGTATGAACCTGCGGGCAAAAAGATAGATAATCCCCAGAAAGCTGCATCCCGAAAACAGAAACCCCAGATAGGTAGCTACACGTAAAGGCATCATGGAAAAACTTATAAAAATATTCATCCACATCCTAACCAGTTTTTTCAGCGTATATCCCGATGAGCCTTCCAATCTTTTCTGGTGCTCCACTTCCACATTTGCATACCTGCTCGTTACAGTCATCAGAAAAGAGCCAATGGATATAAACGGGCTTTTATAAGTCAGCATCGCATCCACAACCGTCCTCGTCCACGCCGTAAAAGAAGATCTCTTTACACCCTTTGGCTTATTTCCCATAAATTCCGCTATTGAGTTATGAAGATTACTTGTAAACCGCTTAAAGGCGCTATGCTGTTTGTTCTTAAAATCCGCATATACTACATCGTATCCTTCCTTCAGCTTGTCCACGAGCTTGAAGATACCTTCTGCCGGATGCTGCCCATCATCGTCCATGAATACGATAACATCCCCCTTTGCCTGCTTCAGTGCAGCAAGTTTTGCTGATGGCTGCCCATAATTCTTGGATAGGTTTACACCCGTTATTCTGCTGTCTTTTTGGCACATTTCTAAAATAACGCCGAACGTGCCGTCCGGGGAGCCGTCATTGACAAGCACGATCTGATAATCCTCTTCCCGCTTTTCAAACTCATGCTTAATCCCTTCAACCACAACCGGAAGAATCTTAGAGGATTTGTAGCATGGTATGCATATTGATATTAGCATTTACAGACGCCTACCCTTTCTTAAACTGTTCCAATAAAGTTTTTGTTGATGGCCATAATTTCCATACTGCCAGAACACTTACAGCCATGAACACTATCCATCGCAAATGAGTATCTACCCTGTACAGTCCCATTGTTGCTACGTTCAGTACAAAAAAGAGAATTGCAAGCATAACAAGCCTGCTCATTGACACACATCTCATGCCGCATATTCTTTTTTCAATGATTCCCTGCAAAACAAGCAGGATAAAATAGCTGAACGCCGTCGTATATGCCGCTGCCTGATATCCCACATATCTTATAAAAATCAGATTGAGCAAGACATTCACCAACATGGCTGCCATCGTGCCTGCTGCGGAATAAAGCGTTTTTTTTTGATAATTTTCAACCGCCGTAAAGCTGTTACTGAAAAAGCGGAATAAGGTGCCCGTCACCATAGGTGCCACCAGATACACCGCTTCTTTATATTTTGCATCCCCTAAAATCAAAATTATTTCGGGAGCAAGTATGACCAATGCCCACGAAATAAAACCGAAAGTATAAACGATGTAATCCCAAGGCTTCTGAATGTCCTTTATCTCACTTCTTGATATCTTCTCATAAAGCCACGGAAGCCATGCATCCCAAACGGCATTCTCTATAATCCAGATGATGAAAGATACTGTAGTCGCAAGTGTAAAAATCCCCGCGCATTCAGAACTTACCATCTTTTGAACCATAATTTTGTCCGACTGGTTCATGATCTGGATAGAGAGCGTTTCCGGAATCAAGGGAAGGCTAAACACCACGGCATATTTCCAATACCTTGTATTAATTTTAAAGCCTCCCTGCCTCCACATAATAAATGCCACAAGAACACCGCCTATAATCTGCGGTGTAAAATATCCAATTATTCTGAGGTCTACAAGGTCATTCTGCCTTCCGCTTATGTTTCCCCAGTACAGCAGAAAAACGGAAAGAATAATGGCTGGAAGCATCATGCAGGCAGTTAACGTCACGCTGCTTTTGTATCTGAGCAGTTGTTTCTCCCTGCGCTGAAAAAAGTTAACCCCTGTGTGCGAAACCGTATACATAATTGCAAAAATGTACATCAGCCCATCCATTCCGCAAAAATCCATAAACGCATTTCTCATAAAAATGCTGATGAGCATGAAACAGCAAATAGTTAACAGATAAGACAGCGTTTGCACAGAAGCGACAAATTTTTCAAAATCCTCTTCAAAATCATATTTTGCCCTCTCAACGCTTCTGTACAGGGAAAGTGAAAGCACTGGAACAATGATCAGCAGCCACGACTCATAGACACGAATTTCCCCATACTGTGATACCGATACGAGTCTTGTATAAAAAGGCGTTATGAGGAAAGTAACGCCACGTACCAGAAGCTGCATAAAAACAAAGAAAAATCCTGCAACAACCGTCTTTCTGTTCAATTCTTTTTTTGTAATCGTTTGTGCCATTATTTGCCGTAAAATTCCTTTACCTTTTTTCGGATTTTTCTACATACAGCAGGCCAAGCCTATCTTACAACAAAAGCCCTGTTTTTGCAAGGATTTTTTGCGCTTTCATCCCAATTCTCTAAAAATGTCCCGGACTGTCTTCACCATCCGCTCACTGATCCGCAGTCTGTCTGATTTCATATCTTCCGTTCTCATCCGCCACCGCTTCCAATGTCAATATATTCCCCTCCAGAGACCGTTTTTCTGACGCCTCAACTTTATTTCCATAGTAGTTGACATCATTCTCGGGAATAAACGGAATATCCGCACAGGTCAGCTTCACCTTCAGATATTGGAGGTAAAACTGGTGATCCGACACCATTCCTAAATCGCGGATGACGACGCCGTCAGCTTCCTTTATCTCCTCTGTGTCAAAAGTAAATTTTGCCCAGTGCTTCAGCCCCGGAATCATGTCTGACGGATAATTCCCACGGTAACCCGAGCACGCCCAGTTCACTTTCATATCGTAGGCTCTTGCCAGAACCATTCTGGCGTTGGAAAACAGCATCAGCGCCGTGAGGAAAATCGCCAGTTTAGCCGTCACCTTACGGAAATTTTCCAGTTGCAGCACCGGCATACAAAAAAAGACATACAAATAGGGAGATACATAATACAGCAATTTCCCGGCGCTCCAATATTTTTCGCACAGACACATGCCTATCACAATCGCAATTCCCGTCAGCACGGCAATCCAAAGCATCCATACGGACCGTTCCATCTTTTCAAAAACAGGTCTGACCAGACAGAATAAAACGAGACATGCAAGTAATACTGCCAGCCCCGTCAGAATCAGCGCCACCGCCCCGTAATACCTGTCGTAATTAACTGTCATATTATACATGCCGGAAACAGATAAAATCCAGTTTGTCAGCCTGCTGACAGGTCCGGTAATCCGCCCGTCATCAAGTCCGTATCTGCCCAGCCACCATTTGTTAAAATAGTCTGCCCATGCCTGCCGCCCGTCGTCAACCGACGAGTAAATCTGACTCTTCAGAAATACCGTAATCCTGTAATTGGACGCAACGGTAATCAAAAGTGACAGAACCGGTATACAAACTGTCTGTATACCCTGCTTCCACCCGGGCATTTTCCTTTCGCGCGCAAAAAGAACCAGACCACACAGCAGAAACAGCGCCCCGTGTACAAGAGCGCTTTCCAGATAGAGCGCCAGCCCTGCAGACGCAAGCAGTACAAGCAGCGCATACTGTCTCCTGCTGCACGTCTCTCCATCTGCCATTCCCTGCATATATTGAAAAAAGACTGCTGTGAGCGCAACCAGAACTGCTATGGAAGACATTTGCGACACAGCGTCAATATCATACTGAATCTGCCCCCAGAAACCCACGCAGTACAATGCCGCCGCCACAATTCCCAAGACATTTCGCAGCCACTGTTTTCCTGCCCGCCTCTGAACTGTCACCTGAAGCAGAAAGAAAAGCGACGGCAGAATCATCGCTTGTACGAACATTCTGAACAGATAAACTACCCAGTAAATTTCTCCTCGGCTGTTCCACCGCAACAAGGCAATCATCAGCCCTGCAGATGGTCTGTCCTTAAGCATCCATCGGTATCCACGCCACAGGACATCACTGACTTCTCCTATCTGTGCCTCTGTCCGGCTCTCATACCAGCCAATCGGATGCATTGACATTGCCACCGTTTCCTCGACATATGTCTGCTGGTCAGTACAGTTTCCCCTATACACATAATACTGGTCTCCCCCGATCAGTCCGGGAAGAAGCATGACCAGCCATAACCCTGTCACGCATCCCAGAACCGCTATTCCCGATCTTGAAAAGCGTTTTTGTTTTACGAGAAGAAAAGCTGACACCGCTCCCAGCAGCAGCCAGACAGTCCGTATCCCCCAGACCGGCATACGGCACGTAAAATACAGGAAAGTTGACATCACTGTCATTTCCGCGAATCCCACCGCAAAGGAAAGCCAGTCTGCCGATTCCTCATCCCTGTTTTTATAAAGCCATGTAACCGTCCACTGTCCGGCAAGATAAACAACGCCAATATAAAACAGAGCTCCGACAAAATCTAAAATCATACCCTGCACTCTCCGTCGTGGGAAATACAATTAATCTGCGTCAGACACTTCACTCTGGAAAGCGACTCCAGCAGTTCTTCCTTCTTCGCAGTCTTCACTTCAATAATCATTTCCGCCTCGCCGTTTTTGATACATCTTGATTTTTCTTTATGATACCTGCAGTTTCCCTTTAAGAGCTTCTCCAGCTCTTCGTAGTCAATATCCATCGCTGACGCCCGGAGCACAAGCAGATCGGGGGCTTTCGCATTCGGCACCAGATCAAGCGCCAGAAGCAGGATCGTCATTACAATACACAGCACAAACGCGAGCACATATAACCCGACGCCCACAATAATACCGGCGCTGATTGACCAGAACAGATATAAAAGATCTATCGGATTCTTTACCGCGTTACGAAAACGGACAATGGACAGCGCACCCACCATACCGAGCGAAACAAGCAGATTCGACTGCATGGCAATCATAATCGCCGCCACGATAATCGGCATACCCGCAAGTGTCACATTCAGATCCTTGGAATAAAAGGCTGACTTGGAAGAAAACTTGTACACGGCAAAAACATAAAGCCCCACAAGCGCTGCAATGACAAGAAGCAGCAAAATACTTTTCGCGGAGAGATTCGTGCCGCCTCCCAGACTTTCATATACACTGTTTTTAATTACATCCTTGATTGACATGGTCGTTCTCCTTTTATGTATGGTATTTATAGCGCCGCACACTCCCGGCATAACTGGTACTTTGAATACGCCGACTGCTGCATGTTGCCCGTCTCCAGAAGCTGCAGCAAAAAGTCTGGTATGAACGCATCGTACTTTACCTCTAACACTTTATCATATTCCCGCAAAAAATCATAGCTGATATTTTTCTGTCCGAACGCCTCCACCCGGCTGCTCGCGCGCACATTGCGGTCAAAGGTAATCCGCACATTGCCCGGCTCATACACATAAGCCTTCCGCTCGTAGGCGACAATCACTTTCGGATGAAGCCCCTGCGTCCGGATCGCCAGATTGAAGAGCGTCGCCGGATCGCTGTCAGAAGCGCTGTCCTCTATGCACTCTCCGCGCATCAGACTCTCCATCTGTGCCCTCGTGACCGTCTTGGATCTTTTCATAATGCGGTTATCCCGCTTAGTTTTTACCTCCAGCTTAATCACATCCAGCGAGTCATTGTAAATCCTGATCCGATATTTGCTTCTCCGATTTACGCCGTCCACCGTGTCCTGCAGACAGGAATCCGTCAGATCGTCAAAATACAGACTCGTGACACGGTACCCTTCCGCCCCACCCTCGTTGACATCCGGCTTTAACACCGCCTCCATGCGCGACTGGAGCGTCACAAGCTGCGCGTCTGTACAGTTGTATTTATCTTCTACGCGGTACATCTATTTCTCCTTCTCTCCGGGCTTTCCACACACTTCTTTTACAACAAATTGCGGGGCGTTGTTGATACATATATAGATACGCCCAATGTACTCACCCATCAGTCCCATATTAATTAATATCAGCCCGCCTATCACGAGTATTATGGACGTCTGGGAACTCCATCCGTAAGGAATAAGCGCTTCCAGTTCCGGGATAAACAGTCTCCTCACTATAATGACAATCGTGTAGACAAAGCCGATAAATGCAATAAAAAATCCAATATAGGTACTGATTTCCAACGGTTTCACCGAAAATGCCGTAAATCCATTAAACCAGAGTGAGAAAAGCTTTTTCAGATTATATCCAGATACTCCCGTCATTCTGTCATTGTGCTGTACGGAAACATATCCGATATTTCTGGTGGTTCTGAGAACCAGGCCCCCAAGGTATGGATAACAATTGTTGTATCGTATCATCTCTTCGATCACATATTTGCGTGCCACAAAAAAACTGCCCGTATAATAACCCTTCACACCAAATATATAATCGGACATACGTCTGGCAAAGTCAGAACCCCATCGCCTGAACGCTTTCTGATGCATCTCCTCATACTTCGCGTAGACAACATCATATCCCTTTTCCAGCTCGTCCAGCAATTTAGGCACTTCCCCTGCAGGTGTCTGTCCGTCATCATCAAGCGAAATGACATAGTCCCCCGTACAATAATGATATCCTGCCAGAACTGCACTGTGCTGCCCGAAATTTTTCGCCAGATTCACACCTAAAATATGATTGTCCTGATCTGCATATTCCTTGATGACGTCCCACACGTCGTCGGGTGAACCGTCATTTACCAGAATGATCTCATAATCATATTTCGCCTCTTTATTAAGCATTTCCCTTATTTCTTCAATCACGATTCCTACCGTTTTCTGTGACTTATAACAGGGAATCACAAATGATAGTTTCTTTTCCATATGCCTGTCGCCCCATCCTATTTCAAATACTTATAAACTATAAATCCGTCCTTTTCATCTGTAACCTCATAAGTACAGCCCGGAAATTTTTCTTCCATCACATTGCGCAAATTCTCATCGGGTTCCTTTCTCGCAATGAAATAAACATTGTCCCCAAAAAAATCATCCGTAAATAAATGATCCCGCCCGTTCCTGTTTAGCTGCGCATAGTAAAGAGGAGAATTGTAGAAAGCCCCACCCCAGAACATCAAATTATATGGTTGTCCCTTTTTATACACTCTCCACGGGTCTCCTTCTCCCGGCAGAGACGTCCCATATATATAAATATTTTCAGGATGCTCCATCACATAGTCTTCCATATTCGCCTGCGTTATTTTTACTGCATCCCTCGCCGATGAGAATGCTTTTGCCCTACGATATCCCCCGCTTGGATACTGCGTACATGCTACACAAAGTGCCAGAAATATAACAGGTATTGCAATACTCTCTGCAATATATTTTTTCCCATCCTCCTCCATCCGGCATTCCGCCGCTGATCCCAAAACCGACGCAACCACCGCAAACAATGTCCAGGTCTCAAAAGCCCGCTCTATAATTCTGCCGGAATAGCCAAAATATTGTGTCTCTGCAAACCATATAAACAGCCACAAGAAAGAAACAATACTCCTCCTGCCTCTTTTTTCCCGATGTATGACTGCATCCGCCAAAAGAAATGCCAACAGCAGCACCCACACCTTAACCTGAAACTCTATCGCCGGAAACCATTCGTGCAAAAGACTTCTGCCTACACGAATGGACCCCTTCACATTGTGTTCATTTATCTGCCCAAGCGTTTCGGCATTCACTGACTCATCCATAAAAAACCAACGCTTTACCAACTCATAAAAATCTTCCGACCATCCAATTTTATCAAACAAGTCTTTATTTGACTCATAATCTAATTTGGCATAATCTGTGAATTGCACTCTTTCTGATTTATATTCCTGAAACGTCTCCCATTCCCCCGTTTTATACCGAATATCATGGGCAACAACAGCAATGCCTGCCGCAGCGCACATTGTAAGAAAAGAGAACAGCATTTTTTTTATTTTCTGTCTGTCAGCAGCCTTGATAAAGTACCTAAGTATTTCCAGACAAATTATAAACACCGCATTGCCCAGCAGTAAATATACACCTACCTTTTTTCGCAGATTAGCTGCAAAAAATGTGAAAGAAAAAATCATAATATTTTTTCCAATGACATGTTTTCTATCTTCCGCCTTTTGATCAGTTAACAACAAAGATGCGGCGGCTACTCCACAATACGCAGATACCACTGTATACTGAAAAATAACAGAATAATATGAAAACATACAAAAATACAGCAGGCAGAACAAACTCCCACCCCACTTAGGAAAAGATACCACAACGCAGTAACAGACTGTAATCAGAGACAATGCGATAAGAAGTGAAAAAACAAGAGGGTACCACGGGATTCCGGCATTTAAAAGATACAAGGAGGATACAATCTTTCCCCACAAAAACAGGTTGAATACCGTATCCGCTTCCGGCCTCCCTGTCTTTGCCCCCGATAAAAAACTCATCAAAAATGCATCGTCGTTCGACTCAAATGTGACCGGGATAAACGCCCATGTCAACATCAGCAATACAGTAACCAGAACAACCGAAAATAGCAGCCTGTGTCTGTCCCTTATATCTCTTATGTTCCTTATATTCCTTATGTTCATCTATATAATCCCCTCTCCGCTTCCAGTTAAATCTGCATGAACCGCTGCCATTGACATTATAATGTATACGCGCCCCAGACGCAACAGCAAACCAGTCTTGACACTCCAATAGATATCTTATAAAATATTGTGTAATATTTTGTAACATAACAATTAGT
Organism: uncultured Lachnospiraceae bacterium; assembly: GCA_910586705.1. Taxonomy (GTDB): domain Bacteria; phylum Bacillota; class Clostridia; order Lachnospirales; family Lachnospiraceae; genus UBA3282. The sequence goes on along the minus strand of CAJUJK010000001.1, from coordinate 165,003 downwards.
TTAGGATTTCGCATGTTTTACCCAGAGGAGCCGGCGATGAAATGGTATCAGCTTGACAAAAAAAATATAATAAATTATCTGCTCTTATCAATGCTGAGTTTATTATACATCTTTCCCATTATTTTGATCAATTTGTATTTTAAAGACGATCAGGGATGGTCTTTACGGGGGAGCATCGGTCTGAAAGGCGACGGTCGTCCTTTAGGAGAGTATCTTGTTCTTGCACTGTGCGGCGGCGGGCCAGTCACAGATACCGCGCCCCTTCCACTAATTCTGGCAGTCTTATTTTTATCCTATACACTGATCCTGTACGCCAAAACAAACTTGGACTTCATATCTAACCGCTATGCCCTGTTAACCGTACTGTTGTTCATTATAGGCAATCCCTTTGCACTGGAATGCCTGTCTTATCGATACGGTTCCATGGTAATGTTCGCTGCTCTCGGTATTCCGTTTCTCATTTTTTCCATACCGGATACCGTTTCAAAAGCAAAGATGTTTATTTATTCATCGCTTCTGAGTATGGCTCTGATGTCACTATACCAGGCCGCCCTCGGAATGTGTCTCATTTTGTTCATCATCAACGTCTTTTTTGTATTATTTCAACAAAAAAGAGTGAGTTATGCCCATGAAGGGCTTCGGATTTTTGGTATTGGTGGAGGTGCCGTTGTCTATAAACTGGTTATTGCCAATCACTATGTCAGCCATTCTGACTGGCGCCACGCAGCCTCCCAGACACTTGAGCTGAAGCCCGAATCTATCATGCTGATCTTCCAGAATATTTTTGCCACCTGCCGTTATATAGCGGAATTCCTTTCGGAAACCGCCCTGTGGTACCGAATGATACTGGCACTATTCATTATATTGATCCTGACTTTATCTGTCGTGCTGCACTGCCGGAAAGAGGAAAACAGAGGATGGCGCAGGGCTGTTGATATTGCCTTTCTGCTCCTTTCCCCTTTCTGTGTCCTTATTTCTTCCTTTTTGCCCTTGATGCTCCTTAAGCAGCAGACTTTGAAACTCAGAATATTTATAGCGCTGGGAGGCTTTCTGTTTTATCTCGGAATCCTTCTGTTGCATTTCGCAAAAAAGAAGCCTGTCTTAATGCGCCCTCTGTTATGGCTGCTCATTTTATGCAACCTTTATCATTACACAAATATTTACTCTTATGGAAATGCCGTGAATAACAATAATGAATACGCAAAATACATCGTATATCATGTAGCGCATGATCTGGAAACGATCAATGCAGACGGAGACTTCTCCTGTGTCTCTTTCATTGGAAAAATGCCGGTTTCCCAGCGTACACAAATGTTTCGCGATAAATATCCCCTGACCGGGGCATTGCTCCCCGAATATTTTACAAATGATGGGTGGATCGGCGGTGCCTATGTCCTGCACTATTTACAGGATGATTTAACCATCGAAAAAGACACGGATGCAGACAGGGAAATTGTTGCATCCGCTGTGCCGGTTATGGCAAATTCGCTCTACTCCTGCTATGTGAACGGCGATAAAATCATTATCGCTTTTCACGAAGCTGACATAAATTCGCCGCAATAATTGACAATTTGCGAGCCAGAATCGCCATGCCTGCCGAAACACCTGCCGTCAGAATTATAATAATGGCATCTGTTATCCCATTCCCCCAGATCAATCCCATTATAGTCAATCCGGCAGTCATAAACAAAAGCGTAAATATAAGTATATTGCGGTAGGTAACGTTCCGGGCAATCTGCTCCTGCTTTTTTCTGGTCTTTCCGTAAATCTGCCACTGATTTTGTATATAGTCCCTATAATAAGGACTGTCTACCGCATATTTCCACCAGACCGCATAGCCCGGAACCAGAAATACCGGATTCCATGGTTTACTGTAATCACTATAAGACGAAAAATGAATAATCTTTGCTGTCCGTTCACATTCTGCTATATAATCATAGCCCAGTTCTTCCATATATCTTTCATTTTCATCAATACATGAAACCGCACCCGGAACATATTTAATCCTTCCCGCAAACAGAAGCCCAAAAGTAAGTTCCATCATGGAATTCCCATATTTCTTTCTAATATCACCGTCTGTCCGTAAAAAGTCTTCCAGCGTAAAGTCGCTTCTAATCTGATTCACATTGTAAAGAGAAAGTACAAAGGTAAGACACTCTCCCCCTATACGCCTCATAAACTTCCTATGATTTTCGGGCTTATGCTCTTCTCCCGGACAGATGACATAGGCGTCCTCAAAATCCATGTTGTAGATTTCTGACAAGTCTCCCACCACTACCGTATCCGATTCAATCACAATAATCCGGTCCACTTCACTTGGCAGCAATTCATGGAACATCCAATAGCTGGACATGGCTCCCACCTGCCAGTGATCCTTTTCCCCAAATGTAATATATTTTTCGGCTTCCCGTTCATCAAACCGCAATATGACAATGTGATTTCCGTATGTTTCAGCCAGCTCCATCTCATATTTTAAATCAGATTCCTCCAGATCCTCTGATACAATATATAAGTAGATCTCTGAATCACGATTCTGCTCAAATAATGAACGTATTGCAACATACGCATATTTATAGTTTTTTCTGCCCGTTGTAAGGTATACATTCATTCGTTTCCGCATAAAATCATATCCCCTGTATTTCATATTTTCTCAAACACCGCCCTGAGCCGAAGACCGTTTTCCGGTACCTCCAATTCCAGCGAGGTTTCCATGCTTGTTTCCTTCTCCTGCCCCTTGCTGATCTCCCATCCCACAAAACGATACCCCTCATTGACAGCTACCGAAAGTGTGACTGGATAATCCGTAAAGTATTCCCCTTTCCATTCTCCCTGTCCGTCAAAAGTCGGCGTTATCGTATTTAAAACAATGCGCCCTGCGAGAACATTCGTCGTTTCTATTTCAACGGGCGCAGACACACCTTCCAGTCCGAAATTCTCCTTCAGATACTTCACGGCATATGGCTTTCTATGTTCCAGAAAAGCTCGGATATCCGCTACCTCCTCATCAAAACGGTACAGACTTTCTTCTCCGTAAAACCGCCGCAGATGTGTCTCCGTCGGCTCCTTCATCAGCGCAAGCCATTCCTCAATCACCGGCTCTGTATTTCTCTCAGAAAATGTTTCATTGGCAAGATCCATCAGTGTAAGTGTAAACTGCTTTTTGAACGCATCGCTCTGACATAAATTGTGAAACACGGGACTCCGCTCCATGGTATGAGCCAGCACATCCTTCTCCACCACACTTTCCCGCAGCGCGCTGGTATTGACGTCAAACAGCATCCAGCGCCATCTTCCGTCTTCGTACCCTACCCCCGCTCCTGTATTTTCTGCAGGTTTGCGCACTCTCCAAAAAGCCTCGTTTGTACCGGGCCAGTCCGCATAGCTGCCGATGTAAATCTCTGTGGCATAGTAGTCTATATAACTTTGCAAATCAATGACATAGCTGACCGACTCATAATTCTCCGCTTTGGTAAAATCCGTATCCTGCAAAAAATTTGTCATACTGACATAAAGTCCCCAGTCCTCATCGCTCTCCCGTGTCAGCTCATTATTTTTCATCATAATAATATTATCGGCATCCGCATCATAATAATAGCCAAGGTACGTATCGTTATAGCGTTCCGTAAGCCAATATACTCCCCAGTACTCTCCATTCAGAAACATGGTGTACGGTTCATAGTTCATCGTGCTAAAAGCCCTGTCTTTTGTCAGCGTGGATACAAACATATCCCGGAATTTGGCAATCGTATCCTGTCCGCCTGCCGTGAGTGTTACCGTGTCCGGCATATAGCCGGTACCAAACAGGTCCACATAGAACCGTGCCGCTCTGCTATAGTTTTCTCTCGCATAAAGATTCAGGCTCTTGGGCAGATTCGTTCTGCTGCCACCTCCCTGAATCCGGACACCGCAAGACTGTTTTAAAAGCACCTCCCGTTCTGTATTAAAAATCTGAATATCCACCGGGCGCTCCCACTCCCTGCCATGCTGGTAAGAGTTTGCGTCCTCCTCTGGTAAATTTTCCACACTCTCTGCATTCTCCATGCGATCCAGATACTCGTCGTATTTACGACCCAGGACATAAATTCCCGTATCATAATCAAAAAGATTCCCAGGGTCTGTTACGATCGAAATGACATTGATGTCCTTATAGCCTTTCTTTTCCCCATACCCCACAAAATAACTTTCCGTTTTTACCTCGCTGAAATTTCCATCCGCGTCCTGATAAGCCGCCCTGACAACGGTACATTTATCAACCGGGTAATCCGGCAGCTTATACACAGGCTTCTCATAAAAAAACCATGGAGAAGTATCCGTTCTCATGGAATGCAAATTCGGCTGCGAAGTCGCATCGTCTATCAAAATAGGAGTTGTGTACAGAAAAGCATCTTCATCCGGCAAAGAACCATCCAGTGTATAATAGATTCTTGCCCCAAAAGGAGCCGAAAGCTTCAATTCAAAGGAATCTTCATAAAATCCAGACTCTCTTGAAAAGCACAGCCCCGCAGGGCTGTGCCTGTCGTACAAAAGAAGAAGGCATATAGCGCCACATATGAATAACAGACAAAGCAACACACGTTTTCGACTCATCATCCTACTGTTTCCCCAGACTGCGCAACCCAGTTTACAGACTCTATACCGGGCACAGTCAGAAGCACATCCAGCACATCAAGGTTGAGTTCTCCCTTCGTCCCGACTTCGCAGATCATCTCCTCATGCCCGGCATCCTTATTAACTGTCCGCACCCGGAAACTTACGACGTAAGGTTTCAGCTTTTCCTCAAACTGTTTCCTGTCAATCGCCTCTCCTCCGCCGTTTACGACCAGCATATATTTATTTCTGATTCCCGGTACTTTACTGGACAAAATCAGAATAGCGGCAATAAACAGCACCGTCGTAAATGTCATCCGCCAGTTTTGGGAGCTCACACAAAGTCCTTCCGCCATCGCCCAGAAAATGAACATGGTGTCCCGGCTGTCTTTCACCGCCGTCCTGAAACGAACAATGGACAGCGCACCCACCATACCAAGCGACACAGCAATATTGCTGCTGATCATCAGCATGACCACCACAGTAATCAGATGCATCGTTACCAATGACCAGTTAAATTTCCTGTTATATGCAATTTTTTCCGAGGAAATGTAATACGTCAGATAGATAACCATCCCTACTGCCAGACCGCACATCAGAATAAGCAGTGTTGTCTTCACCCCATATTGATTACTGTTTGTGTAAAAATATCCCAGAACCTCTTCCTTTGACATAATAAGTCTTCTCCTTTAAAAATTGAAGTCATAATAAACCGGACGTCCGGCGCAATATTTACTGTACGTGCCCTGTGTCAAATCAAACCCTGCAAACAAGGCAGATAAAAACCCCATGAGTTTTCCGCTGTATTTCACTTCCAAAACCACATTCTCACACAAAATAGGCGTATAGCGAACATCCCGTGAAAAAAGATCCATATTGGATTCCGAGGCTCTGACGTTCATATCCAGCGTAACACGCGTATCGTACATGGAATATTTGTAAGCAAGCCTGTCGTATGCGATCTGTACAACGGGACGGTACTGTCCCTGTGTCATAATACCATAAGCCTTCAGACTTGTTGGTGAAGTATCAAAATATTTTTTCAGTACATTCAGATTTCCACGCGATAGTTCTGCCGCATCGGATGCCGATATGACCAGACTCAATTTCTGCTGTCGGTCATCCGTTTTCATTTTGATTTCCAACTTACACAAAGATTCATCCCCATCGTAGATACGAAGGCGCACCTTTTTGCGTTGGATCACACCTGCAAGCTTTTCTGTAAAATCAATCTGATTCACCGAATCAAAATACAGGCTTCTCACCAGATAGGGACCATCCGCGCAATGCTCGTCTCTTTGCAGCAGCTTGTCCAGTTGTTCTCCTATCGCCAAAGCCTTACCATAAGGCACGATATATTTGATTTCTTTGCGCCGGGAACAGAGTTCTCCTTTTGTCATCAGCAATGCCCCTCAATCCCAATATTTATTTCCTGTCAGCAATTTTAACAACCATTACATCATCTATCATCTGACAATATCCCGCATATGGATAGCACGGCATCTGTTTTACCCGGCTTGACGCCGCATATGTCTCCAGAATATCGTTATCCTGTATGCCGTTAACCGGGCTTCCCAGACTTCTCCAAAAATTGTACGTTGTCTGCGGATAAGTTGTCGATGCCTTGCTGCGTCCGTTTACAAATTTATAATCATCGTGATAAACCTCGACATAATCATTTTTATTAAACTGTCCTATGACAGCTACCGGCGTTACCCCGCCCTCATAGCCTTCCTGCCCCTCCATGTCTTCCAATATCCTTGTCATAATACTAACGGTTCTGTCGTATGTCAGTCTGGCATACATATACGACGTATTGCTGTACTGCATATTTCTGACCAAGAGAAAAAGACATATAAAACACGTCATATACCGCATTGCTTTTCCGACCGGGATATGCGAAAGACGATCCACGATCATTATACATATGAAGAAAAGCAGATACAGTGCATAGGAACTTCTTAAAACAATATTTTCGCCCTGTATGATACTGGTAAAATTACACCACAGCGGTAATGTCATAAAAATAACTACAGCGCCTGTCATATTGTAAATTTTCAATTTTTTCTGAATCAGAAATATAATAAATCCTGCCAGCATAATCAGCAATAACATGCCATGCAGTCCACAGACAATCTTTCCAAAATATCTGCTGTCTCCCAGAAAGAATTTCCATATGTCGCCATATGTTTTTATACTATTCTGAAAGATCACACGCACTGACAGTTCAGTCAGACGCCCCATACCGTTAGACCCGCCTGTGGACGTCGTGTGCCACATGATCAGCGATATCTTATACAGCAGCAAATAGCCGGCAACACCGATGATACCCATCAATACCATGTTAAATACACTTCGCACCTCTTCTTTCCATGACGCATCTGCAAATGCTTTCTGAAGCAGTACAACCGCACACAAGGCAATAGCCACACTGATATATGCCTGATAAAAGCCCATGGAGAGCATCAGGCAGCCCCCTCCGCAAATTATATTCCATGGATGGCCGACATGCTGACAGCACCAGACGGATAAACAGGAAAAGAACACGGCAATCATACAACAATCATATATGTATATATAAATCCCGCACAATTCGGTTACAGACAGATTAGCCGCTAAAAAACCACATGCCAGAATTTCACAGACAGGATTTTGCATCTTTATAATATCCGCTATTATGTAAGCGCTCATCACTGTAAAAACGGTGCCGATTATTCCTATCAGCCACGGAGACGCCACATTGCCGCGCAAATAGACATAATATGGCTGGAAAAATCTGCCCAGCTGCACTTCCCACTCTCCCGCCGACGAAAACATATGGTTTATTGCATCATGCAAAGGCATATAGTTTACAAAAGCATATCCATTTGCACATAACGTGATTACACCTGTCCAAAATAACAGCGCTTTTCTCCGCGCATCTATTTTACCAGCTGTGCAGCCACGCAAATATTCCAGTAATCTTTTCATTTCCCACCATTCTCCCCACATTTGATTCAGTATTTTCTGATACGCCCCAGCCAGTTACCAACCAATGCTCTCTTTTTTTCCATAGGCACCTTAGGATTACATATCTGCCCTACACCTATACAATACCCTAAAAGTGTGCGCCCCAATTTCTTCAACGGCGTTTTCATTCGCACATAGAAAATAAACAGCCACAGCTTTTCTGAGGGTTTTAGAGATTCTCTGTTTAGCAGCATATGTGCGACTCTGGCATGATACTTTACTGTAAAGCCGTTCCACATTTCATAATCAACAGCATCTGCCAGATTCCTTTTTTCATACAATTTAATGAAGCAATTCCTACGCGTTTTATAGGCAGCAGTTCGCCTTCCTCCATATGCCTGATAATTTAAATCACATACAATCACCTGCCGCAGCGCATTTAATTCTGTCGATGCCTTATGCCATATGGAATTCGGTAAAACACGGTAAACAAAGCATGGTTTCGGATCGTAGTAAATCAGCCCTTGATGTGCCAGCCATGTTGTGATCTGCCAATCAGCAAATTCCTCATAATAAATATTTCTGGGAACGTTCTCCAGCGCCTTTCTACGATAGACTCCTGCCGCCAGATGGATATATATCATATCCTTCTGCCATTGATACTTTCCTCTGGGATAAGGGACACATGTATACAGCTCCAATCTGTCCTCCGTTAATCTATACATGTTCCCATAGTATGCAACACAGTCCCGGTTTTCATTCCTATCCAGAAATTCTATCTTTTGCTGGAAATGGTTCCTATCACAAAAATAATCGTCTCCATCCAAAATGGAAATGTATTCTCCACGAGCCTCGTCAATAAGGCGGAAAATGAGTCTGCTGTGCCTCCAATTTGAAAATTCCCGGACGCCGTCCGCCCTGTCCTGTACCAGTATTCTGATCTGCTCTCTTTCGCCATATTTTCTTTTCAGCAGCTCCAGCGAACCATCGTTTGACCCATCGTCCCCGATCAGAATTTCATATGCAAAATCCATATTCTGATTCAGAATTGATTCGACCGCTTCTTCAATCCACGCAATCTGATTATAGTTCGTAATCAAACAGGATAGCCTGATTGGTGTATTTGCTCCAGCCATTCCTTTTTATCCTTTCATCCACTATACAATTCGCCAAAAACTTCCGCTTTATCCCTCTCCATAATCTTCCCGTCTACTACCTCATAAATATAATCACAATTTTTAATTGTAGTAAGCCTGTGGGCAACAATCACCAGCGTCTTCCTTCCCTGCAGGGACTCTATGGCTTCCATCAGCGTTCGCTCCGTTTCATTGTCTAACGCGGCGGTTGCCTCGTCCAAAATGAGGATATCCGGATTCAGATACAGCGCTCTCGCAATTGCAACCCTTTGTCTTTGTCCCCCGGAAAACTTTACACCCCGCTCCCCTACCTGCGTATCCAGACCCTTGGGCAATTTGCTTACAAATTCAGATAATTGAGCCATCTCCAAGGCATTCCAGACCCTGTTATCGTCAATCTGCTCTTCCACAATTCCGAACGCAATATTATTGCGTATGTTGGAATCCGTCAGGTATACGCTCTGTGGTACATAACCTATATTTCGATTCCATTTTATTCCCAGTTCCCGAATATCCGCACCATCCATAGTAATATTTCCCTGCTCGGGAACCAAAAGTCCCAGCAAAACATCAACCAAAGTGGATTTACCCGCTCCCGACGGACCAATCAGACCGATAGATGTTCTTGCCCTAATTGTAAAATCCATATTTTTTAATATATATTTTTCGGTATTGGGATAGCGATAGGAAACATTGTTAAATCTGATTTCCTCTCTAAAATCAATATTCTCTTTTTCCCATTCCAAATTGTTCTCCGATATAGCTTGTACACCCTCGGATTTGTCCTCCTTTATCCGTTTTATATTTTCATATGCCGCATTGAAAGACGGCATACGCCCCCTTATCGTGTTCAGCGTACTGCTGACAGTGGCAATACTAGGAAAAATCCGGAAAGCGGAGAGAGCAACTACCGATAAAGACGCTATCATTTCTTCCGATGCCCCACTTGCCCGTGTCTGCAAAGCGATTACCAGTAACAGACCGGTCACACAGATCATCTCAATAATATATCCCGGCGTCAAAGCTGCCATCTCAAGTTTCATACTTGCTTTTATGTGAGTATTGGCAGTTTCTCTATATTTTTTTATATAATAATCCTGTCTTCTGGCAACTTGAATCTCTTTGTTCCCGTGTATCGCTTCCATGGAAACCTGAGAATTTTCCCGCTCTGCAATGCGGAGAAGCACTCCGTATTTACGGAGCGATTTCTTGTAAAACAACTGAATTGCAAATACGCTTACCACCGCAAGAATGACCAGCACAAACGCTATGACAGGTGTCTTTATAAACATAAACGCACTGATCGCTGCCATTGTCATCACTTTCGTAACCAGATTAAAAATGCCGCTTAAGATAACATTTAAGGCATTTATATCATTTGTAATACCCTGTATCAGTTTACTGGTATTATTATTGACAAAAAAAATGTATCCCTGTTTCATGTAGGACTGCATCACAAGACTGCCCAGTTCCCGCTTAATCTTGTATGTATATTTATGAACAAGCCATGTATGCAGAATAAAGTATAAATTTTTGACTACATATAGGACAATAACTTCCCCACAGACGATCAGAACAAGCGTCTGCGTTTCCTGAATATGGAATATACTGATAAACGGTCTCAGATACCATTTATCCTCCAGTCCGTCGGGAGACATAAGTCCCTCGATAATCGGAAGGATGGCAGATATCCCGATTGTTTCCAAAAATGCGGCAAACACTGTACAGATTAGGATCATACCGCCGTAGAGTTTCTGCTGTTTCGACAATATCACGCCGAATTTTTGGACCAAATCTTTTATTTTCTCAATCTCATGCTTCATAATAAGATCTCCATTCCCACAATCTGGGCTTTTCCCCATTATAGGCAACCAACTTCTTATCCTGCCTTTTATTTAACATATAGGCATATTCACCGAAGCTTCCCTGACTCTTAACCGTATATCTGCACTGACTCAATAAATATAAATCCCGATACCCATAATAGGATGCATTGTTCACAACTCTGCTACGAGCATTTATGAAGGGAATAATTTTCTCCAAAACCCACTGTGGCTCTTCAGAAAAGAAAAAAAATATCGTGCCCTGTTCGTTTAAGTCCTCGCATACATTAATAAAATACTGTTCCGGCAAAACTTTCCAATACCTTCCTTCCACAGACATATCTCCACGTCTGACATGTACACCGACAGGATTTGCACAGGAAACAATCTCTTGATATACAGTCAGATTTTGGGAATCCAGTATTTCTTCTTTATCCTTAAAAGAACAGTATTTCCCTATATTTTTCTCTATTTCAGACAGTTTATACTTAAAATAACCATGCAGATAGCATGGTGCCGGAGGTATCGTAAAAGTATTTAAATCAAGCCCGAATAGCCCTTTTTCAATTTTATCCTCTGGCGTAAAACAGGCAAACAGTACCTTGTATAACCACGCCTGCACCTTCCCTGCCGTCTGATACTCTTCTAAATAAAACAGTTTATCTATATTATAGGGTCTGGCAATCACACTGTCCTCCCCTTCTCCGTATCTGTCGTACCATGAAACATCCATGATAAGATGATATCCCGTTTTTTCTGCCAGCATTTTCATACTGACATAATTGTTGATCTGAGAGCACGTCCCCCCATCCATCTTAAAAATAACAACAGGATTTTTAATGCACTTTCTGATAATCGGCTTATTATACCATACAATTGTTCTTAAAATACTATCTAATTTCTTCTTTATGACCCCTCTTTTTATCATTACCGTTTCCCCTAAATCACTATCCTGAAATCTATACAATTACGCTAAAAATTAGATATTCTGAGTAACCCTTTTCTGAAATATGGCGGCTCCAGTTTCTCTGATCCCATATAGATGCACCAGCCATTGCTGAACTGTGTTTGAAATTTCAGATCCTTAAATACCTTTTCAAACTTTTTAGCATCTTCCTGTCTGTGATAGGTACAAACTGCGCCACGCACCCTTCTCTTTTTCAGCGTATCCATTCCTCCATCAAGTATTTTTTCCTCTGAACCTTCTGCATCAATCTTGATATACACTTCTCCGTCAAGACCTCTCTGTTCCAATTCATAGTCAATCGTCGTCATCTCATCATTTATTTTATTTCCCGCAAACTTGTTAATAATATGGACCTTATCCCGATAAGGTTCAAAAGTCGCCTCCAGCGCAGGCAGCCAACGCGAAGAAGCTTCAAACAGCACAACCGCCTTCGCCCGGTCTACGACCTCCAATGCGATATTCGCCTCCGCGCACCCCACATCACAGAAAATACCATTCTGCATAAATTCAAAGCCATCAGAAAAATACCGATGTGGAGATTCTATATCCTGCTCCAGCCTTATTGCCCTGTACATGTTTCTGACTCCTTCCCCGGAAATGTCAGATGGGTAATATAACCGCTTACCGTCATGCACCACATAAAACATTTTTTTCTCTTCGTCCCGCTTAACATCTATCGCAAGTTCGCGATACCTCTCCCTGAAAGCATACGGAAACATTGTAATGATATCCCTTGCTTTCATGTACGTTATCTCTTCCAAATACTCGTCACGGTATTTGCATCCGGGACTGAACAAGTCTATTTTCATTCGCAGTTCTCTTTTTCTTCTGGATCCATCCGACGCCAGAATATAGTCCATTCTTCTTCTCAAATTTCGATATATCATAAGCTAACCTCGCACCACTTCATCCTTACTTATATTTCCCATACAGCGCCATCTTTCGACCCGTAGATTATAACACACTTCTTAACCGTTGTCAGCCGCTGTGCCATATCATCCCGCATTTTCAAGACTATTTAAGATTTCCAGCAAACTTATCATATTTACATCAATATTATAGTCTTTCTCCCACAACCGCCGACTTACATTTCTCATCATGTTAACTGTCTCTACGTCCAATGACATCATTTTCCTGATTGCCGCAGCCACTTCCTCCCCGTTCGGATCCGCCGGCAAAAGAATCCCGTTTTCTCCGATCATCTCCGTGATACCGCCTACATCCGTTCCGATTACAGGTATCCCGAATTTCATCGCCTCCTGTATGGACACCGGGCAGCCGCCTTCCGTGGAAGAAGTTGTTATGAAACAGTCAGCCGGATGCTCTCTGTAATATTGGATGACCTGCGCATTCTCCATATATCCCTGAAACGTGTACTTGATATTCTCTTTCTCTCCCAGTTTTTCCCGGGCATAATCTTTCACCTTTTCCAGATCCGCGCCATCCCCGATATGCGTCCAGTGTATCTTTTTATCACGGATCAGTGAAAGACCGTCAATAATAAGCGGAATCCTTTTTAAGCCGATCACATTGGAACAGCTTATCACATGCCATACGTCCTGCCCCCCACAGCGATCCGGCGCACTGACCGGCTCTGTCCCCAGCCTGCACAGATACAGCTTTGTTTCGTCTATATTCTGTCTGATCCGCTCTATATAATATCTTTTTCCGTAGTCGCAGGCGAAGAGTATCGCATCAAGTCCCTCCTCCATACGATGTTTAAAAGGCTGCCGCTTCCCCGGTATTCTCTCGTGGTAGAGGTCAACGCCATGGGTGCGCGTAACCAGTCTGATATTCGGATATCTGTCTTTTCCACACTCCCGCACCGCGCTGTAGCAGAAATACGTGTACCAGAAGGAATAGTAAACGATCGGTTCCTGCATGGAAAAAATGCCGCTCTTACGCAGCTTTTTCTGATCTGACAGCGTCTGTGCAAAAAAGGATATTGATTGGTATAACCGCTCCTTCCTGTCCTCTTTTTCTCTCCATATTTCCCGGATTTCCCGCCTCGCGTTTCTGTCCAGAATAAACAGGACAGGAGCCTTGATCTTATCCGCAAGAGTCAGGTTCGGTCTCCCAAAACAAATCAGCTTTATGCCGTCGGGCATTTTGGCAGTCATTCCGCCGCGAATCTGCTCCTCGTCCGCATGGGAAATGACCGTAATATCATAGTGCTGCCTTAAACGCAGGAGTTCCGGAATAATAAAACTCGTCTCCCCTTTGCCGTAGGGAAAATTTTCTGTTGCCAAAATAAGTTTTGTCATCACTCGCCCACCAGCCCGATCAGTGCGCTCTCCAACTGATCAACCTTCTTTTGCGTCCGATAGTTCTCCTCCGCATACGCATACGCGCACATACCGTTTTCCCTCCGGACATCAGGTTCCCGGTATGCCCTCTCCATCAGTTCCCGGAGTTCTTCCACACTGTCGAAAAACAAAACCCCCGGGATCTGGGCGACATGCCCGACATTCGTCGAGAGAATCAATAGTCCCGCAGCGGCGGCCTCGCAGATAGAGATGGACATTGCCTCCCAACTGCTGGCGGAAACATAGATATCAGCGCTCTTATAGAGTTCCAGCACCTGACCCCTTGTCAGTCCCGCGTAGATATCAACACAGCCTTTCCATTCGGAATCTCCTTCTATCTTCTCCTTCATGCCGGCAAGCTCTCTGTAGTATTCCGTCTCTTTTGAACCAATCAATACCAGTCTGGTGTTTGGCAGATTCGCCTTGTGATATGCCTGCAGAATCATCTTCTGGTTCTTACGCTCCTCATAGGTCGAGACATTAATAAATACAATCTCCTTCTTCTCGTCCACCACATAAGCTTTTCTTTCAAAGAAAAAGTCCTCCGTCGCATTTTCCAGAATCATGGCATTTTGAAGACCTGCACGCTTTGAATATCCGTACAAGTCCTCCCCTTCAAAAAGATAGGACACCAGATGAAACCGTGCCATATCTTTTGCCAAAGTTTTCTGATACTTCTTCCAATACCATTCATTGTTCACCCGGAGTAAATCTGCAACAATCTGTCTCCTGAAGCGCACCTGTCTGACCTGTTCCCAGACATGATATTCTCCCAGACAGGAACAGCCGTGTGTCATCAGCACTTTTTTGCCAGACAACTGATCCAGCTTTCTTTTAAACCAGTCATATCCCCAGACCTGAACGCCAACTATAATCAAAACATCCGGCTGATAGCGCAAAATACTGTCCCTGACCCGCTTTCTCTCCCCTTGGCAGCGGCATGTAAACCGATTGCGTCTGGCACGGATACGCTCTATTCTGACACCGTTTCGCTCCTCTGTCTCCCCATAGTCTTTTCGGGTAGCAATCACAAACACCTCATGCTTTTTTGCCAATCCCTCCGCCAGATACTGCGTCACCTGAGAGACCCCGTCCTGTGCCGGAAAGTAGGAACTTGCCAGAAACATAATTTTCATGCCGCTTCCTCCCGTTTCTATACGCCGATCCCGTAAATCTCCGCCGTAACCTTTTCCCATTCGCCCCGCGCGCGCAGCAGATGCTCCACAATATCCCGCACCGCGCCATAGCCCCCCTTGATCGTGGACACATAATCTGCGGATGCCTTCACCTCCGCGCAGGCGTCCTCGGGGCATCCCGCAAATCCGCAGCGGCTCATACCCGGCAGATCGTTCAGATCGTCTCCCAGATAACCGATCTCATCCCATGAAGCGTCCTGTTCGCGCAGAAATTTTTCCAGATAAGGCACTTTATCCTTACAGTTCTGCACGAGAAAATCTACCTTCATCTCACCCATACGTCTGGTCGTAGCGGCACACTCCCGCCCTGTCAGAACGAGAATCTTAATCCCCGCCCTGCGCGCCGCAAAAAATCCCGCCGCATCCTTAGTGCAGAATTTTTTCAGTTCATTGCCGTGCTCATCATAATAAATGCCCGCATCCGTCATGGTGCCGTCCACATCTATGACAAGGTATCTGATCTTTTGCCAGTCTCCCACGTTCTATTTCCTTTCTGATTCATGCCGCATACCGATGTACTGCCCATTTCCTTTTGCCTGCACAATCCGTGCGGAGAATGCCGTATTTCAGGCATTCTCCTGCGTGAGACGGAGTTGCAACGCAACTCCTAGAGTTTCTTGGCGTCCCGACCTATGGCGGGACGTCTTTAGAAACTCTTCTCACGCTGATACAGCGATTTCGTCAGATAGCAGATGTTCATCTGCTTCTCCATCTGCCCCATACGCTCCTTAATCCGCTTATTTTCTTCATCGCCCTTCGTATGCTGGCTCGCCATATAGTCCGCTACATAGTTCTCCCTGCTGCCCGCCCGATATCCGTCAAATCCGGCAAGCACCACATCGGATACTTCCAGCTTCTTTAAAAGGCGCAGCAGCATTATGACACTATTGTCATATGATCTTTCCTCGTCAAAATGCAAATCTGTATAATTCACAATCAAGGGCTGCCTGCCGCCAAGTCTTTCATCCTCACACATCTCCAGCAGATTAGATGTGACCACAAGCGCCGGCATCGTTTTTTTGCCAAGCAGCATCTCAAACCGCATGGCGTTACAGCAGAAAACATAATCCGCCACATACGTCTCCGGCACGAAATTTGCCGAGAATACAATCGGATCTTCCTCCGCAATATAGCGGTCAATCCTCTCTTTTTCCCCGAGAATACTCGAGCCCGGCGCCAGAATCAGACATTTCTTTCCCGCCAGTTTTCCTGCCAAGTCCTTAAGCGTCCCGGCATCGTCAACCGCCTTGTTCTGGAAATCCTGATACAGCCCCTCTATATACGCCTCATCATAGGCAGTTTTCTTGTGTTCCTCAATGCTTCCGAGGATCTGGTTGATCTGCTTCGCGCGAAGCCTGCCCTTATCCAGCAGAAACTCCGCGTAGTTGCGATGGAGATTATACTTCGCCGACAGTGCATACGCCGTGCTGTAGCCCCAAGGTTCTATCTGCTTCAGCCTTGTGATATGATCGTCGATGCCGTCCAATACGGGATTCACATCATAGTGCCCGGACTGCCGCTTATTCATATAATCCATGATAAGCTCCATGCAGAGATTGCCCGGCGAACGCCCCATGCCCAGCATGGACGCGTCGATCACGCAGTCCCTGTCGCTCGCCTTCATGCCGATAAAATCCTGCGCCAGCGAGTAGGACAGCGCCAGATTCTCATGCAGATGCAGACCGATCACAATATCCTTTCTCAGATTGTGCTCGATCAGGGAATAAATCCGCTGCAGATCGTCCTTCATCATGGAACCGAAGGTGTCCACGATAGAAAAGGCATAGGGCTGTATCTCGTTGATCTTCTGCAGCAGGCGCAGAATCATCTCATCCGAGTAGCCCATGATATTGATGGGATTGGCAAACACCTTGTAGCCCTTATCCTTCACTTTTCGGATGTATTCCAGCCCCTCGTCGATGTCATAGTCATGGAAAGTCACCCGCAGCGCATCTATCGTTTTCCCGTCATAAGGCTCCAGCTTGTCAATGCTGTATTTATTGTGCAGGGACATGGCGGTAAACTTCGTATTGCCGCAGTTCTCCGGCAGAATGCGTGCGATCTCGGCACAGTTATTGTAGAGGGATCTGTTCGGCTCATAGGCGCAGTCGCGCAGAAACCCCACTTCGATATAGTCCACGCCGGACTCAATCAATTTTGACAGGATGTCCCGGATTGTATATTCTCCGAAATTCCAGTCATTGATATACCCGCCGTCGCGGAGGGTACAGTCTAATAGTTTAATCTCTGACATAACGCTCCTTTTACCTGTCTGCTACACCGTCGGATTCGGATCCTTCATGGCATACAGCGCCTTCGCCATCTCATAATCGTACAGATCGTCGATATCCGCGGCTTCCCGTTTATTGATAACGAGCTGGTAATATTTCGGTCCGTAATTGTAATGCCACTCCCGCACCTTCTCGGTGGGCGCCAGATCAATGCCGTTCGTAAAATGATACATCATCGGAAGCTGCTCGGAATTTTTATGCTCCAGTCCCATCTTGAAGTTCATGGGCCCGTTGTCGTCCATCAGATAAGTCTGATAGGGGGACACCGTAATCAGGGAATCATATCCCTCCTTCAGTTTCTCAAAATATACCTTGATCGCCTTCTCGTACAGATAAGGCTCCACACAGGGAGATGTGGCGCAGGCATACAGGAGATGGTCTCCCTCGATCGTGTCGCACAGATACTCCAGAAACATGCCAAAGGGCACGGACTCATTGGCGTACTGCTCGGGTCGTTTGATCGCCTTCACACCACATTTCTCGCCAATGGCAAGCATCTCGTCAGAATCCGAGGACACGATAATTTCATGGAGCCCCTTCACCTGCTTGAGCTGCTCGATCTTGTGCTGTAACAAATTGGAATCCCCGAATGGTAAAATGTTTTTGTTGGGCAGTCTCGTGCTGTTGCCCTTCACCGGTACAACTGCTGTAATCTTATCGCTCATGTTCTTTTCCTCCGTTTCGCCTCTTATACTTTTATCTGTAACCGTCTACTTCTTATCATTTCCCTCTAACTGTGCCGCAATCTTCTGCACGATCGCCGCGATTTCCTGCTCGCCTGCTCTCTCGATGGCAAACCGCTTATTCCGCTCCACCTTCTGCCGCCGCAGGACGCGCTGTCTCTCAATCCATTTATTGTGACAGTTCTCATCCGCCAGCATCTTTCTGTATCTGTCGTAAAACCAGTCCTGCCGCTGGAGCATTTTCTGCACTTTAACAGTCACCGGCTGTTTTTTCCGATAGGAACTCAGCTGCTCCCTCGTCAGCGCATAGGAAGGATCCTTGATCACTTCTTCCGCCATATCCGCAAATTTCACGTAGCTTGGCACATCATCCACGAGGTAAATATCATTGATCGCCTCCTGCGAAATCGGGAACGTCCCTCCCTGCTCCGCGGCGGACTGATAGAACTGTTCATAATCCCGGATCTTTTCGCCTTTGCTGACCAGTTTCAGTTCAAAGCCGTCCGTCACCTCGTAGGGGAACAGCAGATAACACATCTTGTCCGCAAAGAACGCCTCCACGATCGTGGAACTGTTGCCGGTATAGATAAGATCGCAAGCCAGAATCCACTGTTTCACGGACTTCTCGCTGATCACTTTAAAATTCGGACACCTGTCAGCCACCTCCGACATATGCTTTCCGATATGACCGGGATGGGGTCTGTAGATCACCACAATATCATCCCTGTCATTACACAGCTTTTCCATCCACTCCAGAATCGTTTTCTCGGACCGCATCATAAACGCGTAGTAATCGCGCCAGTCATCCCCGTGCTTTTTACACATGCCGGCGATATACTGTTCGGAAAGATTGTCCGCATAAAACGGTGAAGCAAACAGCAGTACTTTTTTATCCGTCGGCAAACCGTACTCTTTGAACAGCGCTTCCCGGCTCATATAATATCCTCTGAGGCTGTCTCTCAAAAAATCCATCCCCACATGCCCCACCACTTTGATATTGCGCTCATCCATGTGCGCTGCCTTCAGCAGCCGCCGTTTATTTGCCTCGCCCCACGATACCCGGACGACTTCCCTGCCGATTCCCGTATAGTTCTTGAAAACGCCTGCCCGCTCATCCTTGGGATAGACGATGTTCTCCCACTGCATATCGATAACCTTGTCGAACGAGACGAAATCCTTTGTATGCCATTCCAGCGACGCGTTCTGGTAACACGCCATCGTAGTGACCACCTTCGCGTGATAGATGGGCTTGACCGCATCGAGCGCCTCCTCGTCCTCGATGTGCTTGATGACGACTTTATATCCCCGTCTTTCCAGCTCGTACTTAATCAGGCACAGGTTTTCCAGCTCCCTCACCTTATGCTCATAAATCATAAGAAAATCTACTTCTTCCACCTGTCTTTTCATGCTCAATCCTCCATGCCGAAGCATACCGCCGTGCGCTATCCGTTTACCGTTCCGTCCTCAAAATACAGATATACCGCGCTCAGTACCGTCAGCACCAGACTTTTCTCTACAAAATTTCCCTCCTCATAGAGCCTGCGCATATCATCCGCCAGCTCCCGGGGCAGTACGGCGCTCCCAATCCGTTTCTCATACATGCCGTCCAGATATGTCCTGACCTTTTCGTCTCGTTCATACCAGTAATCCATGGGATTCATGGAGTCGGGATCCGGTCTGTGGAGCAGTCTGCTGAAGTACCCGGCAACCAGCCGCTGCGTCGTCTTCACCTTTCTGAAAAAAATGTGGCTCCTTTTGGGCTTTACCCCGCCCCATTTTTCCCAGCCGAACGCCGCCGCGCCGGGATATTTTTCCTCGATCCACCGCAGATATAATCTGTTATCCATACGGTATTCAAACGGGATGGAAAATGCCGTTTCCAGCAAGTCCACATCCGCAGAAGGCGCTGTACACTCGATATAATTCTGGCGGGTCATATAGGAAACCTGCATCCCCAGCAGTCCGCGCGTGTTCATGGCGAACTCCTCCTGTGTCTCATATTGCGCAAGCACCTTTTCATCGAAAGTATACCCCAGCTTCGTAGAGTAGGTATTCAGCCCGTACCGCGGTTTCGCGTAAGCTGCCGCCCGGTCCCTGCAGTAACTCGTCATAGTCGCCCCAACGATAATTCCCGTATGCTCTATGCCGTACCGCTCCATATTGATGGACTGTAACATCCGATTACCGCCGGTCATGCCGTGGCAGATCGCCGCGCCGTTATTCTTCAGCGTCATCTCGTCCACATCGTACATCCACCGCACATCGTCAAGCGCCCGGAACAAATATTCGTGCCCCAGTTTCTTTGCGATTTTTCCCGATATGATGTCATCGCGGTACCCCAGCTTGCTGTAGGCTATGTTGGTCTGTTCGGTGTAGCCCATGTCGTGCGCAACCCAGCAGACCATACGGCTGTCCAGTCCCGCGCTTAAGTCCACAAGATGTCTGTAGCCATATTCTTTGTCCTTCTCAAACTCCCTTGCAACTGCCTGCCGGAATGCTGCGTCCAGCTTCTCGAGCGCCTCATCCTCCGTCATGGGCTGCTCATGGCACCGGAGTTTGTAATACTGTGTGATGTCCGCCCCGTCCGGCGTGATCGTTATATAGCAGCCCGGAAGCAGACGGCGTATCTCTTTCACATAGGTGCTGTCATCCAGCATATAGCCGTAGGAGAGCATATACCTGGCAGCCGTCTCGTCGAAATGACCGGCTATGCCGTTCGCACGCAGAACACGCACGATAAAATCCACATAGTTGGAGAGGATCCAACGGTCCCCATCCACATAATAGTATAACGCTTTGTTGGAGACATGATCCGTATAGGCGGTAACCCGGTTCGTTTCCTTGTCGTAAAAATACCCGCCAAACGCCCCTCTCAGCCTGCCAAAATGAGACGCCGGATCTTTGGAAAGGGAGCAGGCGAAGGACTCCTGCCACCGTCCAAATCCCTCGGGACAGAGAAACGCCTCCTTATTGTAAACATAGCCGTCCAGAAAACAGACATACTCCGCATTTGATATCGAAATCTGATCCCGGGGAAATTTGCCCAGCAGATTCTGATACTGCACGCAGACCCCCAGATCTATATATTTACCAAGACAGGTGATTTTCAGATTCCGGCTGGCGGCAAGCCAGCCTTTTAACTCCATTTTTTCTCTCATCCTACAGCCTTCTTCACGCAACTGCACACCGCGTCGATCTCTTTCGCTTCCAGATAGGGATGCATCGGCAGGGACAGGCATCTGTCGCAGATATACTCCGTGTTCTCACAGCGCTCCGCGCCGCAGAGCATCCCCGCAAACGCCGTCTGCCTGTGCATCGGTTTCCTGTAGTAGACCGCATTCGGAATACCGTCCGCCTTCATCTGCGCCATCACTTCTTCGCGCTCCCGCGCGTCCTTAAGGCATATCGTATACTGTGCCCAGCCGGAACGGTTCCCCGGAAGGATAACCGGCGTCTTCACAACATCGCGCAGACGCTCGTCGTAAGCAGCTGCCACGCGACCGCACGCCACGATCTCCTCCTCAAAGAACTTTAACTTCTCTATCAGCACCGCCGCCTGCAGCGTGTCCAGACGGGAATTTAATCCGATGCGGACATTGTCATATTTGTCGCTTCCCTTGCCGTGTACGTGCAGGGACGTAAGCCTTTTTGCCCACTCTTCGTTGTCCGTGAAAACCGCGCCGCCATCCCCGTAACATCCGAGCGGTTTCGCCGGGAAAAATGAAGTGATGGAAATATCTCCGAAACTGCACGCCTTCCGCTCCCCCGTCATACCGCCGAACCCCTGCGCCGCGTCCTCGAGGACAAGCAGACCATAGGCATCCGCAACACGTCGCACCGCCTCATAGTCCGCGGGCTGTCCGAACAGATCCACCGCCACCACCGCCCTGGGTTTCAGATCTGTGTGACGAAGCACATATTCCACGGCATTTTGCAGGCTGTCCGCGCTGATGTTAAAGGTATCCTTGTCGATATCCACAAACACCGGGACAGCTCCCACAAGCGGGACAACTTCTCCGCTGGAAAAAAAGGTGAAATCCGGCACAAATACCACATCCCCCGCCCCGATCTCCCACGCCATCAGCGCAAGCTGTAAAGCGTCGGTGCCGTTGGCACAGGCAATACAGTGTCCCGCTCCCACATACGCCGCCAGCTCCTTCTCGAGCTGTCCTACCTGCGGGCCACTGATAAAATGCGCGCCTTCCATGACTGCCTGCACCGCGTGATCTATCTCTTTTTTGTGA
This sequence comes from uncultured Lachnospiraceae bacterium, assembly GCA_910586705.1. Lineage (GTDB taxonomy): Bacteria > Bacillota > Clostridia > Lachnospirales > Lachnospiraceae > UBA3282. The sequence goes on along the minus strand of CAJUJK010000001.1, from coordinate 142,821 downwards.
ATCTGGTACTGCCGCTTCAAATCCCTGAATTCCATAAGTCCCACCCCGGTCTTTTTCCTATTTTCCAATCAGCCTGTTCTCTTCTAACGCCTTTATCATCTTCTCCGCCGCATGACCGTCCCCGTAATATCTGGGTCGCTCCGCCGGCGCAACATGCGCTGCCTTCTTTGCAAAGGAAACCGCCTCCTCCACACTCTCTGGATCCGTCGGATTTACCTGATGAATCCAGTCTTCCCGCAGAAGATCCTTCCAGACTTCCAGCTTCAGCATAAACAGGCACTTCGCTCCCGCAAAGGAGGACTCCTTCGACACGCCGCCCGAATCTGTCAGGATCAGTCTGGCGCGGTTCATAAGCTTCACCATCTCCACATATCCCACTGGTTCAATCATTTCCAGATTCGGAACGGACTGTGCCCGCTCCAGCAGTCCGAACTGCGCCAGACATTTTCTGGTGCGCGGATGCAGAGGACACACCACTTTGCTTTCCAGCCGCTCCACCAAGTCCAGAATACACGCCATGCGCTCCTTGTCTGCCGTGTTCTCCTGCCTGTGCCACGTCATCAAGACAATTTCTTCCGCATCCGCCGGCATATCGTCTTTCGCCATGCGCCCGGATATGGAAAGATACGTGTCGTACATGATATCGCCCGTCATGTACGCCTTGTCCCCCAGCCCTTCCCTCTGCAAATTTGCCAGCGATTCCGAATCCGGGCAGAACAAAATATCGGAGAGATGGTCCGTGGCAATGCGGTTACATTCCTCCGGATTCCTCTTATCCCGCGTTCTCGGTCCCGCCTCCACATGCGCGATGGGAATACACAGTTTCGATGCCACAACCGCCCCCGCCAATGTGGTATTGGTATCCCCGTAAAGAATCACCAGTTCCGGCTTGCTTTTGAGCAGTTGTTCCTCCAGCCCGATCATGGCTTTTGCCGTCATCTGCGCGTGACTGCCGCCGCCTGCCGCCAGATTCACACAGGGAGCCGGAATCCCCAGTTCCTCAAAAAAAATGTCCGACATATTCTCATCATAATGCTGCCCGCTGTGTATAATATTCTGCTGATAGCCGGCAAGCGCCAGCGCCTGATAAAGCGGCGCCAGTTTTATGAACTGGGGTCTGTTCCCCACAATATGCATAATCATATTATTCTCCATCCAAAACTTGGTATAAACAACTCTTTTTATAATAGCATATCCCCATTTTCAATGCAAACATATCTATCTCTGAATTCCTCCCGGAAATTCCTCCTGCTTGTCATTTCATATAATGTTTGCTATACTGATTTTGTATGCAAAAATGCTGTCTGGCGAGAGGCAGCTCCATCCAGAAAATGAGAGAAAGGGCAAACATGTTAAACGTTGGCAGCAGCTTTTCCAAATCTGTCGTCGCAGAAGATCAGACGATCCGGGATATTGCCAGACTATCCGGTGACATCAATCCGATCCATCTGGACGACGAATACGCAAAGCAGACCGTATTTGGACGCAGAATCGCGCACGCGCTCTTTTGTCAGAATATCATCTCCATGATTATCGGAAATCATCTGCCCGGCTCCGGCGCCATTTTGCTCTCACAGAATTTCCGTTACCGGAAACCCGTATATATTGATGATACGATTGAAACTACCGTCACCGTAAAGGATATTCTTGACGGAGACAAATATGTGCTGACCACAGTCTGCACCAACCAGAAAAATGAAATTGTACTTGATGGAGAATCTGTTATAAAATGGACCGTTTAATTACTGTAAGGCAAATCGCCGCATATCTGAAAGAGAAGAAACTTCCCCATGCCATACAGGGGAATGCCGATGAGGCTGTCTGCGGTTTTTCTTCGTTGTCCCGCTACCGGGAGGATACGATCACATGGGTTAACTCCCCCGAAAAAAGTTTTCAGCCATCCGTCCCCGTCTCCGTCTGTGTCGTTCAGGAAGGCGCGGACTTACAAGCGGCGGCAAAAATTATCACCCCGCAGTCCAAGGCGGTATTTTTTTCTATACTGGAGCATTTCTGGTCTGATACCTGTGAGGACAATATGCCGGACATTGGTCCCGGCACTGTGATTGGTCCAGATGTCCGTATCGGCAAAGACGTGAAAATCGGCTGCAACTGTTCCATCACAGGCAATATCACAATTGGCTCTGGAACCGTCATAGCAGATAACGTCGTGATCAGAAACCGGGTCAAAATCGGTTCTGACTGCACCGTACAGTCATTGACCGTGATCGGTGAGGACGGGTACGGCTATTCCGAGGATGCGCATCACATAAAAACCATGATAAAACATTTCGGCGGCGTGTCCATCGGGGATAACGTTTTCATCGGAAGCCATACTAATATCGCGAGAGGCACCATTGACGACACTGTCATTGAAAGCGGGACGAAAATTGCGCCCTCCACACATATAGGACATAATAATTACATTGGCAAAAATGCCTCCGTCGTTTGTTCAAAACTGTTTGGCAGCGTAACCGTCGGTGAAAATGCCTATATTTCCGCAAGCACTGTCAGAAATCAGGCAGAGATCGGGAAGGATGCCATCGTCGGCATGGGATCCGTCGTGACTGCGGATGTGGAAGAAAACAAGGTGGTCGTTGGCGCTCCCGCCAGAGTTATCAGGGAAAACAGTGGAAAGGAAAAACTTTAGAGGCGTATACCATGCAATTTACCTGTGAATCCTATGCTGCAATGCTAAAAGAACTGCATAAAAAAGGCTATCCTTTCAAAAACTACGGCGACTGGCAGGAGACAGACTGCTCTGTCATTCTGCGGCACGATGTAGATTTCAGTCTGGAAAAAGCCGTTCTTTTATCGGAAATTGAAAAATCCGCCTTTCCCGGCGGCGTGCAGGCGACTTATTTTGTACTGGTATCTACCAGTTTCTATAATATCCATACCAGAACTTCCAGAAATCAGATGCGCCGAATTATCGAAAACGGCGGCATCATCGGTCTGCATTTTGATGAAACGCAGTATGACATTCCCGACGGGCATACCATGCTAAAATACGTGCGTGAAGAAACAGATGTATTATCATCCGCCATCGGGGAACAAGTAAATGTGGTATCCATGCACCGGCCTTCTGAAAAGTTTCTGGCTTCCAATATGGAATTTCCGGGTATGATCAATTCTTACAGCGAGACCTTTTTCAAGAGTATGAAATATCTTTCCGATTCCCGCCGGCACTGGCGCGAAAATGTGGATGAAATTATATCGGACAGACTTTATGAGAGACTGCACATTTTGACACATCCTTTCTGGTATATGCAGGGTCAGGAACTCTCTCTGAAAGATACGCTGCGAAACGCCATATTGCAGGCATCTTTAAACCATTATGATAATCTGGACGACAATTTCAGAGACATGGATGCGGAACTGAAAAGAGCAGAAATTGAACGGATCATGCAACAGGCATCCGATCAGGAGGGCGTATGAAAAAGGGCTACTATATACATTTTGAGGGGAGAAGTTCCATCGGAATCAGCAAAAAAATCGACATGCAGACGGCATCCCTTTCCAGATATTTCGATATGGGGGAAGTGGAGGTCCGCACGGTTAAAAGATCCCTTCTTCAGAGAATCATCGGGCTGTTTCCCACCGCTTCCATCAAAAGAGACTATAAAAGCGCTCTTGCCAAACTGGACAGCCCGGATTTTTTATATGTCCGCCGCGCAGTCGCAGACCGCGCTTACGTCCATTTCTGGAAACAGGTAAAAGAAAAGTACCCCAACTGCAAACTCATCATAGAAGTGTTCACCTATCCATATGACAAGGACGATTTTGCCCGCTGGGACGCATGGCCTTTCTATATCAAAGAACTGCTGTACCGCGGAAAGCTGAAAAAATACGTTGACGCTTTTGTGACCTATTCGGAGGATACGGAAATTTTCGGCGTTCCCACCATTCGCACGATAAACGGCATCCAGCTGGAAACCATTTCTCCCGCAAAGGGAGCTTATCAGGAAAATAAAATCACCATGATGGCGGTTGCCTACATGCAGAGCCACCACGGTTATGAGCGGATCATCGAAGGTCTGCATCGTTATTATCAGAAACCGGACAATAAATACACGGTAGAACTTTTGTTAATCGGCGACGGACCCGAGAAACCTTTTTACCAGTCCCTCGTCCAGAAATATCATCTGGAAAACTATGTGCGGTTTTACCAGACCATGTCCGGCGATGCGCTGGATGAGATGTACGATATCAGCGATATTGCGCTTGCCTCTTTCGGCACCTATAAAAAAGGCGTATACACGAGGTTATCCGCGCTGAAAACACGAGAGTATCTGGCGAAAGGTATGCCCATCATCACAGGCTGCGAGATCGACGTTCTGGACAGCCGGTATGAATTTGTCCGCAATTTCCCAAATAACGCGGTGCCTGTCGATATCAATGAAGTCATCGCATTCTACGACAACATAAAACAGAAAAAAACGGACAAACATGCGGTTATAAGCACCATCCGCCAGTTTGCAGAATCCCATGTGAGCATGGATTCCGCCATGAAGCCCATCGTCGATTATATCGGGGCTTCTCAGCGGTAATGCGCTGACCTGCCAAAATCTCCGTGAAAATAATCCCTGATCCCCAGCCGCGTTGCCCGGACAAGCGCGCTCTTTCCCCGCAGCAGCCACAAAAGGCAGCACGCCGTCCGATTGAGCGCGTAATACAGGAGAAACAGCGGATAGCGCCATCCCAGATGCAGCCTGTTGCACAAAAGCCAGTTCCGCGCTATATAGTAGGCGCACAGAGGACTGTCCGCTCCCTTCGAGCTTGCTCCCACCTTGTGATACATCACCGCCTGAGGACAGTAATAGATGGGGATGCCCCGCTTATGCAGGCGGAAACTGTATTCGGTGTCCTCGTAGTAAAGAAAGAACCGCTCATCCAGCGTGCCTGCCTCTTCAATCACTTCCATGGGAATCCACAGACAGCATCCTGTCGCAAAGCCAATCTCCCTCTCCCCGTCATACTGCCCCACATCCGTCTCATTTAAGCCCGTATGCTTTGCTTTTTTTATGACTGTAGAAAAATCCCCTCCGGCAGACCAGAGACACTTTCTGTCGCCGCTGTAATAAATCTTTGGCGCAATCATGCTGCCCGGATGCCTTCCGGCACACTCCCACATCTGACGCAGCATATCCGGCAAGATCTCTGTGTCGTTATTCAAAAGCAGCACATGATCAGCGCCCCATTCCCGCGCCCTGCCAATCCCCACATTGTTGGCATAGGAAAAACCGTAATTGTCGTCCAGCCGGAGCAGCACGAGCCGCTTATCCTGCGCATACCGCTCTTCCAGCAGGCGCATGGAATCATCCTGTGAAGCGTTGTCCACCACGATGACCTCCAGCTCCTCCATGGCGGCGCTTGCAAGTACAGAATCGATACATGCCGTATTATATTTTTCTCCGTTATAATTTACCAGTATTACCGCAAGCTTCATAATTGCACTGTTCCTGCTCTTCCTTTCTTTGCTGCCGTTTCCACGCTGCCTAAAGCCGCTCCTTTTCTATTCCAGCTGCTTTCGCAAAAGGTCAAGGTATTTCCGGCTCAGTTTCATCTGGTCATACTGCCCGAAATCCATCTCCGCGATCCTGTCAACCGGGTTTTGCATCACGCTGATCCATTCCTCCACATCAAAGGGATCCTTCACATAGTTCGCCTTCCCCTGCGTTACTTCGGGAATACACGCCCTGTCCGTGGCAATCACCACCGCGCCGAAAAGCATCGCCTCGATCGGCGGCATACCAAAGCCTTCAAATACGCTCGGAAAGAGAAAGGCGCGGCAATACTTGTACAGCGCATTCCTCTCGGCATTTTCCACAAATCCCGTGAGCGTCACCTCCCGCGCCAGACCTCTCTCCCTGATCTGTCTCTCCAGTTTCTCCCTGCTCTCCCCGTTCACCCCGGAAATCAACAGCCGGCACGGCAGATCCGTCCCTGTATTTTTAATCTGCTCCATCACGGCGATCAGCGTATCCAGATTCTTGTGCGGAATCAACTGCGCCACCGTATAATAAAACTCCTTCTGTCCTACCTGATATTTTTCCGCAATCCGCTCAAAAGAAACGCTCTCGTTTTTGTCCACCGTGATCGGATTGTAGATGGTTGTGATTTTCCCGTCCTTTACATGATACTTTTCCCTGACGTCATCCCTCACCCAGTCGGATATCGCCACAAGATGTCTGGAAAAATGTGCGTCCAGCCACCAGCAGAGTCTGGAATAGGCAATCTCGTGGAAGGGATGATACTCGGGATAATGCGCCGCCTGCAGATCGTGGATCACATTGACATAGGTTACGCCGCCGTTAAAAAGCGGCCTGCAGTACACGGGAATAAAACATTTCCGAATCCCTCTTTTTCGCAGAAAACGGTTCTGACAGAAAAAATTCCACAAAATTCTCCCCGCGATGTTGGCGGAAACCACTTCCGTCTCCAGAAGTGAAATCCTTTCATCCTCCGTATAATGAAGAAATGTCTCCCGGTTGTCCTTCGATACCATCAGCCAGAAATGATAAGACTCCTCCAGCCGCAAAAAACCGTCCAGCAGATTTCTGATATAAAATTCGGTGCCCCCCACCTTCTTAGGGCGAAGCCACAGCAGATCTATCGCTATATCCAACATCAGATTTCCTTTCGTACACCAGAATATCTTCCATAACAGGGGTCGTGTCATCAAACGGCATTCCTTCCTCCGTGTACCAGCCGTCAAACACCCTGCCGCCGCTGACCGTTCCCGGCTCCCCGCCGGGCAGCTTTTCCAGACACTCCCCTTTTATCACACCTATGCAATTATGGATCCCGCCGTCCTCCGAGACAAAAGATACCGTGACTGTCTCCTTCTGCTCTGTCCATACCTCATCCAAAAAAGGTTTGCGCGCCGAGAGGAAATCCCGGATGCGCTGTACTTCACTCTCATAATCCAGCGATTCCCCATAGATTTCCTTCCATCTGATCAGATCCATATCCTTGGCGGCATCAATCTCCGACACATATTCGTCGATCTTTTCCTCCTGAATCGTCTGCATATAACCTGCAAAAAATTCCCCGTAACACGCGGACACCGTCTGCCTGAACTCCGGGTGTCTGTAAAGCTGCCAGAAGAGCGGCGTCGGGTCCGTGCCCCTCTGCATCAGATAGCACAGATCCCTCGCAGACTCATTGATCCCGTCCAGATTGGCATACGCCTTGTCGTAATCCCACACTGGTCCCGCAAACAGTTTCCGGCTGACCGCATCGTCCGGCTTATAGAAAAAAGAGCTGGTCGCCCCCGCGCCGTTATTCTTGCACAGCTCCTCGACAATATATTTCTGCGCGAAGGAGCGCATATCGATATAATCGCTATAGTGCATCCCGGTTTCGGGATCGACGCCATCCGCCGCGAAAACGGCACGCTCCATGCCGTTTACCAGACCGCTGATATAGTCAACCTGCGCCTCCGAAGCATATGCCGGCTCTTTCACCGTATACAGATCCTTAAACGTCTCCGTATAAAACCCGCTGATTTCCTCGTTAAATTTTTCAACCACATCCCGCTCCAGAAGATATCCTCCTGTCAGATCACGGGGCTCAGCGGAAAGCACCACGCCTTTCTTCCTATCTGTCACAAAACGCCCGCAGCTTTCTATATCTCTGTTCAGCTTTTTGTTCTCCGCCTCCAGATCGGTAATCGGTACCCTCTCCGGGTCAATTTCCACCTTCTCGCAGAGCTGATACATGCCGTGATATCTGTGATTTACATAGAGATCGATGTAGCGCGACTCCGGCGACCCCGGCATTCCTGCCGCCACAGCCATATCGTAAGTGATTTTATTGCGTATATAGGCACGGTCATCCGCATTGCTTAAAAGGATCCACCTGTCAGCGCTGCCCATATCAAAGAGATCCGTCCTGTTTTTCAGCCGGATGCCATATGATTTCTTCGGGTAAGCCCACGTGGAATTTCCTCTTCCCGAAATGCGGTCCAATCTGTCCGCGCATACTATGTTCCCGTCAGTGTCGAACAGAACAATTCTGCCTTTTTCCGCAAAATTTTTGTCCGCATTAAGCTGTTCCATGGAGCCGCTGTCCGTCTCCAGAAAAAGCGCCGGAAGTCCTTCGGAATGCATAATGACCATTTCCTGCTTTTCCAGTTTTTCCCCCTTTTTGCTGCAAAAATACATATCGTATTTTTCTTTGCAGCGAAGCGTGCCGATTCCCTCGCCGCTTACGAACGATGCCTCTTCATCCGTCCCCGCAAAGACCACAGTTTCCGCTCCCGCAAAAAAGATCCGCACTTCATCCATCCTGGCGTAAGAAGGGAGAAACAGATAGTTGATCTGTTCCGCCTTATCCGTAAAACAGTAGATTTCCTGCTCTGACGCGGAATTGCCCAACACAAAGTGAAGGTTTTGTATATATTCGCCGTTTTTCTGTATCTGACGGTATTCCTCTCTCTGCATCCATGCCACGACCGCAATCAGAAAAACCGCTATAAAAACGAGTATCCCGCGTCGTCTATTCCACATCATTCTCCTCCAGGTCACGCACCCGCTTGTCCAGAATCGCAAGCTCCTGCGTCAGCGTCCTGATCTTCCGATTCTGCCGCGACGCAATCGAGGTCAGGGAAAGCAGGATCATAATGATAAATCCGATCGCAAAGATAAACAGACCGTTCATGTTATCCTGTATGCCAAAGATATGGATAATCCTCACGAGAAGTTCCGGCACGGCAACCAGAATACCCATTACCAGACCTGCCACCAGCCACAGCAGCGTATATTTCAGATTTAGCGCCTTCTGTTTCAAAAAATATAAGATAATCACAAAATAACAGATCACCGCGGCGATCAGCGTTACTCTGAGTGTAGCAGGTATCATATACCTTACTCCTTCCCTTGAACCCTCTAAATATCGTCCCTTTTTCCTCTGCGTATCCCGTATCCCATACGGCAGATCACAATTGCCAAAGTAACTTTTATCATATAGTAAATGGATTTCTTAAAGTTGATAGAACTTATCCCGCCCGCCCGCGCGCGCATCTGCACCGGCACTTCTTTCACCCTGCCCAGATGCATGAACGCAGCCACGATAGCCTCCGGCTCCGGGTAGTCCATGGGGTAGTCCTCGCTGTATATTTTGATAAACATTTTATTGACTGCACGATACCCGCTTGTCACATCCATAATATGCTTTCCTGTCGTCAGCCAGATCAAGGCGCTTAAGATATGAATGCCCATCCTGCGGCTTGCCGAAGACTGGAATCCCTCTTTTTCCAGAAAACGGGAGCCGATCACCACGTCCGCCTCCCTGTTGATGAGCGGTTCCAGCAGCCTGTCCAGATAGGCGATGTCGTGCTGTCCGTCGCCGTCCATCTGCACCGCAATATCGTAATCATATTTGCGTGCATAGACATATCCCGCCTGTACCGCGCCGCCGATCCCCATATTGATGGGCAGATCCAGATAATGAAAATTCTCTCCCCGGCACAAATCCAGCGTGTTGTCGGTGGAACCGTCGTTGATTACCAGATAATCGTACTGCGGCGCCTCCTCCATCATATGCCTCACCACATGTACAATGTTTTCGGCTTCATTATATGCCGGTATGATAACCAGCACCCGTTTTTCCTGCTTCATGCTCTTCTCCATTTTATCACCTTATCGCGGATGCGGCAGTTCCACAGCTTCCGCAGCAGCAGATAATACGCACTATAGAAAGTACCGAAATGGTACACAAGATACCTCTGCTGCCCGAAAAAGACAAGCGATATCACAACCACCATCACCACATTGCTCCCCAGAACGAGCGCCATAAACTCCGCGTGCCTGTTGTCGGTCTGCTTTGCCCCGAATCCCCATATCATCAGAGCCGCCGCCGACAAATAGAGGAAAAGGGTCACCAGATGACACAGAAGATAAATCGGCTGAATCTGAAAAAACACAGTGCAGATAAACGCCTGCGGCAGCATCATAAACGTATGGTACAGAAACCGTCCGAAATGCGCCTTCAGCAGAGTCAGACCTATTGACGTCAGATGCGCGTTGCGGATTTCACTGAACTGGTCTGACATAATAATCTCCGGATAGTATTCCGCATAATAAAGCGACGGAACACTGAGGCACGTTTTGCCCACCTGCCCTACTCCGCCCACAATATCGCGCCACATCCACAGACCGCTCTGGGCATAGGCATACCGCTGTTCTTCCGCATCAGCCGCCTCGTACAACGCCAGATACAGTCCCCTCACAACTTCATCTTCAAACAGATACGCATCGTCCCTGTCCGCCTCATACATACCGCGCGAAAAGATCAGACTGACATACTGGCTTGTTGTAAATCTCTTTTTTGCCAGCTCCTCCGCGGAAATTTCCCCGTTTTCTTCCGCCTTCTCCTCCAAAGCCTGATCCCCGGCATCTGCTTCACCACCAGTCCGGCTTAATAGGTGCGCTTCATAAGCCTCCGGCTCCTGCACCTTCATCACAAACAAGGAAATTTTTTCGTTTTCTTTTATCGCATTCATATATCCGGCAGTTACTTTTGCCGTAACAAAAATACCGGCAAGGCAGATGCAGATCCCACCAGCCATTCCAGCCACCGCACGGATCCATCCATACGCTTTTTTGTCATTCTGCCTTCGTCTGCATACCACATATATAAAAATGACACCGCAGACGGCAAACATAATCTGGAGCTGGGAGCGGAGCGCCGTCAATAGAAACGCCATCGCCAGACTGCCCATAAACCACTCGTATTTCTTCGTCCATACCGTCTTGAGCAAAACAATCACAAACAGATAAAACAGGGCATACGACAACCCTTCCGTCAAAATCTGCTGGGTAGACATGGACTGCGGCATCTCTGTTGTGAAAGGCATCAGGGATAAGAAAAAAATCAGATACGATTCCCAATAAAGTAAGTGGAACTCATCCCTTAACGTCTTAACAAAAAGAATCACACACACCGCCGCCAGAACCGCCTGTTCGACGATCACCACATCCAGATATCTTTCCAGACCGAAAAGACACTGATTGATCAGCAAAAAGAGCGGATAGAGAGGCATAACGCCCTCGACTCTCTTTATTTTTGTATAAGCGCCGCTGTCATCAAACAGAACCGGCTCACCCGAACCGACAAACAGAAACGCAACAAGCGCAAGCAAAATCAGGGAACCGTAAAATAACCAGTTCCTCTGCGACGTATTCAGTTGCAAGCTCTTTTCTTTTTCCGCCATGCCTCTCTCCGTCTTACTCTCCAAACACCGCATCCTTACTGCGCTCCACTACCTCGCCGTCCCCCACCTCGTAGATGACGTCCACGTTGCGGATCGTGGTAAGCCTGTGCGCGATGATGATCATGGTTTTCATGCCCTGCAGATGCTCGATCGCCTCCATGACTGCCGCCTCCGTCTCATTATCCAGCGCGGAAGTCGCCTCGTCAAGCACCAGAATTTCCGGGTCATGGTAGAGCGCTCTGGCAATGCCGATCCGCTGTCTCTGCCCGCCGGACAATCTGACACCTCTGTCTCCTACAATCGTGTCAAGCCCGTATGGAAGGCTGTTAATAAAGTCCGTAAGCTGTGCCTTTTCTACAGCCGCACACACCGCATCCTCGTCGATCAGCTCTTCCCGCATACCAAAAGCGATGTTGTTTCGGATCGTATCATCGGAGAGATAAATGGTCTGGGGAATATAACCCACCTGCGTATGAAATGTCTTTGCATGTTCGTGCACATTGATCTCATCCGCCAGCACTCTGCCCTTGACAGGCGTCAGGAGACCGAGAATAATATCCACCATGGTAGTTTTCCCTGATCCGGTGGAACCGATAAAAGCCACGGTCGTACCCCTTTTTATCGCAAAATTCACATTGTCGAGCACCCACTCCTCCGTATCTGGATAGCGATAGGACACCCCCTGCACCCGAATTTCCTTTTGCAGTTTCCAATCCTCTTTCCGCCCATTTTCCCCCTTCGCGGTCAGACCCTCAATCCTCACCAGATCGTGATACACAAGATCCACGGACGGCAGGGCATAGAGCATATTTGAAGCGTGCTCGTTAATCCGCCCCACGCTTGGCATCAGCCGCATGGCAGCCACCGCAAAAGCGGCAAGCTGTGAGATAAAGTAGACCGAATCCGCCTCGCCAAAAAGAAGTTTCACAATGACGGCAACCAGAAGTCCCGTCATGGCGACAGCTTCCACGGTATATTTGGGCAGAATCGAAATGGTTCTGGCAATGCGCAGCCCTCTGGCATATTTTTCCCAATATTTCTGAAATTCGTCGGTAAAGTAAGTCTCCCGCTCCAGAATCTTGATCTCCTTGATGCCGCCCAGCGCCTGATTCATCCACTGAAAGATTTTCCCCTGATAGCCCTGATTTTCAAACCCCAGCCGCCTACTGTATTTTCTGCTTATCATCAGAAAAGCGCCTACAAACACCGCCAGAAATCCGAGCACGATGATGGTGATGGACTTGCTGACAACCAGCAGATAAATCACCAGCACGCCGGACACCGCGAACTCGGCGCCCAGCTCCAGCGCGTAGAGAACAACCTGCATAAACCGCGACGTATCCTCGTGAAGGCTTCTCTGCAAAATCGCAATATTATGATTCAGATGAAAAGTGTAAGGCTCTTTCATATACGCGGCAAGCAGTCTTGTGGACAGCTTCATCTGCGTGTTGTAGGAAAAGCGGAAAATATAGTCCTTCTCCAGAATCAGATATACATTTTTAATCACATAGATCCCGATAATGACAACCGCAATAAATACGACAAAACTCTTGTTTGATTGGAAGTGGAAAAAATCAAAAACAAATTTCAGATACCATTTATCCCGAATGATGTTCTGGTTTTGCAGTACATCTATAAAAGGCACAAACACCATGACCGCCAGAAGCTCAAGGAAGCTGCCGACCACAATGGCAGCCGTGAGAAGGACGAGTTTCCACTTATCTCTTTTATCAAATATATATCCAAGCTTGGAAAGCAAGGACGCCTGCTTTTTTTCTCCTGTTTCTCTCATACTGCCATTTGCCTTTCTGTTCTGTTTCTCAAATATCCGCCTCACTCAAACAGCGCGCCGCACAGATTGCTGTGTGAATCCTGTCCGCTTATCTTCCTCGCCGGAATCCCCGCCCACGTGGTGCCGGGCTCCACAATATCCCTCGTCACCACAGCGTTCGCACCCACAGCCACATCATCCGCGATGCGCACCGCGCCGATCACCTTCACGCCGCTTCCGAAATAACAGTTATCCCCGATCACAGCCGCCTCATGGCTCCCGTTCGTGGCGCCGATGGTCACGCCCTCCTGCAGGCGGCAATTTTTTCCGGCACGCACATTTCCGTGCACCACAATCGTCCCGTAATGCGGGATCGAAAGTCCCGGTCCGAACACATTCGGCGGAATCGTAAAGGCGAGTCTGACACTCAGACGGTGAAACCGCATTTTGTGCCATTTCCCAACCAGTTTCCCGATGACTCCATGACGGCAGTTCAGATCGTACTCCACCTTCCTGAGCAGAATCTCAAATTTCCAGATCTCGTCCCCGAACAGCCGGGGATGCGCATCATGCCGCCGCCCGAGGGCGAGCTGGTCCTGCCTGACATATTCCCGGTATTGCTGCTTACTGTTTATCATATTCTCACCTTAATCTGCTCCAGATACGCCGTATATCCCGCGGCACGGTTCGCCTCCTCACTGACAAACCCGTGCTTTTCCAATTTCATCTTCCCGGGGGCATTCCTCACAAACCACTCATACTCCATGTCAAGATTCCCGATATCCAGCACGCGGTATCCCTGCTCAAACAGCTTCACTGTCAGAAACTTCGCAGCCACACCCACCGACAGCACAAAGAGCCTGTCCTTACCGTAAGCCGTGCAGGCGTCCAGAATGGCGGGAATCGCTTCATACGCATTGCTGGGCGGGCAGATGATGCGCTCTATGCTGCGCGCCGTATCGAGCAGATCGTTACCGACGCCGTTGTGCGTCCTCTCACCCTCCACCACAACAATGTCTCTATTCTCCCATATTTTTCTGATTTTAGCAAACTGTGCGCCGCAGCCGCTCCGATCGGCGGCATAATAATAGCAGCGGGAAACGAAGGTGCTGTAATAGACTCTGCCGGGATTGCAGTATGTCTCGTACGTTTTTCTGTTGAAAAGCAGGTGGTCTTTCCAGAACTGTCTGCTTTTTTTGTGATGGTCGGAAAGGGTTTCAAAAATGCCCGGTATCGTCACGATCAGATCGTCGTAAGCGTAGGCGAGTATCTCTGCAAGCCCCTCCGCAATCTCCGGGTCCGCCTTCTGCAGCATCAGATCGCCGCCCTTTATCATCACGATCTCCCCATCCCCGAAACGTACCATGCTCTTTTCGGTATTTAAAAGTACGTCGATGGTCTCGTCGATGGAGTGCACCTTTATTCGGTTGTGCAGGATGCCTTTTTCATACAGAAAGTAGGCAATCGCCGCCAGAATATCCTTAAATTTTTGTTTCAACGCAAATTCTCCCGCAGAATTTTCTCCCGCATCCCTGTCAACGTATCAAAATAGCTCTCAAAGTTATACTTTTCCACCACCGCGCGGTAGCCCGCCTCTCCCATGGACAGCATCCGCCTGCGGTCCGACAACATGGCATCCAGCCTGTCCAGAAGATCCGCCTCGTCGCAGTCCCTGAAAAGGAACCCCGTCACGCCGTCCTCCACATAACATGCCGTACCGTTCGTATCGCTGCAGATCACCGGCAGGGAATAGCTCATAGCCTCAAGCTGCGATACCGACGCCATCTCCAGCGTACTCGGAATCACATACAGATCCGCCGCCAGATACTCCCGCTCCATATCGCGCTTTGGCACATTTGTTTTCACCGTAACCATATTTTCCATGCGGTGTTCCCGCACATATTTTTTCACCTGCCCGCAGTATTCCTTCTGGAAATGATTCGTCGCTTCGCCCACAAGCGTCAGCCGGATCTCATATTTATCCCGCAGAAGCTCTGCTGCGCGCAGAAGCTCCAGATGGTGTTTTCTGATCTCATACTTGCCTATGCAGAGGATATGTACCCCGCCTCCCTCAAAATATGTCCGCTCTTCAGGCGCTCTTTGCGGATCCACCACAAAAGGCACAAAATAGTCGTTGTCCCTCACCGTCAGCCCCGGTTTTTTCTCTCCCATCACAGGGGTCATGCGAAGCGGCGGCGTCATGCGGTCCACCAGACGGTGTTTCAGATCTTTCTTTGCAGGCTCCGACCAGAGCGGATTCTGGTTGTAAAGAATGCAGGGATAGCCCTTCTTCTTACAAATGTGGTAAGCCGCCATGGAATACAAAGAGCGTTCCCGCAAAATGACCAGATCCGGTTCAAATCCGCAGACCAGCTTTTTCAGCCTCTTAAGCGGCGGGAAACCGTGCTGTATTTTAAACACAATCGCTGTCGGGTCTTTTCTGTGAATCACCTTCACATACAAAAAATCAATGAGTCTGTACAGCCGCGAATACCCGAGCACAATGGGAGTCACGCAGGAATAGTCCTCGATCACGGCGGCATAGTGGCTGATAAAGCGCACCTCATGCCCGTTCTTCGTGAGTCCCTTCATAATATCCATCTGATTGGTATGGTACCGCGGCGCCACATACAGAAACCTCATACAATCCTCCCCTGCTTATTTCCGTTCGATATATTTATTCTCTTTCAGACTGTACTTCCCGCCCTTTAGGAATTTATGCCTGATCACCCACCATCCGGGCACCCAGATATACTTGTGCATCGCCGGGGACGCGGAGCCGATCATCCAGCAGTTTCTGTCACATTTCCTCGTGCACTCCCGCACCTTCTGCGCCTGCTCGGAGTTCCACAGCTCCTCCCAGCTTTGTTCCCGCAGATTCCCCATCACCGCCTTCTTCTCCATGCCGTTGCAGGGAATCACATCACAGAACGGGTCGATAAAAAAGGCGTTTTTCGACATGTCGCAGGGCAGAAGCCTTTTATTTCCATAAATATAATTGATCAGCCCGTGATTAAAGTAAGCGCGGAACCACTTCTTGGGAGATCTGCTCTTTAACAGCTCGTTGATCAGCTTTTCAAAATTCTGCGCCACCTTGTATTTGTCGTCGATCTTATTGTCCGTCTTGCGGAAATAGAAGGAATTGTGCAAAGTCGCCGTGGCAAACTCCATCCCCATATCGTTGGCGATATTGTAAAGCGGCACCAGATCTTCGCAGTTCATATCCTGCACCGTCATGCCAAATCCCACGTCGGGATGCCCCATCTCCACCAGCGTCTTAAGGGTTTTGTAGCCCCTGTTAAAGCCGTCCGGGATCCCGCGTATCTTATCGTTCGTCTCCTGCAGCCCCTCAATGCTGATGCGGATTCCCACCTTCGGAAACTCCCGGCACAGCGCAATAATGCGGTCCGTAAAGTAACCGTTGGTAGATATGACAATCCTGTCAGATTTCTTGTAAAGCTCCCGCACGATATCCGGGATATCCTGCCTGATAAAAGGCTCCCCGCCCGTGATGTTCGTAAACGCCATCTCCGGCAGCTTCTTGATATCCTCCAGCGTGATCTCCTCGTCCGGCTTCGTCGGATCCTTAAAACAATCGCACATATTACAGCGTGCGTTACATCTATATGTCACTATAACCGTACCATAAAGCGTTCGTCTGGACATTCCGTCTATTCTCCTGTCTGATATACATTCTTCACTATTTTATCACAATATTCCCCAATTGTATCAAATTTTATCTCTTTACAGTTTTCCCGGTACGTCCGGCACAGCATGGGCTGCTCCCACAGTTCCCTGATATGCGCCGTCAGCTCCTCCGCGTCCCCGCCCCGGAAAAGTTCTCCCGTCCGTCCTGCCTGCACCAGTTCCGGCGCACCGCCAAGGTCTGAGACGAGCACCGGCGTGCCATAGATCTGGGATTCCATGACGGAAAACGGACAGTTCTCATACCACTCGGAAGGGTAGACGGAAAACCGTGCCCCCGCGATCAGCCTGTGCAGCGCCTCCCCTGTGACAAACCCTTTATTCTCAACATTTTTTACTTTTGAAACCCGATCCTCCAAGGGACCCGATCCGGCAAAAACAAAGGGAATATCCGGCAGCGCTTCACATGCCGCAAGGAGCGTTTTGATTCCCTTTTCCTCGGAAAACCGCCCGAAGTAAAGCACATACTCTCCCTGCCGTGCGCCTTTCCGATTTACCGTGTCTGCGCTGTCCGGTTTCCCATCACCGGCTCTGACAGACTGTTTCACGTCCGCATCTGTGACGCCCGGCTTTTCCACATCCGCCGCCTTCTCCACGAAATTCCGCATCATCACGGTTTTTTCCTCCAGAAGGGGACTGGTGTCAAGCTGCCTTTTCATAAATTCGCTGGGACAGATAATAACGTCCACCATGCCATAAGTCCTGCGCCGCATATAATATTTTGCCTCGATGGTCCCCAGCAGGCTCTTCACACGCGAGTTGTGAATGCAGCGGTTTTTTGTACACATGCCAAAATACCCGCCCCGGCAGTCGAAACAGATTTTTCCCGTAGCGGGAATGCGCATCATATGGTTGGGACACACCCACTGATAATCGTGCGCCGTATACACAAGCTTCACCTTTCGCCCGGTTTTCTTTTCGTGGGCGCGCACCGCGTAAATCACGGAGGGCGTCAGTTGGAAATTGATGTTGTTGAGATGAACCACATCGGGGTTCATGTCCTCGAGCACCCTTCCCATGCCGCGTTTTGCCTCGAGGGAATAGATGATTTTAAAAGGATAGAGCAGCTTTTGCAGTTTTCCCGTATGGAAATCCATATCGGACGTGTAGCAGCCAGCCCGGTTTCCCACAATACGCCCCTCGTGTTCCATACCGAAATACTGCACCTCGTGCCCTCTTCTCTGTAATTCTTCCCCAAGCTGAAAAATATAAGTCTCCGATCCGCCGTTGGGATATAAAAATTTATTCACCATCAGAATTTTCATATGTTTTCTACTCCCACTTCGCATTGTACAGCTCCATATCCTCATAAATGGGAATATAACTGCTGTAAGGCTCCCTGCTCCGCCTGTATACCCATCCCTGATACACACCGCTGTCATAGTCCGGCGTGTAGGAAAGCGGCTCTCCGTCCGGCGCTTCCACCGTCTCCACCACGCCCTCGTAAACGGAAAAGGTGACCGTATGCGTCTCCCCGTTCGCAGGCGCGGCAAAAGCTTCGTGCTGTACGCCCCATCTCGCGCACAGACAGTTCAGACGGTTGGCGATAAAGAATTTTGTATAGTTCACATTCGCGTCATAACTTGCATACCGCGGATGATCGTTATCGGAAACCCGGACGCTGTCCCATCTGGCATCATCCATCGAAACGGATGCCCTGATCTGGTCCGCATACCTGTCGATGCCGTTATTTAAGAGTTTTTCAAAGAAGGGCAGCGTTCCCGTATACTCCTCCACAATACACTGATACAGTTCCGGCGTATCGTAAAGTTTCTGGTACCAGTTGATGGCGATTGCCAGCTGTTCGTTATTATTTACTATGGTCTCGCCGTAATTCACAAAAAAGCCATCGCTTTTGCTGTCCTCCCCAAACGCGTTATCGTAATCCCACGCCGGGCCGGAATAAAGCTTTTCATCTCCCCTGTCCTTATAAAAATACATGCTGGTGGAACCCGTATCCATCTCCAGCGCAATCTCATCCACCAGAAACCTTCCGGCAAAACTTGTCATATCCAGCTTTTCCCAGACCGCCGGATCCCCGCTCTGTACAAGGGCGTCAATCTCTTCCACATAATTCTGTATATATGCCACCTGCTCCTTCGACGCATGGCGCGGCGCATTGATGGTAAAGAGATCCCCGCGGGAAAGGCAAAAACCGCTGTCCTCCGCCTCCCAGTGTTTCGGGTGGTCTTTCTCAATCAGATAACCGGCGTCTGTCTCAGACCCATTTTCCAGAAGAAATCCTTTGTTGTCCTCCTCCCCGTAGTGTTCCGCCGTTCCCGCTTCTATTGAAGCGTTTTTTTGTTTATTTTCCTTTTCGGTATCGTATATATCAACGCGGCCCGGTCCCACTGTCACGGATTCCGTCAGAAGATAGATTCCCCGGTACTCTCCGTTCAGATACAAATCCACCCATGTTCCCTGTGTGGTGTAGGAAAGTCCAAGTTCCTGCGCCAGATCCATTGCAATCTTATCGCCCAGCCTGCTGCCCTCGTTCCAGAGAGCCAGAAGCCGCCACCGATCGCTCTTCCGCAGACCGCAGAGGGGCTGATCGTCCTTCAGTTTCAAGGCGTAGGGCTTCTTTTCAAACTCCCATGTGGAGTTACCCCTTCCGGAAATCCGGGGCAGCTCGTCCTGATATGCCGTGACACCGTCCGCCTGCAGCACGCAGATCCGTCCCGCCTCCTCGTTTTCCTTGTTCTCGTGCAGATAATCCAGCCCGCCGCTTGCGGTGTCGATAAACAGGGACGGAATATTCGCGGATTTCATAAAGCCGGCTCCGTAAGTATGCGAATCATAGGAAGCGTCCGTAATCTGAAAGGCGTACTTGCGCCCCTCCTCCCACGTAAAGGTGTCTCCCTCCTCATAAAGCTGTCCGTCTATCCTCACGCTGCTTCCACCCGTTTCGCCCAGACGGAGCTTGTGGCTCGTCACACAGGACGGCAGGAAAAACCAGCCTGCCTGCCCTTCCCCGGCTTCCTCATCCGCTTCTCCATCCTGCCACAAAACTACCCTGTTTTCACTCTGCGCCGTGCGGACACGGATACAAGGCTGCCCGTTCTCCACATGGAGCATGACGTTATTTCTTTCTTTGACAGTAAGACAGCATACCGCTGCCACCACAGCGACAGCCAGCATGATACCCAGACCTGTTCTTTTGCGCATCAGCAGCTTCCTTCCTTTTCCCACTCTCCCGCTTACCGCGGCTGACATTTTCTTCTCTACCGTCCGGCTACATCCGCCGTCTTTACTCCTGCCGTCCCTTCTGACCTGCCGCCTTCTCATACACGGCTATCGTCCGCCTCGTCACATCATCCCAGTCATACTTTCCACAGATGTAATCCACGCTCGCCTCCCCCATGCGGCGCACCTCTTCGGGATGGGCGAGCATCCAGACAAGCTGCCTTCTCAGGTCCCTCACATCCCCCTTTTTGAAGGTCAGCGCCATGTCCTCCACCACTTCCGTATTCTCGCGGATATCACTGACCAGACAGCAGTCTCCGTAACTCATCGCCTCCAGCAGCGTGAGCGCCATCCCCTCCACATCGCTTGGCAGCACGAAAGCATAGGCATTGGCATACAGTTCTTCCAGAACCTGTCCCTGCACAAAATCCGTCATTAGGATTCTCTCATCCTCTGCCGCCATGCGGTGAATCCGTTCCATATAGTCCATCGCCTGTGAACTGCCCCCGGCGATCACCAGCTTTTTGTCCGTCTCCAGCCCGGAAAACGCCTCGATCAGATAGTGCAGCCCCTTCTCCGGCACAATCCGCGCAAGAAACAGGAAATAGCCGTCCTTTTTCAGCCCATACTTTTCCTCAATCACGGTCTGTCCCTGCGGCTTCGGACGGTTGATTCCGTTTGGAATGTAAGTGACCTCCCTGTGGTAAACATCCGCGAAATACTGCTTTACGTTGTCCGACAGCACAATCACGTCATCCGCGTATTTTGCCGCCATCCGCTCACCGAATTTGATCACAAAGGAGGCAAAATTTCCCCATTTGGCACGCTGCCAGTCAAGCCCGTGGATCGTCACCACAACCTTTCTTTTCAGAAAATGCGGCAGCCAGAGCATGGCACACGGACCTTCCGCGTGATAGTGGATCACATCGTAATGGTGGAAGAGCGCCATAATCGTGGCAAAAAACGTATATACGATCGCGTTCAGGCTGCTCCTGCGAAACGTGGGCACAATATAGATGCGGACGCCCTTGTAAAACTTCCGTCCTTTCCAGCCGTACTCCTGATCATACTTTTTCCCGGAGACGTGGTGCCCGAAGCGGTTGTATGCCTCCACATGATGACCCATCTGCGCCATGCGCACGGAAAGTTCATCCACCACGACTTCCACGCCGCCCTCTCTGGACGGAATCCGTTTATGACCGATCATGGCGATACGCAGTCCGTTCTTCGCCGCCTGCCGCCGCGCTTTCCCCTCTCGGTTTACATAATATAAAAAGGCAAAATTCGTGTTCAGATATCTGGGCAGCATCCGTCTGGGATCGCGCAGAATCCGGAACACCCATTCCAGACACAGTTTCTGCATCCACATGGGCGCGCGCTTCACCGTGCCCGCCGTAAAGTCAAACGCCGCACCCACGCCGAGCATCAGCGCCTTTATTCTGTGGCGGTGCTCATACATCCACCACTCCTGCTTCGGCGCGCCGAGCGCCACCCAGACAAAATCGGCGCCGCTGTCGTTAATCCGTCTGACGACCTCCTCATCCTCCGCCTGCGTCAGTTCCCTGAAGGGCGGAGAATACATGCCCGCAATCTGCAGCTTCGGATACCGCCGCAGCAGCGCCGTGCGCAGCGCCTCCAGCGTCGCCTCCGTACTGCCGTAAAAATAATGACGGTACCCCGTCTTCTGCGACAGGTCAAGAATCGCCGGCATCAGATCCGGCCCCGGCACTCTCCTCGCCTCCGAAAAGCCACGTTTTCTGCTGACAATGGAAAGAGGCTGTCCGTCCGGAAGCGCCATCGCCGCGCTGTTCTGCACCCGCCGGTACGCCTTGTCCCGGTAAGCCATCACCGTGGTGTGCACGTTGGAAACACAGATGTAATCCCCCTTCAGCTGCTCCAGATTGCCCGTCAGATATGCGATCGTGTCCTCCATATTCGTGACATTGATGTTGGTTCCCAGAATCTTACAGTAAGTCAATTCGTTTTTCATACAGTTCTCCATCCCGTTGTGTTCCTGATGCCCGTTTCCTGTTCGTCCACGCTGCCGGCATGTTTCATCCGCACCCGCAGTCATTGATCGTAGCCGGAAATCTTTGTAACAGCAAGAGCTGATTTTTTCCGCCACCTTCCCATATGCCACAAAACCGCCAGTCCCGCGCCGGACAGGGCGCCGAGCAGCGCGCTTCCCACGTAATAACGCGCCGTCTCCAGTTTCACGGCTTTCCCCGACACGATCTGCATGGGCGTCTGGGCATCCCGGTAGTTCATGACCCGGTATCCGTCATATGCCGGATCGTCCTCGCTCTCCAGATAGACCGACGTTTCCTCCTGCGCATCCGTATAAAAACGCTGCACCACATAACCCTCGGGCGCACTGTACAGCAGGGCACAGAGAAGAAGCCCCGCTAACGCACCGCCTGCTGCGCAGACATACAGTTTCCCTTTATTTCCTCTAAAAGCCGTGCATGTAACCGCCAGAAGCCAGTCCGGCAACTTTGCCAGAGGAATGGTGATCATCCGCCACCGCTCCGGGACCAGAGATAACAGGCTGTACTCCGTTTCGCCCTCTTTCTGCAGGAACAGGACTTCTCCCAGAAACAACAGAGTGATATTTTTAAAGGAGCTGTTAAACAGAAGCTGCTCCGTCCATCCCGCCGCCAGAAAACAGACCAGAACCACCAGTTCTCTCGTCCGCTGCCTGCGCGTATCGTAGATCAGAAGTACAAAGTACCCAAGCATAATTACTGCCGTAAAGACCAGTCCGTAATTGATATAGCACCAGATATACGAACAGTCCATGTTCATGGACGCGTTGACGACCTGAGACACATCCGTCCCAAACAGACTTGTGTACCCCGATTTCAAAAACTGCTCCGCAAGCCAGATTCTTGTGTTGAGCAGTCTGTTTAACTGGTGCGTCCAGATGCCGATCCATGGCATACCAAAAAACCTGATCAGTGAAAAATAATCATACAGAAAATACGGCAGAACAAAGGACAGAAGCAGACATGCCGGCAGAACCAGATTCGCCAGCAGCTTCTCCACAAAACAAAACCGGGGACGCAGCCTGACATAGAGTCCTCCTGTCAGCAGCACCGCCACCATGCCAAAACCCGTGTAGCTGACGGAGTAAAAAAACACCAGAAAATTGCCGAGCATCAGAAGAAAATACGCCTTCCATCCATACCGTTTCTCCATCGTGAGTATCGTCAGCGCGCAGAGCATCAGATAAGTGATATGCAGTATATTAGGGTGCGTAAAGCCCAGACTCCATCGGAAAATATGCCCCAGCCCCAGCTTCGCGTGCACCCGGTAGACCGTATGTTCCAGAAAGAAAAAAGAAACCGCGGACAGCAGGACCGCACAGACAGCCCACACCCACAGCGCAATGTGGAGTACCTTTTTCATCGGAATATCCTTCATGCCAAGCACAGTGAAAGCCACAAAAAAAATGGCAATCTGCCGCGACTCAAAATACACCACCGCCACAAGAGCCAGAAGTAAAACCTGCACAACCGCCTGCCTTTTCGTATACGGCGTCAGGAGAATTTTCAAAAAGCCTAAAACAAGCGCAGGCGCCACAAGCAGATAAAACACCTTCTGCCCCTCGTAAAAGCCAAATCCCTTCGCCAGAGACAGGAGAATAAAAAAGCCGTAAAAGCACGCCTCCTGTATGGTAATCGTTTCTTCGTATTCTTTGATATGCTCCATCATTTCATTCCTCAAATGCTGCCGCCAGATTACCTTTTATGCACCCCCGCATTCCCTGCACCGTCCGCCTGCAGCACTTCAAGCGCCGGACCGAGAGACCACGGATACGCGCCGTAACGCTGGGGATACTGTGAAAACCCCTCGCATTCCCCGGAGCACTGATACACCTGCCCGTCCCGGACAGACCGTTCCAACGCACGCCGCCCCGCTGTCAGTGCCTTTTCATATGTTTCACCCGCAAGAACGCCGAGCGACATTCCCCGCTTCAAGCCGGCGCAGATCATCCCGGTAGCGGAAGTATCGGCAGGTCCTTCCATCGCCTCGAGCTGCCATGAAAAATAGCCGTCCTGTCTCTGACAGGCAATCACGGCATCCGCAAGCGCGGTGCAGGGCACGGCAATCCTTTCCCTGCCATATGCCGAAGTCATGCAGCCCGTCATGCCGCGGATCAGCCAGCCGGCAGCCCTTCCCCAGCCGATAATGCCGTATTTGCAGCCGTCCGTCATATCATAACCGTGGTAAGGCAGCCCTGTTTTGCCGTCCATGCCGTAGGAAAGGAAATTTACAATCTGCAAAACCGCCAGTTCCCTATATTCCTGCCTGTCAAAAGCCTCGCCGTACTGATAAAGATATGGACATGCCAGACCGATCCCGTCCACAAAAACCGTCTTTTCCCCGCCCGCCGGACGGTAGAGGAAGCTCCCCGCCCCGTCCACGGCGTGGTCGGCAGCATAGGAAGCCAGCCTGTCCGCTGCGCCCTTAAGCCGGTCTTCGGACAGATTCACCCCGAAATCCGTCCCCTTTTCCCGCACACTCCGATACATATTCAGCAAAGTCTCCCCGGCAAGCAGATCGTCCACATACCTAAGGGGCATTCCTTTTTTCAGCCATCTCTCATAATATGCCGCAAGCGCCCGGTCGATTCTTTCCACCGGGACAGCCCCATCCGAAGCTCCCGCAGTCTCCACATGCCCGCCAGCCATCGCGCTCTTTGCCCGGCACGCCCACAATCCTGCTGCCAGAATCCCTGTGGTCCAGAAAATGGGATCCTCCTCCGGTGTCTTACGCCGCAGAAGCAGGCGTTTTGCCAGATCCTTACCCTTTTCCTGCCAGCCCCGGACACCGTACTCCAGCAGTTCCTTACAAGCATTCTCTATCAGAGGAATCTTATTCATGCGGACCTCCCTTCCGGGATATTCTCCCCAGCGCCGGAATCCTCGCTGCCACCGCGTCCCACAGGTAGGAAAACTCCTCCGCTTTGTGGAATACCGCCAGAAAGACCAGATTATAAAGCAGCGTGATCAAAACCACCATCAAGGCGAAGGTAAAAATCGTAACCTCCCCCATGACCACATGACGGAGCGGTGTAATCGCCGCCCCCACCGCCAGAATCACTCCGATATATTTCACGGAGTCCTTAAAATAAGCTCCCGCCTTTCTATCAAAACAGACCCGGTAGATAATCCCGGGACGGATGAGGTTTGCCAGAATGCCAGATACAAGCGTCCCCACATAGACCCCCGTCACGCCGATTTTCATCACCAGTACGACCGAAACCACCAGATTGACGGCACCCTGTATCAGCGGCAGAAACCTGTCCTGCTCGAAAAGCCCCGACGCAATCTTGAAATTGAGGAGCACCGTGCGCCCGCCTTTCAGATAAAAGTCCATCACCAGAAGCGTCACCGTGATCCCCGGCAGCGTCCAGCTCTCATCCCTCAGCCACACGCTTCCTATAAAAGGCGTGAGCAGATGAAAGAACCCCACCGCGCCAAAGCCGAAAAGCCAGCAGGCGAAAAAGCGGTACACCTTAAAAAGAAGATACTGTTTCTCCTTCGACTCCGTTGCCACCACATTTCCAAAACCCGCGATCACGGAATCAAAAATGATATTCACAAAGTTGCCCACGTAAGTGATGATGTAGACATAGTTGTCCACAACAGCCGCCGTGTCTACGCTGACAAAGGACGAG
Organism: uncultured Lachnospiraceae bacterium; assembly: GCA_910586705.1. GTDB lineage: Bacteria > Bacillota > Clostridia > Lachnospirales > Lachnospiraceae > UBA3282. The sequence continues at coordinate 117,264 of CAJUJK010000001.1, read as the reverse complement.
ATAATGATCTTGTCCGTCTGCAGTCTCGCCACGTCGCCGACCTTGTGGCAGATCAACGCTTTCGTTTTCGTCGCAACGACCTGTGTCTCCTGCGCCGTAAGCTTTTTTACGTCTTTATCGCGCAGGTAAGGGTACATCCTGTTCAGATATACCGTCACGAAAATTTTCTGCAAAAGCTCCACCGCGGACTGCGCCAGCAGATAAAACAAAAAATTCCTGAAGAGCAGCAGAACCGCGATCTGTACCGTTGCCGTCGCCAGCTTCGTCAGGGTGGTAATATTCGTCTGGATATAGTTTTTCTGCTCCGCGTTCACCAGACTGTATTTATAGGTGACAAAATAGCTGATCACCGTGTTAAACAGGAACAGATAATAGTACAGCGTCAGTTCCCTCACCGTCAGATTGCCCGGATTTTTCAAAATGAACTTCAAAAACGGGGAAATCGCCAATCCCAGAACCGCAATCACACCGGCAATCGTCAGGTACGCCTTTTTGTAGAAGCGCATGTAGGACTTGACCTTCTCGATGTCGCGCTCCGCCACCGGCTTATAGAGACTGTAGTTTAACGCCGTACCGATCCCCAGCTCAGTCAGTGACAGGACGCTTAGTACGTCTGTATAAACGCCGTTTACCCCCGAGAGCGTCCTTCCCAGCACATAGATAAAAACTGTTTTCTGGATAAAGTTCACCAGCAGGATCACCAGATTGCTGATATATCCGAATATAATGTTTTTTCCGGCTTTCTGTATTCTGCCCATAGTTTGTTCACTTTCATGCCATCCTGCGTGTCGGCTGCTGCCTCCCGTCGTTTTCCGCGCTTTCCGGCTTGTGCATCGCTCCCGGCAAAATCCGCGGTTTTCACTCTGGCTGCTGTGGTTTCAAAGCTACGTGCAAGTCATTCCATAGCTTTCGGATCTCCTCCCCCGCCCCGGCTGCCTTTTTGCAGTAGTCCGGCATCACCTTCTGCAGTTGTGTCCGGATTTCATCCTCTCTCTCCATCATCCACTCAAAGGCGCCGATCAGCTCCTCCGGGCTTAAAAGCGTCTGCACGGGCAGCACATAGTTTTCCCATGTGCCAAAAATATCCTGCGCGATCCCTTTCGCCTTCACGGAATAGCCCACCACCAGCGTAGGAACCATGGAAGAGTATGCCGCAATGGTGGCGTGCGTCCTCGCCCCGATAAAGGCACGGCACTTGGAAATCACATATTTGATCTTCTGACAGGACATATCCTCAAACTTCACCACCCGGTCATTCCCTTGATAGACGCCGTACAGTTCATGTATCGTCAGTCTGTCGTCATTGTTTTTCCACATGACATGGGGAACCAGCGCGATATGGCAGTCCGTCGTCTCCAGAATATGGTCGATCAGCTTCCTGTAGTTCATAATAGTGATGCCGCTTTTTTCCTCATATTTGAGAATCATGGGGCTGATGTTGATACCGATGGTATTTCCCTCGCTGAAACCGTAAGGCAGTTTTGTCTCTTCCGGCTCCAGCGCAAAGGCGGGATCGGGAAACTGCTTCACATTCTCCTTCACCCCGGCTGCCGCAAGCGCCGCTGTCGTGATCGATTCCCGCGGGGTAATGAGCACGTACCGCTTCATGTCCTCCACCACTTCCGGCTTCTCCAGAAGTTCCGGCTCAAGGGAACAGCCCCAGAGAACCGTCTTCGCCCCCGCCCTGTTAAACGCGCTGTTCGCCGTAATCGCCTCCCGCATCGAGAGTTCGTAGCAGTACATATCCCCGCCGATGGAGAGATAGAGCGGCGCCAGATTTTTGCCCATCACCTCGCGGAACCGATAGCGCATAAAGGATTCGGGGTCGTGAAAAACCTTCCGCCAGACATAGTACCAGACATGTGCAAAAAAATGCTCCGCGATCTTGCGCTCCTGTAAAATATCGCAGAGAGATTCCACCGAGTAGTGCCTGTCCTCCTGCTCGCTGTTGGTCACAAGGAGCTTCGGGATTTCTTCTAACATATGACAGGTGCTGTTGACAATCGCCTCACAGCCGTGATTGCCGCTGCCGCCATGCAAATACATCACAATTTTGTCGTTGTCGTACGCCATATAAATGCCTTTCAGATTTTCTTTACGAAAAGTATATCATTATTTCCCCTTTATATCAAATGACCACGCCCGCCGGGGTGACAAGGGTCCATCCCGCCCACAGCTTTTTCATCTGTTCCGGGACGCAGGTCTGGGTATTTTTGTGAATGGACGGCCGCAGCATGATCCTGCCGGGATTTCCGTTTAGCCGCGCCCCCCAGAAACTGAACGTGCTGTTGGCGCATATATTGTGCTTACAGCAGCTCATCAGCAGCATATCGTAAAAACTGTCCGCTCCCCTGTTCCAGTCCACAACGTGAAATTCCCCGCCGGAAAAATGCGCCCGCACATAATCCGCGTCGTCCGAGAACACATAGAAAACCGCGCCGGGGCACTTCTCTTTTATATAATTGACACAACTGTCATAATAAGCTTCCGTACAGATCCCGCCGAACATTGCCGCATTGGCATCGTCCAGATAATCCCCCCTGCGGACGTGAATGCTGACGGAAGGCTGCGCCGCCATTTCCGCCATAATCTCCCCGTTCCTTGCGTCACCGCTCCCGGGAAAACGGATCTCCTCCCGGAGCCTGCCCAGAATATCCGCATAGTATGCCTCACAAGCCCAATATCCAGCCAGATAACGGTTCCGCCATGAGAAAATCTGCGGGTGATACATCTCCGATTCCTCAAACAGAGGCGCTTTTTCCGGCAAAAGTCTCTTTTTCACTTTTTCCGCCAGCCCTGCCCGCTCCTCGTAAGCTCTCCCGAGAAGCGACCGCACTTCCTCCGCGGAAGCTGTCTGTAACGGCAGCCCTTCAAAATCGGGGAGCGCATACTTTCTGGGCGCCGCAGCCTCCTCCTGTGATTTTTGCGAAAACCACGAAAGATCCAGCTTTGCCTCCACACCCAGACTCTGGAATTTTCTGCACAGCGCGTACTGCTGCAGCTGGTTGCCCAGCCCGCCCATGACCCTTACAATAATCATGTCTGCCTCCGTTTTGTCCCCCACTGATTCCCCCATAAAGCGCGTTGCCGTATCGTATCATTTCCTGTCCAGTCACTTTCGGTCATAGACGCGCAATATCAGCCGCAGCACCCGAAGCAGCACGCCGCCGGGATACATCATGCCCATATACAGGAGCTGGTTGGAACGCTCCGTCACCGCAACCGGCGTATTCTGCAGCATCGTCCTGATCTTCCCCTCACCGAAAATGGTCTGAATCCGTTTCCGATAGTCCTTTCCGGGCGCGCGCAGTTCATTCTTCATCACATACAGAAGCATGTAGCAGTATTCGCGTGCCACCGCCTCTGCGGCATCCGGCGCTTTTTTCTCCTCCGCCGTCCGCCCAACAGCCGCCATCAGCCGCTCCACGCCGGCGAAAAGCCCCGCGTCATAGCCATGCACCAGCGACCCTTCCACATAGCGGTAATGATAATAGAAGGCATCCTTCATAATAACCACCCGGCTGCTTTCGAGCAGAGCCGGATACATCAGATTCGTATCGTCCCCGAAGCGGAGGCTGTAGTCATAATACACTTCATTGCCCGCAAACAGGGATTTTTCGCACAGCTTCATGCAGCGCGACAGGGGAATGACTTTCCTCTCCTCGCCGATCAGCCTCGCCTTAATCTGCTCCCGCAGTCTGTCGCCCTCGTAGATGCCGGGCGTGATGCCGTTTTTTACCCGCTCGGTGCCCCGCTGTTTCTCCACCAGATGATCACAGCAGACGACCTCGCCCGGCACGCCCGCCAGACGCTCCGCCATCTCGGCAAGCGTCTCCGGCTCCAGATAATCGTCGCTGTCCACAAACATATAGTATCCGCCGGACGCCGCCGCCATGCCTGCCGCGCACGCCGCCGTAGGTCCGCCGTTCTTCTGGTGGATGACCCGCACCCGCGTATCCGCCTGCCCGAATTCATCGCAGATCGCGCCGCTTTGGTCCGTGGACGCATCATCCACAAGAATCACCTCGATCCGCCGGTAAGTCTGCTCCAGAATACTGTCCACACACTCCCGCAGATACGCCTCTTTGTTGTAGACCGGCACAATTACGCTGATCAACGGATTTGTCCTCTTCATTTACTTTCTCCATTCCGAAAGAATTTACGGCATCCATACAGCCACACATACAGCCACGGCAGAGCGCCAAACAGCCGCACCTTCATTCCATAGCCTGCAGGCAGATAAGGATCGCACGCCCTCCTGTCCTCGATTCCTCTGAGCTTTCTGTGACAGACCCGCAGGTACGCTTTCGCCTGCCGGCGCTCCCTCCCGGAAAGCAGGGCGATCTTTCCCACCGTCAGCATGACCGCCACCATGATCTGTGCGTCCGCCTGCACCGACAGATCCGGCTCTCTTTTCACGATCAGTCCGCGCGCCATCTCCCAGCAGTAAATCTGGTCCATGTAGTCCGGCGTGAAGGGTCTTTGCATCGCGCCGGAGGGATTCCGATAATACCCGTAACCGGGATAAGCCGTCTCCGCCGCCTGTCTCATACGCGGCAGAAGCTCCACAAGAAACAGCATGTCCTCACCGATGGTCAGTCCTTCCCGGAACCGAACCTGACCGATCAGCTCCCGTCTGTAGAGCTTACTCCAGCAGCGGGTATTTCCCCGCAGAATATTCTCTTTTAAATAACAGTTCCTGTCGTATATTTTCCCCGCATAGGCGCCTGCCAGCTCTTCCGGCATCTCTTTTCCAAAGCGGAGCTTTTCCCACTCCCCGGGCGTCCCCCATGCGGCAAAGCTGCAGCCCGCCATATCGCTGTCCGTCTGGATCAACAGCCGGTGCAGGCTCTTAAGCACCCCCGGGCGAAGCCTGTCGTCAGCGTCCACAAACATAATATAGGAGCCCCGTGCCTGCTCAATTCCACGGTTTCGCGCCACGGAAACGCCCAGATCCGGCAGCGTGATCACCCGCAGGCAGTCATGCTGTCCGCTCAGCCGCTCACAGACCTCCGCCGTAGCATCCGTAGAACCGTCGTTTATAATAAGCACTTCCAGCACTTCATAGCCTTGCGCCAGAATGCTGTCGATACATTCCTCCAGATAGGACGCCCCGTTGTGAACCGGGACAATCACGCTGATTTGATCCACTTTCTCGTCATACTCCCTTTTTCTCTGATGCAATCGGAACGCACACGGTTTCTCTTTTCTGGTAACAGATTGTATGAGCCGGCACATCTTTATTGATAACGCTTCCCGCCGCGATCACACTGTCGTCCCCGATATGCACGCCTTTTAAGATGGTGCAGTTTGCGCCGATCCAGACACGGTTTCCGATTGTGATCTCACCGATCAGAAACTCCTCGTCCTGACTTTTAAAATTATGGTCGTGGTCAACAATGACGACATTGTTGCCCAATCTGCAGTAATCCCCTATTTTGATATGCCCCATACACGTAATACAGCCGCCTATCGCATAGATGACATGGTTTCCGATTTCCAGCCTGCCATCCCCTGCGCAGATGAAATGCATCTTGCCCCGGTTCTCGTTTCTCTCTCCGAAACTCATATGTCCATTTTTGGACAGTTCCAGATAGACACGATCAAATCCCTGTATCCACGGCATCTTCAGCCGGGATCCGTAGCGGCATTTCCAATACGCTATTTTAAACAGACTTTTTGCAGCCTTTACCATCACATTCATTTTTTCAGACATGCCTTTCTGTAAGTCTCTTCCAGTTTCTGCAGATGAATCTTCAAACTATATTTCTGCTCTACCGTCTTCCCTGCCAGCTCTCCCATACTGCGGCATAACTCCCCGTCCTGCAGGAGCGCGCCGACATCTTCCGCCATAGCGCCCAGATCGCCGGGCGCTTCCAGAAAACCACTCTTTTTGTGGGTGATCAACTGCGGGATGCCGCCTACGGTAGTTGTCACAATGCCCAGTCCACAGCCCATCGCCTCCAGAACCGCCATCGGCATACCTTCATTATAACTCGGAAAAAGAAAGACCGCACTTTGCGCCAGCAGCTTTTCTTTCTCCCGCCCGCGCACCCACCCCGTGAACGCCACGTCGGATAGAAGATTTTTTTTGCGAAACGCCTCTTTTATCTGCTCCATCTGCCCATCTCCCGCCATCACAAGCCGGGCGTCCGGGCATTTCTTCTTTACGCTTTCAAATATGACAGGTATGTCATAACATCCTTTTCTTTCTTCCAGAGCGCCCAGAAACAGAATCTGGTTCTTTCGCCGCTCCACATGATCCCGTTTCCCGGGCAGGGCACAATAATTCTCTATCACGTCGATTCTGTCCGCCGGAACAATCTGCGCTATTTTTTCTTTCCATTCCTCCGATAACACGATGAACCTTGTACACTTCCGATAAACCCTGCGCACCCTCCTCTTTTTGGCGGCAGACGCCCTCTCATAGAACCTGTCAAACTCCGCCCCGTGAATATGATTCACCACCGGAATTGCAGCAAGCCGGCTCAAATAGATAAACGGCATCTTCCGATAAAAGCTGGGTCCGAAAGAGGAGTGGATATGCACCAGATCGGGACGGTCTTTTCCAAGCAGTCTGAGAAATGCCGCATACCCTTGCAGTGCTTTTCTGAACTTGTCCCACCTGCTGCCGTTCCGGTAGGATTCGATATAGGTGACGCGGTAACGTTTTTCCAGACTGCTTCCCCGATAGCCGTTCACCACGGAAGCGATACCGCCCTTCACCGCCCCGTCCGGCACAATCATACATACATGCAACGTCTGACCTCCCTCTGGCACATGAAACCGATGCCGCCGGCGCCTGAACAGCGGATTCTTACTTAGACCCCCTGCCCGTCAGCACGACCCACACCGTGCGGAACAGAATTTTGATATCCAGTCCCAGCGTCCAGTTGTCGATATATTCCAGATCCAGCTTCACGACCTCGTCAAAATCCACGATCTCGCTTCTGCCGCTGATCTGCCAAAGCCCCGTGAGTCCCGGCGTCATGCTGATCCTGCGCCTGTAGTGGGAATTGTACTGCTCAAACTCGCCCTCCGTGGGCGGCCTTGTCCCCACCAGACTCATATCACCCTTTACAATATTAAAAAACTGCGGCAGTTCGTCTATGCTTGTCTTTCTGATGAATCTGCCCACCTTCGTGATGCGCGGATCGTTCTCCATCTTAAACATAAGCCCCTGCATTTCATTCTGCGTCTCCAGCTCTTTTTTTCTCGCCTCCGCGTCCGTATACATGGAACGGAACTTGTAAATCTTGAAACGGCGCCCGTTTTTGCCGATTCTGGTCTGCGCGAAGAGAACAGGTCCCGGCGAGTCCAGCTTGATGGCAGCCGCCACAAAAGGCGTGATGACAATCGTCAAAAGACACCCCACCAGACCGCCCACAATGTCGATCAGACGCTTCACAATCATACGTCTGTAGTCAAAATGATTGATGGAGTAAGTCACCACCGTAAACCCGGCGAAATTTCCCACCCGCACTTCCTTGCTCGGTCTTTCTATGATGTCAATATTGTAGTGGCACGCCACGCCCATCGACTCCAGATCATAGATGATATGCTTCACATAAGCCATATCCTCGTCCGGCAGGCTGATAAATACCTCGTCGAGAGGCATCTGCCTTGCCAGGGGAAGCACATTATCCCGGTTCGCGTTTACGGGAACGCCCTCCACCGTTTCGCCCTTCCTGTCCTTGTCCACACATGCCAGCGCCACAATCTCATAGTTGATGTCCATGGACGCCTTCAGCTTGGACAGCGTCTTTTCCATCACCGCGTCTTTCGTGACAATCATAATTTTGACAATGTTGGACTTGGCTGTGAACCAGACCCGCAGCGCTTTCTTCATGGCGAGTCTGACAAGCCATACGATAAAAATATTCAGAATGGCAAAATATCCCATGACCAGACGGGAAACAGCCGCACTCTTTTGCAGCATGAAAAGAAGCGCCATCACGGACAGCTCCATAAAGACGTTGAATTTGGTAACCGCTATAAATTCGACGAGAACGCCTCTTTTTATAAACTCCCTGTTCCAGTCAAACAGGAAGCTGTAAATCGTACAGAACAGCAGAAATCCGATACACACCACGAAGTGAAGTTCCGGCTCCATGACTCTGGAAAATTTCTGGTAACGTATCAGGATGGCTATGATGTAGGCAAAAGCTATGCTGCACAGGTCCGTTAAGAGCAGCAGGTAGCTCTCGATCAATTTCATTCTACGATTCATAAAAATACCTCAAGTTTTGATTTCGGTATATATTTTACCACAAACTTCCTTTTCCCGCCACCGACGGTTAAAATCCGCAGTCCTCAGCTTTTGCCGTTCTTCGGAAGCGCCGCCTCGCACCCCAGCATCATCAGCAGATAATTCCTGCCGATATAGACAGAAATCAGATGCGCCTCCACCACCGTATATACCGCAAACATGACAAAAAGCGTCAGCCCGCAGGCGTCTCTCCTGCGCCAGATCTGCCACAGAAGAAGCAGGTTCGCCGCCACATACAAGATACCCGGAATCACACCGTAACGGTAAAACACCTTAACCCAGCCCATGTCAAAATAATAATTCATATTGTTTTCACAGGAAAAAGCCGACCATGTCTGTATCATGCCGTCGTTGTTGGCAGAGTCCGTCAGGGAAACGATCCTGCCGCTGATATGGCGGTCGATTCTGCCAAGCATGACGATATGTTCATTATCTCCCGGATTCAGATAGAAAAACTCATTCCACTTCGCTTCCCTCACCCGTTCGGCACATACCGCCGCGTCCACGGAAAAAGCGATGCACAGAAGGAACACGAGCAGACCGCAGACATAGAAAACCGTCATCTTCCCCAGACTTTTCGCAAAGGTAAAAAGACAGGCGCCGAGGAGGAATGCCGCCGTGATCAGCATACTGGTCTTGGAGCGGGTCAGCAGATAAACGCCCACGTTTAACAGCATCAGAAACAGATAACTGTACCATTTCATCCGGTCAAACCAGACATAAACGCCCAGAGCCGCCAGCATAAAAAACATGCAGGAAAGTGCGTTCGGATGTCCCATGCCAAGCGTATAGCGGGTTTCCGGCGTCGCCTCCTCCCCGATATAGACCGTATCCTCCAGCGACTCATGCCCGAAAGCCTGCGTCAGGCTGATATCCCCGTATATCCCCGTCACGGAGAGGGCAACAATGACAAGACACCCTGCCAGTGTCACATAAAACGTATACTTCAACACTTCTTTCAAAGGCATACCTTTACACGCCGCCACAAAAGTCACCACGCGGATGATATCGTTGGCGCCGGTCACCCGGTAGGAAACAAAGCCCACCGCCTCCATCACAAATATAAGCGCCCACTCACGCCTCTCATAGCGGGTAAGCAGGAGTTTGCACGCAAACAGAAGGAACGTCAGCCGAAACAGATACCCCTCGATGGGATTGATATAATTGCTCTTGTCGATCATCACCATCAAAAGCTCTATGGTCAGTCCGATATAGAAAGCAAGGCGGGGAACCGGGCTTTCCTCCCGCAGCCGCCTGTAAATGTTCTTCCGCATATTTCCTTCCATTCCGAAGCGTACCGCACCGAAAATGTGCCGCTTCTTTCTCACACTGTTAACGCCGCAGCACCCGCGCCGCCATGCCATGCGCCCTGCGCAGCCACTGTTTTGCCGCAAGGAGCGCCCGCTTCCATAAAATGCCAGCCGGGCTGATCTCGGGGGCAATCAGAAAATCGTACTCTTCCCTGTGCGCCCGCAGATAAGCGGGAAAGCTTTCGTCGATCTCCACCCGCACAAATTTTGCGTCCCGGTCGAAAATATCCTCGCCGCAGAGCAGCCTGTCCACCGCCTCATTTAAATAACGCTTGCTATTATATTCTGAATGGGCAGCCGCCTGCACCTTCACGCCGATGCGTTTCGCCACATCCCGCTCCCCGTCGCCGCCCATATAGCCAAAATGCCAGCCGCCGTCCGCGACGCGCACGCTGCGCTTATCTTCCGGCGATACCTCCCGCAAGTACACGATCCCTTCCTCCGGCAGTTGTGAGAAACTGCAGATCTTCGTGCCGAGCCACTGTCTTCTCTCCACGCCCGGAAATTCCCCCGTAATGGACAGAAGATTCCCGGACACTTCCTCCATATTTAAAAAGCAGTAAAACATCCGCTGCGCCAGATGGTATATGTTTCCCGGCTCAAACGCCTCGATCAGCCTGACAAGAGTCTCCGGGTTCGGTATCTCATCCACGTCGCTGAAAATGATGATATCGTCCGGTCTGCAGTCTGACAGGGCGCGGAGCAGTTGGTTTTTCTGGTACTTGTCCCGCTCGTGGGTGGTGACCCCCTCCATGGGCGAATCCTCCACCGCCACATACCGTATCTTTTTCTCATACTCCGCAAACAGATGCCTGTTCTCCGCGAAAATCATCTGCTTCGGCTCCCCCGAAAACGTGACGGAAGCTTCCTCGATCACAAAAAAATCCACATAGGGCGCCATAATCTGCATTCTGAGCTTCAGAATATCCAGTTCGTTGAAAAAGGGAACACAATCAAATATCATCCGTTATCTTATCCTTTCCAAGTGAGACTTAGTGCTTCTTGGCGTCCCGTCCTATGGCGGGACGTCTTTAGAAGCACTTCTCACTTTCTTCTCCAGAAAAGCAGGGGGCGCAATACATCTTTGCATTTCTGCCATCTGACTTTCCACGGATTTTTAAACTGCGGGTACCGCGCGTTTCTGCCGCGCCACTTATGGAAGAGAAAAGGCTTCTCCACATCCATGATCTCGGGTATCATATGCTCGTGCCCGAAATACTTCGCCACCTCGATCGGGGCAAAGCGCATTCCCGCCTCCTCGATCACGTTGCGGTATTTGCAGCAGAGAAAAATGTCCTCGTTGTACTCGTCTTCCTCCTCAATCTTTTCCCATTTAAGTCCCGCCTTCGCCGGAAAATCCATCAGCCTTTTGCTGCGGATCGACACGCTGTTTCCCACCCGGACAAGCTGTCCCTTCGCATCCCGGTAAGAGTAATCGTTTTGCGGCAGCGGCCACGGAGAGCCGATATAGTCATAATCCAGAAACGCGTCCTGCCAGCTTTCCGGGTGCACCACAAAGCCGTCGGCATGGACAATCAGCGCAAAATCCGTGTGGATGTGTTCCCCGAGTTCGTACACCATTTTGTAGTTAAACTTGTCAATATCATCCAGTTTTGATGTATGAGAATAACGGATCTCCTTCGGCAGCGTCAGCGGTTTTCTGTGCGTAATCAGCACCACGTCGCCAAATTCGATCCCCCGCATACTGTACTCCATGGCGCGGATCGTCTCATACACATTTACGCTCGTCATCGCCGCCAGCGTCACATTTGGGAGTTTCCGTTTTCCTTCCGCAGTTCGATTCATTGTGTATCCCTTTTCACGTTTTTTACACTGTCTTTGTGATAGTATCTTGCAACCGCCAGATTCATCCAGTTCCCCTCGTCCTCGCTCAGATCGGTGAAATCAAAGAGAGCCGGTCTTTCGCTGTAGGGAGTGACCACCGCATCCGCAATGCTCTCATCCGTATAAATCTCATAGCGCGCCAGCGCCTCCCGGTAAAAAGTCTGCGCCTCACCGTATGCCACGGAACGCAGGGCGGAAATGCTCGTGTAAGTATTCTTGTCCGCCGTAAGCACCCAGACTGCCATCAGAAGCAACAGGCAGACCGCGGTCATCCGGCTGCCCGCCCGCTCCAGAAACAGCCCGAACGCCTCCGCCGCACTGTCCCCACGCCGCGCCCTGTGGGAAAAATACCCCAGCCAGTACGCCGTCACAAACAGAACCGCCAGATAATAAGTCATCTGAATAATATTATCCACCCGGGAAAGCCCCGTCATACCTACCGCGTAGAGAGTCGGGGTAAACATGGCGGAAATCACGCAGTACGCCCCCGCCGTCACCAGCGCGGGATGGGAAAATTCCCGGTCGGACGCTTTCATCCATTTCCACAAAAGCGGCAAAAGCAGAAACCACAAAAGCACCATAAACACCGGGGTCCAGCGGATCGCAAACACCGCTGTATTGTAGAAAGACAGGACAATCGCCTTCACGGCAGAGTATCCTTCATCCATATCAATGCTTCCCCGCCTGCCGTTGCCGGGGGCGAGAACATTCACCAGAAACCCGGCGCTCCCCGTCAGAAACGGAACGATGACACAAGCCAGTCTCTCTCTCTTCTGAAAGAAAGCATAGCAGACGAGAAAAGCCATGAGTATCTCAGCCTGCAGACCCGTCACGAGATTGCCGCCGCCCACGATCACGGAAAGAACTGCCGCCGCCCCGCAGCATACATACGCCCGCCTTTTCTTCTCCGCCCAGAGACTGCCCGAAGCAAGCGCCAGCAGAAAGAACCAGACGGACTGCATCAGCACATAGTGGGTGGAGCCGTTGTACCAGTAAATGCCCTCAAAGGGCGCTTCCATCACCTGATAAAACCCAAACAGCAGAAGCGCCATGGCAAAGGACGCGCCCGCCTTTTCACAGCCGAGCCATCTGACCAGAATATGACGCCCCAGCAGGAAGGAAGAGGATGCGAACATGCCAATCATCAGAACCGGCACGATCCACGCAATATGGTAATTAAAATTCATGGGACACATGCCCATCAGGAAACAGGAGATATAAGTCCCCTGCCATTCCTGATAAAAGTCCATGTTCTGCCGCCACGCCTCCTGTGCGGAAGCCGCGAAAGACCCTGTCTCCTGCCAGACGTCATGCACCCGCCGCCCGTAATCGTAATCGTCGATGCACATCACGTTATATTTTCCAAGCCAGAGCAGCGGAAGCAGAGACGCCAGTAAAAGCCCCGCCGCCAGAACTACCGCCCGCCTGCCGCTCAGATATTTTTCCGCCTTTTCCCAAACCTTCATGCAAATCCGCCTTTATCCTATATTCACCCGCGATGCGAAAGCTTTTTTACCCGGCGCGCCACGCCCCGCGCAATCCTGCACAGATAAGCCTTCTTATAGATATACCACGCGCGAAGCTTCATAAGCTGCAGCCTCATGCCCGCAGGCTTTTTGTTTACTTCCGCATACTTTTTTGACCGCTTTTTATATGCCGCCAGTTCCTCCCGGCACTCTTTGTCCGTAAAGACCCTGCCCTTCCGGTCCATATAATGCCAGCCCTCATAAATGTTCTGCTCCGAGGCCCAGTAACCGTCGGACACATTGTGTCTCGCCCAATACTTCGGCGCCAGAATATACTGCACCGTATCGCTCGTAAACGCCGGAAAATACGCAAAAGAGGAGTTTGCCAGCAATAAATAACGAGCGTTTTTTAATATGGAGTAATCCTTTGCCAGATCAAAATTATAAGCCGGAACGCCGGGCAGGAACTTCTCCGCCTCCCGCACGTCGTTTGTGATAATCATAAACTGCATGTCCGGATTGATCCTGCGCATCTGCCGCATTCCCTGTATCCAGTAGCTTTTGCGCAGATAAAGTTCGGGCGAGCCCATATAGTCGCTGCAGCGAAGATGCAGGATGCAGAGATTGTCCCGGCTGTACTCTTTGCAGTCATACGCGGGCTTTACCTTAAGCCACTCCCTGATCTCCGCTTTATGGGAGATGAAATAGCTTTCCGCCTGCAGGTTGCCGTAGAGGAGTGTGTCGTCCTCCACCTCAAAAAGCTGCCTGTCCACATCCGTCACATAGACCCCGTGGGTGAGGTCATGTCTGGAATTTCCCGCAAAAAGCCGGGTCTCTTTCTCATAAAAGACCTTTCTGTAATCCTCCTTTTTGGAGGGGACGCCCATATCCAGATCCATAAAATACAGCCCGCAGTCGCTGTGCATATTGTTGGCAAAGTGCTCCGGGTCAAGCACGCTGAACTGAAATCCCTTATCCTTCGCGATGCACCTTGCCGTCACGTAGAAAAAAAGCTGATTCCCCAGCCCGAAGCCTTCCTGTGTCTCAATTCCTAACATTTACTCCTCCAGACTTGTCTTTGTGATTTTCCCGTCTTCGACCTTATAGATCACGTCGCACTTGGCAATGGTATTCAGACGGTGGGCGATAATCACCATCGTCTTTTTGCCGTGGAAGCTGTTGACGGCCTCCATCACCGCCGACTCCGTATCCCCGTCCAGCGCGGAGGTTGCCTCGTCAAAGACAAGAATCTCCGGATTGTGGTAGAGCGCTCTGGCGATTCCCAGACGCTGTCTCTGTCCGCCGGAAATTCTGACACCTCTGTCACCTATCGTCGTTTCCAGACCGTCCGGCAGTTCCTCCACAAAACTCTTAAGCTGCGCTTCCTCCAGAACCTCCCAGATGCGCTGATCGTCGATCTGATCCGCGTCTATGCCGAAGGCGATATTGTCCCGGATGGACTCGTCGATCAGATAGATGGACTGGGGAATGTAGCCGATCTTTAAAAGCCACGAAGGATAATTCTCAAAAATATCCCTGCCGTCGCAGGTGATGGTTCCTTCCTGCACATGCAAAAGCCCGAGCAGAATGTCCACAATGGTAGATTTACCCGCACCCGACGGTCCCATGATCCCCACCGACTGCCCTTTTTGCACTTCCATATGGGTGTCCGTAAAGATGGGCTTTTCCGTATTCGGATAGGTAAAGCTGATATGATCCAGCACGATCTTATCCGTCAGCGCAAGTTCCGGCATCTCCTCCTTCGCCTCTCCCGTAAGCCCCGTCACGCTGCCGTTCACATCCTGCTTCATATTCTCCGTCAGATTCTCGTACAGATAGTCCAGACAAGGCTGCGCGTAGGCGATCTCCGACAGATAGGTGTTGATGCGGTTCGTCGCCGGCATCACGCGCACCGCCGCCGCCGCAAACGCCATAAGCTGGGGCATCAGCACAGTGATATCGCCGTCCTCCAGCATATATACGAGAATAAACGACAACATTGCCGCGATAAACACCGTCTCAATCAGGAGTCTCGGCGTATTGTTCATCACCGCATAGTTTCTCGCCACATTGGCGCCGATGGCTCCGCTCTCATAATAATTGCGCACAAAGAACTCTTCCCTGTGCAGCACCTTGACATCCTTCAGACCGTAGATGGACTGGATTCTCCACTTGGCGATCCGCGACTGGATCGACTGGTTCTTTCGCCCGATGGCGTTCAGCCGGGGTTTTAGCACTCTGGTGATCACCAGCGTCATACCCAGAAACAGCACGCCGCAGCCGATGGAGATCAGCGGGCTCACCCACACCAGCAGCACAATACAGATCGACACCGCCACCACGATCTCCGTGGTCATCTGGATCAGCACAAGCACAAGCTGGAACGCGTTGGGGATATCGCTGTCCGTCAGCCGGAAAACTGTGGGAATATCGGCTCCCAGATAATCCTCATAAGGGCGGTTCAGGAACTCCCGCATCACCCGGCTGATCATCCTGTTGCGGTTTCTAGTCACAAACGTATTCTGCACAAACGTCAGAAACAGAAGATACGCATTTTTAAATATGAAAATGGCGATCAGTGCGCCCAGCATCCAGACAATGAGCTGCCTCGGAGAAGTAATCCCCAGAAGCGCCGTGATCCTGCCCACCAGCTCATTCTCCATGACTTTATCCGGCGCCATAACCGCCTCCGCCACGGGCAGCATCATGGAAACACCGAGCGTCTCCAGAATACCGCCGATCAGAATGAGAACGGCGAGACCACTAAGCTGCCAGAGCTGCTTCCGGTCAAAAAGATATGCGATTTTCTGCAGCAGACCCACCTGCGTCTGACTCTGTTTCTCCATAATATATATAGGTTCCTTCCAAAAAGATGTTACGGCTCCTGCAAAAGCGTGACCTTCTGCATATCCGCCCGGTAAAAATCGCTGTTATCCACGCCGTTCAGCCAGCGCTGCGGCGCCAGAACCGTTTTCCCGGGATTTTTATTCAGATAGGACGCCCACCAGCTAAAACTGCTGTTGGCGAGAATATGGTGTTTGCAACGGCTCATAAGAACAAATTCCGTATAGTCGTTGTCGCCGCCGGACAAATCGATCCATGTGGTATCCGGCGCGGAGAACATGCGCGCCCCATCACCCGCCGCCCACGCCCTGTCATTGGTAAAAAGAAAGAACCGGCACCCCGGAAATCTCTCCCGCATCTGACGGATTCCTTCTATATAATAGGCGTCCGTACAGATCCCGCCGTAAAGCTTCTGGTTCCCGGGCGTCAGATAATCACCCCTGCGGATGTGTATGCTTACAGAACACCCGCTATCTATTTCTTCCAGATACTGTCCGGCAGATTTTTTCCACGCGCCCACACGTTCCAGATATGCCGCCAGCCTGTCCGTATCGTATGCTTCCCGCACCTGCCGCTCCACCTGCCGAAAATATTTTTCCGTCTGCCAGTACCCTTCCAGATAAATATCATCCCAGGTCAGCACATCCGGGATAAAAAGTTTTCCCTGCTCAAAATACGACTTTTTGTGCCTGCCGAACAGTTTCCGTCTCACGCGATGCCAGAACAGCATGGAAGAATCCAGCATTCTGATCATTTCCTCCCCGGAAGGTCTGTCATAGGAGACGCCGAACGGCGCAAGCGCCGGCATCCTCTGGGGATCTTCCGCGAACCCGGAGACATCGTCGATTTTTACCTCCCTGCCAAGGTCTTTCAGTTGCAAATATAGGGCGTACTGGAACATCTGGTTGCCCAAGCCGCCCGCAAGTTGTATAATTACCATCTTTATCCTTTATAAAACAAGTGTTATTTAAATTTCCTGAGAAGCCGCTTCACCTGCACCTTGCATGGGATGACCACCTGCTCGTCCCATCGCATCTTTCTGCAGTATGCGGCTGGTGACTTGTAAAAGAGCTTCAGTTTCCTGCGGTCACGCGGATCCGCCGCCGGAGACCCGAACGCCTCCTCCGCCCGTCCCCTGTCCTTCCCGAGAATCTCCGCAAGCCGCATCATATAGCTCCCGCCATCCTCCGTTTGGGAAAGCCCCCAATAAAATAACAGGAGTCTTTTATAGAAGAAGTAGTCGTGCGTCAGCGCCAGATCCTCCCTGCCAAGACTTTTCAGCAGCTCTGTCTTTTCATAATATGCCGGAATCTGGTCCGTAAAAGTACGGGAATTGATCCGGCAGTTCATAATGCTGTCCTCTCTGTCTATTATATAGTTATACAAGGCAATGTCAAGGTAAATGCAACGTCCGGCGCGCGCAAGCGCCTCTGTGGCAAAGACAATATCCTCATACCAGCGCCCCTCGGGAAACAGATTTCCCGGCAGCAGTTCCCTGCGGTAGAGCTTGTTCCATGCCGCATTCTGAATGGCGTACTCCTCCCGCTCTTCCACATAGACCTGAAGCGCCTCCTGCCTTTCAAAGAGGATGGCGCGGTCCACCGACCCGTCCAGCGTGCATGAGCGGGAAATCTGACGGTAGCGGCAGACCGCCAGATCCGCCCTTTTATCTTTCAGTGCGGAAAACAGCTTCTCGTACATATCCGTATCGATCCAGTCGTCTCCGTCCACAAAACCGATATAGTCTCCCGTCGCCCTCGCAATCCCCATATTTCTCGCATGTGCCAGACCGCCGTTGTCCTGATGTATGACTTGTATGCGGGCGTCCTTTTGCGCAAGTGCATCCAAAATCCTTCCCGTCGCATCCGTGGAGCCGTCGTCCACCACGATAATTTCCAGATTGGCATAAGTCTGTTCGCAGACCGAGCGGACACCTCTCTCGATATAAGCTTCTATATTGTAGGCGGCAATGATCACAGAGATCAATTCCGTCTGCTCCGCCTCCTGCAATTTAGGCGGATGGTAACGCTCTAATATTTCCACTGTCGCCCCTCCTGTATCATGTGCTATTCTTTATTCCAGTCAGATTATTACTCTATTATCCGTAATAAATAACGCTAGTCGCCTGTTATTAAATATAATTCCACAAAATGGATTTCGCTTCGTAACGGCTGTTTCCTTGCGCTTCTCTTATTCAAATAAACAAATCATCATTTAACTTTTGAACCACTCCGCCACTCCTGAAACATCAGAATGTACCAAATCTGCGGTCTCCAGCGTCCATTCATAATATAATCATCCCATAACTTCCTTACAGCCGCCGTATCAAACAGCCCCTGCTCCTCCAGAAGCGAGGGTGTCAGAAGGCTCTCTGCCCACTCCCGCAGTTCCTTCTCCCTCAGCCACTGGCAAAGCGGAATTGAGAACCCTTTTTTCGGGCGCTCCATCAATTCCCGGGGCACATAACGGTAAAGAATATCCCGCAGAATCTTTTTGCTGCCTCCGCTCTGCAGGTAAGACAGGGGCAGGGTCCACGCAAATTCCACCACGTCCTTGTCCAGCATCGGCACGCGCGTCTCCAGCGACACCGCCATCGCCGTCCTGTCCACCTTCGTCAGGATATCATCGGGATGGTACATCAGCAGATCCATCAGCATCAGATTGTGCTGTCCGTCCTCCAGAAGCCCGGCAGGATAGGTGTCCATCCATGTTTGTCCCGCCCTGCGGGGCTGTATGGCATCCCAGACGCCAAAATCCGAAGAATTGTCCTGCAGCCCCTGTCTGACCAGCTCGAGCCCCTCGCCGATCTCCGAGCGCAGATACATGTCCTCTATGGATCTGGCACCCAGAAGCCTTGCGCGGGTAGCCAGCGAATCCTTTCCCAGTGCGGCGGCGAGTCCCGCCAAAGCGCTTGCCGGCTGCCGGAGGATGCCCGGTATTTTCCTCACCTTATTCCAGATACGGTCAATAGAATAATAGGTGTTATATCCGCAGAAAAGCTCGTCCCCGCCGTCACCGCTCAGGGATACCGTCACATGTTCCCGGGTGATCCGGCTTACAAGGTAGGTGGGAATCTGGGAAGAATCCGCAAACGGTTCCCCAAACATCCCGGCGAGCTTCGGAATCACGCCCTTGGCATCCGCCTCCGTAATATAGACCTCCGTATGCTCCGTCCCCAGCCGGGCGGCGATCTCCTTTGCCACCGGCGCCTCGTTGTACTGCTCTTCCCACATGCCAACAGTGAACGTTCTGACTTTCTGCGCGCTCTGCGCCTGCATCAGCGATACCACCGTGCTGCTGTCGATCCCGGCGGACAAAAATGCGCCCACCGGCACATCCGCCACCATCTGTCCCGCTATGGATTCCCGCAAAAGACGCTCCAGTTCCTCCGACGCTTCCGCCTCACTTCCACGAAAGCGGTTTTTCTGCCCCCAGACAGCCGTTTCTGACATGGACCAGTAGCTCTCAATTTCCGGTTTGTCAAATGGTGCTTTAACCTTTAATATTTTCCCCGGTTCCAGCTTCCAGATTCCCCGGTATACGGTATAGGGCGCCGAAATGTAACCATAACGCATGTAATCGCCCATAATTTCTACGTTGACCGAATTGGTAAATCCATCCAGCGAGGCAATCGAACCGAGGTCTGAGGCAAAAACAAATGCGCCATCATCTCTGCTGTTATTTATATCATCCTTTAATTTTCCATAAAATAACGGCTTCTCTCCGACTCTGTCCCGGGCGAGAAATAACGCATGTTCTTCCCTGTCATACAACGCAATGGCAAACATTCCCTTTGCCATTTTCAGTGTATCCTTCAAGCCGTACATGGCAATCGCCTCCAGAAGCGTTTCTGTATCGGAAGTGCCGCGGAAGGCAGGCACCTTTTTCTCCGCCAGCAGTTTCTTCCGGATCGCCCCGTGATTATAGATCTCTCCGTTGTAAGCAATCACATACCTGCCGTCGCGGGATACCATGGGCTGCGCGCCCGCAGGCGACAGATCCACGATCGAAAGCCGCCTGTGCCCCAGAACCACCCTGTGGTCGTCCGACGCCCACACGCCCGAAGCATCCGGCCCCCGGTGGTGCATCCTGTCGCACATCCGCTCGATATTCTTCTGCCAGTCCCCCTTGAAATTACAAAAGCCCGCAATTCCACACATATGTTATTTATCCTTTCTACTCTTCCGCAATCTCCGCGTACTCTTCCTTCGCAATCCGCTCCCTGATCGTCGTGACAGCCTCATCCTGCCTCGTTTTCCACAGCTCATAGGATTTATCCCACGAAGCGTAGGAAGCGTCTCCACGGTGGTCAGGAAGCGTATAGTGCGCCGACAGATACGTTTCCAGAAATGCCGTGCACTTCTCCGCCCCCACCGCGTTGGTGTGGCTGCCGTAATCCGCAAAATCCTCCTCAAAGACAATGCCAATCTCGTCATAGTAATCATTCATGTTCAGGAAGGCATAGCCGCTTTCCTCCACGATCCCTGCCATATAGTTGAACATCTGCTGTTCCTCTGCCGATTCCCCATAGGGAGAGACGATAAACAGCGCCTCCTGCCCGTTCTCCTTTAAATAAGCGATAAGCTCCCGCAGATACGCCTCCTGCTCCCCGGGA
Source organism: uncultured Lachnospiraceae bacterium (assembly GCA_910586705.1). Taxonomy (GTDB): domain Bacteria; phylum Bacillota; class Clostridia; order Lachnospirales; family Lachnospiraceae; genus UBA3282. The sequence goes on along the minus strand of CAJUJK010000001.1, from coordinate 96,915 downwards.
ATCGCCAGAACGCCCTCCATACCGCCACAGAGAGGCTGTGGCTGCGGTCCCACCTCGTCCCGGAATGTGTAGCCCTTGAACGGATGGCTGTGATGGTAGAACATATTCGCCCACTCGGAGGGGAGCGCCAGCATTTTCCAGTTTGTGTGATACTTCATAATATCTATATAATAGCTGAGACGCCCTTCCTCGTCGTCCGCCGGCACCAGTCCCCGTATCGTCCTGATCCGCTGGGGCGAATACCTCAGATTGTCCGTCACACCACGGGTATATGCCATATTTTCCATCAGTCCCGCCTCTTCCATGGTAAACATGCGCATCTCAAAAATATAGAGGGCTGGCGACTGGGTTTTCTCCGCCTCCTCCGCCAGATACCGCATGGCGGCAGGGCGCTGCACGTTGGTAGAGAGCGGATACATCGCAATCCCCGCCTCCCCCCACAGCTTGGGCGCCGCATAATAGGGAAATACCGGGCTGGAACCGATCATCACAACGTCCAGCGAATCCTTCTTTTCCGCGTAAAAGCCTGCAAAGCGGTCCTTCACGTCGCCGTTTGTCCGCACCATATAGGACACGGGCAGAAGAATGGCGAAAAACAGCAGCACAAAAACAGCCGCCTGCAACGCATCGCGCCATCTGCCGGACTGCCTGCCGTTATGCCGCTTTTCCTCCGAAATACCAGGCTTTCCTTCCGCCGTCTGTCTATCCTTATTCACAGAATCTCTCCTCACTATATCGCCTGTTATTTTATCAACCGTTACGTTTTCCGATGGTGCTGTCATCCCCATTTACTGTTTATCCATAATTTTCTCAAAATAGGTCTTCCACATCGGATTGACACGCTCCGGCGCAAGTCTTTGCTGAATGTGTGCCGCCTCCCTGCCAAGCCTGTCCGCATAATCCGCATCCCCCAGAAGCCTGTCCATCGCACGCGTAAGCGCCGTCTGGTCGCCCGCGGGGATCACCAGACCGTTCACACCGTCCTTCATCAGTTCCTCCGTTCCGCCGCTCGGCACATCCGTGGCGACCACGGGCAGTCCAAGCGCCAGCGCCTCAATCAGGGCATTGGAAACGCCCTCCGAATAGGAAGTAAGCAAAAACAATGACGCCCGCTCTATCCGCGCCGCCACATCCTGCACCACGCCGGGCAGGAAAACCCTCTCTGCGACGCCAAGCCCTGCCGCCGTTTCTTCTATATGGGAGCGCAGCTCCCCGTCCCCGTAAATCTCAAGCGTGTATTCCGGATACTTGTCTTTCAGCGCTGCGAAAGCGCGAAGCTGCATCTCGTGGTTCTTGTTGGCATCCATGCGCCCCACGGACACGATTCTCTTCTCACGCGCCCCCTCGTACCTCGGTCTGATAAAGGCAGGATTCAGGGAGTTTGGCAGGATCACCGCCTTCTCCCCCACCTTCCCGCAAAAGAAACGCCGGGAACGCTCCGTCTGTAAGATGACCCCCGCCGCCCGGGAAAAGAGGAAATCCGCCAGTACGCGCATCCCTCTGGAGGGATATTCCTCCTTCGCCTCCCCGACCACCGAGACGACCGCTTTCGTTTTTGTCCCCACAGTGGTGACCACCGCCATAAAATTATTTTTTCCGATGCAGGACAACACCAGATCCGCTTCCTGCTCTTTCCATATCGCATGTAATTTATTGAGCCGTCTGAAAAAATTGACGACCCGGCTTGCGGACACTTTTTCTTCCCCGATATCGGAAAGGATTCTCTCAATTCCATCCGGCAGTTCGTACTCGTCCTCTCTCTCATACTGTGTCACCATCACGACACGATATCCTTCCGCACGAAAGTATGCCGCCAGATTTACAAACACACGTTCTGCTCCTCCCTTGCGGAGGGAGCCGATATAGAAGGCTATTTTTTTTCGTTTGTTTTTTTCATTCATAGGCTTGCATAAATTCCTTCATTTTTCGACTAAAAACACCTGTTTTCAAATGATTTTCCTGCATTTTCGCCAAAATCCGGCAAAAATTACCTTCTTAATTAAATTCTCATTTATTTTCGTCTCTCTGAATGTGTTGACAATTCATATTATTTTCTGAAAACTCTTTTTCAATTTCTTCAAAATAACATCCGCAATACCTTCGCTTTTTTAAATCTCACCCGTTACTGTTTTTCGTGAAAACGGGTGTACCACTGTTGGAATACAAAGAACGCCCAGACCAGCCCGGAGTAGTTTTCTCCCGTCCCCCGCCCCCTGTCTCCTGTCTCAAGATAGCTTCCCACCATCTTTTGCACATACGATTCGTCGAACAGGTTTTGACGTTTCAAGAAGTCATGCCCGATGTAACATAACAGTTGTTCTTTGAGAGGACCCCTAAGCCATTTGTCGAGCGGAACGCCGAAACCTTTCTTCGGACGCTCCAACAGTTCCCTCGGTATATAGTCGTAAGCGATTTCTTTCAAAATATGTTTTTTGTCCCCTGCCGCGTATTTGAACGCGTGGGGAATACGGTAAGAAAAATCCATCACATCGGGATCCAGAATCGGACATCTCGCTTCCAGCGAATATTTCATGGAAGCGCGGTCCATCTTGCAGAGAATATCCCCCGGCAGGTAAGTGTCCATATCCAGAAGCATCCTGCGCACCTGCCAGTCCCCGGCAGGATAACTGCTCTCCACGGGATAATGCACCGGCAGCACGCGCTTCCCGGAAGGCAGTTTGCCCACCATGTCACACGCCATCCCCGGATAGTTTCCCGCACTGAACTGTGTCTTCGTCTCCCGGTCCCTGTTTCCGGCAATCACACGCACCTTAAAGGGCAGCCTCTTCTCCAGACCAAGCTGCCTTATGCCCGGCATTCCGCACAGACTATGCACCAGACTGCCCGGCACATCGAGCTTCTGCGCCTGCGCCACCTTCTCATAAATATTGTAACCACAGTAAAACTCGTCGCCGCCATCGCCCGAGAGCGCCACCGTCACCTGTTCTCTCGCCAGCTTACAGACCAGCATTGTCGGAATCTGGGACGGGTCTGCAAAAGGCTCGTCATAATATTCCGGGATGCTCTCCACCATCTGAAGCATGTCCGCCTCGCCGATCATCAGCTCCGTGTGCGCCGTTCCAAGATAATCCGCCACCGCTCTGGCGTAGGGCGCCTCATTGTAGTTCTCCTCGTAAAATCCGATGGAAAAAGTCTTCACAGGCTTCCCCGCATGTGCCTGCGCCATTGCCGTCACCAGAGAGGAGTCATAACCGCCGCTCAGAAACGTCCCGAGGGGCACGTCCGCGATCATGCGAAGCGAAACCGCGCGCTGCAGCAGCGCCTTCAGCTGCTCTTTCGCCTCCTCATAACCCGTGACAGGCATTTTAGACGCCTCCGCGTATGCCTCCCGCACGCTCCAGTAATTCCATGTTTCAATCTGTCCGTTCTGAAACTTGAGAATCGCGCCCGGCGCCAGCTTATACACATGCTCGTAAACGCTGTCCGGCGCATTGATATACTGCTGGAAGAGATATCGTGAGAGCACGCCCCGGTCTATCCCGGCATGAAAATCCGGGCACGCCATGATCGGCTTTAACTCCGACGCAAACACAAGCTCCTCCCGCTCGTACCAGTAATAGAGAGGCTTCTTGCCGATACGGTCACGTATCAGATAAACCGCCTCCTCCTCCCTGTCGTAAAGCGCGATGGCAAACATGCCGTTAAAGCGGTTCACACAGGAAACGCCCCATTTTAAATAGGCGGCTATGATAACTTCCGTATCGCAGTCCGACCGGAAGGGATAGTCCGCCAATTCTTCTCTCAGTTCTCTGAAATTGTAAATCTCCCCGTTGTAAACCACGACAACCCTGCCATCCGCCGAGTGCATAGGCTGATGCCCCAGCGCCGAGAGATCCATAATGGAAAGCCGTCTCTGCGCAAGCCCCACGTGATAGCCGCCCGCCATCTCGTAAAACGCTTCCCCGCTGTCGTCGGGACCCCTGTGATACATCGTATCATTCATCTTTTTAAGCTGACCGGGCGTGACCTCCCGCCTTCTGATGTACCCGCAAATTCCACACATACAATACTCCTCTATTTCACATCCTTACCCTTAAAGTATTCCCTATATTCCCCGAAATCCTTGCATTCATTGTCCACGGAGTCCACCAGCTCTTCATACTTTTCCTGTATAAGCGCCCTGTAATTCTCAAAATTATTGTATCCCTTTTTACTCCACGCAAAAGGGTGCGTCAGAATCTGCACTTTGTCATTGCCCGTGATATTTGCCTCATCGGGATAACCGTACCGCCAGATGTGATTGGCATCCGACATATATTTCACACCCAGTTTCGTATCATCCGTTATTTTATCTGCATACGTAAAAAAGTCATCCTGATACGCGTTGAGCAGACCGTCCAGCTTGATATTCTCCCTGAGCACGTCATTGGAAGGCCTGTGCACGGAAAATTCCGTGATGGCAAAGCCAAACATCTCGCTCAGAATATCGACTTCCTTACGGATGCGCTTTCTGATCTGCTCCATATCCGTCATGCCGTTCAGGGCGAAATGCAGCCCGATATGCTGTCCTCTCTCGTGCATTTCCTTGATGATATCCATATTTTTCCGGGACAGAATGTTATAGGAATTATTGGTCCACTGGAAAAAGAAAGTGGATGTAAAGTCCATACTCTGCTCCACTTTTGCAAGCTGCCACGCCCGCTCCACGCTGTACTCCACATCATGCCGCATGATAACGAACGAATCTCTCCCCAGCGCCTCCGCATAGCCGCACTGACGCCCCGTTTCCTTTATAATCCTGAGCATTTCCCTATAATCGTCGTATGAAAACATATTTCCCTCCGCTCTGAGGCGCCTGCCCCCTATGCTTTTAAGTAAGTTTACCACATTTTTCTAAAATCTGCTACTGCGCCCGCCGTACATAACAGCGCAGTCTCCGGCTTCTCTGTTATGGAATCTGCCCATTCCGGATCGCCTGCGGCGAGGAGCAGATTCTTTCCCAGTCTTACCTATGCTCACGGACTTTGCAACAAATACAAAGTCCTGAACCGGAACTACCTTCGCCGCACAGACCGTTTCCCATAATATGCGGCGATCCCCTGATTCACCCAGCCTTCTTCGTCCTCGTCAATATAAAAACATTCAAAATCTTCGATATACTCGGGTATCTCCAGCACCACGTCCTCCTCCGTACATGTTTCCAGATACGCATATACCGCGGCACATTTTTCATAATACTCCCGATAACTTCCGTTGTGTACATACCGCGCCACCCGGTAAAGAGGCAGTTCTTCCATGGACAGGGGCGTGACAACAAGCGCCGCCAGACAGACATAGAGCAGCACCGCCACCGTGCGCCTGTCAGACGGCAGATTGCAGAGCCTGTGACCACAGACACCCAGAAACAGCGCCAGATTTAAAAATGCCAGCGTCATCGCTGTATCAATTATAAAATAACATCTGTTTGGCACATAATACCCGCCGTAGCCCAGCGCCACAGGAAAATATGCCACAGCTCCGGCAAAGAGCGCAAGCAGCGTGGCAATGCCATATGTGCGAAGTGCCACCCGGCATCTTCCCGACAGATACACGCCCGCCGCAATCACCAGCAGAAATGAAAGTCCCAGCATCGTCTCCCTGAACAGCCTGCTCGTCTCCTCCGCAAACATGCGCACGGTATAACCGATCGCCTGCCCGAAATGCAGACCCGCTCCCGCCGTCCCGTCATGTCTGGAAAAGTTGCCGGGCGCCGCCGCGTTGATCAGGGCACCGGCGAATCCTGCCGCAAAAACAGTCAGATTGTACCGGGATACCTTCCCCGTGGAGAGAAAAAATACCGCCGTCAGCAGCAGCGCCATATAGCACCCCGCGCCAGCCACCGCCAGAGAGCCGCCAGAAGAAAGAAACAGAAGAACCGCCGCAATTCCCGCCCAGACTTTTTTTCTGCGGGGACTCCCCCCTTCCTTATTCATAAGAAGAAAGAGCGTCAGCGCAAGAAGCAAAAGGGAAAAGGGCATACTGTACGCCACCGCCCCGGAAAACCAGAAATAAATCTCCGCATAGACATCCGCATTTACCACGGTCAGAAAGAAAAGCACAAGGATCACAAGGCGCAGAGACAAAAGACTCTCCGCCGTACCATCATACTTCCCGCCGCTTCCCGTCTCCGCCTGAAAAAAGGAAAGCCCTGTCCATATAAGCGCCGCCAGAGACCCGAGAAACAAGAGTGCGTTTCCCACCATCACCGCCCGAAGCTGCGGCAGTCCGAAATTATTGATGGGTGAGAGGAACGCCTGCAGAAACATGGAAAACCACGTCCCCTGCCAGTCCATATACAGATCCTGCACGTACAGAAGAGACGCCGCAAAATACTGCGGCAGCGAGACGTGGAACGCCCCCACCCTCACGCCGTGGGTAAAATCATCCCCGCTGAGTACCGTATAACCCGCACCTGCCGCAAAGATTACTATCGTAACCGCAATTATAATAACACATGCTATTGTAATAAAAATTTCCACAGTTTTTTTTCCTCTCACACCGCCGCCCCTTCCCTTTGGCACGCTCCCATTCGCAAGACCGCGCCGCTAGAAACTCTGGTACAAAAACGCCGCCGTATCATAACTTCCACCGTAAATACCCGTAATCAGCAAAAGCAGCACCACCCCGTAATAACAGCACCACCTCAGCGCCATCGGGCTTTGTGCTATCAGCCGCCGCACATCTTTTCCCTTTTCCTCCCAGACAGAAACCGCAAGCCACAAGAGACATGCCGCCGCCAGCAGCAAAAAGCCGTACCTGTTCAGTCCGTAGTCTGTCACGCCAAGGATTCCCTCTTTCAGCCGGAAATCCGCAATAAGCGCCCGGTAAATCTCCCCCGCCTGCGAAAGGCTCTCCGAGCGGATCAGCACATCCGCCACAAATACGATCATCCACGTTCTTGCCATGGTGAAGAAACCGTAGACTTTTCCATCCTTGATGTGAAGCTTTTCCTTCCATACACTATATTGCGATTCCAATACGAGGGAAATACACATGATCACGCCGTAGTAGACGCCCCACAAAAGATAGCTCGCCGTCCTGCCGTGCCACATGCCCGTCAGCAGCCAGACAAGCATGGTTCCGATGATGCCCGTCACATGCTTTCCCATACGGGGCATTTTCTTTTTCGCCACCTTGCCGATTTTCCGTCCCGCCCCCGACATCACAAAGGAAAACATCACATAATCCTTAAACCACGTCCCGAGCGTTATATGCCATCTGCGCCAAAATTCCGCCACTGATTTTGAAAAGTAGGGTCTTTTAAAGTTCTCCGGCAGATAAATATCGAAGGTTTCGCTGATGCCCAGCGCCATATCCATATATCCCGAAAAATCCGCGTAGAGCTGCAGCATATAGAGAACGGTCGCCAGCGCGTAAATACTGCCGGGCAGTCCCCCGTTCACACTTCCGAACACATTTCCCACAAAGAGATTGATCCTGTCCGCAATCACCAGCTTCTTGAAGGCGCCCCAGACAAACCGCTGCACACCGAAAAGCATTCTCCCATAGTCAAAGACATGCACCCGCTCAAATTCTTCCTGCAGTTTCCCATAGCGGTTGAAAGGTCCCTGTGTGATCGCCGGAAAATAGGCGAGAAACAGGAACAGTTTTACGGGATTTTCCTGCGCCGTGCACTGTTCCCGCCCCACATCCACCACATAGCCGATTGCCGTCAGCGTATAAAAGGATATCCCCAGAGGCATGACCACTCGCGCAAAGAAGGCGTCCCCCTCCGGCGTGGTCAGTCCCGTCTTCTGTAAAAACGGCAGGATCACAACCATATACTTCGTACAGAGCAAAATGCCGAGGCTGTACACAAAATAAAGGATTTGAACGCGTCTCCTGCGCCTCTCAAATCCCTGTTTCACCGCCTTTTTCCGCTCTTTTTCCGCAATATCCGAAAGCGCCAGTTTCTGTGCCTCCAGACTGCGCGCCAGATAAATGCCGCAGCCGTAAGCGCCCGCTCCCGTCAGGACAATCCCCACCGGAATCCCGCCCGTGCCCGCCACGTAAAACAGCCCGCTCGCCACAGCTAAAATCATCCACTGTCGTTTCGCAGGCACCAGATAATAAAGGGCGAAGAAAATCACCCACAATATGACAAAATTGGTTGATATAAGCTGCATATACTCTACTCTTCTAACAGACGTGCCACCAGTTCTATGATCGCCTCTTTGTTCCTGAAATTCTCTGCCACCACGTACTTGGCATCAATCTCGATGTCGAAAGCGTCCTCCAGTTCGCTCACCACATTAATCACCGTAAAGGAGTCGATCACACCCTCCTCCATCATGTTGTCGCCCTCGTAGTCGAGCGCTTCCTCGCAGTATTCTTCCAGTATTTCCAATACTTTTTCTTCCATAATTGATATCCTTTCCCATCCGTCATCCATACTTATATTTTACACCCGCATCCGCGGATTTTTCATTCCTCTTCCTGCCATTTCATAACAATCGGTATTTTATTTTCAACAGTTCTCCGTCCGCAAACGGCAGATACAGCATGTCCGCGCCCTCTTTTTTCTTTTCCGGCGCCACCTTCCGATACCGCAGAATTTCCGCCCGTTTTCCTGAAACTTCCATCTGCAGCGGGGGAAATATCCCGCTTTTCCCGTAATCCACGCTGCGGAGCAGACAGTACAGTTTCTCCGGCGGCTCTTTGACATCGAGAAATCCATCTCCCGGTATCTCGGAGGAACGGTACATCCGTCTCTCCGGCGAAAAGCCCTGTGGTCTCGCCACAGCGTTTTCCTGCAAAACACCGTCAAAGCACTCGCAAAATCCCTCATATGCCAGATCCATCAACGTTTCCGTCAGTTCATACGCCTTCGTATCGGGACCGATCTCACAACTTTTCTGGATGATGATATTGCCCTCGTCCACCCCAGCCGTCACATAGTGCCAGGTAATACCCGTCTGCACCTCGCCCCGGTAAATCACCCAGCTCGGCGCGTTTCTTCCCGGATAATCCGGCAGAAGCGCATTGTGAAAGTTGATAATCGTGATATTTTCCCGCTCCACCAGTACCGCCGGAAACAGAAAATTGTTGCTGGCGGAGACAATCAGCGTTTTTTCCTGGATTTCATCGAGATAACCGCCAAGCTCCCGCTTATCCGGCATGGACGCGAAGGGAATGCCCCGCTCCTCACAAATTTGTTTCGTGACACTCAGCGCGTGAGGCTCATGCTCGATAAATTCCGGCGTATAGCCATAATCCGCCCGCCTGTCCGCCGTATATTTCAATATTTCCCCGGTCGCCTTGCCGTAACCGATTATCACGACCCGCCGAAAATCCGTCTCCATACAACTCCTTTTCATGCCATGCGTTATTTTATGTGCTGCCGATGCTTCCCGCTATTTTATATATTCCTTCAGTTTCACCCGGTCAATCTTCCCGTTCGCATTCATTGGCATTTTTTCCACCCGGACCACCTTATTCGGCAGCATGTACTCCGGCACAAGATGGGAAATCTTTTCATTGATATACGCCTTGTCCAGCTCCTCCTCGATAAAAAGCACGATCTTCTGACGCTTTTCGTCGTAGAGACAGCAGTTCAGGGAAATTTCCGGCAGCGAGGACACCGCCGTCTCAATCTCACCCAGCTCAATCCTGTGGCCCATGTGCTTGATCTGGAAATCTTTCCGGGAAAGATAGATTATCTCCCCGCGCTCATTATATTTCACCACATCGCCGGTCCGGTAAATCAGCTCCGGCACCGCTTGATTCAGCGGATTCTGCACAAATGCCTCTCTCGTCTTCTCCGGGTTCTTGTAATATCCCATGGAAAGGGATGTGCCCCTGACACAGAGTTCGCCAGGCTCCTCCCCTGTCACCGGTTCGTTTTTCTCGTTTAAAACCAGAATGTCCGTGTTCGGCATGGGAAAGCCGATGGGGAGCGGTTCCTCGTCAGAAAATTCACGGTCTACAATATAATACGTGCAGGCGTCGGTGATCTCCGTGGGACCGTACAGGTTCGCGTACTGTACATCCGGCAGGAATTTCCGCCATACATTAAGCTGCTTGTTCGGCATGACCTCGCCGCAGAATAGCACCCGCCGCAGCGTGTCCGACAGATCCACGTTTTTAAACGCCTTCAGCTTCGCCACCACAATCAGCGCCGACGGCACCCAGAAAATGGTGTTGATCTTCTTTTCCTTCAGATATTCCAGAAGGGGCACCGGCTGGGCAAAGAGCGTTTTCGGAATAATATAAGTGGTCGCGCCCGTTTTCAGGGTGCTGTAAATGTCCAGAATGGAGTTGTCAAAATAAAACGGCGCCTGATTGCCGAAGCTGTCCTTCTCCGTGATTGCAAAGGTCTCCGTCACCCAGTCTATGTAGTCGATCACCGCCCGGTGATTGATCGTCACGCCCTTTGGCACGCCCGTGGAGCCGGACGTAAAAAGCACATACAGAAGGTCGGTGTCAATGCCGCGCTTTCTCGCCGCCTCCAAAGCCGCCTCCCGCGCGGGCTCCGCTGCCGCCGCATCCTCCGTCACAACATCCTCCAGCAGAAGGAAGTCTCCCTTGTAATCATACGCCGAAAAGACTTCCCGCAAAGCCCCGGTCGTTATCACCACCGCCGGCTCCAATACTTCCAGAATCTTATTGACACGGCTCCCCGGCATGTCCACGTCGATCGGGGAGTAAAAATTGCAGCTGTAGGCAGCTCCCATAAAGGAGACAAGCACGTCCACACCCTTTTCCAGAAAAACAGCGACAGGCTTTTTAAACAGTCCCCTCGCCGTCAGCTCACAGGCGATCGCTCTGGACTGTGCCCGCAATTTACTGAAAGTAATTTCCTTATTCTCATCCGCATAGGCTGTCTTGTCGGGGAAACGTGCCGCCGTCTCGTCCAGCCAGTAGGTAACGTTCGCTTTCATCGTCTTTTCCTTATTCTTGATAAGCCGGCATGACTTTTCGCCATTCCTGCTCACAGCATCCACCGCCGGTTTCCCTGCTTCCGGCCATGTGACATGCAGGCTAATCATCGTCTGCCAGTAATCACAGGATAGTAAGTGTCCGCCGTCTTTTCTGTCTTCACATGATACACGTCATACAAATCCGTCATCTCAAGACCGCATCCCGCCGGATCGTAGGAACCGTAGAGCGCAAGGTCTTTCTCCACCGCCAGATTTTTCACCTTTTTTTCCACTTCCAGCGTGATCTGAAATGCCTCCTCAGATTCTATGTAATTATACATCATGGGCGAATAGGGTGGCAAGTATAAAATGACCTCCACGCCCGCGCCCGACAGATAATCCACCAGTTCGGAAAGCCGCGAAAAATGCCCTTCGTCTATCTCCGCATAGTCCGTCATCCGATAGACCACATGCTCTTCCATCGCCTGTCTGGTCATCTCCTCCACGTCCGCCGGATTTACCTCGCGAAGTTCACGCTGATAACTGACACTTCCGTCACAATGTTTGAGATAGCCTTCTGTCTCCCATTCATCCGTGTAATTTACGGCAAACCTCTTTCTGTCCGGAAGGAGGGTGACATTGTAGCGGAAATAGTCTAAAGAGAGGGCTTTGGAAAATTCCCTTCCCGTATCTTTGTGTGGGTTCGCCAGTTCCGGCGACAGCTTCCCGTCCAGCGTCAGCGACATATAGTCCGCATAGCTCTCCAGTTCCTTCCACTTCCCGTTGTCGTGGCTTTTGTTAAAGAGAAAAGCATCCACACCGATCACAACCGTTTCCGGGAACTTCTCCTCCGCAGACAGAATGCCTGTCACCGCCAGAAGGTCGTAAATCGTAGCCTCCGACAGCCCCGCATTGTAAAAGGACGCCGTCCCGAACATGGTATGGTCGAACGTATACACCCGGCTGGAGCCGAGAACCATGACCTGCGGCGCCTCCTCCATCCCCTTCAGACGCGCCGCCAGAAGATTTCTGTCGTTGTAGTCAGAGTCCTCCAGCCCCTCCACGTTCTTTCCCGCCGCCATCTGCGCGGCGATCCCGTCGTAGGTGACACGCAAAAGGGCGTAGGAATCCACATACCAGTTGACCCAGCCTATCAAGAGAAGGAGCGGCAGGAGAAAGAGCGCCGCCTTTAACCATTTTTTCATCGTTTGTTCCTCATCATTATATTCTGTCCCATTTAGCCTCCCCCACCCCCACACTAAACAAAACCGGCAGCGCCACAAACACCCCATACGCATACCGAAACTCATTGTACACCGGCGCCGCCAGAAGCAGGCTCCCCAAAAGCATCACGCAGGGCGCAAAAGCAACCGCCCGCCGCCCTCTGTAAAGCGCACAGGCAAGCGCAAACAACAACAGCCACGTATTCAGCCCCAGACTCCACACCCTGTTGTAAAAAGTCTGGAACCGTTGCAGGAACTCGCCCATGGACAGACTATCGTCATAGCTGAAAACCTTGCGCTCGTTCTCGATGCCGAACGGATTATCCACCATAAAATATTCACTGTAAAGAATCTGGTCGTGAGGAATATGTAAGGCGTAATACCCCGCCGTCTGCCGGATCTCTGCCTCCAGATAGAGCATGGGATTGCGAAGCCCCACCTTCAGCCAGAGCTTTGCGTATGTCCCCTTGTTTTTTGCAATGACCGATTGGTTTCCGTGCTCTCGTATATAATTCTTCGTCATATCAAACAGATAGGGATTGTAATACTCGTCAATCTGCGAAAGCGGCACAACCGCCTCCAACATCTCCACTTCCTCCGGCTTAAGGCTCCCGCCTCTGGCATAGGCACAGAGCAGATGCTGCACCGGCATGGTCAGGCTCTCGATGGTGTCCGGCGGCTGTACCTGCAGGGCGTGGAGAACCGGCCCCTGCCAGAGCAGATAGCAGACCAGCACCGCCAAAACCGAAATGTACATGCCCTGCCTGTCCTGCCCCGGAAGATTCCGCCGTCCGACGTCTTTTTCCTTCTGCGCGCCATCTTTCTCTTTCTGCAAATTCTGCCTTTTTCCTCCGCTGCCCCTGCTTTTCCATCCGACGCCATCCGACGCTCTCCCCGAAAAAAGCTGTGACAAAATCAGCAGAACCGCCGTCCCCAGAAATACAAAAATCCCGTTACTTCTGAGCAGACAAACTGACGCTCCCGTCACAAAGAACCAGAGCCACCGACGTCCGCCCGGCGCGCCAAAAGCCTTCCCCCGTCCTTCAAGCGCCTCTGTCGTCACCGTTCCCCCTGCTGCGCCATCCACAGCCCCTGTCTTTGCCGCACAATTATGTACCGCCCACACAAAGAGCAGAAACGCCGCCGTAAACCACGCATCCTTGCCCATACAGATACTGTACATGCCGTTTATGGGGAGCAGGGCATAGAAAAATACCGCGAGAACAAGCCAGAGAATCCTCGTGCCCCGCCGGTACAAAAGATACAGATAGAAACCAAACACCGCCGCCGTCAGCGCCATCTGACAGAAGGTATAAAGCGCCACCGCCGCCGTGTAGTCGTGAAAGAGACCATACCCCACCGTCAGAAACACTTTGATGATGAGCGTATGAAAATAGGGGTGGTGATTGGATTTTGCCGCCATACCGAGCGCCTGCTCCATCTGCCACACCGCATCGTTGTTAAACCACGTCGGGTAATACATTAAGAAGTAAGGGAGATAGCAGAACAGACAAAACAAAAAGAAAGCAAGCCAGATCCACCAGTGCCCCCGCCGTTCTTTCACTGGCGGAAACACCCTGTCATAAAACGCGCGCACGCCGGAAGGCATCAGAGCGAATAACGCCGCCCGGTTTTCCAGAAGGAAACCCGCCCCCAGCAGTACGGCGAAACTTCCCGCCGCCCAGAGCACAAGCCGCCCCAGATTCTGCGCATTGCTGTAGTCCACCGAACCCTGCCAGTCCCCCAGCACGACAAAACAGGCGTAACAGAGTGCAAAGGGAACCAGAAGCAGGAGCTTTCGTCCCGTGGGGCGCTGTATTTTCATATCCCTGTTAAGTCCCATACATTATCCTCCGTGCTTCTTTTGGTACGCCTCGCACACTTCGTCGATATAATCCCGCCACTGACCGTAAATCGCCTCGTCGTTTGCCCTCTCCGCGATCTTTCTCGCCTCCCGCCCGAGCCGTCTGGCGAGCGCCGGGTCCTCAATCAGCCGGTTGATGCCGTCCTCCATCGCCTTCTGGTTCTTGATGGGAATTAACAGCCCGTCCACCTCATTGGTCATAATCGTGCGCGGTCCGCCGCAGGGACAGTCCGTCGCCACAATGGGCAGTCCCAGCGCCATCGCCTCCATCAGCGCGTTCGGCAGCCCTTCCCAGTCCGAGCTGAAAGCAAAGAGCGCCGCGTCCGGGAGCTGTTTTTCCAGACTGTCGCTGGCTCCCATCAGATGCACATAATCCTGCGCCTGCAGTTCCCCGATCGTCTTCTCCAGCAGTTCCTTCGTGCCGTCCTCCGTGTCCCTGCCATATATTTTCAGATCGTAGTCCGGGTGCTTTTTATGCACCTCGTGGAAAGCCCGGATCAGCATCACCTGATTTTTGAAGTCCACCAGCCGCCCCGACTGCACCACCGTTTTCGTGCGCTTCTCCGGCTCCGGCACGCCGATATACTTGGGATTCAGCGGGTTTAAGATAATGCGGGAATTTTTCTGCAGTCTGGGCGCAAAGAACTCCCTCGCCCCCTCCGTCTGAAATACGCAGCCGTCCGCCCGCGGAAACAGAAAAGGAATCTGCACCTTGTCAAAGGGTCTGTCGTAGTGCCCCACCGGGTCTGTCCGTATGGAAATCAGCACAGGAATCTTCAGGAAAAAAGCCGCCGTCAGTCCGCGGTACAGCGCCTTTCTGGCAAAAGGTATGAGAATATCCGGCTTTTCCTTCTTCAAAAACTCCTTCAGATAGCGGATGCGCAGGAAAAACTGGGTCAGCCGCCCCTTCTTCTCATCCCCCGGACGCAGCCCCACATGCACGCGGCGCACCCTCTCGTCAATCCAGAATTCATCCTCGCCCTGCCACTCCGTAGCGACAAGCACCTCATAGCCGTTCTCCACAAAGCGGTTGGACAGGTTGGAAACCACCCTTTCCGCGCCGCCCTGCTCCAGACAATTTAAGTGAAACGCAATCTTTCTTGCCATACTTCCTCCTGTTACTGTGACCACTCCCGGATCTTCTGAATGTATGCCTCCCTGGAAAAGACACCTGCCCGCTCCACCGACAATCTTCTGTAACGTGCCAGTTCCTCCTCGTCCTGCAGAAGCGCCGCCACCTGCGCCGCGGTACTTTTCTCTTCCTCCTCAAAGTGGGAGGCGTCCAGATCCGGCTCTTTTCCCATGTTTGGCACCAGAATGCCGTATTTGCCGTCAAAAATTTCCGCAGGCCCGGTCATGCAGTCCGTCGCCACCGCCGGAAGCCCTACTGCCATCGCCTCCACCAGCGCATTGGGAAATCCCTCCCAGTAAGACGTCAGCAGATAGAGCGTGCCTTTTTTCAGATACGGATACGGATTTTTCTGCAGTCCGGCAAAATGCACCGCCTCCGCAACGCCCAGATCAGCCGCAAGTTTTCGGTATTCCGTAAACTCTCCCTTGCCGATGATGAGCAGTTTTGTGTCCGGCAGTTCCCTGTGCACCAGAGAAAAGATTTTCAACAGATGCCAGAAACCCTTGACCACATCCTCCCGTCCCATGGAGACGATCACGCGCCCCTCCTGCCATGGAAGCTGCGCCTCCCGCTCCGCAGCCCGCGCCTGAATCTGCGGAATATCAAAAAATCCTGTCAGCGTGTACGCACAGCGGCAGGCATACTTTTTTTCAATCATGCCGCGGAGCGTTTCCGAACAGCACAAGAGTCTGTCCGCCTTCTTACAGAAAAGTCCCAGCCACGAACTGTCCATATCCATGTAACTCATCACGCCGAGCCAGCATTTTGCGCCCTTTCGTGAAAAGAGCCGTCCCGCAAAAATATTTGCCAGATTTGCCGTGGGACCAAAGCTGTAGGCGATGTCAATCTGTTCCTTCTTTTTCAGCTTTTTAAGCCGGTATCCCCGCCGGAAAACATTGATGACCTTTGCCAGTTTTCCCGGACGGCTGGGCAGACCCAGATCGGTCACCGGAACATCCTCCACATCAAAGTCAATGTTTCTGGAATCAAAAATAGCAATCCGCACATCGAAGTACGGTTTTAACGCAACTGCCGTCATTGCACATACTTTTTCCGAGCCGCCCTGATGCAGGGAAGGCACGATCAGTAACAATTTTTTCATCATCAGTCAACTCCATTTCGGGTGTCCGCCCATCAGCCGCCTTACTGTGCTGCTCCGCTTCCGATACACGCATCGTCTTCGCCCAGATAAAACCGGCGATATCCCTGCGCCTGCGTGCGCACGTCAAATCCCGCCTCACGCAGCTCCTGCGCCGTATCCCTGCGGGCATAATCCGCCTGCCTTATGATTTCCTCCGCCCATCTTGCGGGTGGTTCCTCTATACTCAGGTAAGTGACCAGATCCGTGGCTTTCGCCTCCTTTGTGACTGTATCCGACACCAGACAGCGAAGCCCTGCCGCCTGCGCCTCCACAAGCACACCCGGCAGCCCCTCAAAGAAAGACGGCAGGAGAAAGAAATCCATTGCCTGATAAAACCGCTCCGCGTCCTTCCGGTTTCCCATAAACCGCACGCTGCCGTCAATGCCGAGCTGTCTGCATTTTTCCTCCATGGCGTGCCTGTCCTCCCCGTCCCCCAGTAGAAGCAGCACGGCATCCTTTCTCTTCTCACGGACCGCCGCAAACACTTCCAGCAGATAGGGATGATTTTTCTGATACTGGAAACGCCCCACATGCCCGAGCACAAGCTCCCCGGAAAGCCCAAGCTGTGCCCGCGCCTCCTGGTGTGCGCTCTCATCATAGGTAAATCTGCCCACATCAATGGCATTGTAAATGATTTTGACCTGTCCCGCCTTCATCGCCGCCTCGCCAAACACGTCCTGCCCCGCAAGATGCGAGCAGGCAAAGCAGTAATCCGCCTTCTTCGCAAGTCCTCTTCTGAAAAACCGGGTCGCAAGCCCCTTTAATCCCTTCACCACGCCCGCGTTTCTGGCGTGCGCCACAGCGACGGGCACACCGGCTCTCTTCGCGATGGGCAGATAGATGCCGGCGGTACTGGTCATATGTCCCTGCACCACCCGAAATTCCCGGTGTGACGCAAAAAATGCCTTCACCGCTTTCCTGTAAGCAAAGTAATTATATACTTTAAATTTGGGGAGCACATAGATATGCCCGCCCATGGCATGTATCTCTTCGTCGTAAAATTCCGATTTTCTGACACTCACATCACTCTGATGGACCAGAAAATCAAACTGGATCTCCTCCCGGTCCATCTGCCGGTAAAGATCCATGATGCGGCTTTCCGCGCCGCCCAGACTTACGCCGCCAAGCACATGCAGCACATGTATCGGTTTTTCCATACTCTGTCCTTCCCAGCCCTCCCTGCGAGCATTGCGCTCCCGGTTTCTCATACCTGTGTCGCCTATTCTAAAATATCCCCCGCTTCCAGCGTCAGGCAGCTCTCATAGCGGCCAATCAGAAGCGACCCGTCCACCGTGCGCACCACAGGCTTTCCGTCAAATACGTCGATCACCTCGCCCGGCGCATAGGCGGAGAAATCAATCATCTCGTCAAAGGGATGCGCCTCCCAGACACGCACCTCCTGCCCGTTGCAACAGGCAAAGGCTCCCGGAAAAGGCGACGCCACACCGCGGATCAGATTATAAATATCACGTGTTCTTTTATGGAAGTCAATTTTCCCGTCCGCCGCCGTGCGTTTCTCATACCATGAGTCAAAATCCTTGGAATCCGTGCGGATTTCGATATGCCCGCTCTCATAGGCGGCAAGCAGCTTACGGATCAGCCGTTTCGAGCAGATCATATTTTTATACTGCGCCGTGCGGATATCGTCGTGGGGCGTGATGGAAAACATCTCCGTGGCAAACACGTTGGGGCTGTCCGCCTTCTCGTCATAGCGGAACAGATTCAGATTAAAACGGGTGTCCCCCAGAATCACGGACCAGTTTAAGGGCGAACGTCCCCTGCCGAAGGGCAGATAACCGCTGTTGCCGTGGAAGCCGTATATGCCGTACTGAAAGCAGTCCAGCACGGAAGCCGGAATCAGTCTCTGCCAGCCCATGGAAATACCGACGTCAAACGTATTCTCCCGCATCAGCTTCTGCGTCTTCTCATCCGTCAGAAAATAGCTGTCCGCCTCATGCACAGGAATCCCGTACCTTTCCGTCAGAACCGACAGCCCCTTATACCCCGAAACCTGATTTTTCTTCGTCACCTCCGGGCTGATCGTAATCACCAGATCCACCGGGCAGATTTCCTTCTGTATAAAATCCACGATATTCTCGGACGTATCTTTCACCCCAAACACGACAACCTTATATCTCATAACCGCTATTTTCCCTTCTCTTTCAAAGAATCATATATAACTGCCGAACGTCCTCACCTTCATTTCAAATATTCCCTATACCAGTCGATCGCCAGCCCGATCCCCCTCTCAAAATCATAAGAGGGATCATACCCCAAAAGTTTCTTTGCCTTGCTGATATCCGCGTTGGAGTCCCGCACGTCGCCTGCCCTCGGCGGACCGAAAACCGGCTCCACCGAAACGCCCAGCGCCTGACAGAGCTGCTCGTACATATCAATCAGAAAAAGCCGTCCCCCCGCGCCGATATTGAAAGCCTCTCCCGCTGCGCTGCTTTCCGCCTTGCAGGCGCGCAGATTCGCCTCGATCACGTTGTCAATATACGTGAAATCCCGGGACTGTCTGCCGTCCCCGTTGATGGTGGGCGTCTCCCCGTGAAGGAGCTGTTTGATAAATTTCGGAATCACCGCCGCATATGCGCCATCCGGGTCCTGTCTGCGTCCAAATACATTGAAATAGCGCAGACCGTAAGTGTCAAGCCCGTACAGCTCCTTGTAGAGCCGTCCGTACTCCTCGTCCGTCTTTTTCGTCAGGGCATAGGGCGAAATCACCTTTCCCTCCTGCCCTTCCCTCTTCGGAAGCTCCGTGGAATCCCCGTAGACAGAGGAACTCGACGCATAGACGAACTTTTTCACACCGCACTGTGTCGCCGCCTCCATCATATTTAACGTGCCGCGGATATTGATCTCCTCGTAGACAATCGGCATCTCCATGCTTCTCGGCACGCTTCCCCATGCCGCCTGATGCAGCACATAATCCACACCCTCACAGGCGGACTCGCACGTCTTAAAATCGCGGATATCCCCCTCTATAAAAGCAAATTCTTTTTTCCCCATAAAGTGTTCGATATTTTCGTACTTTCCCGTGGACAGATCGTCCAGACAGCGCACGTTGCAGCCCATGTCAAGCAGCGCCTCACAGAGATTTGAGCCGATAAACCCCGCGCCCCCTGTCACCAGAAATACCGTACCTTCCTCGAATTTGATGTCCTGATAGCTCATGTTTTACCTCCCTGATTCTTCCAAAACAGCTTGTTCTCACACACTTCCCTGACCAACAGATAAAAAGCAATATAAAACAGTGAAAATCCATATATCATATAACGCGACAGACACATAATCGTGATTGACGTCGCGCACACGTTCGCCGCAATAAACAGCAGCGCCGTTCCCATGACGACCGCCGCCTGAAACCGCTTTTTGACAAGCGTCTGCCAGAGCAAAAGTCCGATCGCCGACAGATACAGAAAAAGCGCGACAAAATTGATCAGCGGATGCACCACCGCAATGCTCCTGACAAAACCGCCCCGGCACAGGAGGATGTAATCGTACAGCCACTGTCCGAAACAGGCGGGCAGAAGTTTCTTTATCATCTTTCCTGCCATCTCGTCGGACATGCTGCTCTGCTCGTAATAATCCACCTCTCCCAGACCGAAATAGTATGCCGACAGCTGCGCTTCCAGAATCTGGAATTTTAAAAGGTCATGGTGCTCCTCCAGATACGCCGCCCGCTCGCCAAAACTGTCTCCGGCGTATACATGGTTCAGCTTACGCTCCATCGCCTTGCTGTAAAAGCTGTCGAAAAACGCCTGTTCCAGATCTCCCTCCTCGAAAACCTCCCTGTCCTCCTCGTCGCAGGCGTAGATCACGTTGGTCAGCGTGTTCACCTGCCCATAAGTATTGCCCATAAAATAGCCGGTAACGCCGTAATTATACACATGAACCGTCAGATCCCGCAAAAGAAAGACGAGAAGCACCGTCGAAGCGCATAAAAATAACGGTCGGTATTTTTTGTGCGCGACCAGACGGATCCCGAGAAGAAGCGCCCACAACAGAATCGTTGTCATCATCTGTCCTCTGGTCATGGACAGCAGGTAGGCGAACAGCAGCGCGGACACGGCGTCACGCACTTTCCCCTCAAACAGCATCCGCAAAAGAAAATACACAAAAATGGTAAAGAGCGGGATGCACAGCCCTTCGCTCATAACCGAATTTTCCAGAAAAATACCGAGCGCAGACACATACCGCGTAATCAGATGCGGCAGAAGCTGCAATGCCACAACCGTCAGTTCCTCCCACATCCTAAGCCCGAAACGCCTCGTCAGGTACTCCGAAAGCGCCGTGATTCCCACCGCCGTGAGGATTCCCTGCCCTGCCATCGCCGCCATAAGGTACCCCTCTCCCAAAACTGCCCGGAAGGCGGCGAGATAGAGGGGATAGAGCGGTTCCCTGTGGATATGCATCGTGATATATTGTTCGGAATCGTTGTAAACACCGACTCCGCCGGCTGCAAGCAGCCCCAGAAAAAAGGCGAGAAGCCCTGCGAAAAGGCACAGAGCTCTCTTTTTGTCTCTATTCAATCCTACAATCTCCAATACAGAAAATCCTCTGTCAGATATTCTTTGCGGTCCAGTATGCCCTTCAGATCCATCAGCACCTTCCTCTTATGCGCCGGATTAAAGAAGGATGAAATCTTCTCTCTGTCAAGATCCATGAACTGCTCGTGCGCCACCGCGATAATCAGTGCATCCACATCCCGGATATCATCCATGGTCTTAAACCCGATCCCGTAGAGACGCTTCGCCTCCTCCGCGTCCGCCGCCGGGTCTACCACAAGCGGTTCTATGCCGTACTCGCCCAGTTCCTTGTAAATATCAATCACTTTGGTGTTTCTCGTGTCCGGGCAGTTCTCCTTGAACGTAAAGCCCAGAATCGCCACCTTTGCGTGCTTCACGGGAATATTCGCCCGGATCAGATCCTTCACCAGACTCTCCGCCACATATTTGCCCATGTCGTCGTTGATCCGTCTGCCCGAAAGGATGATCTGGGAGTGATACCCGAGCTGCTCCGCCTTATAAGTCAGATAATAGGGGTCAACGCCGATACAGTGGCCGCCCACAAGTCCCGGCATAAAAGGCAGGAAGTTCCACTTGGTGCCCGCCGCTTCCAGCACGGACTTCGTGTCAATCTCCATCTTGTGAAATATGATGGAAAGTTCATTCATAAACGCGATATTGATATCTCTCTGGCTGTTCTCGATGACTTTTGCCGCCTCCGCCACTTTGATGGATTCCGCGCGGTGAACCCCCGCCTCCACCACCAGTTCGTAGACTTTCGCCACGGTGTCGAGCGTCTCCTCGTCCATGCCGGACACGATTTTCGTGATCGTCTCCAGTCTATGTACTTTGTCGCCCGGATTGATCCGCTCGGGGGAGTACCCGATCTTGAAATCCACGCCGCATGTCAGACCGGACTCTTTCTCCAGAATCGGCACACAGATATCTTCCGTCACGCCGGGGTACACCGTGGACTCAAACACCACCACGGATCCCTTCGTCAGATTCTGCCCCAGAATGCGGCTCGCCCCTTCCACCGGGGAAAGATCCGGCGTGTGATCGTCATTGACAGGCGTAGGCACCGCCACAATGTGGAACTTAGCCTCCCTGAGCTTTGCCGGGTCAGCGGTGAAATCCACCTTCGTATTCCGGACCACCTCGCCGCCCACTTCGTTCGTGGGGTCGATCCCGCTCTTGTACAGTCCGATCTTCTCCTCATTTAAATCAAAACCGACCACCTTGATCTTTCTCGCAAAAGCAACCGCAATCGGCATCCCCACGTAGCCGAGTCCGATCAGCGAAAGCTTTTCCTCACCACTTACCAGTTTTTCATATAAATCCATCTGTTACCACTTCTCCTTCCCGTATGCCCCCATACGCTGTCGCTCTCTATCTTTGCTGTACCGCCCTGACAGCAAATGCGTCACTTCTTTCATCCGCCGTCCAGTATCTGTCCGACCTCATCCATGTACGCCGCCGTCACAAACCTCCTGTCAAATTCCCGCTCCATCTTTTCCCTGCCATGCCGCCCCATTGCGGCACGCTCCTCCCCGGAGAGAGCAAGAAATTTTTTCATAGCCTCTATCAGCTCTTCCGGCTTACCCGGCGTGAAGCCGAAACCTGTCACGCCCTCCTCAAATGCTTCCATACAGCCGCTGATGTTCGAGGCGATCACCGGTCTGCCCGTAGCCGCGCCCTCGATCAGCGCGTTCGACATACCCTCATGGAAGGAGGCAACCACAATGGCGTCCGCCGCCGCCAGATATTCGTGCACCTGTGTGTGAAAGCCGATCTGCCGGATCACGCCCTCTTTCTCCAGATCGTCCAGCAGTTCCTCGTAATCCTCGTCACAGTAACCCATGATATCGAAAAATATCCGGTCGCTATGTAAGCGCTTCGCCGCCTCGATATACTCAAGGATTCCCCGCTCTTTCATCACTCTGCCCACAAAGAGGAAATGTGTTTTCTCCCTCGCCGGATACGGCTCATACGTGTGTTTTTCCAGACTCACACCAGAGCCCATAACCATCCGCGTCTTTTTCGCCGTAATGCCCATCTTCTGAAAAATGCCTCTGTTCTCCTCATTCTGGAAGAACACGCAGGACGCCCGCTTCAGACCCGCGCGGTACATCCCGACAATCAGTTTAAGCAGCACGCCCGTCCTGTCAAACGCGCCCCCAAGCCCCGTGATCGTGGCAATATAGGGAATCTTCCTTGCGCCCGCCGCAAATCCGCCGTATATGTTCGGCTTGATCGTGTAAGTCACCACCAGCGAGGGCCGCAGATCCTTCATTATTTTACCGTAAGCGCGGTATAACTTCAAGTCCTCCAGTGGATTGATGCCCCTGCGGTTGATGGGCGTTTTGATAATATGACAGCCCATATCCACAAGTTCCCTCTCCTTCACGTCGTCCGGCATACTCACCCAGACCTCGTATTTCGCACAGAGCGCCTCCACAAATTCTCCCCGGAAATCGCAAAGACCGCCGGAGGAATTGATCAAAATCAAAACTTTCTTCATTGCACTTCCATCCCTGCACTTTCCTCATTGATCTCTGTCTATGGCACAATCTCCTCCCCCGCCATATCCCGTATCATCACTTCATTAAACTTCATCATGCAGATCCCTTCTCTATACGCGCCGATCCGCACCTCGTTCTCCTGCCCGGACAAATTCCGCGCCACCGCGGCAGCCATATTCACGCCGCAGCCGTAAGCATGGGGGTAACCGCCGCCGAAGCGGGGATTGACCTCGGAAATATGATAAACGCCGCCAATCTCAAAAATATCAATGTCTATCATGCCGCGGAAACCGCATTTTTCCGCAAAGTCGCGGATCAGGGCAAACAGTTTTTCATCTTTAAAGGAAACCGACTTATCCGTCTCCCCCGCCCGCATCTTGATCTTCTTTTTCACGAAGATATCCGTACATTTGCCGGAAAGCATGTCCACATACACGTCCGCCCCAAACTCTGTGCCGTCCATATACTCCTGAATCATCAGATCGTCGTAAAGGTCACAGAGTACCTCAATCTCCTTTTTGCTCCCCACTTTATTGATATGGATGCTGGCGCTGCCGCGGACCGGCTTCACAAAGACAGGATAAGATATCTCCCCGGCTTCTTCTGCCCGGTAGAAGGACTCCTTGTCCGCATAGCACTTCGCCGTCGGTATGTGCATTTTCTGAAGCATCTCAAACATTCTGTACTTGTCAAAACAGGTTTCCACCAGCCCGTAATCCGACACAATGGGCGTGGTCCCTACCGCCAGAAACCGCTCCCGCTCCTTTGCCAGAAGGGAGAGTTCCGGGTCAATCAGTGAAAAAACACCCGTTATTTTTTCTTTTTCACAGATATCCAGTATCACGTCCAGATAATCCGGCGCCGTGATTCTTGGCACCAGATAAAAGGCGTCCGCCTCGTACACCGCTGGCGCCAGATTGGAACAGTCAGTCGCGATCACCCTGCCCTTACCCGCCAGTTCCTTCTTGAAATATTGCACCACTTTGTCGCGGGTGCCCGCGCTCAGGATCAGAATATTCATGTCCGCCCCTTTCTCGTCAAATCACCGATACAGATTCTTGTCATCGCCGTTCTAAAAAGTCAAAATACAGAGGCGTCCCGCCCGTGTGGACAAACAGGATATTTTTCCCCTGCAGCCCATGCGCCTCCACATACTGTATCATCCCATGAAACGCCTTTCCCACATAGGTTGTGTCCATCGGTATGCCGTCGCTTTGCATCACTTTCTCTATCGTCTGTGCCACCTCCGGCGTGTACTTTCCGTAACCGCCCATGCAGTATTCGTCCGTGAAAATAAGCGCCTCATCCCGGTAGAGCTCCTCGTAGCGCGCGCCCAGATAATCCTCGATGCTCTGTCTGACCACTTCCCTGCCTCGCGCCTCGTTTCGCGCTATGCTGATGCCGATAATCTTCTGTCCGCCGGCACACCGCCCGCTCTCCTTTTTCTCCGCATCCGCCTGCAGTTTCCCGCTGACAAGCCCCGCCTGCGTCGTTCCCGTGCCCGACGCGTGAAAAATATAGTCAAAGGAAATACCCGTCTGTTCCTCGTAAACGGCAATCTCCCTATAGGTATCTGCACAGGCACGTGTGCCGGGATTGCCATGTCCCCCGCCCATAATAAAATAAGGGTTCCGACCCGCCTGTCTCAACGTTTCCATACGGCGGTCAATCGTACCCGACACCTCGGTCACAGGACAGGTTTCAATTGTCGCGCCAAAATCCTCAACCAGCCTTGTATTGTAAAGTCTCTCCCTATTTTCTTCCGGGGAAATAATATGGCAGGCGATGCCCATGGCTGCCGCCATATTTGCGATAATCCGGCAATGATTGGAGCTGTTGCTGCCGTAGGTCACCACTATGTCCGCCCCGCACGCCTTGATTTCTTTATAAAATTCCGCTGCCTTGCGCGCTTTGTTGCCCCCAAAGCTGAAAGGAATCAGATCCTCTCTCTTGATATAATACTGGTTTTCCCCATAACCGCCGGACATTTTCACAATCGGCGTGGGGGAAATCCCCTGTTCAAACAGCGCGATCTTTCTCATTCTCTGTCTCCCGTCTCAGCCTGTCCCCTGCGGTACACATCAAAATCCGCCACCGTCTGGTCGGCGCCGGAAAGCGTGCCGGAACGCTTCAGCACTTTTCCCACCGTCATACCGATGATTTTCAGATCCAGTCCGAAATTTAGATGGTTTACATAATCCAGATCGTATCGGAAGCGGTCTTCCCACCCCAGCGCATTGCGCCCATTCACCTGCGCAAGACCCGTCAGTCCCGGTCTCACATCATGGCGGTGGCGCTCCTCCTCCGTGTAATAGGGCAGATAGCGCACCAGAAGGGGCCTCGGTCCGATCAGACTCATGTCGCCCTTTAAGATATTGAACAGTTCCGGCAGTTCGTCGAGACTGGTAGAACGCAGGAGTCTGCCAAACTTCGTAAGCCGCACTTCATCCGGCAGCAGATTCCCTTCCGCGTCTTTCTCGTCCGTCATGGAACGGAACTTATACAGTTTGAAAATTTTTTCATGCCTGCCCGGTCTTTCCTGATGAAACAGAACCGGGCTCCCCAGCTTCACCCGCACCAGAACCGCCAGAACGACCAATACGGGGCCAAGCACAATGATCCCGCACAGGGACAGCAGAAAATCCAGACATCTTTTGATACATTTCCTATACATATATCGTTCCTCGTATAATAAGTTTGTAAGCAAGAAAAACAGCTTACAGACTTATTCTTTTTTGATTAGACAGAAGGATAATTCTAAACATCCTTTCCGAAGATTCTTCTTCAATCATGCTGGTTCATCCATTCTCTGTCTATTGGTTAATAAGTTACTTTATAGTCATGGTCCCAGATGTTACAATAAGTTCCATAAGAACTGTAGCTATGGTCATTGCTTCATCGCTCCTGCAAAGCGTCTGCTATTGCCAAGAAAGCATGCAACCCTAATGCTACGCTAAGACTTATTACACAAATGCTGCATCCTGGTATCTAGCCACCAGCAGGGTATTTCTGCCAGGTAATGCTCATAACGCGAGGTTTAGGGCGGCGTAGTGATCTGGGATAAGCCATGATTACTCTTCTTCATTTTTATTGAAAGGTGGTGATGATCCGTGAAAGAACATATTGATTACCTCTCAACACTGTTTGTTGGGATTGACATTGCATCCCGTATTCATGTTATTTCTGCACTTGATTTCAATGAGAAGTTCTACATCAAGATGAAACCTGTAGAAAACACCCGGGAAGGCGCAGCTCTTATGGAACAGATGATTTCTGATGTGTTAGAGCATAACCATCTGTTCAAATACGTTGTGATCGGTATGGAAGCCACCGGTTTCTATGGTGTTCATCTGGCGAATTATCTTTCTGCCAGTGACCTGCTTGCACCATTCTCTGTCAGGGTTTACTGTCTCAATCCAAAGGAAGTTAAGAACTACAAGAAGTCCTTTAACGACATCGGAAAGAATGATGGCATAGATTCCTATGTGATTGCTGATTTTGCCCGTGTAGGACGTATTGCAATCAAGCCATGGCGTGGCTCCCAATACCTTGCCCTGCAGCGTCTTACCAGACACCGTATGCACATCACTGAATGTATCGCAAGAGAAAAGACCTACATGCTTAACAACATTTATCTCAAGTTCAGTGAATACGCATTACTCCGTGATGGGCAGCATCCATTCGCAAACAAATATGGCGCCACAGCTGAAGCCATTCTTACTGAATACACAACAAATGAAGATATCGTAAACTCATCAGCAGAAGACCTCGTTGCTTTTATTAACTCTAAGAGCAAAGGCCGTATTGCTGATCCGGAAGAAACAGCAAAAATCTTACAGGCTGCAGCCCGCAACTCATACCGGCTTGATAAATGCCTCTATGAGCCGCTTACTATCTCAATCGCTTCTTCATTTAACTGTATCAGTTCCTTCGCAAGAGAACTCAAAGCGATTGATAAAGCAATCCTTCAAACAGTTCAGGGACTAAACCCTGACGAGTACACGGTACTGAATTCCATTCCCGGAATCGGTAAAGTTTATTCAGCCGGTATCTTAGCTGAAATGGGTTCCATTAAGGCTTTTCCTAATGCCAATGCCCTCGCAAAATACTGTGGTATCGTTTGGAACGATAATGACTCTGGCGACTTCGTTGCCGAAGACAGACACATGAGCAAGGCTGGCAACAGATATCTGCGCTACTACATCATAGAAGCTGCCGGAAGTGTCATAAGGCACTGTCCTGAATACAAAGCCTTCTATGACAAGAAATATGCTGAAACAAGAAACCATCAGCATAAACGAGCACTCGCGTTGACTTCCCGTAAATTTATACGTCTGCTCTTCGGTCTGCTGGACAAGGGCCAACTCTACTCTCCGGAAAAGAGTAGGTAATCCATATCGAATTCCTAACTTACGTCTTTTTTGAGAAACAAGCCGTAGGTTTATTAAGGTTACCCTTTTCCCTGAAAATCTTTTTAAAATAACTCTTGACTATTTACCAAATTGCTCTCTGAGGATATTTTATCATTTTCAGCAGCTTGCGGTTATTATAGCATATATAAAATCAATTGTCTCCCCATCCGTTTAAATTATAACAGTCCCCGAAATGCGCCCTATATTTTCCAATACGACATTGATTTACATGCGCACAGGCTGTATAATATTCACAACAACATGATAATTCCTTATGGGAAAATTGTGCAAAAACTAAAATGTATCGTGATAAGGAGGTACTCACATGAAGGAACTGATTAAGATTCACTCCAAAAGCCACCCCAACATTGAATTAAAAGCAATCCACGGACATTTCGTAACCCCGAACTCCCATATCAATTACTTTCTGGATATGACCACGATGAAATCGAGACTGAGCGAAGCATCTACCGCCGCAAAGGAACTGAGCAGACAGATCATGCTGTCCACCGTGGTAGATACGATCGTCTGCATAGACGGCTGTGAGATCATAGGCGCATTTCTGGCGGAGGAGCTGACAAGAGCCGGCGTCTATTCCCGCAATGCGCACCAGACAATCTATATCGTCACTCCCGAGTATTCCACGTCCGGGCAGATGCTGTTCCGCGACAACTACCTGCCCATGATCAAGGACAAGAATGTACTGCTTCTCCTTGCAAGCGCAACCACGGGACGCACGGTCACCAAAGCGGTGCAGACCCTAACCTATTACGGTGCGACCATCAGCGGCGTGAGCGCGATTTTCAGCGCCGCCAACTCTGTCGCAGGCATTCCGGTCAACGCGCTGTTTACCACCTCGGACATTCCCGAGTACAAGACGTACAGTTCGGAAGAATGCGCATTATGCAAAGAAAAACAGCCCATTGACGCGTTTGCGAACGCGTTCGGCTATTCTGCGATACAGTAAAAAAGGTATTTTCAAAGGCGTCCCGCCATCAGACGGGACGCCTTATGAATGACTGCTGTCCGCTTTACTGTCTACTTGATGTCTTTATACAGCGCATAATAATCCGTCTCCATATTATCCGCGTATCTTTCGTAAAACTGTTTCGCGTCGTCCAGCGCCTTATTGTAGATGCGATCCCCCAGCATCTCCTGAAAAAAGTCCAGAATCTTTCCTGTCCCGATCACGCCCAGCTCCAGATCATGCTCCTCCTTAAAAAAAGCCGCAATCTCGTCGCGCATCCGGGTCCTGTCTTTCTCCTCGAATATATCCCTCATTCCGCTCTCCTTACGCACGGCAGTCATAAAACCGCCATCTGCCTGCCCTCCGCACGCTAAAACAGCTCCCTCACTGTGCGGATAATCGCCTCCATCTCCTCATCTGTGGTCTTGATATCGCTGGGCAGACAGAGTCCTCTCTTGAAAACATCCTCGCCCACGCTGCTGCCGTCCTCATTGTGGGCAAAGAAATCACATGCCGCAAAGACGGGCTGCATATGCATCGGTTTCCAGATCGGTCTGCTCTCCGCATTCACTTTCTCCTCGAGCGCATCCATAACCATATCCGGTGTCACCGCAGAGTCCGCGGCAATCACCATGCCGGAGAGCCAGTTATTGGCGTCCCCGTCAGGGTTCATGGGATTCATCTGTATAGCGGGAATATCGGCAAACGCCTCGCAGTACCTTCGATAAATCTCCTTCTTTTTCGCCTTGTGCTCCTCCAGATGCAGAAGCTGCCCCCGTCCGATTCCTGCCGTCACATTGCTCATGCGGTAATTGTAACCGATCTGTGAGTGCTGATAGTGCCTCGCCGGATCTCTCGCCTGCGTCGCCAGAAAGGTAACCTTCTTCGCCGCCTCCTCATCGGCTGACACAAACATCCCGCCTCCCGATGTGGTGATAATTTTATTGCCGTTAAACGAGTAGATGCCATATTTCCCGAACGTGCCCGTGTGCCGCCCCTTGTAGGTGCTGGCGAGGGACTCCGCCGCATCCTCTATCATCGGCGTGCCGTGCGCCTCGCAGATTTCCATGATCTCGTCAAGCTTGGCGGGCGTGCCATACAGATGTACGCAGATCACCGCCTTGGGATTCGGATATTTTTCGTAGGCGCGCTTCAGAGCCTCGGGCGACATATTCCATGTATCCGGCTCCGCATCGATAAACACAGGCGTGCCGTTTTCATATACAATCGGGTTGCAGGACGCTGAAAACGTCAGATCGGATACAAAAACCACATCCCCCTGCTTTACGCCCAGAAGCCGCAGCGCCATGTGGATCGCCGCCGTGCCCGCTGACAGCGCCGCCGCATGTCCGCAGCCCGTATATGCCGCAATCTCTTTCTCAAACGCCGTTACGTTCGGCCCCAGAGGCGCCACCCAGTTCGTATCGAACGCCTCCTGCACAAATCTCTGCTCATCCCCGTGCATGGTGGGAGAGGAGAGATAAATCCTTTTTTCCCCCATGATTCACACCCCTTTTCTCTCTGTGTAATGATATGTCGGTACAATCTTTTTGATCAAAGGTCTGATATCCGAGTTTTCGATCTGGCACTCGTCCTTCAGTTCCTTCAACTGCGTGAAAAATTTATGCTCTTCCACTTCAATCGGCTTGCCGATATGGATCATGCGGTTTGCCGTGTCTTTCATACCCTCCTCGTCCATCAGCAGCTCCTCATAGAGCTTTTCCCCGGGACGAAGCCCCGTAAACTCAATCTTGATATCCTCCCCCACGCGGTAACCCGAAAGCTTGATCAGATTCTCCGCCAGTGAGAGAATTTTGACAGGTTCTCCCATATCCAGAACGAAAATTTCCCCGCCCTTCGCGTATGCCCCCGCCTGCAGGACGAGCGAAACCGCCTCGGGTATGGTCATAAAATAACGTATGATATCCGGGTGGGTGACCGTGACCGGGCCGCCCGCCGCGATCTGTTTGCGGAAAAGTGGAATCACGCTGCCGTTGCTGCCCAGCACATTGCCGAAGCGCACAGCCACAAACTCTGTCTCGTAATGCTTGTCAAAGGTCTGGATGATCATCTCACAGATACGCTTGCTGGCACCCATGATATTCGTTGGGTTCACCGCCTTGTCGGTGGAGATCATAACAAACCGCCGCACCCCGCTCATAGCCGCCGCCTGCGCGGTCTTGAAGGTGCCGAACACATTGTTCTTGATCGCCTCAGTGGGACTGTCCTCCATCAGCGGTACATGCTTGTGCGCCGCAGCATGATATACGATATCCGGCTTATATCTGGAAAAGATATAGTTCATCCGGTTCGTGTTGCGCACGGAAGCAATGAGCACCATCAGATTCAGTTCCGGGTACTTCTGTTTCAGTTCCTGCTGCACATCATAGACCGAGTTCTCATAAATATCCACAATCACAAGCTGTTTCGGTCTGTGGGTCGCAATCTGCCTGCAAAGCTCGCTGCCTATGGAGCCGCCGCCGCCGGTGACAAGCACCACCTTTCCCTGCACATAGCCAAGAATGGAATCCAGATCGACGCTGACAGGATCCCTGCCGAGCAGGTCTTCCAGTTCCACATCCCGGAGTTTGCTCACATTGACCTCGCCGTTTACAAGCTGGTACATACCGGGAAGGGAGCGCAGCTTGCAGTTCGTATCCTTACAGATTTCCAATATTTCCCGGATCTCCGTCCGCGGCGCGGAGGGCATCGCCACAATGATCTCGTCCACATCATAGATGTCCGCGCACTCCACGATTTTGTCACGGCCGCCCGCCACCTTAATGCCCTGAATGTACCTCCCCCATTTGCCCTTGTCGTCATCGATGATACATTTGATGACCATGGTGGAAAAATTGCTGTTGACGATCTCTTTGATGATCAGGTTTGCCGCTTCGCCCGCGCCGATCACCATAACCGAAATCCGGTTCTTCTTATTCTGCTGCTTATGCTTTAAACCGCGGAAAAACCGATAGGAGAAACGGCTCGCGAAAATGCAGACCACCAGAACCGCCATATACGCCGGATAGTAGCTCCTCGGCACCGCCCGGGTCGTCACCTTGAAAAACTGCAGTCCGACCGCGCCCGCCAGCATGGACAGCACACATCCCACCACGATATTCTGCAGTTCCGTCTCCCCCGCGAAAGCCCACAGACTGTTGTAAAGACGCATCACATAAAAAATAGCAAGTGTTATCAAAATGTTGACCGGCAGGAAACGCTCGATGGGCTGCATGAAATGTCTCGGAATCTCATCAAGATGAAAATCATAGCGCCACAAAATCGCCACATAGCTTGCCAGAACAATACTGATAACATCGTATATAATCAGGCATGTCCGTCTGTAAAACAGTTTCGCGTTAAAAGGTTTTCTTGTTTTTTCCATAGTATTATCCGTTTTTATGCTTCGTCCTTTCGTATATCCACAAGCAGCGGCGCTATCACGAGAAGCAGACAGTGCGCGATGGGACAGCACGGGTGAAAAATCCACTCCGTCAGCCCTGCCACCGCAAAGAGAAGCAGAAGCGCAAGCGGAAACAGCGCGCACTCCCGGTCCTCCCTGTGTCTCCGATAATAGAAAACCGCCTGCACAAGCGTCCCGATTCCCAGAAGAAGGAACACACATCCCACAAAAATACCGTGGTCATATGCCACTTGTAAGTAAATATTGTGCGCATGTGCCAGATAATTGCCGTCCGGCTCCATAACGCCCATATCGTCATGCCCCACTCTATTCAGTCTTTCGTAATAGCGTGCAAATATATATAACCTGCCGTTTGTGTAGGACTCTTCATCCTCCGCCTCCGCAGCCGCCGCCAGATCTTCCGCGGACGCCAGCAGTATCCTGCCACCGTTTTCCAGATAGGGACTTCTGTACTCCGACTCCCCGTCCGCCTTGCTGAAATAAAGGAACGCGTTCAGACACTTTTCCTGCGGAATGCCAAGCACCTTCATCTGAAAAGTCTGGATGAAGCGTTCCACCGTGATATAGTAGTAGGAATCCATATCTCTGCCGTGCACCAGCTCCGAAGGAAACTCCTCGATCTCATGCGACCTGATATCCGCCGCCACGGCAGGAAGCGTTCTCTGCGCCGTAAACATCACGGGAAAACTTATGATAACGGCAAGCGCCATCAGCCCCACGCCCCGCCAAAAACGACGCCCCTTCTCCCGCATCGAAAGCGTCTTCCCGGAAAAGAAAGCAACGGGAATCACCACAACCGCCGTCACAAAGATGGCGAGATACCCGGTCCGTGAAAGCGTAAACAGCAGATACATGGCGGATATGCCAAGCACCGCCAGTTCCTTATAGGTTCCTGCCAAAGAAGGTTTCCGCCCGTAGGCATCCAGAAATTTGACCAGCGCCGCGCACACCGCCAGAGCCAGATATACGGCTGAAATCGTCACCGTATGGAAGTGGAACGGATAGCGGTAATACTGAAAATACATATAAGGTCTGTGCAGCAGACAATAACCCACCGTCAGAACAAAGTGCAGCAGAATGCCGTTTACTATATTGTGCAGCAAAACTGTCCTTTTTACACCCGCAGCCATCCGCATATAGTAAAGCGTAAAACAGCAGACGAGGAAAATGCACCATCCTCTCGTATTCCGGTAAAGGATCAGCAGCGCGAAAAACGCGGCGACAAGAATGCCATAGGGTATGGAAATCCTTTTTATTTTCCTCATAAAAAGCAGTTTCAAGGTGTTCAGGATCACAATTCCCGCGAGGACACCAGCCCAGACTGTCAGCTTAAGCGCCTTCAGCTCCAGCTCGTCCGGCTCCGCCAGTCCTGCCTGCACACTCTTTTCGACCAGCGCCGCCAGCGCGTCCCGGTAATACATGGGCGCAATCACCGCAGCCGCCACGCCGTAGATCAGATTGCTCCAGCAGAAAAGTTCCCTTTTCTGGTAAGTCACAATCAGCGCAAGCGCGAAGAAAATGAGCACCTGTCTGTAAGCCACCGTATGATGGATTTCATACAGCGCATTCATGTAATTACAGCATCCCCAGATCGCTCCGGCAAACATGACGGACTGCAGGTCATCCTGCCACCGTTCCCTGATCACCGCCAGAACCGTCCTGTCTGAAGCAAGCCCCGTTCTGTCGTGATTCACCGCATAGAACGCCGCCGCTGCCGCGAAAACCACCCCCGTCTCATAAAACAGGATGGAATAGATATCCGTCGTAAAAAGATGACACGGTCCGATCGCAACTGCCGCCGCCACCGCCGCCGCCGCAATAAGCGGATTTAAGGTAAAGCGCATGGCGCGTTCCACCGTAAGCAGCGTGTTCCGCCCGGGACGTTTCTTATAATAAAGCGTGGTAAAGCAGGACACAAGCACGCCCGCAAGAAGAAATGCCGCATACAGTACGAGCGTCTTTCCCTTGCGCAGGGGCACCTCGTAGACATAGTCCGCAATCATGCACCGCTCCGTGTCCTCCACATCGCCATAATAGAGCGCGCCGATATAAATATTGATGTTATCCCCTGTGTTATCGGCGTAGGCAACGCGAAAAGCGGATTCCACTCCCTGCAGTAAAAAGTAGTAATCCCGTCCCACTTCCGTGTCGATGTTCACCTGCACCTTAAGGTAGCCGGGAAATGTCTCCATATCCCCGGTATCGATCACCTGCTGCATCAGCGTCTGCATGGAAGCGTCCCGGACGGCAAAATTCAGCTTCTCGCCCTCCACTCTGTCCGCCAGATAAATTTCTATTTCCTTCAGCCTGTCATACTGGGCAATAAATCTCTGCTGCACCACATAATCCGCGGTGACCTCTTCAGAAACCACCGCCTGCTGCCTGCTGCTTGCCGCCCGCACTTCCTCCTGAATCAGACGAAGCGGCCAGAGAACAAGCGCCGCGCATGCCACCAATATCCAGACTGTGCCGCAAATGGCCTGTTTTTTATTTAAAATCCGGTTCATAAGTTTCCTCTTGTTTATCTCGCAGTGTGGCTCGATTCCGCTTCGCTTCATCTCGCTCACGCAAGTTAGTTTACCACGTTTGGGATGTTTTTACAAATCAAGCCCTTTTGACTCGTCACACCCAAGAATGATATTCATGCACTGGATCGCGGCGCCGGACGCGCCTTTTCCCAGATTGTCAAACTGGGAGGACACAACTATGCGCTCCTCGTTCCCCGTCGCGTAAATCTTCAGCCCGTCCCAGCCAGCCAAGCCGTTTCCTGCCAGAAAACCGCCCGCGGCAGTCTCGTCATCCGCGGCGCTCACCTTGATGAACTGTTTGTTCTTATAATAATCGGCGTAATATTGCAGCAGCGACTCCGGCGTCTCCATCTTTGCCAGCATATCCGCGTACAACTGTACGGAAAACACCATGCCGCAGTAATAGTCGTCGATAATCGGCGAAAACAGCGGTGTGCGCGCAAGCCCCGTAATTTTCTGCATCTCCTTTAAGTGCTTGTGCTGCTGGGTCAGCGCGTATTCCCTTCCCGACGAAAGCTCTCCCGGTCTGCCCGCATCCTCGTAAGCTGCGATCGTTTTCTTTCCCGCGCCGCTGTATCCCGAAATCGCAAAGCTGCTTACCGGGTAGTCCTTGGGAAGAATCCCCCCCGCAATCAGCGGGTACACAAGCGAGATAAACCCGGTGGCATAGCATCCCGGAACTGCAATCCGCTTTCCCTGTTCAATGGCGGTTTTGTGTGCCTCCGACAATTCCGGGAACCCATATGCCCACCCCGCTTCTGTCCGATGCGCCGTGGACGTATCAATAATGACCGTGTTTTCATTTTGCGCCAGCGCGACGGATTCTCTCGCCGCCTCATCCGGCAGGCATAAGAACGTGATATCCGACTCGTGAATCAGTCTCTTTCTTTCCGCCGGGTCTTTTCTCAGTTCCGAACTGATGTGCAGCAGTTCTATATCGTCACGTTTCTGAAAACGTTCGTTGATCCGCAGTCCTGTCGTTCCCTCACTTCCGTCGATAAACACCTTTGTCTTACTCATAAGCCGCTTCCTTTCCATTGTTGATTTCAGTAAATTGTACACCGTTTCTCACTGTGTATCAATCTTTTTTGCATCCTTGCCAAAACCCATCTGCGCAACCGCCAGAAAAAGCGGCAGGCAGTACCAGAAAAACAGCACATACCGGGGCAGATACGTGGGTCCCAGCAGCACCGTCAGCCACAGGAGGAAAATCGGCAAAAAAGGATACAACAATTCATATCGCCTGTTATTTAAAAACCACGCAAACAGCAACGCATACAGCCAGAACATGGCGCCCGGAGAAAACAACCATGAAATCACGGGCACCTTCTCCTTCCAGACTTCCAGAGACAGCCTGCGGTACACCTCGTCAAGCCATGGGATTTTGCTCTCCCTGACCCCCGGCTGTTCCACCTCGTATCCAAAATAAGAGTTATCCTTATAGGTAAAGGTAAAAACCGTATTCCCCCCGTACACATTGATGATCGTGTCGGGATACCAGAATCCGTAGGAAGTCATCCACCACGCATTCAGATAAATCAGCGGTTTCTTCATGCCGACGCGCAGCCAGAGTTTCGCGTATCTCCCCTTATCCCGCGCGAAAGCCGCATTGTCAAAGCGGTATTTCACCGGGTCGGAAAGCCGCGGCGTATACAGGGAAAGCGCCTCCTCATCCAGCACTTCGTGGAGTATTTCCAAATCCTCCCCGGAAAACGCCTCCGGCGCATACTTATAAGTTCTGGTGAGCTGCTGGATCGGCACGGTCAAAAGCTCTTGATACTCGGAGTCGTCCGCATGGAGCGCCAGTTTCAGACCACCGTTTATGACAAGACATCCCGCCACCGCGCAGACTGCCAGAAAAAGCAGCCGCGCACGCCCCTTTTTCTGCAGAATGAGCAGCAGCGGTATCATCACTAAAAAGGCGTAAAAACCGTTGTTGCGAAAAAGCATCATCCCCATCCCCGCAAGCACAAAGAGGATCTGCCATCCCTTTTTTTCAAAAAACGCCTTTCCCGTGCCCATCTCTAAAAGACAGATAAGCAGAAGAAGCAGCGCCAGCGTAAACAGCGCGTCCTTCGCGGAGCAGAGGGTAAACATCACCACCGTGGGAAACAGACCCAGCCAGGCAATCCCCGTCAGCCGTATCACGCGGGACACCTTTTTTTTGCGGAGATAAGAGAAAAGAAAGGTGAAAACGCCTGCCGCCACCGCCATCTGAAACACCGTATAGCAGGCGATACCCAGATTGTAGGAATCCGTCAGTTTGTGGACAGCGCAGATCACGCCGCCCAGAAGCAGCACATGCACGAGCGGATGATGGGTGGAAAATGTCCGTGTCGCCACCTGTATATATTCATCCTGCGCATCATAAACAAAGAAACCGGGATATACTGCCAGAAACACGGGCAGCCAGCACAGAAGCAGAAAAAGAAAGGAAAGGACGTCCTCATATCCGTCCGCCCTTTTAATAACATACGTTATGAATTTGGGGAATCTCCAGCTCCCTTTTCTCTCCCTTTTCTGCAAAAAGCCGGGAAACCGCCACAAAAGCAGTACAAGCCCCGCAAAAATAACGGTAAACGCCGCCAACTGCAGCCAGAGCGTGATATCCTTCACATCCACATTTTCCACGCTGTCAAGCCGCTCGCCAAACAGGATTGCAGCCGAAAACAGAAATGAGAATACGCCGGCAATCAGAGGGCTTCTCAATTTTCGTTCGTTCTTTCCCATGTACTGCGTCTAACCTCCATAAAGAGAACATGCCGCACGCCCTGTTCCAGTTTCACGCTTTCCCTCTTGTCCTCTATCCGTTGGAATCCCGCTTTCTCATAGCTTTTTCTGGCTCCCGCGTTATCTTCCAGAACGCGCAGGAAAATTTTTTTCAGACGAAGCGTTTCAAATCCGTACTTCAGCATATGTTTTGCCGCCTGAACGCCGTACCCGCACCCCAGCGCGTCTTCCTCGCCGATAAAGACGCCATACTCCGCCTTTTTCTCCTCTCTGTCGATATCTCTCAGATAGACGCTTCCGATTTCCCTGTCGCCCGCTTCTGTGCGCGCTCTTACCGTATCGGACAAGCCGTCATCATTGCTTCTCCCCGGATTCTCCACACAGATAATGAACTGCGCCACATGCCCCGGCTCCACCTGTTCCCTGAGCCATTTCATATGGCTCTCCTCTGTGAAAAGCTTCTGGTATATAAAATTTCCTCTCACAAAATCCTTGTTGCGCCACGCCACAATCTTCGCCGTGTCCGCCGCCTTAATCGGTCTCAGATATACTTTCTCCACGCTCATACGCCTCTCTCCATGTGCCGTTTCCCCATTTTTTCCGCTCCTGCGTTGTGTCTCCGGACCCTGTCCGTTCTATGAATCGGGAATCACCCGATATAAACCATAGTTTTCATTGATCTCGCCATACTTTTCTATATGCACGTCCCTGCCATGTTCCTCGTAGAGAACCGTAAGCCATGTAAGCCCCCGCATACTTTCCTCCTCGCACGACATGATGAAGTCCGCCTTCCCCTCCGCAAGGGCATCCGCCGCATTCCCGATACCGAACGCCGCCAGTTTGTCCCGATACAGCGGGCTTTTGCACATCCAGCCGCCGGCGATGTCATAGTTCGCCAGCGCATTGTCCCTGCACTCCAGCAGTTTCCCCGAAAAAGCGACGGTGGAGTACACGTCCTCAAAATAAAACGTATCCGGGTGCGCCCTGCAGTATGCGTCTATCGCCTCCCAGTCACGGTTGACTTCCCTCCGCTTCGTCTGATCGGCGCGCACCGCGGGAAAGCCCTTCCACATCCCCCAAAGGCAAAGAAGAAACAATGCCGCGCCCGCCACAGGCAAAAGAGACATCCCCCGTTGCAGATACCGCAAAAAAAAGCCCGCCAGCAGACAAAATTCCACCAGATACAAGGGATGGGTAATCCGCTCGGGATCGCGCCCCCGCATGAGGACAAACATCCACAGCCCGCTTCTCACCACCAGAATCAAAAAAAGCTGTAACGCTGCGGCAAGCAGATTGCGGACATCCCGCCGGAATAAAAGAACAATCGTTATCAAATTTATCCCATATCCCACCATCACCAACAGGTTGAAAGGCATATCGCCGCCGTGAAAACTTCTGTAGCGGTAGAGCCGCAGCTTCTCCTTTAAGACCGCTCCCCAGTCCCTCTCGCCGCCCACATGTGCCTTCGCGTACCCCGCCACGTCTGAGAGCATCTGCGCGTCAATTCTCTCATCCAGACCAAAGTTATAATTGTCCAGCAGAATCTGCGAGCCGTAAGAAACACCCTGCTCCTCCAGATCCGCATCAAAATCCTGCCCCGGCAGCACGTCGGGATAGAAATCATAAATAGTTGTCCTATCGTTAAAAAACTGGCGAAACGTCCTCCACTCGCCGCCGTAGGCGAGGCTGTCCACCCCAACAGAGAGTCCCATGCCCGCAAGGAGAAGCAGCAGCAGACCGCCATACTTTAGCAGATTTTTTTTCTCAAAGACAGGTCTGTCCTCCCACCAGCGAAAAAGCCCCGCAAGCCCCAGAAAAGGCAGGGTGAGAAGAGCCATCTCCGACCGGAGCTGGAAGGCAAGCAGAAAGAGAAACAGCGCCGGCAGACTTCCCGTAAGAAAAGCTTTCACGGAAAGCGTCTCTGATGCCTTCCATAAAAACGCGCCATCCGGCATCGTCAGAAAAAGAAAAACAGCCGCTCCCACAAGCATACCGCATGTTATCGTATATTGCACATTGACCATATGGGTCAGCCATATGCCCCACTGAAAAAGAACCAACGCCAGAAGGCAGAACAGTTTCCCCTTAAAACGACGGCGCGCGCATATTCTGACGCCCACCAGAAAAAAACAGCCGAACTGGCACAAAAACAGAAAAGCCCCATACCACGGAAAAGAACCGCTTATCCGATAGCACAGCGCGATCAGCGCCCCAAGCGGATAGAGGGTCTGCATGTTGTGCCCGTCCGGCGCACCGCTGTAGACACCCGACATGATGTCCCGCATCATGGTGTCGTCGTTCATGTCAAAATAGAAATCAAAGAAAAGGCCCATCAGAAGCGCGCTGGCTCCCATAGCACCCAATGTGAGTATGCAGTTTCTCCATCCCTGTTTCCTATCCTGTTTCATCAACTACATACCCCGAATCATCGTAACAGTTCAGGCTTCGGCTTCCCTGTCATGTTTCTTCCGCGCCTGCAGCAGTTGGTTCCCCTACTGCCGCCAGCCCTTTAACGCCCGGTCAGTTGGCAGCATAAAATGCCTTCACCTGCTCCGCAATATATGCCGCTTCGTCAGCCGTAAGCTTATAGAACAGCGGCAGACGCAGCAGTCTCTCGCTCTCCTTCGTCGTAAATTTATCCTCGCCATGGAATCTGCCGTATTTTTTCCCCGCAGGGGCAGAGTGTAACGGCACATAGTGGAACACCGACAGAATGCCTTTTTCCTTCAAATAAGCAATCAGGCGGCTTCTCTCCTCCATATCCTTTGTCTTGATATAAAACATATGGGCATTGTGCGTACAGCCCTCCGGAATATGGGGAAGTGCAATCCTTCCCATCTCCGCCAGCGGTGCAAGCTGCTCCCTGTACTGGTTCCATCTGTCCATCCGCGCCTGCGTGATCTCCTCCGCAAGCTCCAGCTGCGCATACAGATAGGCGGCGTTCATATCGCTTGGCAGGTAGGAGGAACCGTATTCCTGCCAGCGGTACTTGTCCACCTGTCCTCTGAAAAAGCGGCTCCTGTCCGTCCCTTTTTCCCGGAAAATCTCCGCTCTCTCTATATTCTCCTCATCGCGGATCAGCAGCGCGCCGCCCTCACCCATGCTTAAATTTTTCGTCTCATGGAAGCTGAAACAGCCAAACTCACCGAACGTTCCCAGCGGCTTTCCCTTATAGGACGCCATAATGCCCTGTGCGGCGTCCTCCACCACCATCAGGTGA
The DNA here is from genome assembly GCA_910586705.1 of uncultured Lachnospiraceae bacterium. Lineage (GTDB taxonomy): Bacteria > Bacillota > Clostridia > Lachnospirales > Lachnospiraceae > UBA3282. The sequence continues at coordinate 56,382 of CAJUJK010000001.1, read as the reverse complement.
TGCTTCCCTGCAATGTCCATGATGGCGTCCATCTCGCATCCCACGCCCGCATAGTGCACCGGCACGATCACCTTTGTGCGTTCCGTGATGGCATCCTCAATCCGTTTTTCGTCTATGTTCATGGTGTCGGGGCGGATGTCCACAAACACCGGCGTAGCGCCTCGCAGCACAAAAGCGTCCGCTGTGGACACAAAGGTGTAGGAGGGCATGATCACCTCATCTCCCGGCTTAATATCCGCCAGCAGCGCCGCCAGCTCCGTGGCATGGGTGCAGGAAGTGGTGAGCAGACATTTTGCCGTGCCGGTCTGCTTCTCAATCCACTCTCCGCATTTCTTTGTGAAAGGACCGTCGCCGCAAATCTTCTGGTTCTCCACAGCCTCTCTCATATACTCAAATTCTTTCCCCGTGAAAGGGGGTACATTAAAATTAATCATGGTTTTCTCTCTTTCTCTTTCGCTCGGTTACGCACCTAGTATACCACACTACAGACAAAATTCCTACTCCGACAAAATCAGATCGTCCCTTCCTTCTGCAAGTTCCTGCTGTAACAGAAAATGTGGCTCCTCGTACAGACAGCCAGCGCCCTGCTTATCCCTATAGGAAGAGTATACCACATACCGCGCGTTCCCAAACGCTTCCGTATAGCCGTAATCCCTGATCCATTCCGCCAGAATCCGCTGCTTTTCATCCGCTGCCATCTTTTCCACGTCCACGCCGAACCAGTTGATCGCCTCGCCGTCATCGCTCCAGTAAGCCGCCACCGCGGAGGAGACGATAATCACCGGCATTTCTTCTCCCGCCCCGCATTCCGTTTCCAGCGCCGCCAGATCCCGCGTGTACTCTGCCATGCGGTAGGAATCCAGATCCAGCCAGCCTGTGGAAAGCGCCGGCGGCATATCCAGCAGATAGTGAAGGCCGGGCAGCTCGCCGTAGGTTATCATTTTCCTGCCCGTCAGCCCCTCTTCCTCTATAAAAGCAGACAGCTCTTCCAGAAGCGCGCCGTTTTCCGGATTCGTGTATACACCCGCCGCCTTCTCCGGCGCCTTGACACGCATATCGCGGGACTCCCCGTAAATACCGTCCTGAAAAACGAAGCAGGCATGGGAACCGATACTCTGCACCGTCACAAACAAGATAAGAAACACTACCGGGGCACGCCAGACAAATTCATAAGGTCCGTCTTTTTCCGCAATTTGACTCCACACCACCCACAGCAGAAACGGCGCCGCCACAAACAGATTATTGATGATCGGATATAAGTCGTTGTTGCTGCCAAGCGGCGTCAGAAAGATCTGCAACAGCACAAGCGCCGCCAGTATTTTCTGCTCTGCGCACACCTTTTTCCCGGTCAGACAATATACCGCCGCCGCGATCATCACCAGAAGCAGCAGCACCGTGGGATCGTAAATACATCCGTTGCCGTGCTCATAATACCGAAAATGAAACATGCCCCTGCCCCAGTAAAAGCGGAGCAGTACGAACAATAACAGGATATAAACAATTTTGATTATCACACCACTTATTATATGTGCATTCTTCTTCAGTGAAAATCCGGTCAACGCAGCCACAGCTACCGTTTCCATATCCTGATCCTGCCGCCCTGCCTGCATCCCCGTTCCATACAGCCGCTCCCGCACCCAGAACGCAAAACCTGCCGCCGCGATACACACGCCCGCAAACGCCATCCAGTACAATCCCCTGATATAGCCTCCAAACATGCCTGTCAGCATGGATGCCGGTTTGTAGTCTGTCGCCTGTTCCGTCATGGCAAACATGGTCTGCACCATATCCGGGTAAGCCGAAAGCCCGTAGCGGACGCAAATCACCGCCAGAGGAATGCCAAATCCAATGGCATACCCCAGCAGACACCACCCGGTAACGCGAAAATGCGCGCTCCAAGGCAACCGCATTCTGCCTGCCCGGTATGCCCTTCCTGCTGTCTGTTTTTCCGCAGCGCCCTCAGCCGCCGGCTCCTTCGCTCCCGCCTGCTGCCCCATAGTCTTCCCGTCATTCTGCCTGCTGACCAGCACAATCCCATACCACACCGCCAGAATAAATGCCGCCTGCACCACATTGGGCATCCGCACCGCCACATTGGCTCCCAGACAGACGCCCGCCGCCACAAAACACAACCGCTGTTTTCTTTCGGACACAAGTCCCCGGTAAAGGAGCAGAACCGCCGCCGCCATCAAAAAATAAGTCAGATAATTATACAGAATCGTGGACGGGCACCAGCACAGCCCCAACGCCAAAAACTCCCCCAGAAACAAAAGCGGCGCGGCTATCCGCCTTTTCAGCCCGAAATAGACCATGAGCGCCGTCGCCGACTGCAGAAGCGTCGTGTACCCTTTCATGCCAAGCAGCATTCCCCCGGATGGAAGGTGCATCAGCATCCACCCCGCCGCATTGGACAGAAAAGTCGCCACCATCCATGTCCCGTCCATGGAACCAAAATACTGGAAGTTCGTCAGACTGTACGTGGAATCCGCCACATCCAGTCCCTGATTCACGGTCAGAAACGGATAGAGCAGAAGAATCGCCGGAAACAGCCAATTTTCTATGAAATTATGGTATTTCCTATACATAGCCACCATTTTATACCTCTCTGTAAACTACTGCCGCCTCTTCCCCGCCATGGAAAATATCCGTGCCCGCACAAAATCAACCGCCGTCCCCACCGCATAGACCGCCGCCACGCACAAAAGCAGATGCGGCACAAAAAGAAAACTTTCCTTCACCTTCTCTGCGCCAAGCCACTTCATCCACTCGTACCGCACCAGAATATGCTCGTGCAAAAGGTACACGCCGAACGTATAAGGCGCAAGCTTTCTCACCGTTTCCGCGAAACGCCCCTCTCTGACACGCATATTTTTAAACACATAAAACAGGGAAACCGCTCCCGTAACGCACAGCAGATGGTTGTACGTGTAAAGCATATCCGCATAATGGACAAACGTTTCCATTTTGCCGCCAACCGTATTGGCGGCAAGCGAAAACAGCCAGATCAGCACACAGGAAAGCGCATAAAGTCCCGCCGCATGGGACTGCCTGTCAAGCCATGAAATACCGTAGCGTCTGATATAGCCCGCTGCCACAAACAGGCACAAAAACCACCCGAAGTCATAGCCATACCTGTCCGTCGCCAGATACAGCGGCAAAACCGTCTTTTCCAGCGAAAAAACCGCAAACAGAAATACCAGAAGGATCTGCAAATCCCGCTTTTTCATCTTCTCTATGCCCGCCGCCAGAAAAGGCGCGAACAGATACATGACAAGATAAGCCGTGGCAAACCAGTAATGCTCTGTCCCAAAGGGAAATGCAAACCCGATCCAGTCGTACATGTCAAGATCCCCGGCGGAAACTACGCCGGTCAGAAGGAGAAGAGGCGGAACCAGCAGGGAATAAAAAAGAACCTGTAAAACCAGAGAGACCGCCCTCCCCGGCTTCCACGCAGATTCTACAAGAAAATAGCCGCTGATAAGCACATAACAGTTTACCGCCACGATGCAGAAAGCCTCCACCAGCCACGCCAGAACACCGGCGGGATTTTCCTTCGCAGGAAAGGGAAACGGCGTGGCAATCCCGCCCTTCACCAGATAGTGGAGCGAGATAATCATAAACATCGCCACAATACGCAGCAGTTCAAAATTTGCCTGTCTCTTACTTCCCGATTTCATTTCCCTCTTTTCCGCTTCCTTTCCGCAAACATATCGCCGGATTCCGAAAATCTTTATATCACTCAGCCTTCTTGGAGACGTCCTTGAATATCCAGATTTTGCTGAGCACATAGTTCGCCAGAATCACGATCGTCTGGCAGACCAGCTTGGAAATTTTATCATTGATCGAGCAGACATCCACCATCACATACATCAAGGCGATCTCCAGCACTTCCGTGGCAACCCTCGCGCCGATAAAAGAGACAAACTCCCGCATGACGGATGCCGCCGCCTTATTCTGGCTCTTAAATACAAATGTCCTGTTTGTCCAGTAGGCAAACACCACCGTCAACACCCATGACAGAACCGTAGCCGCCATATAGTGCATGGCAATGGTATCCGCAAATATGAAATATAAAACATAATTCAGCACAAATGCCAGAAATCCGAAAATCAGATAGTTGATCCCCTCTTCATGCTTCTTATACATGCCCCATCCGAAATCCCATACCTTCTTTATCATACTTCCCTACCTCTCTCTGGAAATGGCGCCCGCCTGAACGCGGTACACCATATCGCACTTCTCGATTGTCTGCAGTCTGTGGGCGATGATCACAAGCGTCTTTCTCCCGTGCAGTCTGTTGATGGAATCCATGATCGCCGCCTCCGTCTCGTTGTCCAGCGCGGAGGTCGCCTCATCCAGCACAAGCACCTCCGGGTCTTCATAGAGCGCTCTGGCGATACTGATCCGCTGTCTCTGACCGCCCGAAATGCGGATGCCGCGCTCGCCGATCCCGGTTTCCACGCCGTCCGGCAGACTCTTCACAAAATCATCCAGCGCCGCTTCCTTCAAAGCGCGCCAGACCTTCTCATCGTCGATCTCCTCCTCCGGCACGCCGAAAGCCACATTCTTGCGGATGGAATCGTCAATCATAAAAATGGTCTGGGGGATATAGCCGATATTTTTCAGCCACGCCGCATAGTGCCCGCTTACGTCCGTGCCGTCCGCCAGAATCCGCCCGCTCTCCATCTGCAAGAGCCCCAGCAGAATATCCACAATCGTCGTCTTTCCCGCGCCTGTGACGCCCACGATACCCACGGAAGACCCGATCGGGATCTCCATATCCGCATGATCAAAAATATAGGTCGCCGTGTTCGGATATTTATAGGTAATATCTTCCAGCCGGATCACCTTTTCGAGCGGCAGTTTTTCCACGCTCTGTCTCTGTCTGTAAGCTTCCGCGTCATAAGTCACGCTGCCGTCGTGGATCTCCTCCTGCAGATTGTCGCTGACTCCCATAAAGAACGGCTCAAAATAGGAAATGGAAGTCTGATAGTTGTTGATGCGGTTCACGCTGGGAAGCAGGCGCATTGCCGCCGCCGCCAGAGCAGAAAGCTGCGGCAGGAGTTCTTTCATCTGCGTGCCCTGCCCGATGGACATGACGAAATATCCCACCATGCCCGCGATACATACCGTCTCAATCAAAAGCCTCGGGGTCGCGTTAAAGAGATTATATTTCTGCACGGAACTGACATAGCCCGCCCCGCACTTTGCATACTCATTGATAAAATAATTTTCCTTGCAGCCGATCTTGATCTCCTTAATCCCCATCACCGACTGCTCGATCCATTTATACAGCCCGCTGTAATAGTCCTGATTGTCCTGCCCCGCCTTGATCATAATGGGCTTTAATACCTTTTTGATCACAAACAGAAGCGCCACCATAAGCGCCGCCACCGTCACAATCATCATTGCGTCAGAGTAGAGAAAAAGCGCCACCACCAGACAGATAAAAACGATGCACTCGCTGAAAAGCTGCAGACAGCTCAAAATCAGCCCGTACATATTGTTCACATCGGATGTGATATTGCGCTGAATCACAGACGTGTCCGCGTTTAAATAATATTCATAAGGACGCTGCATGAAATTGATCATCATGCGTCTGGAAGTCGCGAACTGATTTGTATAGACAAACTTAAGCTGTGCCTTCTGCTGAAAGAAAAGATAGATATTCTTAATTACCGTCATTCCCACAAATGAAAGCAATAAAAACATGGCAAACTGGGTGTTGCTCTCCATCCCAAACATCTCGTAAACCGAAGAGAGAAGCTCGCTTTCCCTCACCGATTCCGGGTCCATCACCACAGTCACAATGGGCACCAGCATGGAAACGCCCACACTTTCCAGCACGCCGCCGATCAGCATCATAACGATAAGCGCTGCCATGGCGCGCTTCTGCCTGCCATCCAGCAGGACATTCATTTTCCTTAAAATCTTTCCCATTGTCAGGTTCCTTTTAAAATCGGACGGCAGTTTCTCCCGCGTCCGTATCTGTCTGTTCTGCCCTACACCCGAAATACCCCGCTGTGCCGGGCATTCATCCGTTTAACTTCCATCGAGTATACCACAAGTGCGCACGCCGCGCAAATTCCATGCTCAAATCTCTTCATTCTGCCGGTGCAGCTTCGGGTCCTCATACTGGTCCATAAAATCCTCGCCCAGATAGACAATCTCCTCGGCAAAACGAATGTTGCGCACCACCGTAAAGACAGAAATCACCCGGCGAAACGTCAGCCCCTCGATAAAGTTTAGCACTTCCATCGGAAATTTACGGTCGAGCACAATGTACTCCGAAAACTTTTCTTCATAGTCCAGAAGGTCCCTCGGGTGGGGCTTAATCAGAATCACAGACTCCGCCCCCTCTATTTGACCGTACAAGTCAATGCAGTCCCGGAAAATCTTTTCCCGCACAGGCAGTTCGCATAATGGCTCAGTCAAGAGAAGCACGTTGTCCTTTCCCGTAGCGAGTTTTTCTTCTATCTCCCCTATATTGGAGATAAACAGCCGCACCAGAAGCGCCTTGTCCTCCTTGGTAAGCGCATCCGCCAGCTCCTGTCTGGACTTTTCGATATATTTGGGGCACGGATAAGGCAGGACGGAAATGTCGTTGACCTCCATATCGAGGCAGTACTTTCCCCAGCCGTTCTGAATAAAAATCAGATTCAGCGAGGCGAGAAACGCCTTCAGCCCAAAGTGTCCCCTGTTGTCGTAGCGGGCGGTATCATAGGTGCTGATACAGTCAAGCCCGTCCTCCAGCGCGTGATACTGTATTTTTTTATAACTTAGATAATAACCGATCGGATCCGAATCGCAGAACACATAAATGTCCTTATATTCCCTAAAGTCCACCGGCACATAAGGCGCCTGCGCCTTTCCCAGAAGCTTCGTGTAACGGATGCGCGCCAGCAGATTTAAGAGCAGATTTCCCCGGTCCACATGGTACTTCATAATCTCCGGGAAATTGACATCCTCCTTCTCCTCGAACATGTACACCGCCTCAAAAAGCCCGCAGCTTAAGGCGCGTTCCTTCAAGTCCCCGAAATCGTTGGACATGGTGCTCATGACAAGCGTCGCATTGCCCCGTTTTTCCCGCTCCAGATTCAGTTCTTTCAGACACGCCACATACACGTGATAGTACGTGTGGCAGACGTAGATTCTATCTTTCATAAGCATTCACATTATCTCCACCTGAATCTGTGCCAGTATCCGCTTCCCCAGTTCCATAGCCTGTTCCGGCGTCTCTCCCGTCGTGATCACATGTCCCAGCCGGTCATTGCTGGAACGCGTCCCCTCTACCAGATCCCCGGGCTTTTTGTAGAGACTGATCTCCTCCACACCCTCCTGTTCATAAAGCGCATCCGGCACGGTGATCCGGGTTATCACCCCCGCCCTTCCGGCTTCGCGCTGACCATGCGGCGGCTCGCAGTCCCCCGCGTGACAGGCATTTGGCCCGCTGCCCGCGGAGATAAAATGGATCGCCGCACCGCGGTTCCGCTTAGGCGTCAGGTCGGGCGCTTCTCCCGTTGCGAGAAGAACAGACGCTCCCACCATATCGATTCCCGTCGAGAGCGGCACCAGTCTGGATGTAATAAAGTCGCCGCCCAGCCGCGCCGCCAGTTCCACGATTTTCGGTCCTTCCTCCGTCACCTTGATCTCCACATGGGCGGGCGCATTCTCAATGCCGATCGCCCGGACCGCCTGCGCCGCCACTTTCCGAATCTCGCTCTGTGTCCCGTCATCCAGTCTGCACGGCTCACAGTGCGCCAGTTCCACAAAATAGGGCGGCGGCGTGATATACTTGTCCGTAATCGCGAGAATATGCGGTTCGCCCGCTATCACCATGATCTCCACGCTGACCTCCGGACCGTGCATGTATTCCTCCACCATCACCGTGCCGTTTCTGGCATTGCCCCTGCTATAGCGGTATACATCCTCCTTTAGCAAAAAAGACATCCCGTCAAAATTCCCCCGCTCAAGCAGCACCACACCCCGGCTCCCCGCATTGTCCGCCGGCTTCACGATACAGTCGCCGCCCAGCCTGTCCACCGCCTCCGAAAATGCCTCATACTCTGTGACCGCATAGTATTCCGGTATCGGCACGCCGCATGTTTTTAAACGGTCCCGCATTTTGCTTTTTATCGTGGCGCACAGCGCGTTCTCATAGGACAGATCCGGCTTTTTCCCCAGCTTTTCATTGACATATGCCGCCGTCCGCACAGGGCCGTCGCTGGTGGAGGTAATCACCACGTCCGGCTGGTAAATAAGCGCCTGCCGGTAAACCTCCTCCTGATCCAGCGTGCTCACCACCAGCTTTACATCCGCCAGCGCAAAACCGACCGCGTTTTCGTCATAATCCACCAGAATAATCTGGTAGCCTAACTCTTTTGACTTTTTTATTGCCGGAACCTGCAGCGCACTTGCGCCCAGAATCATCATTTTTTTCCGTTCTTTTTCCACTTCTCTTTTCCCCGTCAGTCATATCCATGCCATACAGTATCATCACACACAAAAACACCCTGCTCTGACAGCACCGCAACCGACAGTAACCAGCCACAGAGTCCCGACATGCCGTCACATGGCAATCACTCCACAAACTTCCAGTCCATCGGCGTCCCCCGGGAAATATCACAGCGCGCCTTTTTGCCGAGCAGCTCCTCATAATGCACCGGCGCCATGCCAAATGCCGGGCGGATGGAACGCAGATTCTCCGGGGTAAAAACCTCGCCCGCTTTCATATCCTGTGTCACAAAAAGGGAGCGCCCTTCCTCACGGCTTCTCTCCTGCTTTTGGGTCAGACTGTAGGTCACCCTGCCGAGCGCTTTCTCGACAGTGCGGATTTCGTCTACCATCTGCTTAAACTCTGCCGGCTCCATGGAAAAGGCACCGTCGGGTCCGCCGTCCGCCCGGGAGAGCGTAAAGTGCTTTTCCACCATCCGGGCGCCCAGCGCCACCGAGGCAACCGCAACCGCTGCGCCCATGCTGTGATCGGAAAGACCCGTTATGCAGTCAAACGCCTCCGCCATATGCGGAATTACTTTGATGTTCATGTCCTCATAGGGCGCCGGATAAGTAGCCGTACATTTCAGAAGTATGATCTGTTCATTCCCCTCTTCCCTGCACGTTCTCACCGCCCTCTCGATATCCTCCAGATATGCCAGCCCCGTAGCCATAATAACGGGTTTCCCCATTTTTGCGACTTTACGGATCAAGGGAATATCCCAGATTTCAGGAGAAGCGATTTTATAAGCCGGCATTCCCATCTCCTCCATAAAATCCACCGCCGTAAAATCAAAGGGGGCGGAAAAACAGTCCATGCCCAAATCATTCGCCAGCTTCATCAGCTTCGGCTGCCACTCCCACGGCGTATACGCTTCCCGAAATAATTCATAACAGGTCATGCCGTCCCAGATCGTTCCCTGCGTGATCCGAAAGTATTCGTTATCACAATCCATCGTAATGGTATCCGCCGTGTAAGTCTGCAGCTTCACCGCATCCGCGCCCGCTTCCTTTGCCGCACGTATGATCGCTTCCGCCCTGTCATAGTCCTGCAGGTGGTTTGCCGACATCTCCGCCACGATATAGGTCGGCTCCCCTTCCCCGATCAGGCGGCTGCCGATTTTTATTTTATCCTGTTTCATATCATGTCCCTCTTCTTCTCCGGGCACCACCCGCGATCTCTGTATCGTATAATCAATCACGACAAAAGTTCCCTGCTTTTCATGCTTTGCCCATACTTTTATTTTTCGGCTGCATCATCCGAAATTTCATCTCCGCCAGCGCCAGATCCGACGGATTGTCAATATCCTGCACCTCCGTCTCCGGCACGATAATGGGCAGATACCCGTCCGGCAGATCGCCCCCGCAGGACAGATAGCGCTTTACATGATAACAGTAAAACTGCCCGCTGTCATGGTACACCGGCTCCAGATCCTGCGACCGTTTCATGGCGTTTTCAGGATAACAGTAAGCAAGCTTTCCATCCCGGATCGCCATGCCCCGCTGCGGCGGAAACGAATAGCGCACCACCGGCATCACCCCCGACGCGTCCTGCTCCACCAGAAGCCTCATAGCCTCTTTCAACTTTTGTGCCGTTATAAAGGGCGCTGTCGGATAAATGCACGCCATATAGTCAAACGTCTCGCCCCGCTCCTCATAAGTCCGAAGCACCTCCATCAGCACATCATCCGTGGTGGCAAAGTCGCCCGACGTCTCCGCGCTTCTCATAAAAGGTACCGCCGCGCCCGCGTCCCGCGCAATCCGCGCAATCTCTCCGTCGTCAGTGGAGACCATGACCTCCCTGAATATCCCGGACTGAAGCGCCGCCTCAATGCCATATACCAGCATCGGCTTTCCCATAAACTGTTTTATATTCTTCCCCGGGATCCGTTTGCTGCCGCCCCGGGCGGTGATGATCGCCACCGCATTTAACGCTGTTCCCATTACACGACGCCCTCCACGATTGTCTTTTTCCCCGCCTTTACTTCTCTTACCCCTGTTTCCTTGTTTTTGTTGAAATTAAAACTCAGCATATAGCCTTTGTCCTTCTGGTAGTAATCGAGATAATCGGTGAGCTGTTGTTCCCCTCTTTCGTTGTACTCATTCCCATGCCAGATTTTTAACTCTACAATGAACTGCTCGCCCTTATAATCCACAATGACGTCAGTCCTTCTCTCATCCCGCGTCTCAGCCTCAATATAGTAATTTCCCGTACCGTTTATGATGGGCTTCAAATAGATCAGAAAAATCTTCCGCCCCTGTTTTTCAATAAATCTTTCATCCTTATCCCCGCAGATTTCCGTAAAATATTCCAAAAACTTTCTGAGAACAAGTTCCATGTCGAGCATACCGTCCCTGATAAAGCCAATCCTGTCGCTGCCGCCCCGGGCGTAGACATCCCCTCCTGATTCCTCCGACATAAACAGATTAATCAGACACATCTCAAACATTCTGTTGGCTATCGTCACATGACCATTTTCCTCCTTCAGAAAGCCAAACATGAGCCCAAGGCTTATGGACTTCTGTTCCGGGCTGAATGTTATTTTTCTCCCGCGGTATATGATATCTTCGATCATATCGCGGAGGTCTTTATACATGTCAAGCTGCTTGACAAGACTTTCAAACAGCGGCGAACTTTCTTTTAAGATAATGCTTACCGCCTTTGCCACACCATCCTTTGTCCATGCGGACACCGAATCTAAAGACGCATCATCCCCGGACAATTCCTCATCTATACATTTACATATGGACGAAACAAGTACAGGATACCCGGAAGTATAACTATAAATTTCGTCCGCTATCATACCGATATCCATGCCCGTCCGCTTATCAGATTCGTATTCCGCCAGCATAGAGGATATCTGTTTTACGGAGAAACTCATGTCTATATTGAATTTTGCAGCCACGTTCCACGGACTGTTATACTGGTGTTCCGCGTCGGGGCGGAGTTTTAACTTCAAATTTTTGATATCATATACACCTGCAAGGATGACCGAATGGAAGATCGGCGTCTCATCCCGGTTCAGGTAATAGCTCCTCAACTGTGCCAGAAAGTCAACGAATACCTGATTGTTTGACGCGCTGTCCACCTCATCAATCATCAAAACAACCGGTTTTTTGCTGTTCCCGCAAACGCCGCTAAGAACCGCGAACATTTCCTTTAAGCCATACCCTTTTCCCCCGGCAAGTTCCTTTAGCGGCTTTAACAGTTCGTCCTCCCTGTCAATGCCTCTAATTTCACACGCCCTGACAAACACATCCAAAAAAGCAGACGAAAACCTTGCTTCATCCGCGAAATCCTCGGTCCCAAGCATCTGAAAATCAAGTGAAACAACAATGTATTCCTCTGCCAAATAATTTTTCAGCGCTTTCAGCGTCGTCGTCTTGCCGTACTGGCGTCCCCTGTTGATAACAAAATAGCTGCCATAGTCTACAAAGTCTTCCTTTATCTTTTTCAGCCTGCTGTCGAGCCCTACCATATAATGTCTCTGTGGTATACATGAACCCGTCACATTAAATCTGCGTTTCATACCGTTGCCTCCATTGCGAACCTGCCAGCCAGTGATACATTTATTTTAGCATCGCTGCTTTCGCTTCACAATCCCATAATCTCCCCCGCGATCCGCTCCGCGCCCCTGCCGTCCGTCACACGGCTTAAGTTTTCCCTCATACGCTCCCGGAGCGTGCCGTCCGCCGCCAGCCGCTTCAGACCCTCGCAGATCCTGTCAATGCAGGCGTCCCTGTCCTGCGTGATATCCCCGGCAAAGAGCATCCGCTCCCCGGCTCCAAAAAATTCCCTGTCATAACGCTGGTTGTCCGCCGACTGGAAAAATACCGTGGGAACACGCATGGCACAGAGCTCAAACAGCATGGTGCCCGCCGCGGAAACCGCTATGTCACAGTCCGCCATCAGACCTGCCATATCAGAACAGGGGCGGTAAACCTTCACATTTTCATAGTTCCCGGCAAACGCTTCAATGGCATCGCCCTGCGGATGGTACACACCCACCACCACATGGAACACAAAGGATTTCAGCTCTTCTGTCTGCATGGCGCGCTGCAGGACGCCGAGAATGGCATTCTGGGCATCTCCTCCGCCGCTTGACAAAAGTACGGAAAATTCCTTCTTCCCGCTTGGCGCATTTCCGATCTGGGTCACGGAAAATTCTTCCCGCAGGGGCACATAATCCGTTCCCAGAAGCAGTCTGGTCCTGCCGCCGTAAGTTTCTCTGTAAGGAAAACGGATATGATAGGCATTGTAATTGATCAGCGCATCCACCGGGAATACATGCGCAAAACAGTCGTCCATACATACCAGTTTTACAAACGGGCGAAGTTCCTCAAAATAGGCGGGGGTCGCCTGATAAGAGTCCACCAGAAGCGTCTTTATTCCGGCAAGTTTCAAAATCTCCCGCAAAACCGGCATCTCCTCCTCCATGTGATCCCACCGGGTCTGCAGGCAGACGTGCTCCATCCCCGCCCGTGCCAGCAGATCCTCCGCCTGCCCGTCAGCCGTGATAAACAGTACCTGTCCGCCCATTTTTTTAATCTGCTCCGCTATGGTAATACAGCGCATGATGTGCCCTGTCGCCACCGTCTCATTGGCGTCGGCACGAATACCGATCACGGGCTGCTTCTCATACAGGGCAAGCACCTCCGCGATCTGTTCCATATCCCCGGCATGGTAACGCTGGTCGATGGGCAGCGCCAGCATATGCTCAAATATATAAGTCGCGTCTCCCTCCAGAAAGTCCCTGTTCTCTTCCCCCACCAGCCAGAGGATCGGGGCATAAATGCCGTGTCCGGCTAAAAATCTCTGCAAGCTGTCACGTTCCCTCGCGTAAACAGGAAGATAGAGAGGCGCCTGCGCCTCCTTTTCCGGAAGCACAGCCCAGAGTCTCTTCATGCCGCGTATACGCTGATACAACGCGTGACAGTTTTCCGCTCTTTGCCGGCGTGCGTCCTCCTCGTCCACCTTGGAAAGAATCTCCTCGGATATACGTGAAATACGGCGCACGCCCTGATAACAGTCAAGGGCATTCTCCAGAGAGCGGTTCCTTTTCAGATACTCCGACTTTCTCGGGAGCCACCCCGCCGTCAGCGCTCCCCCTGTCCTTCTCTCTTTTTCCCGCAGGTACTCCCATTTCTGAACGAGGGGAACCAGCCGTTCTCTGGCATACTCTTCTCCCGTTTCCAGTACGTCCTCCGCCAACGGAAAATCGGATGCCACAAATCCGCCGTCGGGAACCGCGTACCACTTCCGCAGGCTGCCCACAACGAAATCCACATCCTTCCCCGCCTCTTCCAGATAATAGGACTGGGTCACGTCCTCCATCACCAGAACACCGCTCCTTCTGAGGGCGGACATCTGTCTGCGCAGACCGGCACAGGTATCCGTTCCGTAATACGGATGAATGAAAATAAGCCCGGGATCATGCGCAAGCGCCAGTCTGAAGATCTCTTCCCCGGCTGACTCAAGTTCCCTGTCCACAGAATAGAAAACCAGTTCCCATCCCCGGTGCAGAAACGGCAGAAACACGCTGTCGCACATATATGCCGGCAGCAGGCAGCATTTCCGGGTATCCGGGCGCTCCCGTTCCATACTGATCAGCGCCAGTTCGATCGCCTCCCTGCCGGAAGCGGTAAAGCAGCACTGGTTTTTCCCGTACTTATCCACCTGTGGAAGATGGAGCGCCGCCGTCTGACTGCCCCTTTTTACTGTAGCGGGATCTATTTCAAAGATACTTCCGATTTCCATATGCAACCCTCCGCTCGATACCGTTCTCCACTCACCGTCTGCTCCCATGTCTTTTTCTGAAATTCCGATACGCCCACAGCAGTTTATAATATGCCATAAACCACAAGGTGGATTTCATATGCATACGGATCAGTTTATTCTCCTCCGCATGGGTCCGCTCCAGGTAATATGGGTTCTCCTGAAAATGCGGGAAGCGGCACCGCATTTCCTCCCCCAGCTTCTTCACAAACTGGTATTTTGTCCGTTTCACCCCCGCCATATAGGTAAACAGGGTATTCACATAAAAGAGAAGGGTAAAGCTGTACTCCAGTTCCACCCCGTATCTATCGAGAAAATCATGCCGCTTTGCCTCCTCCAGCATGAGCCTGCCCGCCTCACAGCGGTCCTCACAGCGTTTCTCCGAAATGGTGTGCACGGTGGAGGATTCATGCTGATAATAGTAATACAGCGGCTCCTCGATATACTCAAAATGATTCGCCAGCACCAGATAGGAATTTCCCAGCGCATTGTCCTCATAAAAAATATGTTCCGGGAACCAGAGTTCGTGCTCCACAATCATGGCGCGGCGAAATATTTTCACCACCAGACTGCCGCCGTCCAGAATCAGACTCCGTCTCTTTCCGTCATCCAGAACGCCCGTCTGGCTGCTCTTATTATTGTGCACCACCTGCCCCACCTTCATGGAGTGCTCAGAAGTCAGGCAGTAATCACAGCCCACAAGATCGGCTCCCGTGCTTATCGCCCGTCCGATCAGACGCTCATACATGTCCGGCGTAATCCAGTCGTCACTGTCGATAAACCCGATCCATTCGCCCTGCGCTATTCTTAAACCTGCATTTTTTGCACCGCCCTGATGTCTGTTTTCCTCCAGATGCAGCGCACGGAATTTGTCCGGGAAACGCGCCTCATAACTTTTCAGTATCTCCCATGACTCGTCCGTGGAACAGTCGTCCACCGCAATGATCTCATAGTCCGCCACCGTCTGCGCCACGAGCGAATCCAGACAATATTCCAGTTTTTTCTCCGCCGCCATATTATAGACCGGCACAATGATACTAAGTTGCATCCGTCTCTGTCAGCTCCTCTCCCCTGCGAATCGGAAACCGTTTATAAAGCCAGCCCCGGTATAAACAATAAAGTATCGTCAGCGCAGACACCGCATTTGCAATGACAAATCCCGGCACAGGTCCATAGCGCACATAGATCCTGTGCTCTGCGCCGTCCCCATTCACAAAAAACCGCATCCTGCCGCCCTCTCCCTGCTCGATCCGCACAGGCTGTCCCTGTTCATCCCCCGCCCGATAACCCAGATAATTCTGCAGGGGCAGTTCAAGAAAGGCATTGTCGGAAAACGCCGTATAGGATACCGCCGCCTTCGTCCCCTTTTTCTTGAAATCATGCACGGACACGGAACCGATATCGGACATAACCACGCTTCTGGTCAGTCTGTCGTCAGACGCATCCATCAGTCTCCACTCGTGGGGATAGAACAATCCCACACTGGCGCCAAGCTTTGTCTCATGCCCCTTGGACGCCACGGACTGCGCGTTCTTATAAGGCACATGGTTGTTGTCCGCAGGCACCGATACGACAACCAGCAGATTAAGACCCACCAGCATGGCAAAAATCAGATTCCGATAGGGCTTCAGGATCTTTGACCATGCCAGACCCGCCGCTCCCACAAACAAAAAACACGCGGACGCCGGCCCCAGAAACCGCCATGGGAATTGCAGCATCGTGGCTATATTTTCAAACAGATCATTTGCCATAAGCGCCCTGCTCGGAAAATACCCCGTTGACAGGAATACAAACATGCCGCCAAGGGTCAGCATATAGAGCGTGAATCCGTCTGCTCCGTCCACCCTTCCGCGCTTTTCACATAGCAGGTATATGATTCCGATTCCCAGACAGCCCAGAAGCGCAAGCCCCAGTGAAAAATACTGCTTGTTGTAAAGACTTAATGACTGGGTCATATTGGAGAGGTTGATCGACTGCTCAAAGTAACCGCTCCACCGCAGAACCTCTTTATTCAGCTCTTCGTTAAAATAGTAATACAGAAAAGGAACCACAAACCATGCGTTTAACAGCACGGTGAGACCTGCCGCCTTGAAAAGCTCCACATAACGCCGCTCCCGCGCGATGCGCACACAGTATAAAAGCACGGTAATGACACAGACTGCCGCCACATAAACCACGCTCAGGATATGGCTCTGCAGCGCGCCGGTAAACCCGATCACAAGATAATGCCATTTTTTCCGGTCGCCCATAGTAATATGATAAAGCCCCGCGATCACCAGCGGCCAGAAAACCAGCGCCAGCGTCTCTCCCAGATCCCCTCTGGAGAGAATATTGGTAAAGCGGTACGGCATCAGCGTGTAGAGAACCACCGATAGAATGACGCTGCGTCTGGATTTCACCACAGACTTTACCGCCACATAGGCACAGACCGCCGAACCCAGATTGGACAGAAAAACGAGCGTCTTGTAGGAAAAAGCCAGCGATACCCTGCATATACGCAAAAAGGCGCCTATGTACAAAAACAGATAGGGGTACATGGCGTTCATATAGCCGTTATTCTGCAATCCCTCCGGCAGAATATTGACAGGAATCACCTGTCCGTCCAGTATACCGTCCTTCAGCCCTTCCAGCCTCGCCAGATGGTAACAGAGGTCATCCGCATTGTAGAGATACGTCTGCATCATCGGCGTGGTGGCAAGAAGCGCCACCCCTGCAATAACAGCGTAATCCACAAGTTTCTCCTGCGACAGTCTCTTCCCGCTCCTCACATAAAGCCATGCCGCCAGATGCAGAAGCAGGAACACCGCGATCAGAAAATACGTATCCGTATAAAAAAGGGTATACGGCGCAAGCGAAAGGTCTCTGAGTCTGAGGGAGCCCTCTCCCCCATAATTGATGCGAATTTCCAACGCTTTCGCGTCCTTGGAGATGGTAAAATCCGCCGTAAGTT
Organism: uncultured Lachnospiraceae bacterium; assembly: GCA_910586705.1. Taxonomy (GTDB): domain Bacteria; phylum Bacillota; class Clostridia; order Lachnospirales; family Lachnospiraceae; genus UBA3282. Next base: position 39,163 of record CAJUJK010000001.1, on the reverse strand, counting down.
CATTCTCCCACGAATTGATCTGCCATGCCGCAATCTTGTCGCCCTGCTCCCACAGTTCCAGTACGTTTCCACTTTTATTCGTGCTGTAATGCAGCGTGACCCTGTAGCTTCCCTTGTTCATAACATAGGCGGGCGTGTTTGCCACTGCGCTGCTTTTTGTCACGGACTCCTGAAATACGAGCGCGTTGTCTACATCAATCAGCCCCACGGAATGCTGCAGATCAATACCGCTGTAAACAATGGGCTGTTTTCCCTCATCCCCCGCCCATACAAGCGCTATAAACAATGCCGCCAGCGCCGTATAAATAATTTTTACTTTCAGTGATATTTCTTCGGTCATTTCCGTCTCTGTTCCTTTATTCTTCCGTTTAGATATTCGTGCCGCCTACACACGGTAAAAAGCCACAATCTTCCTCACCGCCCCGATCACGCTCTCCACATCCTTGTCGCTCATCGCATAGTAGAGCGGCAGGGAAATGATTTCCTCATAAAGCTTTTCCGCGTTCGGACACAGTCCCCGTCTATAGCCCAGTTTCTCATAGTACGGGAAATAGTAAGTCGGTATGTAATGCACGTTACAGCACACATTTTCCGCCGCCAGCGCCTCAAAAAACTGTTTTCTGTCAATCCTTAATCTCTCTGGCACGATGCGCAGGATATATAGATGTCTCGTCGTGTCAGACTCCGGGATCTCGCGCTGGACGAAAAGTTCAGGCATTTCGGAAAACGCCTCGTCGTACCGCTTCACAATCTCTTTTCTGCGGCGGCTGAACATGGGCAGTTTGTCAAGCTGACTGATAATCAGCGCCGCCTGCATGTCCGTCATGCGGTAATTATAGCCGAGGGCAATCTGCTCGTAATACCACGGACCGTCCGGCTCATGTTCCATCAGACTTTCATCCCTCGTGATACCATGGGCGCGATACAAAAGCAATTTTTTGTAAAACGTTTCGTCATTGGTCAGTACCGCACCGCCCTCGCCGCCTGTCACCGTCTTGACGGGATGGAAGCTGAATGTGGTCATATCGGAGAGGGAGCCGCTTGGCTGTCCCTTGTATTTCGTGCCGATCACATGAGCGCCGTCCTCAATCAGAACCAGCCCGTGCTCTTTACAGATTTCCCTGAGCGGATCGAGCGCTACGGACTGACCCGTATAGTCAACCGCAACCACCGCTTTTGTTGCAGGCGTGATGGCTTCCTCCACCTTCTCCGGGTCAATATTGTATGTCCCGGAATCAATGTCCGCAAAGACAGGTCTCGCCCCGCAATAGAGCGCGCAGTTCGCAGAAGCCGCGAAGGTAATGGGCGTGGTGATGACCTCGTCCCCCTCCTTTACACCAGCCGCCAGCGCCGCCATGTGCAATGCCGCCGTGCCGTTGGCACAGGCCACCGCATACTTCGCCCCCGTCAGCGCGCAGAGCTTTTTTTCCAGTTCTCCGATCTTCGGTCCGCACGTCAGATAGTCGCTCTTCATTACGTCCACCACAGCCTTGATGTCCGCGTCGTCTATATACTGGTGTCCATAATAAATGGGCGTCTCCCTGACGGGCGTGCCGCCCTCAATCGCCGGTTTTTCCATATTAAAACCATGCTCCTTTCTCATCCTGCGAATTTGTGCCCTTCATATGCTAAGAAAGGACACGTATTTCCACACATGTCCTCCTATTTTATCTTATTATTTTTCCAGTTCTACATCTTGTAACAGCGCGCGGATTTCTTCCACGCCGATCCACTCGGTATTGTTGTCGGAGCTGTAATGGAATCCTTCCATCACTTTCTTTCCCGACAGATCCGGCTGCTGCCTGTTGTTCCATGTCATCTGCGGATAGACAATAAAATGCTTGTCATACTCGTAGGTGGTCGCTGAATCCTCCGTCGTCACCATGATCTCATGCAGCTTCTCCCCCGGTCTGATGCCGGTCTCCTTAAGTCTGCATCCGGGAAGCATTGCCTCCGCCAGATCCGTGATCTTAAAAGAAGGTATCTTGCTGATAAAGGTTTCTCCGCCGTTTGCCTCCGCCAGCGCCTTGATCACCAGCTCCACGCCCTGCGTCAGACTGATCCAGAACCGGGTCATGCGCAGATCCGTGATGGGAAGTTCCGTCGCCCCCTCCTGAATCAGTTTGTGGAAGAAGGGAATGACAGAGCCTCTGCTGCCCGCCACATTTCCGTATCTCACGATGGAGAAGTTAATATCCTTCATCCCCACGTAGGCATTCGCCGCCACAAAGAGCTTATCCGAGACAAGCTTCGTCCCGCCGTAAAGATTTACCGGGTTCACCGCCTTGTCCGTGGACAGCGCCACCACCTTGCGCACCCCCGTATCCAGCGCGGCGTCGATCACGTTCATGGCGCCGTGAATGTTCGTCTTAATTGCCTCGTTCGGGTTATATTCACAGGCGGGCACCTGCTTCAAAGCAGCCGCGTGAATGATATAATCCACGCCCTCGCAGGCGCGCTTGAGACGTTCCACGTCGCGCACGTCGCCGATGAAAAACCGAAGTTTCTCCTCATACTCCTTAAACTCGTTCGCCATCATCCACTGTTTAAACTCATCCCTTGAGTAGATGATAATTTTCTTCGGCTCATAGTTGGTCAGGACGTATCTCGTAAAGCATTTCCCGAAAGAACCCGTTCCCCCGGTTATCAGTATGGTCTTATCTTTTAACATAAATCTCCTTTCACTCTATACCAAGTTCCCGGAACGCCTTCTCATACGGCGCCCTGCAAAGCCCCTTTTCCGTAATGATTCCTGTAATCAGCGAATGGTCCGTCACGTCAAAAGCGGGATTATACACCTTGACGCCCTCGGGCGCCATCCGCTCCTTATACCACATCTCTGTGACCTCCGACGCCTCCCGCTCCTCGATGGGAATCTGTTCCCCCGTCGCAAGCGACATATCTATGGTGGAGCTGGGTGCGCACACATAAAAGGGAATCCCGTAATGCTTCGCCAGCACAGCCACCCCCGAGGTGCCGATTTTGTTGGCGGTATCGCCGTTTGCCGCCACCCGGTCACAGCCCACAAAAACCAGATTCACAAGGCCGCTCTTCATCACGGTGGACGCCATATTGTCACAGATCAGCGTCGTGTCGATACCCGCGCCGTGCAGCTCGAAAGCTGTCAGTCTGGCTCCCTGCAAAAGCGGCCTCGTCTCGTCACAGTATACCCGGAAATCCGTCATTCCATGCTCCAGCGCCATATACATGGGCGCCGTCGCCGTGCCGTATTTCGCCGTTGCCAGCGTCCCCGCATTACAGTGGGTGAGAATCCCGTCACCCGGCTTGAACAGTCCGAAGCCGATCTCCCCGATGCTGCGGCTGATCGCCACGTCCTCATCCCGGATCGCCTGCGCCTCCGCAAAAAGCCTTTCCTTGATCTCCGCCACCGGCTGGTCCGCGTGCAAAAGCAATGTGCGTTCCATCCGGTCCAGCGCCCAGAACAGATTCACCGCCGTGGGACGCGCGGATGCCAGATAGTTTTTCTGCTCCCTGAACGCCGAAAGAAACGTCCCGTAATCCTGCGTCTCAATGCGGGACGCGGTGAGCGCAATCCCGTAAGCGGCGCAGACACCGATCGCCGGCGCGCCCCGGACACGCAAAAAGCGGATCGCCTCAAAGATATCTTCTATTTTCTCTACCCGCAGCACTTTCACCGTGCCCGGCAAAAGCGTCTGGTCCAGTATTTCCAGACAGCTTCTGTCCCCGGAGAGAAGCACTGTGTCCAATTTCAAAGCATCCATATCCTGCCCTCTTACTCTTACAATATGTTTATTATAGGCAGTTTCCGCAGACGTGTCAACGTATTTCACGCTGCGCCTCCCACTCGTCCCGGGGTATTGCCACCAGCGACTTTTTTCTGAAAAACTGCGCCATTTTCAGATTCGACCACTCATCCTTTTCAAGCGTGACCGGCAGATGTACAAGCGGCTCCTGCTCCCCCACAATAAAAGGCACCACCGCGTCCTCTATGCTCTCATCTGTCAGGATTTCGGTAAGTTCATCCATCTGCTCCTTGTAGACAGCCGCCTTTCCCGAGCGGATATAATAATAGCACACATAATCCGTACTGTTTTTCAGATCCATACGGCAGACGCCCACCGTCAGAAGCGCCACGGCAAACCCCGCCACGTACACGGGCAGGCGCAAACCCTCCCTACCGCCGCCACACTTTTCACAGATCCAGCCCAGCCCGTAAAGAAGGCTGCCTGCCAGCGCAAAGATAAATACCCAGAATACCGTGTTGGGAACGCCCATGGAAACCGACCCGTCAGAAACCGATCCGCCCACAAACACCACCGGCCAGTATACCGCACAGTACAGTCCCCACAAATACACAATCACCAGTCCCGGACAGGGAAAATGCAGCCGGAGAGCGGAAACTTTCTCCCGCAAAATGTCCCACAAAAACACCGCCATGACAAGCATGGCAGCCATAGCCACCGGGTATTCCCGGAGAGAACTGCATATTCCCTGCGTTCCCTGCACCAGCGACCTGCCAGCCGCTCCGATCATCCCCGCCGCCGTGACGTGATACTGCGGACCGCCCCGGACCGCATTTCCCGGCGCGAGCGCACTGACCAGAAGCCCCGCCGTTTCAAGCGCCATGGGAATCAGCATAAAGAGCGCTCTCCGATCCCTGTGAAAAAACAGAACCGTAAACAGTAAAAACAGACCAAGCCCGAAAATCGCCGTCAGATAGTTCGTCCCTCCGAGAAGCGTCATCCAGAAAGCCGCCAGAATCAGATCCCTTTTTCTGAAATCCAGCATATAACGCACAAAACAGGCGCAGGCTGCCATGACAAGCGCAAATGGCACCGTGTAGTGCGCCGCCCCGTTATACCAGAAAATCGCTGAAGTCTGATAGGGTACAAACTGAATCAGCACCAGCAGAAGAACCGCGTCCAGCAACAGAAAATCCTGTCTGGATATATGCAGAAACCGCACCAGCAGACAGTATAGGAAATCAGATACGCCGCCAATGATAAGTCCCGTCATCAGCACGGGAACAATCCAGTAAGCATCATGCGAAAAAACTTCCGGCTGCAGCGAAAACAGGAAAACGGAAAACCATGTTCCCTGCCATGAAAAATAATACTTCTTCACACTTGCGAACGCCGCCTGCAAAACCCGGATGACCGAGTGTGTATCCACCCACGCCAGATGGGTCAGCAGCCCGAAAGACCAGTCGTCCGCCGAAGCCCTGTCCACACCCGCCAGAGCGAGAATCGGAAAAAGGCTGAAAATAGAAACAACAACCGCCGCCCATGTCAGCGGTATTCTGATATTCTTCCTATCTGCGATGCTCATCCGCATTTTCTTCATTCCGCCAAATCCCCTGTGCCTCTCCATGTGCCCCCGTCACCGCAATTATACCACTCAACACAAAACTTGTGCAAATGCTGCAGATGACCTTCCGACAGCTTCCCATTGCCGGATGGAATGCGCATATACTGCGCCTCTTCGTCCTTCAAGTCATCATAACGGGGCGTATACGACACCACCGCTTCCGCCTCCGCAATCGCCGGCTCCGTGACAGGATCCTCGCTTGCCGCGCTGACAAAATATACCCTCTCATGCTGCATCAGTTCATCCGCCACCGCCCAGATGCACCACTCCTCCCCGGGCTTATAGACATAGACTGCGGGAATGTGTGCATCCGCCTGTTCTCTTGCAAGCGCGACCCCTTCCGCCGCCTCCGGGTAGAGAAATTCCACATCCGCCCGCACGTAGCCAAGCGCGACGACGGCAAGGCAGAATGCCGCCGCCACACCTGTCATTCTTTTTTCCTGCCAGCCGGTGCAGACAGGAGGCAGGGCTGCCGTTTCACGCCTTTCCTCTCCCGCAAGCCGCATACCCGCTGTCTGCCGGAACACTTTCACCGCCCCTGAAACCAAAAGCAGTACCGCAATCCCATAAACCGGGAGCTGGTAACGGTTGGAAGTCCCGCCGAGAAGGAGCGCCGTCTTGGACACCGCCAGAAAATAGCCTGTCGCCGCGAAAAGCAGCATATAAAACGCCGCCCTCGTGTCAGACTCCCTCCCCGCAGGCTGTCCGTTCTTCTCATTTTCCGTCCCCTCCGCAGTCTGCCCATCCCACGCATTTTCCGTCTCCGCCGCTCCTACATGCCGCTTTCGTCCGCTCTGCAGCCGTGTCGCTACTACTGCAGCCGCGAGAAACAAAAGCATCAGTCCGAACAGACCGCCGAACACATAGCGGTTCATCAGATCCCAGAAAAAGGTAAGCCTCTCCCACGTATTTGACAGATTGAAAAAATTCTCCGTTGCCTGCGCGCCCCGCTGCCCTTTGAACATCTGTCCCGGGAAAGCCGGATAGGTCAGATACGCCAGCACAAACGCCGCTCCCTGAAAAAAGCCGTACCGCAGGCAGTTCCAGATGTTCCTGTCGCGCCACAGCATCCATATGCAAAACGCTGCCGCCAGAAAGAACAGAAAGATAAAATAATAATACTGCGTCAGAAATCCTACATAGGTCACCGCCGCCATAGCGAGAAGCGTTCTTACCGGGAGCCGCGCCGCACCCCGTCTGCCGGCTCTGCAGATCTCTCCCCGCACATGCAAAATAGCACAGAGCAGCACAAATGTGGTGAGCATTTCATACATTCTGATAAACACGACCCCGCTCATGGATGCCGGGGAAAATCCATAGACAAAGGTCACGAGAAAAGACAGTCGCCCATCCCTTCCCGCGACCAAATATGACAAATATGTCAGCAAAATCAGATTGATCCCATGAAAAAAAAGATTGACCGACAGCCCGGTCCATTTGGAGAATACGCCCGGCACAAGGGAAGCCACGGTATGAAACACCCAGTAATACATAGGCGGATGCACGTCCCACGACTGCACCTGTTTCACCAGACCGTACTGAAACCGCTCCCCCGGCAGCACCACAAATTCGTTGCGATATTCGTCCCGGTCCATCCACTTTCCATCTTCCACATAAAAACCGTTTGTCCGCGAGGTGGAATAGTACGTGTAAAACTCGTCCTCGTGGAACCCCTGTTTCTGCGTGCAGAACCAGAACGCCGCCGCCATCTGCAGGAGCCAGAGCACGACAAAGCACACCAGATATTTTATTCTCTTTCCGCTTCCTTTCCGTTCAACCATGCCCGACCGTCCCTTATCCGCCCGCGCTGTATCTGCCGGCTATTTCCTGCCTGCATTCGTGCCGGGCACATGCTGTCATCCCTCTTTTTTGCTTAATCTCATCTTCCACCCGTGCATACTTCTGACTGTCCGGGGTGCCGCCGTAAGCAGCAGCAGATACCCTTTATTTTTTCCTGTCAGATAGGGATTTTTTATCGTATCGCCCACATGCCGCCGCAGATACTTTTTCACATTTTTATAAAAAGTATTGTGCCCTTTCATCTGGGAAACCGGCACATGCAGCATGTAGTCCAGTCTCTGGTAGAGATTAAAGCGCACCGCATAGTCATGCAGCGCGGGGTATTTCTGATCCACCAGTTTCTGCACCATATCCGCGTTCTCCACGATATCCAGAAACACCCGGGAGAAGCTGTCCTTCGTCCGCTTTCTGGTGGTGCTCTCCCGTCTGCAGACCACGTGATACCCCTGTTCTGGCAAAATGCAGACGCCCGGAATCTCCTGCAAAATATCTAAAAGCAGCCGGAAATCCTCGTTCAGTTCCCCTTCCGGGAACCGGTGCCCCGCAAAGATTTCCCGGGGAAACAGCTTGGTACAGAAGGAACTGTCCCCCCGGTGCAGAAGAAGTTCTTTTATAAAAGTTTCCGAATCGCAGAACCGCTCTTTTTCCGGCGGCGTGCAGACGTCCGGCAGCCGCCTTCCATCCTCGTCCACCTCGTCGCGCGAGATCTGCACTGTCTCGTACTTTCCCCTCTCAAGCGCGCCGGCAAGTTCCGCATACACATAAGAATCCACATAATCGTCGCTGTCCACAAACCCGATATAATCCCCGGACGCCATGGAAAGTCCCACATTTCTGGCGGAAGAAGCCCCGCCGTTTTCCTTATGGTGCACGAGGATGCGCCCATCCTCCGCCGCGAGACGCTCACAGAGTTTCCCCGTGCCGTCCGTGGAGCCGTCGTCAATCAACAGGATTTCCAGATTTTCGTATGTCTGGGCGCAGAGCGAGCGCACGCATCTCTCCAGACAATTTATAGAGTTGTACACAGGCACAATCACACTGATTTTATTCGTTCCCATCTGCCCCTTCCCGTCCGTCCCGCAGGCGCTTTGATTCAGGATCATCCGAAGGCGGATATTTCCCCGGTCTGATTATGGGAGCCTCGCTTAAGGGTCCCGCTTCCTCCGGGCAGAGCCTGCCCTGCCGCATCCCCTCCACAAACCGCAAAAGGGCACAAGCCGCGTGTTCCGCATTCCACACGTCCCGGATCGTCTCGTAGGCGGCACGCCCCATACCCCGCCGCTTTTCCCAGTTTTCAAAGAGATCCAGCACGAGCGCCTCCATTTTTTCGTAGCGCCCGCCGGGATAAAGCAGCCCGTTCTCTTTGTGCCGGATCAGATAAGGAGCCGCGCCCACGCGGGCGTCAACCACCTCCACACAGCCACTGTTCATGCCCTCGTTGACCACCGCGCCCCATCCCTCCAGATGGTTGCTCGTAAAGAGATGGATATGACACTTCTCCATCACATCCCGCACCCGGTCTGGTTTCGTATATCCATAAAACACAAAAGCATCCGAAAGCCCTTCCCGCTGCACTTCTTCCTTGATCGCTGACTCCATCTCGCCGCTGCCAAGCATATGCATACGGTAAGCATAACCTTTCTTTCTCAGCGTCCTGCCGAGCCGCACCGCGTATTCGGGATGCTTTAACGGAATAAACCGCCCCGCCCAGACTATCTGCAGCGGTCCGTCCTGCGGCTTCATTGCTGCGAACGTCTCGTCGTCATACGTCCGCAGTTCGGTAAAATAGCCCCACTTGAAAAGTTTGCCCGGATACGCGCCGATCAGATGAAAGTCCGACGCCGTATACGCGCCCGCACAGAGCATACAGATATTCTGTCCCCGGTATCTGATATGCTCCCTGTATTTCGCCACAAGCCCCCTCGGGGAGACCGCATTCCACTGTCCCTCCCGGTAAAGCCGTTCGCTCACCCGAAGCGTGGTTTTCCCCGACCGCAGCCTCGGCGTCACGATATCTTCCCTGCCCGTCCAGCCGAAAAGCGCCACGTCGCTCTCCATAATCCGCTTCAGGCACTCGTACTCGTCCTCATAGAGACACATGACATAAGGTATTTCATCCTCATCAACACGCCATCCCATCTCCACGCGCTCCGCCTCCATGGGCATAGTCTGGATGAATGCAAAACCCTTCCCCAGCCGCCTATACAGCGCCTCACAGAATGGAAGCTGGTGATGATTGATGTAGTTGGATACAAACGTGAAAGTCATTCTAGCATCTCCCGATAAATATGCATCAGCCGGTAATAATTCTGATCCGCGTCATGGTTGATCCGCGCATGTTTTCTGGCATTGTCGGAAAGCCTGTCCACAATCGCCTCCTTGGTGAACACCTCGATAATGCTGTCCGCCAGCGCGTCCACATCCCCGGGCGGATAGAGAAAGCCGTCCCCGCCGTCCGTCAGAATATTATGTATGCCGCCCACATTGGCAGCCACACAGGGCACGCCCAGAAGCATCGCTTCTCCCACGGAATTGGGAGAATTTTCAAGCACCGAAGGGCAGACGAAAACCTGACAGCTCAGATACTGCTTCTTCATCTCCTCCGCGTCAATCCTGCCAAGCATATTGATCTTTTCTTCCAGATTGTTGTCCCGGATCAGCTTTTTCAGATATTTGCCGTAGGCGGGCAGTTTCAGCGCGTCCTTCCACGTCTCCGCCTTCAGGATATCCGCCCCTGCCACATAAACTTCCGTGTCCGGGAACTGCTCCAGAATTTTCGGCAATGCCTGCAGAAGATAGTGGAATCCTTTCAGCGGATAATCGCCCTGACTCAGGAAAATGCGGTGCGTCTGACAGTTATATTTGCTCCACCTGTCGCGGTAAAACACGCTGCGCAGCGTCTCATTCAAAAAGTGATACGTCGCGTCCGGGTTGATTTTCGCCGTCTCCGCCCGGTCAAAATCCGTGCGTCCCGCTATATGCCCTGTCCGCTTAATCGCCTCGATCTCAAACTCGCCGCGCTTCTCAAACTTTTTCTGCTGCTGTCTGATGCTGTCCTTTCTGACCGTGTCGCGGAACGTACTCTGCCTCTGTACCTTCACCGGCAGATCCGCCATATATACCTTCGCGATCGCGGAGACCAGCCCCTGAATGCCGATCAGCGTCCTCTCCGGCTGGTCAAACACCTTGATAGACGCCAGCGCATGGGGAAACTCCGTCCCGAACACATGCAGGATATCCGGCTGGAAATCATTGATAATCAGTTCAAAATGTTTTTCCAGTTCAAAATCATAACGCTCCGGCGCAGTCAGATCCTCCACAAAACCATAACAGTGGCAGGAAATATTTTCGCCCAGAGGCATCATCCGGTCAAAATTCCCGAGCGACTCGTCTACGGGAAACGCGATACCCAGCTCGATCCGGTTCCTTTCCTGTTCCATCACCACCCGGTCAAGCAGTCCCGAAAGCCACCCCTCCCTGTTGCTGCAGGGAAGATTTAATCTTTTGGCAATCGCTGGCAGCATAATATTGCACACCCATAATACCTTCATTTGTACCTCTCCCTTCACACCGGCATGTTTTCTACATACCGCCCTCTTTTGCTATGCGTTTTATACGAGATTTCTCATCTGGTACATGCCGCTTTTTATCGCCTGATATAACCCCGCCGTCGCCTCATGGGACGCCAGATACGTCCGAAGGGGCGCGAGCGTCAAAAGCAGAACCAGCCTGTATTTCAGAATCTGCCCGCGGCTCATATATTTTTTTACAATGTGCGCATGTTCCGCGGCGGACCGCCTTCTGTTCTCCGCACTTTCCGAAAAGCCCTCTCCCTCATAGGACGCCACAGTGAGCGGCATATAAACCGTGGCGGCATCCGCCCGGTAATAACACCAGAGGAAATGCTCGTAATCCGCACGGACTCTGTAACATGTCCGAAACCCCCGCTTTGCCAGAAGCCGCCTGTCATAGAAACATGCCTGATGACAGGGCACATTGCGAAAACAGGCAAAATCGTCGATAGCGGGATTTGACATCACATGCGCGCCCGTGGCGCGCTCCATGATATTGCCGTAGAAAATCATCGGCCGTGGGCGTTTCTTTTCCGCTTCCCGGCTGCCCGTCTCTCTGTTCCCATGCCCCCGCTTTCCATGATCTGTGCGACAGGCAGCCATACCGCCGTTTCCGGCAATCTCCCGTTTAACCGCCGCAAGCACCCCTTCGTCCGCAAAGTAGTCGCCGCAGTTCAGGAAAAAGAGATACTTCCCCGCCGCGTGGGAAACTGCCCGGTTCATGGCGTCATAAATACCCGCATCCCGCTCCCGGAAAATTTTTAAATCCGCCCCGGCAGACAACCGCTCCACCGAGCCGTCCGTGGAAAGCCCGTCCTGCACGATAATCTCATAATCGTCTTCCGTCTGCCGACGGATGCTCGCTATCGTTTTCCCTAATTTTTCGCCTGCGTTGTAGCAGACGACTATGATGCTGAACGTCATAACTTCTTTAACTCCGTTTCTTCCGACTGCCTTGCCATATATCTGCCTTTCTTATTCGCCGTGCCCGGATTGAGCAAAGCTCAATCGGCAAAATCGCTGCTGCGCAGCTTACGTCACATCCGATAAGATATCCACCATCTCGTGAAAGAAAAATGTCTGGTAGGGCAGGATCAGCACGCCGTCGTTCGCGCCTTTTTTCAGATACATGGCAAAATACACTACCGCCGCCAGAAGAATCCCCGCCCGGAAAAACCTGCGCCACTTTTTATCCGGCACCGCCTTTAAAAGCATGGGCAGAAACAGAATCTGGCTTACCATCAGATAATAGCCGATCCGCGAAATAATGGGCAGGAAGGAACATAACACATAGAGGACCAGCGCGCCCAGATTCAGGTATGTGTAAAACCAGAACCGCCGGTTCCACGCCTCCTCTTTCTCTATATTTGTGACATTTTTTTCGGTATTTATTCCTGTTTCGTCCTCGTCAGTTTTTGTAATTTCATCAGAAGCCCTGCCCGCTTTTTGTTCCCTTGCCCGCATCAGATACACAATCCCTGCAAAAGTAAGTATCGCCACACAGCGCAAAATGCTGATGTAGCTCGTGCCGCCCTCCAGATACTCCGTATCCTCATAAGTCGGGTACAGAAATACCACCAGCTTTAAATAAAAATCCTGCAAAAACAAAAAGGTGGTACAAAAGACAGCGGCTATGGCAAGCTGCCATTTTTTCCAACGCAGCGATGCCAGAAAGTAGAGCGGAATCACCACCAGCAGCGACTTGTGGAACGTCGCTCCCAGAAGAATTAATATGACAAATCTGCCCCATTGTCTGCGCAGCACAAATTTCATGGAGTAGAGCGCAAGGGCTAGTGCCAGATAATAGCGCACCGTGCTGAATGTCTGGAAATAATAGCCCAGCGTCATAAACAGGAAAAAAGTCAGCCCGAACTCATCGCTCTGCTCATACATGGCAAGCAGAAAAAACAGCACTGTCACAAACGAATAGAACGCAAACACCAGCAGGAAATTTTCATAGCCCGACAAACCGTAAATCAGTTTGACCAGAAGATTAAATCCGATCTCCGTAGGCACATAAGCGTCGCAGTTGACCAGATGCATGAACTCCACATACTTTGCGTAATCATTGCCCACATTGAGCCTGCACGCGGAGAGCAAAAACAGAATCAGAAATATCGCCGTCAGGCAGACACGGTTCGCAAGCTGCTGCCTTGTAAGCGTATGGGATTGTCTTGTCGGATGGCTGTCCACCAGACTTGCAAGAAGCGCCGTGACCACCGCAACCGTGATATATAAAATCATCTGCCGCACGCCTCCCGCACACCCGCACGCATCATACGAAACGCTTTGCCGACCGGGATTTCCCGGCACATGGTTTCCCTGTGCACCCACAAAAACCGCAGGGAAAGCGGCAGCGCCAGTTTCCCGTAGAGATAATGATAGAGCACGCCCCTGTCATGGAAAAACTTTTCATGGTAGCCGGAGAACCATGTAGACTCCCGTTCCTGCTCCCTGCCGATACATGCGGTATGCGCGTAAATCCGAAGCCCCGCCTTCAGGCAGTCCCGCAAAAACAGGCTGTCCTCCCCGTTGCTGTACTTTGCGCCGCCGCCGAAAAGCAGCGAATAGTGCACGTTCGCCCTGCGCAGCGCGGAAAGTTTCCCCGAGATGCTGTACGCCGGATATCTGCCATAACTGCGGTAAGTAACCCTGCGGATCTCCCGGTTCCAGTAAGTTCTGCGGGAAGGAGCCACCTCCACGTTGAAGAGAATCATATCCGCGTCGGGATGAGACGCATAAGCCCTGCGAACCTTCTCCTCATAATCCGGCGCCAGTATAATGTCCTCGTCGGAAAACAGAACCACGTCCCCGGACGCATGTAAAAGCGCGGTATTGCGGCTTAGTCCCACGCCCCGTTCCGGCATGGAAAAGCACTTCACGCTCCCGCCCTGCACCCCGACCGTCTCATATTTGTAGCAGTCGCACTGGTTTACGAGCACCGCGTCCGTAACGATATGCATTTGTGAGATAAGCCCCGCCACGTTTTTATTCACCGCGGAAACCAGAACCTCAAGTTTTATTTTTCCCATAATATCTCCGCAAAAACCGCTCATCCGCGTCCCTGACCGCCACACCGCACAGCGCGCAGTCCTGCACCTTTAACTGCTCCATCACATAGGACGCGAAAGCGCCATGCACCTTTCCGAAAGGCAGGGACAGTACCACGCCTGCCACTTTACGCATATCCCGCAACTCCTCCTCGGAAAAGAACGCGTCCCCGTCCAGTTCACAAATCTGAATCTCTCCCACCTTTTCCCGCAAATAGGCAAGATTTTTTTCATAGTCCTGTTTCAGCGCTTCCACGCCCGAAGCATAACCAACAAACGACATATCCGTCATTTTTCTGACATCCCCCGCCACGAAAACGCGGTCGTCCATCACATAGTAGAGCGAGAATCCCAAAAGACTGATCAGCAGTCCCAGAAACGCACCCAGAAACGCCGCCTGCGCTGTCCTTCTGTCCGCCACCACAAGCTTTGCGTCCGTCTTTTGAATCCCGTGAATTTCAATAAACTCCTTCGCCTGTCCGCCATACGTCTCAAGCGCCTGCACCGCCGCGCCCAGAATCGCGTCCGTCCGCTCGGATCTGTGTGTCGTAACCGTGATCGTCAGAAGCCGGATATCCGAGAGAATTTCCGCCTTGATTGCCGCCTCCGCCTCCGCCCGCGTATAATCTGCGGAAAGGTTTGCCAGCGTCAGCTCCATAATCGGGTCCGCCGCCATCAGATCGTTCCACGTATAGCCGTTGTACGCCTGATACACTTCCCCCGTCTCGTCCGCCGCGAAATCCAGATACACCTTCGCGTAAGCGCTATACTCCCGCTCCGATTCCGGCACCGTCCGCACCACCAGATAAACCAACACGCCCAAAACCGCGCCGCCAACCATCGCCCCCAGAATCAAGGGCAGTTTCCCCAGCAGGCACAGCATATATTTTTTTATGTCCATACCTTCATTGGCATATTCATCTTTCATAACGCAAATCCTTCCACTCTCCCATATACAAACCGTCCCCGCAACGATATTTTGTCGCAGCCAGACGCGAGCGGGCAATTGCGCAATCCGCCGCCCGCGCGTCGCCACTTTCTACTTCAGCGCCGTCGTCTGGTTCTCCTCAACCCCCTCCGTACTCTCCGGCTTAATCAGAATCTTTAACGTCAGCAGCATCAGCTTCAGATCCAGCCACACGGAATACTGCTCGATATACGTCAGATCCAGTTTCAGTTTGTCGTAGGGTGTCGTGTTGTATTTCCCATAGACCTGCGCATAGCCCGCAAGCCCCGCTTTCACCTTCATGCGGAGCGCAAACTCCGGCATCTCCTTCATATAATCGTCAATGATATTCGGCCGCTCGGGTCTCGGTCCGATAAAGGACATTTCCCCTTTCAGGATATTAAAGAGCTGCGGCAGTTCGTCGATTCGCGTGGCGCGGATAAACTTTCCGATCGGTGTGACGCGCGGATCGTTCTTGGACGCCAGTCTTGCCACGCCGTCCTTCTCCGCATCCTCCCCCATACTTCTGAATTTCAGAATATAAAACTCTTTTCTGTCGCGGGTGCAGCGGATCTGTTTATAAAACACGGGACCACCGTCGTAAAGTTTGATCGCCGCCGCCGTAATCAGCATAAAGGGGGACGCAATCACCAGAAGCAATATCGAGCAGGCCAGATCAATCAGCCGTTTCACCACCCGCTGTTCCACCTTGAGGGAATACTCCCTCGTCAGGTAAATGGGCGTATCAAACAGATGAAGCTGGTCCGCACCCTTGATCAGCACGTCGGATATCTTCGGCATCGTGTACACCCGCACCGACAGGCTGTAGCAGTATTTTAACAGGGCGTTCCTGTCCGCCGTGGAAATATCCCACAGCACCACCGCGCCGTAACCGTTTTCAATCTCCGCCTTCACCGCCTCCATACCCGCGGAAATATTCAAGCATTTTTTGATCTGATACTTGTCCTTTCTCGACTCAAATTTTTTCACGATATCGTCAATCGGACGTTCCCCGTGCACGATCAGAATCTCTCTCGGGGGAAAAGCCTTGTAATAGCAGATATTGCAGAAGAACACCCACACGCCCGCAAGCGCCGTCTGAATCAGCATGGTCCAGACAATGGGACGCACGTCCACAACCCAGTTCGCCATCAGCGAAATCTGAAAATAGGAGATCACATTGACAAACAACAGGGAAAACAATTCCGAGATGAACACATCCACTGGTTTCAGATAGCCGATCTTCAGCGCGCCGTATGTATTTGCAAAGAAAAACAACAGCACGAAATAGATCAGAAGAATCAGCACGTGCCCCTTGAAATAGAACCGGAAATTCCTGTGCATTCTCAGAAACGGGTAGTACGCTTCCAGCCAGAAGAAAGCATAAACTGCCGTCTGGAAAATCAATCCGATAAAAGAAAGCTGTAAAATGATCAGTCTTTTTATGGTTTCCATTTTTTTCATGGTCTTATATCCGCCTCATTGTCGCTCTGTACGCCCAGAACACAAAATAGAACGCGCTGGCGAAAACAGAGAGTTTCTCCTGCCTGCGGTACAGATTCCAGATCCGTTTCACCGCCTTAAGTTTATTGGAAGACAGAGACCCCGCCGGTCTTCTGTAGACCGCCAGCACCTCGTCAAGCCCGTGCGCCGTATACCCCGCGCGCAGAACCTGCCACCATGTCGCCGTATCCTCGCTCTCCACCCGCGGCATCCGCATCAGTTCATCCGGCACAATATCCCGGTCAAACACAACGGTGGTCGTAAAAATAACCGTCCGGGACAGCGCCTTTTTGTACGTCAGGGTCTCCGGCACATGCACCACCCTGCCCGTGGGTCTCGCCTCCCCGTCTCCGAACTCATAGGCGGAAAACGAAAAGCCAGCCCGTTTTTCCTTTATAAAGAAAAGCTGTTTCCTAAGCTTGTCCGCAACCCAGATATCGTCCGCGTCGAGAAACGCGATATACTGACCGCCCGCCAGATCCATTCCCGTATTGCGTGCCGCCGCGGCTCCCTCGTTTTTATTCTTGCGGATAAGGAATACCTTTTTCCCATCCCCGCACAGATATTCCTCGATATGCGTTACATGTTCCAACACCGCGTCCGACGGATGGTGCCCGTATGCGCCAAGCGCCTTTTCAGCCGCCTCCACACTTCCGTCCCCGGAGCAGTCGTCCACCAGCAGAAGTTCCCATCTGTCGTATGTCTGCGCGAGCACCATCTCAATGGTATCCGCGATATACGCCGCCGCCCGGTACACAGGCACGATGATGCTGACCAGCCCGCTTATTTTATCCCTCAAGTTCCTGTCCCCCGATCTCTTCCCTGACCAGATAGATCGGTCTTCTCTTCACTTCCATGTATGTCTTTGATAAGTATTGCCCGACAATGCCCAGACAAAACAGCTGCACGCCGCTGACCATCATAATGATGCAGACCAGCGAGGGCCAGCCGGAGGTCGGATCGCCGAACATAAGTTTTCGTACAACCGTCACAATAATGATGACAAAAGCCACCACGCAGAAAAACACGCCCGCCACGGACGCTATGGTAAGCGGCACCGTGGAAAATGCGATAATCCCTTCAAGAGAGTACAGGAAAAGCTTCCAGAACGACCACTTCGTCTCACCCTTTCTGCGCTCCACATTCTCGTATTCCAGCCACTTGGTCTCATACCCCACCCAGCCGAAAATTCCCTTGGTAAAACGGTTGTACTCTGTCATGGCGAGAATCGCGTCCACAACCTGCCTCGTCATCAGACGGTAATCTCTGGCGCCGTCCACAATCTCCGTGCGCGATATCCTGTTCATCAGCTTGTAAAACATCCGCGCAAAAAAGGAGCGGATAACAGGCTCCCCTTTTCTGGTCACCCGTCTGGTCGCCACCGAATCATATCCCTGTTCAATATAAGAGTACATCTCCGGCAAAAGTGAGGGTGGATCCTGCAGATCAGCGTCCATCAGCACGACAAAATCTCCCCGGCATTTCTGCAGTCCGGCATAGATCGCCGCTTCCTTTCCGAAATTGCGGGAAAAGGAAATAAGCCGCACCCGCCCGTCCTGCGCGTGAAGCTTTTTCACCTCGGAAACCGTCTGATCCCGGGACCCGTCGTCCACATACAATATTTCAAGCCCCAGCTGCTTCTCCCGGAAAAAATCCTCGTTCCTGCATAACTCATCATAAAAATCCCTGACGTTCTCCTCTTCGTTGTAACAGGGTACGATGACGCTCAATCGTTTCATAAATCAGTCTCCTCCAATGATAAGTTTACCACATCTGCATAAAAAAAGGAAGAGACGCATCCCTTCCCTCAAAATTCATATGA
Source organism: uncultured Lachnospiraceae bacterium (assembly GCA_910586705.1). Taxonomy (GTDB): domain Bacteria; phylum Bacillota; class Clostridia; order Lachnospirales; family Lachnospiraceae; genus UBA3282. The sequence continues at coordinate 21,121 of CAJUJK010000001.1, read as the reverse complement.
GCTTGTTTTTCAAACGTATGTAATCCGCTACAACGGCAATATATTCGCTGTTTGTCGGTCTGGTATATTCCAGCGTGTTGCTGTAACCGAACAGTTCCTCAAAAAGATCGCTGTTTCCCCTCTCCCACGATACCTCAATCGCATTGCGGATCGCGCGCTCAATCTTCGTGTCCGTCGTCTGATACATCTTCGCCAGATCCGGGTATAACAGTTTCGTCACACTCCCCACCAGTTCCATGTCCTCCACGCACATCCCCACCGCGCTCCGCAAAAACTGATACCCCCGCAGATGCGCCGGTATGCCAAGTTCCAGCATAAAATCGGAGATCATTTTCTCCAGCTCCCTCGGACTAATCATATTCTGTTGTGTCATTCCCCTTTTACTCCTTTGCAAATAATTACAATTGACAAACGTATTTTCCGTACCTTTCGACAATCATAACAAAAATGCATCGCGCTGTAAACGGTAATTTATCGCGTCAGAGAACATCTTTGCACGATAAGGCAAATTATCCTACAGCCTCGCCTCGTTTACATTTTCCTTAAACCACTCGTAGGCAAGCCGCACCCCCTCCTCAAGCTCTACCTTATGCTGCCAGCCGAGTCCGTGCAGTTTCGTCACATCCGTAAGTTTTCTGGGCGTGCCGTCCGGCATCGTCTGATCCCAGACAATCTGTCCCCGGTAGTCCACTACTTTCTTTACCGTCTCCGCCAGTTCCTTGATCGTGACTTCTTTTCCTGTGCCGATATTGACATGCTGCTCCCCGCTGTAGTTCTCTAACAGGAACACGCAGGCGTCCGCCATATCGTCCACATATAAAAACTCCCGGAGCGGGGTTCCCGTTCCCCACAGCGTAACCATAGGTGCGCCGCTCACCTTCGCCTCGTGGAATTTACGGATCATTGCCGGCATCACATGGGAGCCTTCCAAATCATAATTGTCGTGCGGTCCGTACAGATTCGTGGGCATACAGCTGATGAAGTCGTCACCGTACTGCCGCTTATAAAACTTGCACATTTCAAGACCCGCAATCTTCGCGATGGCATACGCCTCGTTCGTCTCCTCCAGAGGGCCTGTTAACAGCGCGTCCTCCGGGATCGGCTGGGGCGCCATCCTCGGGTAAATGCAGGTACTCCCCAGAAACAGCAGCTTTTTCACATGATACGCATGGCAGCATTGAATGACATTGCACTGTATCTGCATATTCTCATAGGCAAACTCCGCAGGCGTGGTATTGTTCGCGTTGATGCCGCCCACCTTTGCCGCGGCGAGAATAACTGCATCCGGGCGCTCTTTTTCAAAAAACTCCCTCACCTCTTGTTGACTGGTTAAGTCAAGTTCTTTATGTGTCCTGCCGATGATATTTTCATAACCCCTTGCCTGCAAAGAACGCACAATGGCGCTGCCCACCAGCCCTCTGTGCCCTGCCACGTAAATTTTGTCTGTCCTATCCATAATAATATCCGTCTCCATTTCTCTCATCATACAATATCGCGTCAACGTTTACTTCCCTATTATCTATAGTATTATAGAAGAAAAATATACAGATTGCAACGGTTTCCGAACAGAGACGGCACATACTAATCCGCCGCCTGGAAACCATCCCCGATCCCGTCCCCCAGAAACCGTATATCCGCCTCCGCCGGCGAGGACGGAAAACTGTCGTACCCCGTCTGGTCGCCCGCCGCCGGACAGAAAAAAGTCACGCCCTCAATCTCATAAGCGTAAGTCTCATATGCCTCATAATCTTTCTGAACGATCCAGTAATCATTGACATAAGAGCCTGTGATTTCCCGCGCCAGCGCAAAGCCTTTGTAGAGAAGAAGAAGCGCCGCCGCCACAGACACCGCGCGCCCTGCCGCAAGCCGCCACCCCCGGTTCTCTGCACGGTCATTCTGCTCTCCTGCGCTGCTTCGCCCAGCCTGTGCCCGAAAACCAGCCGTTGCTCCCCTGCCATCCGCCGCGCAATGAATCACCAGCTCGTAGATCCCCCCGAACACCACCGCCGCCGTCAGATACACCCAGACACAGCCGTAACGGATCAGCGGCGACGTGCACAGCCAGAAGAGAAAAGAGCCTGCCACGGTCGCCTGCGCCGTAAAAAGAGCGGGGGATATCTCACCATGCCGGATCACAGCCCCATCTGCTGCCGCCCGCCGCCTCTTACGCCATCTCCAAACCAGATACACTCCCTCCGCCAGTAATGCAAAAACCGCCGCCGCTGCCCCCAGCACAAGAACTTTGTCGCTCCCCGCCAGCGTCCGAAACCACCCGGGCAGCCACTCCCGCATGGGCATATCGAACTGCGTCACATCCGTGTAGCCCCTGCCCCAGACCTGTATCTCTCTGGCGTCATAATCCGCCAGACCCCTTGGAATTTTCCAGACCACATCAAACAGGTCTATCTGTGTAAAAGGATAGACAAGCCACCCCGAAATCACCACATTGCGTATAAAAAAGGGAAGCGCCGTGACGATACCAAGCCCCAGATAAACGCCTGTCTCTCCCCACTTTTTTTCGCGTATCAGACGACACGCCGGATAAACCGTAAGCAGTAAGATCAGCGCCGCCGACAGCTTCACCGTCATCAGGAACACGCCGAGCACACACAAAAGGGCGTAGGGTAATATCGCCCGCTCCCCGCACTCTGAAAGATCCAGCCATTTTATTACGATATAAAAAGCCAGAAGCACCATGAAATAATCCGATGCCGGGGAAATCATTTCATCGAAAATATTCACCAGATAATACACACACATCAGTCTGGCAAAATCACTTGCCAGAAGCCGCCTTACCCGCAGGGATTTTCCGATCGGCAGACAGACCGCCGTCAGCAGAAACGCCAGCCATCCCGCCGCACAGTGATAGGACTGCCCGCCCAGAAAAGCCATGCTGTAGAGAGCCGACAGGGCAAAGGAAGAACTGTTGTATGCCAGCCTGCAATGCAGATTGCCCAGCCCCTTCACCACGCCGTACTCCTCCATCCAGCGGATGCTCTGGGCATGGTAAAGCCCCGTGTCGTAGTGAATGATGCCGCGGGATGTGCCGTAGGCAAAGAGAAGGAACAGGGCAAAGACCACGCAGAACCGCAACATATCCGGGTGTGCAAGCGGCCGGATCGTCTCCGCAAACGCCCTCCCGTCGACTAAAACGGTCAACACGCAGAGAACGCACAAAACCACATTCGCCGCCAGCCCCACACCCGCAAACAGGCTGTAAAACTGCGCGCAGACCGTCACACACACCAGACCGCACATAAAATACGCATCCACATTTTGAATCATCGGACATGAATGTTTGCCTTCCCTGCCCGTGCGATGCCTGTCCCCCGCTTCAGTGTCAATTTTCCCTGCACAGACATTTGCATAATAAGGAAGGTGCCGCGTGATTACACGCAGCACACCATATCCGATAATAAATGTAGTTATACCCATATAGATCCAGATCAAAATTACCGACAACATTCCTGATACACGTTTCCTCTGTCTTTCTCTTCCATCCGATGCGTTCCGGACCCGCCGGTTTCTTCCGGCACATCCCTGCACACAGCCGGCATCCCGTCAGTTTTCACCCTGCGCCTTGTACTCCTCGCAGCTCATTCCTGCAATTTCCCTTAAGTCCGCATCCATCATCATGGATACCAGCCCCTTAAAGTCCACTTTTCGTTTCCATCCAAGTTCCTTCTCCGCTTTCGCGCAGTTACCCCACAAAAACTCCACTTCCGCCGGGCGGTAAAACTCGGGGTTCACATCCACGAGCAGACGACCGCTCTTGTCATCATACCCCTTCTCATTCACGCCGGTTCCCTCCCAGCGGATCTGGATGCCAAGCTCCGCGAAAGCCGCCTCCACAAACTCCCTGACCGTGTGCGTCTCGTTGGTCGCCAGCACATAATCGTCCGGCTTGTCCTGCTGCAGCATCAGCCACATGCCTTCTATATAATCGCCTGCAAAGCCCCAGTCCCTCTTCGCGTTCATATTGCCGAGGGAAAGCTTTTCCTGTTTCCCCGCAATGATATTCGCGATCGCCAGCGTGATCTTTCTCGTCACAAAGTTCTCGCCGCGCCTGGGTGATTCGTGGTTGAAGAGAATGCCGTTGCAGGCAAACATGTTGTAAGACTCTCTGTAATTTACTGTAATCCAGTAAGAATAAAGCTTCGCCGCGCCGTAAGGGCTCTTCGGATAAAACGGCGTTTTCTCGCTCTGCGGCGCCGTCTCCGGGATGCCGCCGAAAAGTTCCGAGGTGGACGCCTGATAGTATCTGCATGTGCCGCCGTTTACGCGGATCGCCTCCAGAAGTTTTAAAGTGCTCACGCCCGTGGCCTCCGCCGTGTACTCCGGCACCTCAAAGGATACGCCCACATGGGACTGCGCCGCCAGATTGTACACTTCCGTCGGGCGGATCTCCGCGATCAGCCGCATCAGGTTGCTGGAATCCGTGGTGTCCGCATAGTGCAGGAAGAATTTTACTTTGTGGTAATCCGACTCGATCAGATGATCAATCCTGCCCGTATTGGCGATACTGTGCCTGCGGATCAGCCCGTGCACCTCATATCCCTTCTCCAGCAGAAACTCCGCCAGATAAGAGCCGTCCTGTCCTGTGATTCCCGTAATTAAAGCTATTTTCTGCATTTCATTATCCTTTCCTGTTTCCATATTCCTAGCCACAACGCCACTCACTGTTTTGACAGATACTCTGCAATGGCGTCGTGCCAGTCCGCAAACATAAAGTCTGTCGTCATATTAAACATATAATTTTCCAGAATGGAATACGCCGGACGCTTCACCGCCGCGCCGTACTCCTCCGAGGTAATCGCCTCCACCGCGGTCTTTTTCCCGGCGAGCCGGAAAATCTCCTCCGTGAACTGCGCCCAGCTGCAATCCCCCTCACAGGTGGCGTGGAACAGCCCGTAATTTTCCGTGGGAAGCAGGTAAGCAACGGCTTTCGCAAGCTCCGCCGCACTGGTGGGCGATCCCACCTGATCCCGCACCACCCTCACTTTATCATTCGTCTCGGAGAGACGCAGCATCGTCTTTACAAAGTTCTTTCCGTCCCCGTAGAGCCATGCCGTGCGCAGAATAAAATGCCTGTCGCCAAACTCTTTCACAAATTCTTCTCCCGCCAGCTTCGTCCTGCCGTATGCGCCCTGCGGACCAACCGGATCGGTTTCCTTGTAAGGTCTCGTCCCGTTTCCGTCAAACACATAATCTGTGGAAATATGCATCAGCTTCGCGCCCGTCTCGTTCGCCGCTATGCTTAAGTTGCGCGCGCCGATGGCGTTGATCCGAAAAGCGAGATCCTCCTCTTTCTCACATGCCTCCACCGCCGTGTACGCCGCACAGTTGATAATGGCATAAGGTTTCACTTCTCTGGCGAGCTTCATCACCTCGTCTACCTTCGTGATGTCCAGTTCCCCCACATCCGTGTTCACCAGTTCGTATTCCGTGCTGTCTGCGTATTCCAGATTAACGGCACGTCCAAGCTGCCCGTTGCAGCCTGTTACGATTATCTTCTTCATGTCTGTTTCGCCCTTTCCCCGGTTCCTTTCCAGTCGTCCACAACTGGATTCATGTTTTATATTCTAACACAAGCACGGGCAAACATACACCTAATTTTTCCAAATTCTTATAAAGATAACGAAATTCCCTTAAAAATCCCCCGCAGCACCACCGCAATCCCAAGCGACACCACCCCGGCAAACAACACCACCGCATATTCAAACCCTCTGCACAGTTCAAACAGTACACCGTACATGGCATTGCCGAGCGGCTGGGCGCACATCGCCACGGTAATGATAACCGCAATCACCTTTCCCAGAAGATGGGGCGGCGTCACCGTCTGGTAAAACGTCATCATCAATATGGTGTAAACCGTACAGCAGGTCATCACAACGAAACAGCCTGCCGTCAGCATCACATAGTTCACCATGCCCGAGGAAGACACGGCTAACGACACGGCAATGGGAAACTGGCACACCGCGGCAATCACGATCAGCATACCCGCCTTTCTGATGGAAAGCTTTTTCGCAAAAACGCCCGCGCAGACACCGCCTGCAAGCCCGCCCGCGGCGAGAATCCCCTCCGCGAAACCATAGAGCCGGTTCGCCTGCGCTACGTCCAGATCGATCACTTCCGTCACCAGATAGGGCAGCCCCACATTAATCATGGAGGACAAAAACAGATTGATTCCGCAGACCGCCAGAACCGCCTTTCCGATCACCGGCATGTCCTTGCAGATAAAGCGAATGCTCTGCCCGAAGTCCGACCGTGCCGTCTGCCACACGCTGCCCTCCGAAGCCTGTTTTTCAAACGGAATATGTATAAAAATTTCCATGACCGCCGAGATTACAAAGCAGGCGATACAGACCAGAAGCACAGGTTTCAGCCCATACGCGCTGTACACAATCCCGCCCAGCACAGGACCGAGCAATGCCGAAAAAGAACTGATCATATTGACAATGGAGTTTGCCTCCATCATGCGGTCTGACCCTACAAGCACAGGAATGGACGCCTGCACGGACGGCTGGTAGGCGCCCGCGATACCATACAGAATCATCAAGGTAACCGTCAGCAGGACTACAAGATTAACCCCGCCCATCAAGACACTGAATGCCAGAATCAGCGCCGCCGTGAAAAAGTCCAGTATGACCATGACATTCCTTTTGTTCACCCGGTCCGCCACAATGCCGCCCACCGGCGAAAGCAGGATTGCCGGAATGATCGCGCACGCCGTCACCGTGCCGTAGACCGCAGACGACCCGGTCTCGTTTAAAAGATACAGCGGCAGCGCAAACCGCAGCGTGGCATTGCCGAACAGGGAGATAATCTGTCCGATCACCACCAATATAAAATCTTTGGAAAATAATTTTTGTTTCATCCTTTTTTTCTCCTTTTCTTTTAATACCTACCATCGGTATGTATTAATCTAAAAATATTCTGCCCATTTTTTAGGACAGAAACATGTTCTATTTATTTACGTTTCTGATATATCGCTGTCAATTCCCGCATCCGCGCGATCATTTCCTCGTCCACAATATCCAGACCCATGCCTTTTAACATCTGATCAAACACCAGAAACTTGTGATAAGTCTCCTCCACGGAATCGTCAAATATCATCGGGTTGATCCAGACATTTGCCACAAGTGAAATCAGTTCCGCAAGCTGCTTCGGATGCTCCGCCACAATCGAGCCGTAGGCAATGCCCTCCTCGATAATCGGCTGAATAAACTCCGGCGCCGTCAGTTCCATCGTCTCATACAAAAGACTTGCCAAAAGCCTCGGATTGTTGTAAAAGCTGGGCGCCACCTGAAACATCTCATCCTGCGCCGGGCGGCACAGCGAGGACTTGAACAGGGTTCTCAGTTTTTCCAAGCCGTTTAAATCCCTGCGATCCAAAGTGCCCGCAAGCTTCCGGTTGGACTCCTCCATGATCCTGTCAGTGACCGCGTCCAGAATTTCCTCCTTCGATTTAAAGTGATGATAGATCGCGCCCTTGCTCAGCCCGCCCAGATTATCAATGATATCCTGAATGGACGTATGCTCGTAGCCCTTCTCCATAAACAGACGGCCCGCCACGTCCAGTATCAGATTGACTGTCTCCTCGGGATACTTATTTCTAGCCATATCTTATTCCCCTCCCCCAAACATACTATCAGTATGTATGCAGTTTAACATACCGCCGGTATGTTTGTCAACCACCGTTTTGTATAGCGAAATCCCCATTCCTTTCGCAAAAATTGTGTATTTTTTAAGATTTTTCGTAGTGACTCCGCCCTGCTTGTTATGCTATGATGTTTTCATATGTTTTAAGTAGAAAAAAGGAGGATTTTCACGAAGCATGAAAAGATTACAAGTTTTACTTCTCGTCGCTCTGTCTTCGGCCCTTCTTCTGACCGGCTGCGGTAAGGAGGAGGAGGAAAAGCCTAAGGTTGAAGCGCCCGTCGTGGAACAGATAATCGACGATATTCCCGAAGAGGAAGAGGAAACGGAAGAAACCGAGGAACCAGAAACGGAAGAAGATGCGCCGCCCGAAGAGGGCATGGTACGCAGCCGCATCACAAACGAGTGGGTCGATGAGGATGTCAACAACACAAGACCCCTTGCCATTATGACACCCAACACAAAAACTGCCTCCCACTACGGCATCTCCAATGCGGACGTCGTGTACGAATGTAATGTGGAGGGAAGCATTACCCGGCTGATGTGGATTATTCAGGACTGGAAAAATGCCGACAAACTCGGCAACATCAGAAGCTGCCGCGACTACTACGTGTACTGGGCTTTTGAGTGGGACGCTCTCTACGTCCATTTCGGCGGTCCCTTCTACATAGACGAAGTCATCAAGCGCACGGACGATATCGACGGCAAAACAAGCAGCAACTTTTTCCGGGATAAAAATGCGAAAAACGCGACTGACAACGCTTTCATAGACGCGGTTGGCGTTCTTGCCGATGCGGATAAGCTTGGCTACTCCACCCAGATACGCGACGGCTACGCGGACGAGCAGCATTACCGTTTCGCACCCGATGACAAACCCAACGACCTGTCGCAGTACAGCGATGCCATCACGGCAAACCGGGTGGACATGTCCCCCACATATCCCGTGACCAACTGCTACTTTGTCTACAACGGCGAAACCGGGCTTTATGAGAGATTCCAGCATCTTTCCGGCTCCTCGGACGGTCCGCATACGGATCTGGCGACAGGAAAGCAGCTTACCTTCAAAAATATTCTCGTGCAGAACACCTACCACGAAGTGCGCGACGCGAAAGGCTATCTTGCCTTCCAGTGCCACGACACCACAAGGGACGGCTGGTTTTTCACAAACGGCAAAGGTATCCATGTCACATGGGAAAAGACCTCCGATTACGGAGCGACAAGATACTATGACGACGCCGGAAATGAGATCGAATTAAACACCGGCAAGACCATGGTGTGTATCGTTGAGGACGGCGATTCCTTCCTCGTGGACGATCAGGAAATAAAATAGTGCAGAAAAAGGGGAGTGCCGCGATGTGGGCACTCCCCTTCTTTACTATTCGCAATTTCGTATACACAAAATCACCCTGCTGCGTCCGATGCGCCGTAAGCAAAACTTACAACTGTAGCATTTTTATATTTCCCGAAAACATCATAGTATTCTTCTTCCGAAATAGTCTCTGTTTCATCCCCTTTTTCCATGGTATAGGCAGCATTGCCGTTTTCATCAAATTGCTCGTTAATTACTTCTGCCAGCTCAATTGTCCCGGATTTCTCAACTTCATAACGCTGCATAGCGTGACCGGAAGCCGTATAGATGCCTGTTTCATCATAAGAAACAGGATATGCCGTTCCCATACTCTCTACCCTTCCTATATTTTTCACTTCTCCGTCTATCGGATAATACACATCACAATCAATTGCCGCCTGCTTCACCGTGCCGTCGTCATATACATGTGAAGTGACAAGCAAAACCGGCAAAGGGGCATTCGTTTCAATAATTACAAAAAGCTCATCATCTTGCAATCCGCCAATGGTTTCTCCATAAAGAGCGGCATTATCTTTACCCTCTTCCCCACATGCGCATACCGAAAAAATGATCGCACATAAAAGGAAACATGAAACAGCCTTTTGCGCCTTATACTTTATTTTCATTCTCGTTGTCCCCCTATCATCGTAATCTTAAATCATTTTAGTGCGTTTGTAAATGCCTTGTGAAAGAAAGGCAGATATCAACTTCTGAGCAGCCTCCCCGCTTTTTCGTGCAGGGATAGAGAGGAGACCTTTGAGAATAAGCCCTATAATGAATCCAGAACCCTAAACAGCACAAAACAAGACAGGATGCGCGGCTGGGAAAACGGGATAATGGAGGGACTTATGAGCGAGAATTTTGATATGTTTATGGAACCTCCCTCCTACCTCCTCTGCAAAATCCTCTCCTTTTACTCCTAAAAATCTGCAAATAATAAAAAACTCCCCCACTCGCTTCTTTCGACTCCGTTAGTTCTTGCCATTTTCGCCCGCTCCCTCTATAATTTATTTGGAAAAATCTATAGAAAGATGAGGTGTTGTTCTGTAATTACTTTTTCCGTTAACACAGAAACTGGTGAAATTTCTATCACAAGCATATTTGATAAAGAATTAAACCCCACCAAATCCGAACTCAAATTAATAGTAATCATTTTATCATTTTTGCCTTCTGATATTGCACGTTGTGTTACTCTCGAACGCCGAAGTAAAAATTATATTTCGATGTTTTATGGAGCAAATGATTTTCTTCGTCTTAAATACTCCCCAAGAAGTAAATGGATTTCTTTACGTCTTCCTCGCGAACTTTCAAGCGAAAATGTTGATAATCCTCTATTCGCCGCACAACATAATAAAAAACAACTTCATTGGCAGGCAAACTTGACTTCTCTTGAGGATTTAGAATTATTAAAAAATTTCATTATAGCTTCATGCATATATATCCCTAAATGATGCTGTGAAAATCACTTTATAAATATTATTTAGCTTCCTACATGAATATTTTTCATGTGTCAATACTATTTCTGAAAATATTTCATATTTTTTGACTTTTATTCGTTTTTATTTATTTTTCTTCCGCTTTCCACCTCGGGACAAACCTCTAAGTCTATAACTATAAACGTGCTTGGTCGTATAGCCGCTGGCATCCCATTAGAAGCCATCGAAGAAATTGTTGATACCGAAGAAATCACTGAAGAACTTGCACAAACTGGAAATTTCTTTGGTCTTCGCATTCAAGGTGATTCAATGGAACCACGAATTTGTGATGGAGATGTTGTCATCGTTAAAAAGCAGGAAGATGCCAATTCTGGCGATATCGTAATTGCTATGGTTAACGGAGACGATGCGGTATGTAAACGACTTGTGAAATACACGCATGGTATAGGTCTAATCTCTCTCAATGCTGCCAAATATGAACCTATGATGTTTTCTCCAGAAGAAATTACAGCAAAACCAGTTCGTATTATCGGAAAAGTTGTGGAACTAAGAGGAAAATTTTAGTAAAGGATAAAATTATGACTACATTATTTGAAGATACTACTGCAAAATTAGCTTTTTTAAAAAAATACAAACTTGCCTCTCCTGTTGCTGCTTGTCAAGGACGTATTCATCATTTTTCATCACTTTTTCTTGATTTTCCCTGTTTCCCATGCTCTAAGTCATGGAGAATGACACGCTTTAACTTGTCCTCTACGCTTTGGGTATACGTAGCAGAGAAATGTACCTCAACTAAGTAGGTTGTCTTGTCAATCTTCTTTTGCAGACAGGGCGTTAATCGCCCTGTAGTATTTGTTTGAATGTTATCGTCCATTGTTCCTCCTTAATGACAAAAAAATAGAGCATATAGATTTCAGTTCCTATATGCTCTAACGCTGTTACTATACTTGATTTTGATTGATATGATTAATTATGCCAACTGCATTGATTGGCTTGCTAATTCTTTTATTGTATCAAGAGATAATTCTGTATAATCGGCTATATCTTCCAATGACATTTTTCCTGCTTTAATCATACGAATAGCCATTCTTTTTGCCTTATTTAACTCAGCTTCATTCCTCATATCTTCCATAATTTTACACATAGCCGCAACTCCTTTCTCGTCTTGCTTAAAATATCGTGCTTTTTTAGCAAGCGTTTCATAATTCATATCATCGGGATTAGTGCATGAAAAATCGTGCATCAGCTTTCCAATTTCATCGTTGCCCCTATATTTCCCATTAACATATATGATATGCGAACCATCGCCAAACAATACTTTGTTTTCCCCGATAGTGACATATCTTTCTACCGGATATATCGGCTGGTTTCCTTTCATTACATCATTTTCTGTTATGAAAATAACATAGCTGTCAGGAATATCCTCTGTATCATCACCAGCCTTTAATATGTGCGCATCCAACAAGCTGCTGTTATGCCTTGCCCTCTTTGCGCCTGCTCCTGCGTCTTTCCTCTGAATTTCAACATCAAATTCCTTATCGGCGTCGTCAACCGCATGAACATCTAAAACAGCCGAGCGTCCCTGCAAATTCTTCAATGGTTCTTGTGTCCTGACCGATTTAACTTTTATATCCTCCCGCCCTAAAACAATCCGAAGTATTAGTTCCACACCCTCAAAATTGTCTGCAAGGCAGACGGACATAAAATCATCGTCCATATATCGGAGTGATTTCAGACGTTCTAAATCCTGTTGGTGTGTCTGCTCCGTTGTATTCAAAAATATCACCTTCTTCCACTGCTTTTATTATATATCAGACAATGCCTTTTGAAAACTGAATTTTCCGTAAACTTTTCTCAATTTTCTATACGCTCTGACGCTGTGTTACTTTTTCAGTTATGATTGTGGTAAGGTTTGATAGTCTAAGTTCTCCATTCAACTATATCTTCAAGTTTTTTACGTGGTCTTTCTTTAGGACATTCATTAGGATAGCCAAACGCAATCGCTGCGATGAGCTGTCCGTCACTATTGAGCCATTCACATAGTTCTGAATATGCAAAATAAATATCACATATCCAAAGACTGCCTATTCCTTTTTCAGTAGCAGCAAGAAGCACATTTTGTATGGAAGCACTTATAGATTGAATATTACAAATTTCATAAATATGTTCTTCTGGTGTCAATTCTGACAAAATACTTTTCCCCAAAGAATTAACAACAAAAATTATAGTTGGAGCTTCTTTCATTATATCCACGGTATATTTCGCCGCAGGGATATGTTGTTTGCTTTGTGGTAATAATGCATTTTCGTTTTCTTCCCGTTCAATTCCCTGACGGAAAACTTTTAGCATTTCTGCTTTTGCATTTCCTTGTATCACAATATATTTCCACGGCTGTCTATTTTTTGAAGAAGGTGCTTTTACTCCGCTTTGGATAATATCCATAATATCTTCTTGGGATATAGGCTTATCTAAGAATTTTCTTATACTTCGTCTGTCATAAATTGTAGAAATCATTTTTATATGTCCCTTCAAATTCCGCTTTGTACCTTTAATAGAATACCACAATCACACCCATATTTCTATCAATTATTCATTAAATTTCTTCCGCCCTCCGCTTAGTCTTGCTTTGTTGTCTGTTATGCTGTCGGCTCTCGTTCTGAAGCTCCCTCTCAAGGTTCTTCCTGTTATAGCCGATTACCTCGGCATATGCTAACTCTGTGGCGGTCTTGGTCTGTTCCTTGCCAATACTGTCATATTCAGATTGCAAGGACTGTATCTCGGCTTTCCACTGTTTCAGCGTTATCTTCTCGCCGTTCTGTAAAAGGCTCTGCATACGTTCCTTTAATTCTAGGTACTTCGATAAGCTGTCCTTATGCTCCTTATCGTATTTCATTTTCGCAAATCCTTTGAGTGACTGGCTCTCCTTATAGGTGGCTTGGATTGGTGCATAGAGGGCATACATTTTTGACAGTTCCTTTAATCGGTTTAGTTTCTGCCCCTTGGAAAGATGTACCGTTTCCAACTGCTGGTATCTCTGTTCCTTATCCGCTGTGAATTTTGCAAGGCTCTCAAAGCTGTCTATCTTCCTTGTCGTGATGAATTTCTCCGCATTGTCGGCTGACTGCAAGGCGGTTCTGTCGGATATTCTTCTTAGGTGCTTTCCGCTGACAATCGGCAAGTCTAATCTGCCTTTGCGCTCCCTCACTTTTGCAATCATTTCCATGACTTCATTCTTCACGCTGACCGCTGTATTTTTAATCTTGGCGTACTGTGCGCTGTGAAGTTCCTGCTTGGCAAGCATGAGCATTTCTTTCGCCTGTTCCAACAGCATATTGTTCTTGATGATTTCCCGATTGATGTTGCCCCTCTCGGTCTGTATGCCCTTATGCTCTAAAGCGTTGGCAACTGCCCCGATATGGATAGTCGGCTCTCGGTCAATTCCCTGTTCCTTAAAAGAGCGGTGTTCCCAACGAACCTCAATCCCTAACTGCTCGTTGGTGGCATTGATTGTGCCGGCTAAATCCTTGCGCCACATTCTGGCGTTTTCCCTGCTGTTCCAGTCGGTACTGTCGGCGGTGTGGCATTTCCACTGTTTACGGTTTTGCTTATCAACTTTCTGCTGTCCTGTCTTTTTATCAATCACTGGTATCTTTTCGCCGTTTTTGTCAAGGTCATAAATCTTCTTTTGTTTTGCTCCCCATTCCCCGTTTTCAGTGAGGGGGCGCATTGTGAGTAAAACATGGATATGGAGATTGCGCTGTCCTTTGTCGTTCTCGCTGTCATGGATTGCCCAATCCGCACACATTCCCTTATCAACAAAATTCCTCTGAACGTAATCCCTCACGACTTCCTCCGCAAGTTCATAACTACACTCGTTGGGGAGTGACGCTTTTAACATTCTCGCAAGCTGTGATTTCTGCCCTTTCTCGGACAGTTCAACAGCGTTCCATAAAGTGGCTCGGTCTGCATATTCTTTGGGCGCATTGGGTGGGAGAGAGATTTCACTGTGGACTAAATCTTCATGGTATTTGGGGCGGTATACCTGCCCGTCATACTCGCTCACAAGAATACTCCTGCTGATGTATGATGCTTTTTCAACCGCCGACTGTCCTTTGCTCCGCTTGACTATGGAGAAACGTGTGCTTGCCTGTTTCGTGACATTAGCCATGCGCAACACCTACATTCTGCCGATAAAGTAGTGGGGCGCACCCATAGACTTTGTGGGCAGATAAAAGCCGCACTTTGGCTTTTGTCTGAACGCAAAGTTCACTAAAGGGTAGCAAGCGCAGCTTGCGAAGGGGAATTGTCGTTTCCCCTTTTGGCTGCCGCAAGGCAGACAACGCCCTCCGCAGGAGTCCATGCAAGTGAAACTTGCCCCTCGGAGAGCGCACATACCACCTCTGGTGGTATATCTGTGCGCACCCCGTAAACGGGGTGAATACGTTACCTCGGCTTTCCAGTGTCCTCGCCTTTGTCATTCCGTACCGCCCCCGCTTTCACTTTCGGCATTGGGGATAGTGGATTGTGGGGGCGTGGTTTCACGGCTTTCCGCTTTGATTTTAGATATAATCTGCTGACACTCCCTTGTCTGCAAAGCAGCCGACAAGATACGGTTTAACTCGCCCTCGTCATAGCGGTAACAGTCTGGAAAATACTTCACGATAATACCGCCCATGATGTATTTGTGGTGGTTCTCGGCTTTGCGTTTCTTCTCGTTCTGCTTTTTCTTTTCATTGGCTACACGCTGTTTCGCCTGTTCCAATGCCTGCAATGCCTTTTCTAAGTTTCTGCTTGTGTCATTTTTACTCTCAATCATTTCTGATACCTCGTTCTTTCTGTGCTGTATTGATAGTTTCTGAAAATAAAAAAGGTAGCTGATTTTCTGTAAAGATAATCGCTACCAAATAGTAAAAAATATTCAGTTTTTACATCATTTTTCTGTTCTAATTTTCTCCGACAAATGGGAATTTACTCAATCCTCACTTTTACATCTTCGGCGTCAACATAAACAGTTATCCATCAGGTGCTCCGCTCCTTCGCGAACACTTTCCGCAATCTGTTTCAAGCAGTGTTTTGCCTCGGAATTCCGAAAGACATTTAAGGCACAGATTGCTTCTTCGCAGTATCCGCGAATTAGCCGCATTGTATATCCGTACCCATCCGCATCCTCAATCAGTTTAGAAATTTCCGCCGTTACCTCCTCCCGGTAACGCATCCCTGACTGTAAATCTGTCGCAATCTTTCGCAACAGATCCCCGCAGCCTGAGTATGTAAATGTATGAATTGCTGGAAGAGTATAATATCCACAGCTAAAATCCTGATGTACGGTCTTTGCCGCATCCGTATCTGTTGCAATAAAATCCATCAAGTCGTCCCGCAGTTGGAACGCAAGCCCCAAGCTTTCCGCGAAGTGTTCGGCTGCCTGTCGTTCAGCTTTGTTACATTTCCCCTCATAAGCACCTGCAAGGCAGGCAATCCTAAATACGGAACAGGTTTTCCCGACAATATTCTGCAAATACTGTTCTTCGGAAATCTCGGTATTGAAACGGTTGTCGAACTGCTCAACCTCACCGTCACACAAGATTTCCAAATTCCCAAACAATTCCCGGTACCACGGCTTATTGACCAAACCGGTACGACTGATTGCGGAAAAAATCATAAAATCCCCAGCATAGATTGCCATTTCGCGCCCAAACTTTTTTTGGACGGAGAGCTGTCCACGCCGGAGTTCTGCCTCATCAATCACATCGTCGTGCAACAGCGAAGCGGTATGACAAATTTCAATTACCGCTGCGATTTCGGTCGCGTCTACCTGTTTCCCCGCCAACTTTGCAAACAAAAGCGTCAAAATAGGACGCAGTTGCTTGCCGCGTGCCTGCAGAACCCACTGTAAAATCTTTTGCATTGATGGATTCTGTGACTGGCACAGACGTTCAATATGCTGATTGACTCGCGTCAATTCTGGTTCAAGCAGGGATACCCCTTCTAAATCCATTATTTTATGTTTGCTATTATTCCAATTTTCCATGTTATTTTACCTTCAAATCCCGATTGTGATTCGATGATTTTTAAGGGGAATATTAGCTGTTATATTTTATTATTAAAATATCCGCTAACCCTTGAAAACACTAAGTTTATTGCAGGTGAACTTTCCCTTAAGGTTTCCCTTGTGTTATATATTCCCACAGGGCATTACGAACCCTGATAAGGGAAAAAATGAGGGAAACAAAATCACATAAAACATTATAACACAAAATATACGGGAATTGGTAAACTGATTGAAATGCTTTCAAAAAATCAATGAAAAGAGGACAGATAAAATGAATATGATTTACGCAACATACAATATCCACCATAACAGCATTGACGTATACACTTATGCAGGCAACTTTTTACGGATAGACTGCAATAAAGCGGAAGAAGGATTAAAAACTACCCCTTGCTCTGAATGTGCCTTAAATGCTCTGGCAATAGACGAGCCGCTTGAATACGCAAGGCTCTATCTTGATGGAAATATGCAGATGTGGGTGGATGCGGAAGATTCATTGGAATTGTGGTAATTTTTATAATTACTATATCAATATTTGCATAGTGTAGCTTTTTAATGAACAAATTGAAACAAATTAACTGAACCGATAACTGCTAATTATATATGTTATCGGTTCAGCTTTTTCTAAATTAACACTTATGACAAGAGGTAATAAAACCGTTCATATTTTTATTTGGGAAATGTTACAATAACCGTCGTGCCTTTTCCGACATGACTTTTTACATCAACTTTAGCATTATGGATTTTAGCGGCGTGTTTCACAATAGAAAGCCCAAGCCCGGTTCCCCCTACTGCCTTAGAATGGCTCTTATCAACACGATAGAAACGCTCAAAAATCCGCTCTTGATGTTCGGGTGCAATTCCTATCCCCGTGTCCTCCACTGATAAAACTACCATGCCGTTTTCATTCTGTATGTTCACCATTACTTTTCCGTTTTCATGGTTATACTTAATCGCATTGTCACAAAGATTATAAATCACACTGTATAAAAGCTGTGGTATGCCGTTAAGGGGAGCCGGAACGCCGGAAAGCTCCAATGCAACACATACGGTATCTGCCTGTGGCTCTAAGCTCTGTACCGCCTTTTCTGCCAATGTGTATAGGTCGATATTTTCTCTCTGCATATCGTCCGCACCTTCGTCAAGGTGCGAAAGACTGATAATGTCCTCCACAAGCCGTATCATTCGTCCGGCTTCATCATAAATCTTTCCGGCAAAGGGTATTTTATCATTCTCCTTTACCATATCGTTTTTCAAAAGCTCCGCATACCCGGAAATGGAGTGAAGCGGGGTTTTTAATTCATGGGACACATTAGCGGTAAATTCGCGCCGTATCTGTTCCGCTTTTTCTTTTTCTGTCACATTGAAAAAGAAAAGCGCGGCTCCTTTCACAATGTTTTCAGAAGTGATCGGGTTAGCGTCAATTTGATAGCTTTCTCCATGTAGCCGGATAATGTTTTCGCCCCGTTCTCCGTGCAAGGCTTTCGTAAGGATTTCCTGCAATTCAAGATTACGGCATAAGGACAGCATATCAGAACCGATACAGTCTGTGTCAGCGTCCAACAGTTTTCTTGCCGCAGGGTTTATACTGATAATTTTTCCTTTTTGATTTAGGAGAATCATGCCCTCATTCATGCTGCCGATAATCGTATTTAATTCATTCTCTTTTTGGAGAAGCTCGGCTTTCTGCCCCCGTAGCTGTTTTTGCTGGCTGTCAATACGCCGTAAAAAAGGGGAAAGCTCATCATAGCCCTCATTTGACAACGGATTATCAAGATCAATTTCATTTAATGGCTTTACTATTTTTTTTGAAACTTGAATAGCTAAAACAATGGAAAGAATCAGCGCGATCACAAATATAATGCAAATCGGCTGTGTCATACCTAAAAGGAGCGTCAAAATAGAATTTTGAGATATGGAAAGCCGTAATACAGTGCCATCATCAAGTTTCTGCGCGGAATAAAACGAACGCTCCATCAAAGTAGCAGAATACCGTTTGCTTTCACCATAGCCCGAAGAAAGGGCTTCCCGCACTTCTTCCCGCTCTAAATGATTTTCCATTTCCGCAGTATCAGACGCACTATCAAAAATAACATTTCCCTCTGTATCAATCCATGATATACGATAATTTTTCACTTTCAAATCATGGAAATAATCAATGCCCTCATTTGTAACGCCCTGTGCGGCAAGGGTTGTCTGCATTTTTAGCTGTGCCTGTTCAACATTTGAAAAGTATTCATACAGAACACCCATGAACAGGACAACAGACGCAAGAAAAACAGTCAATGCGACAAGGCAGATTGAACGAAAAATTCGTTTCGTCATACTTCCCCCTCCATTCGATACCCAACTCCCCGTACCGTTTCAATATAGCTCCCACATTCGC
>CAJUJK010000001.1:0-2143 GCA_910586705.1 uncultured Lachnospiraceae bacterium | reverse complement strand
CCCTCCATTCGATACCCAACTCCCCGTACCGTTTCAATATAGCTCCCACATTCGCCTAATTTTGTTCGGAGTGTTCCAATGTGAACATCTACGGTTCGGGTTTCTCCTATGTAGTCAATGCCCCATATCATTTCAAGAAGCTGATCGCGTGTAAACACCCGTCCGGGGTTTTCCATAAAAGTATGGAGCAGCTTATGTTCTTTCAGTGTCAACTGAACCCGTTCGTTGTTTACAAGTACAATATATGTTTCCAAATTCAATTCTAAATTTCCAATTTTTAGCTTTTTTGTTTCTTCTTTCGGGCTTGTACGGCGCAATACCGCTTTCACACGGGAAATCATTTCCATCATGCCAAACGGCTTTGCAAGGTAATCATCAGCTCCCAAGTCAAGCCCGGTTACTTTGTCGTATTCGGTTCCTTTGGCTGTTGCCATAATAACAGGAATATCCTCTGTCGTCCCCTGCATACGCAGCTTTTTCAATATGGAAATGCCATCTTCGCCGGGAAGCATTATATCAAGCATAATAAGCTGGGGTTTTTCTGTCTGCAAAGCGTCAAAAAGGGTGTCCGCGCCGTCAAAACCTTTTGCTTCAAATCCGGCAGAATTTAATGTGTATATCATCAGATCACGGATAGAGCTGTCGTCCTCAACACAATAAATCATGTAAATCTGCTCCTTTCTTTCCTGTGGCAATATTCCGAACTCAATCATACCATATTACCTATATTTCATCAATGGCGGTATGTTCACCCCTCTTTGTTCCCTGTGATTGAGAACAGAACCCATTTTGCAATATTGACCGCATGATCTCCGATACGTTCAAAATATTTTGCAATCATTAACAGGTCTATGGCATACTCACCGTCTGTTTCGGGCTTGCTGAAAAGTTCAATCAGCATTTTCTTCACCTTATCGAAAAAGGAATCCACCACATCATCATAATCTATCACGGCTTTCGCCATCTGCATATCCTTTTTCACAAAAGCGTCAATACTGTCCGTTACCATTTTAATGACAGCAACCGACATATCATGGATAACTTGTGTGTCGTCGGTGGCGTGGATATTGGCTAATGTGATAATTTCCGCTATGTCTGCGGATTGATCTCCGATTCTTGCCATATCTGTCACCATTTTCAGCGCGGACGATACAACCCTCAAATCTTTTGCCACGGGCTGCTGCTGTAAGAGTAGCTTTAGACACATAGTTTCAATTTCGCGCTCCTTGTGGTCTATCTGAACAGAGAGATCGGGAACAGCCTTTGCAAGCGCGGGATTCCCCTCTGTCAGAGCTTTTGCGGACATAGCAATCGCATTTTCACAAAAAGCCCCCATTGTAATCAACTCTTTATTTAATAAATCTAACTGTTCATCAAATTTTAGGCGCATTATCCAAACCTCCCCGTAATATAATCCTCTGTCCGCTTGTCCTGCGGCATGGAGAATAATTTTTCTGTTTCTCCAAACTCCACCATTTCCCCAAGCAGGAAAAACGCTGTCCTGTCGGAAATTCGGAGTGCTTGCTGCATATTATGTGTCACAATGACAATGGTATAGTCCTTTTTTAATTCTGCGGCAAGTTCCTCTACCTTTGCCGTAGAAATAGGGTCAAGTGCGCTGGTCGGTTCGTCCATCAGCAAAACTTCCGGCTCCACTGCCAAAGCGCGGGCAATGCAAAGACGCTGCTGTTGACCGCCCGACATACCAAGCGCAGATTTTTTCAGCCTGTCTTTTACCTCGTCCCAAATTGCCGCCCCTTTTAAGGAACGCTCTACAATTTCGTCCAGCGCAGCTTTAGAACGGATACCATGTGTCCTTGCTCCAAAGGCAACATTGTCATAAATGCTCATAGGGAACGGATTCGGTTTTTGAAATACCATTCCCACACGTTTACGCAGTAGGTTAATATCCATATTTCCATAAATATCTTCACCGTCTAAACGGATAGTCCCTTTGATGTGGCAGCCCTCCACCAAATCATTCATTCGGTTCAATGTTTTTAATAATGTCGATTTACCGCAGCCCGACGGTCCGATCAGCGCGGTAATTTCGTGTTCCTTAAACGCCACATTTATTTTTTTCAAGGCTTGAAAGTTTCCGTAGAATAAATCCAAATCCTCAACCACGATTTTATCCATCTGT